>CAYXHZ010000023.1:0-42780 GCA_964465065.1 uncultured Clostridia bacterium
TGCCGCTCCGGCCCGTCCGGTCATAGAAGCCCTTTTGGCCGCCAATCCGGCTGCGCTTTCCGAGCCGATGCATCCGGTTTGACATTTGTAAGGTCGACATTTCGCAATCAAACTGTAAGTGGAGTTTGCCATGTACAGCAACTGCATCAACTGCGGCGCAGCGGTCGATCCCAAGTTCGATGGCTGCCCGTACTGCGGCACCGTGTACGACATCGGCCGGATCCGTCCGCTGGCCTACGTGTTTTGCAGCAAAAAGCTGCGCAAAAAAACTATCTACCCGGCCCTGATCGCCCTGGGGGTGCTGGTCGGTCTGGCCATTTACGGACTGTTTTTCGATTCGCTGAGCGAAACGGCTCTTGTCGCTCTGACACCGATCTGGTTTTTTCTGATCACCTTCGGACTGTACGGCTACCATGCCGAAAAACTGCTGGATCTGATCGTGTCCGGACAGGCGGAGGACATCCGTTCGGCCCGCAAGGCCTGGTTGAGCCAGACGGGCAGGCCGCCCTTGGTGTCTTTACTGGCATATTTTTACTTTTTTGCCGTCGTGTTCATCAATCTGCCCAGACCGGCGCTGATCGCGCTGACCGGTTCGGCGGCCTGGGGCCTGTTGCTGCTGGTTTTTTTCAAGGGCATTTTTCCGGCACTGTGATGCGTCGGCCCCGACAACGGCCTGTACGGGTGGACTTTCCGGGAACTTGTGTATTATCATGATCGGCAGTGGAGGATTAACAATGGACCTGAAAAGCCTGATTCGCGACGTACCCGATTTTCCGAAACCCGGCATTCTCTTCAAAGACATCACCACGCTCATCAGAGACCCCAAAGGGTTCGCCAGCGCCGTAACGGCCATGACCGACCCGTTCCGGAATCAGCGGGTGGATCTGGTCCTGGGCGTCGAATCCCGTGGTTTCATCTTCGGCGGCGCTATGGCCCAGCAGCTGGGCGCCGGTTTCGTTCCCATCCGCAAGCCCGGAAAGCTTCCGGCCGACACCATCGGCGAGGAATACACACTGGAATACGGCGTCAACCGCCTCGAGATCCACCGGGACGCCGTCCAATCCGGTCAGCGGGTGCTGATCGTCGACGATCTTCTGGCCACCGGCGGCACGGCCCGGGCCAGCGCCAATCTGGCCAGGAAGCTGGGCGGCGAAATCGTTTCTTTGGTTTTTGCCGTCGAACTCGCCTTTCTGGACGGCCGATCGGCTCTAGGGGAACTGCCTGTTTTTTGCCTGTTGACTTTCTAGCCGGAGGAATATGGTCAAGGTCGTTCTGCTCTGTTTTCAGGTGGTTCAGCATTTTCTGCTGATGCAGCCGATCGAGGACGCGATCCGCGATCGGTCCTTCCAGCAGTTTGCGCCCATCCTGACCGCCAAGATATCCCTGCACCTCGACAAGCCTTTCAACCTGTTCGGTTACCTCGATGCCGGCGATTTTCTCGACGAGATCGAGCTGTCGTTTTCTCCCTTCCGCACGGAACGCCTGGAATGGATCTCCAAGCAGATCGACGGCGATTTTGCAGTTCAGACCGTCAACATCATCCTGTGGAATACGACTGCCCGCAACCGTGTCTACTATAAGCTGGTTTTTTTCCTGCGTCGGGAGGGGGGGCAATGGCGTCTGTACCATCTGCGCGGCCTGGCCATGTGATGGATCGCCTGCGGCTGCCCTTCACCGTGGTGGTTCTGCTGGCGCTGCTGTTCATCTTCCTGCCGTTTCGGCCGATACAATCCGAAAAGGAGGTGCTGGACAGCCTGAGCGGCGATATGACACGGCTGCAAACGCAGTTGAACGGATTTCTGAGCCGGCTCCATCAGGATGCGACCGAGCGCGGCCGGCGCTTCGCCCGTGACGGAGAATGTGAGCTCCGCAGTACGGACGAAGTGTTCGTCCAAACCAGCCGGGGCAAACTGGCCCGCTACTGCGGCGAGGCCAGCTACTGGCGCTTTCATGACGGTCAGGCAGGCACCTGGATCATCCACGAACATCGCGGCGGACTGTATTTTCTGCTCCGGCTCGGCGAGGACAGCGTCTACAGCCGGTATCTGTGGCCGGTCAATGAACCCCGTGATGCGCTGTTTTCCTTTTCGATACCCCGGCTTTCCGTTCATCTGGCCCTGCTCGACAGCCCGCAGTCCGCACCGATACAAGTGCAGAGCGACAAAAGCAATCTGACAGCCGAATGCCCGGTCCAGATCGGTCGGCTGCAGACTCTGCTGGTCAAGCTTTCCCTGAACCGTGGCCAGATCGGCGGAGGCTCGAAGCGCGAACTGAACAAATGGCTGCTCTGGTCGCTGCTGGCGCTGGTTTTGTTCGTGTTTCTGCTGCGCTGGAAGACTGGCGCACGGGCCGACTTTACCTGGCAGGGCTTGCTGGAGGAATGGACACTGCTGTTTGTCCTGGCCGGACTGCTGTCGGCCTGTTTCCCGATCGGAGCCGGCAGCGACTGGCTGGACGGCGGCCACCGCATCAACCTGCTGTTTCTGCTGGCCGCCCTGTCCGGACTGATCCGCAGCGCCCTGTTTGTCCGCAGAACCGGCCGTTGGCGGGCCGGAGGCTGGTCGATCCCGGCTTGCCTGCTGTTTCTGCTGGCACTGCGGGGTTTCCGCAGTCTGGTCGCCCGGCTGGCCTTTCCCAGCGACCGTTTTTCCTTTGAACCGGCCTTTCTGGTGATGCTGATCTGCGGCGCGGCCGTGCTGTGCATTCCGTTGATGCTGATCCATTTCGACCGCTTGTTGGAAAAGATCCGCTACCGCATCGCCGTTCTGTTCGTACTGACCGTTTTCAGCCTGCTTTTTTTACGGATACAGGCCGCCAGCCTATGGCCTCTGGTGACGCTGATCCTGGCTCTGAATCTGCTCGTGACCAAAAAAAGCCGCTGGCTGCTGCTCAATATTCCGCTGATCGTCGTCCTGCTCCATGCCGTCATTCTCGGCGAAGGCGAACGGGAAAAGAAGGCCTACATCGAAGACAACCTGAGCGCCATTTTCCTCAACCAGGGCAATTACGCCAAATCCATCGCCCGGGAAATGGTTCACGAGATCAATTCCTCCATACCGGACCTGCGCATCCTGTTTTACCCCGACGAGAACCAGGTGAACCTGGATATGCTTTGGGAACAGAGCCTGGCGGCCAAGGAAAACATTCCTTCCGGTATCTTTGTCTGCGACGACGGCGGCCAGGTGATCAAGCATGTCGCCCACCTGATCCCCTACCTGGATATGGCTCTGCCCGACGGTTCGCTGTTTCCGTTCTGGGCCATCAGCCAGACCGGCACCAGCCTGTACGGACGCCCGACATCGGTGGCCTACGCCGCCATCCGCGTCTACGACGGCGGGCGTCTGCTGGGGACGATCTACATCCAGGTTCTCAACATTTCCAGCCTGCTGCACCGAGACACTTCCTCCCGGCACATTTTCGCCCTCAACCCCAGAATCTCCGGCCACGACATCGGATTTTTCCGCATCGACGACCGTGGCCGGCTGGCCGAGAACCCTTTTCAGGTCAGCTTGCCCGACGAAGCGCTCGCCGGGGTTTCCCAGCCTCAGTGGCTGAATCTGAACACCGAGAACGGCCGTATCGCCTGTTACCGTTTCCCGTACGGGGACGGGGAGTCCATCTATCTGTTCTTCGCCCGACCGTCGTTTGTCACCGTCAGCGCCGAATGGATCAAAATCCTGCTGGTTCTGGGCCTGTTCAGCCTGCTGCTCTTCGGGCTGAGCCCGCTTTTCCGGCTGGTGATACGCTATTACCGGACATTTTCTTTCAAGGTGCTGCTTTTTCTGGTTCTGCTCACTCTGGGCTCGGCGCTGCTGCTGGCCCTGAGCGCCTACAACTTCTACCATTCGGCCGGTATCCGCAACCAGGAACGGTTCTGGTACGAACAGGGGCGGGTGGCCCAGAACATGACCATCAACTTTCTGGAGAGCAGCGGCGGTATCGACACCGAATCGCTGATCCTGCTCGGGCAGCTGCTCAACGGGGAACTGTCGGTCTACCAGGACGGCCAGATGCTCGACGCCTCCAACTACCGCCGCATCGTCGCCGGCGAGATCCCCGTTCTGATGAACAGCCGCATCAACCGTCGCTTGTTCAGCGGAGCCGAAGGGGTCGTACTGGACCGGGAGCGGCCGGATCCCCGGGTCTACTTCCGGGTCAACGATCTGGTCTACATGCTGGAACTCGGCGGCGGCTGGAGCCTGCGCCAATTCGAGCGGGACCGTTACAGCGATTTTCTGATCAATATTCTCTTTTTGATCATGCTGATCGGCGGTTGGGTGGTCATCTTCGTACGCAACCATATCGTCAGCCCGATCACGGTGCTCAACACGGCCATGGCCGAGGTCGAGAAGGGCAACCTGGTCCGGCTGGCCCAGACACCCAGGGAATCCGAACTGCAGCAGCTGTTCAACGGCTTCAACGCCATGGTCTCCGGTGTCCGGGAACAGCAGCGTTCGGTGTCCGATCTGGCCCGGATGAAGACCCTGGTCAAGATGGGACGCCGGGTGGCCCACGAGGTCAAGAACCCGCTGACTCCGATCAAGCTGTCGGCCGAGCAGATCCAGCGCGCCATGCTCGACCGCCAGCCCGGTTATCAGGAACTGATAGGCCGGGCCCTGCAGTTCATCATCGAGGAGACCGAACACCTCAAGCGGGTTTCCTACGGTTTTCTGGACCTGTCCAAGATGGACACCCTGGAAAGGCAGGATTTCGACATCATCGAACTGATCGACCAGGAACTGTTCGCCTTTCGGCAGCTGGCACCCCAGGTGCGGTTCGTTCTGGACAGCCCGTCGGCACGGCTGACGGTCAGCCTGGACCGTCTGAAGATCAAGCAGGTCCTCAAGAACCTGATTCAGAACGCCGTCGACGCCATAGCCGACAAGCCCGGAGAAATCCGCGTCGGCACCGACAAGACGGGCGAAAAAGGAGAACTTCTGCGGCTCTGGGTCGCCGACGACGGCCCGGGCATGAGCCCGGAAATGCAGGCGCAGTTGTTTCAGGAGAATTTTTCTCTCAAGGACAGCGGCTTCGGCATCGGGCTGTTCATCGTCAAACAGGTGGTTGAACTGCATGGAGGACGGACCCGGGTGGACAGCGCCCCTGGCTGCGGCACCACCGTCTGGATCGAGTTGCCTTTATCATGAAACAAAAAAAATCTGTTCCTTTGAAAAGCGGTGACACCGTCGCCGTGCTGGTTGCCTCGTCACCCATCGACGCCGAGCACATGGAACGGGGGCGGCAGCGTCTGCGCGAACTGGGACTAAAGTGCATCGATCAGGCCGAACCCCTGGCCGGTTGCCATTACCTGAGCCAGGACGCGCAGTTGCGGACGGAGCGCCTGCTGGCCTTTTTTGGTGACGAAGAGGTCCGGGCCGTCTGGCTGGCCCGCGGCGGCTACGGCGCCAACCTGATGCTGTCCTGCCTGGCCAAAGCGTCGCTTCCCGGGCGCACGCTTCCGGTGTTCGGCTCCTCGGACGGCTGTTACCTGCTCTGGTACCTGCTGCAGCGTTGGCATACGCCGGTGCTTCTGGCGCCGATGATCTACGCCTCGATGACCGATCCCGACGGTTATGACGAGTCCAGTCTGCGCTGGGCCCTGTTCGGGGAGGGGCGGGCGCCGCAAGTCGCCGGTCGGGCCGACCATGAATTCTCGGCGGCCGGTCGACTGCACGGCGGCTGTCTGTCGATGCTGTCGTCGTTGACCGGAACCCCGTTCATGCCGAGACTGGCCGGGACGCTCTTGATTGTCGAGGATGTCAACGAGCGGCCGTACCGCCTGGAGCGCATGGTCTGGCAGCTGGCTTTCGGCGGCCGCCTGAAGGGTGTCCGGGCCATCCTGTTCGGCCAGTTCCCCGGCTGTTTTCTGGACGAATCCGAAAAGACGCATTTTTACGGGCGTATGAGCGAATTGCTGGCTCCCTTGTCCATCCCCTTCGCCCGCGATTTTCCCCTCGGTCACGCCCGGCGCATGGTCACGGTACCCCTGGGAGTCCCGGCGCGGCTGAGCGCCCGGTCCGGCCGGGCGCTGCTGACCTTCACCGGCTGACAAGAATCTCTGCAAACCGTCGTTGACATGGGAGCTTGATTTTTTTTCGCCGTGTGTCTACCATCAGTCCGGTGTGGATTGGAGAGTGAATTTTGCCAATCAATATGGCCAACCTGATCGAGGCTGAACCCCAAGTATCCAGGGACCAGCATCTCCTGCGTATTTTCATAACCTGCGCTCCGGTCGCCATCGCCATGTTCGACCGGCAGATGCGCTATCTGGCCGTCAGCCAGCGTTTCCTGAAAGAGTACCGTATGGAAGGTCGGGACCTGATCGGAAAAAGCCATTACGAGGTTTTTCCGGAAATTCCGGACCGCTGGAAAAGCATCCACCAGCGATGCCTGCACGGCGAATGTCTGAAGTGCGACGAAGATTCGCTGCTGCATGGGAACGGCGAGATGGAATGGCTGCGCTGGGAGGTGCAACCCTGGTACGAGAAAGAAGACGATATCGGTGGGATCGTCCTGTTTCTCGAGGTGATCACCGAACAGAAAATGGCCAGCGAGCGGCTCAAGGAGAGTGAAGAAAAATTCCGCGATCTCTTCGACAAGCATTCGGCCGTCAAGCTGATCCTCGACCCGCTGAGCGGGGCCATCGTCGAGGCCAACCAGGCGGCGGAAAAGTTTTACGGCTGGCCGAGAGCGGACCTGTGCAGCTTGAAAATTTTCGATATCAACACCCTTCCCGCCGCAACGGTACGCAAACATATGGAGACCGTTCTGAGGGATGACAAGGCATATTTCGAGTTCCAGCACCGTTTGGCCGATGGAAGCATCCGCGATGTGGCGGTCTACAGCAGCAGCATCGTGATCAGGGGCAACCCGTTTCTGCATTCCATCGTTCACGACATCACTCAGCACAGGCTCGTGGAAAAGGAACGGGAAAAGTTGCGCGAACAGTTGAACCAGGCACAGAAGATGGAGTCGATCGGCCTGCTGGCCGGCGGGGTGGCCCACGATTTCAACAATATGCTCAGTGTCATCATCGGTTATTCGAGTATTCTGCTGACGCAGCCGAATTTGCCGGAAAAGACCCATCACGATCTGAACCAGATCCTCAACGCCGCCATGCGCTCCGCCGATGTCACCCGGCAGCTGCTGGCCTTCGCCCGCAAGCAGACCATCAATCCGGTTGTTTTGGATCTCAACCAGGCCGTCGCCAACATGCTGAAGATGCTGAAAAGATTGATCGGTGAAGACATCACGCTGCAATGGATCCCGGACGGGCAGCTATGGCCCGTCATGATGGACCCGTCGCAGATCGATCAGGTGCTGATCAACCTGTGTGTGAACGCCAGAGATGCGATCCGGGGGGTGGGGACCCTGACCATAGAAACCCGGAACGTGACCTGCGACGGAACGTATTGCGCCGATCATTACGGATTCGTTCCGGGGGATTACACAACCATCATCATCAGCGATGACGGCTGCGGCATGAGCGAGGAGACACAGAGTCACCTTTTCGAACCTTTTTTCACCACCAAGGAGATCGGCAAGGGAACCGGCCTCGGTCTGGCGACGGTTTACGGAATCATGAAGTAGAATAACGGTTTCATCAACGTGTACAGCGTGCCGGAACAGGGCACGACCATAAAGCTGTATGTACCCAGGCACCGCGGTGCAGAAACTTCGCTGAGACCCCGTCCCGAGCTGTACAATCCGCAGGGCAACCGTGAGACCATTCTGGTCGTCGAGGACGAGGAGGCCATTCTGGAAATGGTCATCGGGATGTTGAAGTCATTGAATTACACGGTTCTGTCGGCGAATCGCCCGCTGAATGCCATGGCCGTCGCCTCCTCGTTGGCGGGGAATATCGATCTTCTGCTGACCGATGTGGTCATGCCCAAGATGACGGGCACGGAACTGGAAGCCAAACTGAAACTTAAGTATCCCGAGCTAAAAACGCTGTTCATGTCCGGTTATACGTCCAATGTCATCGTTCAGCAGGGGATATTGGATTCCGATGTCAAATTCATCCAGAAACCGTTCACCAAGAACGAACTGGCGAGCAAGCTGTTCGAGGTGTTGAACAGGCAACCAGAAATTCACAAGTGATTCGCGAAACCTGACAGGCCGGTGTCACGGGTCAATGCTAGACTGTCCGGGTAAACAGTCGATTCCTTAAGGAGAAAAGACATGAAACGCTGGAAAAAAATTGTTCTGGGATCCATCGCCGCCCTGGTGCTGACCGCTCTCGGCCTGTTTTTGATGATCCTGCACAGCATGCGCCCCACCACGGGCAGCCGCATCGCCGCCTATGCCGCTCCCAGGGCCGCCTTGCTGGTCGTCGACATTCAGGAGGACTACACCGGGCCCCAGGCGCGCAGGAGATACCATGACGGCGAGCGCATCGTCGCCACCTCCAAAGCCCTGATAGTCCGGGCCCAAGCCATGGATATACCGGTTATCTTCATACAGAACGTGGTGAAAAATCCTGTCTTTTCCCTGATGTCTGGCGGCATAAACGCCCCGGGAGCTCCCGGTACCGAGATGGATCGACGCCTGACGCGGACCTCGTCGCTCAGAACCTTCACCAAGTTCCGTTCCGACGCCTTTTCCAACCCCGAACTGGATGCGTTTCTGCGGCAGAATCAGGTCGACCGGCTGCTGATCACCGGTCTGGACGCGGCCTACTGCGTCAACGCCACCGCCCTGGGCGCCCTGAACCGGGGGTATCGGGTCACCCTCTATCTGGATGGTTTGGCCACCGAGAGCGGCACCAGTCTGCAAGAATTGTCCGTGAAGTGGCAGGCGGCCGGGATGGAGGTCAGGTCGGGCAGCGAGATCTGAAAGTCCGGAGCGGTCGCATCCTTGACCCTGCCTCATGGACCGCGACTGCGACATCGTGACGTATTTTCCCGGAGACGGAAAAGATGTCGATCACAACAGCGTCAACCCGTAGGTCATGGGGATGAAGAAGTTCTCATGGCCGGTATAAGCTTCGGCGCGGCGCAGGGCGATCTCACCTTGGCTGCGGATCTTGTCGGCCAGTTCCCGATGGGTTCTGAATCGCTGATCGGCAATGAAGACGGCCTGGCGCCTGATCCCGGCGGCTTCATATGCAGCGGTGCTGCTGGCGACCTTCTCCTCCTCCATCACCTGCCAGGCCCAGGGCGACACGGGGCGGTGATCTAGAATGAGCACGTCGGGAGCCAGCGTCCGGGCGTGGGCCAGGGCCCTGGCCGGATCGGGCATCTCGTGAAAGGAGAATTCGAAAATCAGGACGTCCGCGCTGCGCTTGAACATGTAAAAATCGCACAGAACGGGCTCGAAGAGTCCGCTCAGGCTCTTCTGGAGCAGTACGGTTTTCAGTTTCTCCAGCGCCGCTTCGTCGCAGTCTACCGCCAGCACTTTCCGGGTGTGGCGGGCGAACTCCACCAGCTGTCCGCCGCCGGCGCCCACCGAGATGACGGTTTTATCCGTGAAATCATAGAACGCCGTCAGGTCGCCGAGCACTTTCTCCAAATCAACGGCCATGATGCCTCCTGCCGCTAAATCTTTGTTGTAAGTCTGCTGCGACGAATTGTCGGTCTTTCATTTGTGATATGCAGGCTTCAAGTCAGTTATCATAGGATAATGCTTGATATTCAAAGTGATGATTTCGGCGTTTTCTTGATAGGCCGTTGCGGCTAAAAGTGCATCGGCCAAGCCTATTCCATGAGATTTTCCAAAATCTCGCTTGTATATTCCACCAGTCTTGGCAATTTCAGAATCAATCGGGACAATTCGGAAAACAGATATGAAATTATCCAATACTGACATTTCATTATCGCCTTTTACTCCGGCATACAATTCTGCAACAACTATTGGAGACAGAATAATTTGAGATGAGATTTGATCGATAAGGGTTACGGCTTTTTCATTGCCGCGTAAAAAATCAATCAATACGTCGGTATCGACGATCTTCTCCCGAGACATGCCGATTACCTGTCCCATTCAGATCTCAACGCCCTGAAATCAGGCAGGTCATCTCTGTCTTTCCAAATTCCGGCAGCTTCTTGCAAAGCTGTTTTTTTTTGGTTTTGTCCTGTCTGCTCAATCAGACGGTCGATGGCTTCACGGATCAGTTCGCTCAGTTTTTTTCCCGTATTTTCGGCAATTATGGTAAGCTTCGCCCGTTGTTTATCAGTCAGATAGATTTGAGTTCTTATCATGCAGCGCCTCCAGCAAAGATGTATACATCAAACATATACATCGATTTCCCGTTTTGTCAAGATCTTAGGAACGTTGCCATAATTTTTCCGGGTGCGTTAAAATTGTTGGTTTTGATATGGTTCAAATATTTTGCGTTAGATTGTGATTACAACGCGCAAACGATATCGCCGAGGGTAGGGGCCGGCAGACTGGCCCGGACAGGGGAATGGTGTATAATAGCCTGTCATAGCGCATGACGCATGATTTAACCCAACCGATTTCCCGTACTATTCGGTTGGCTCGAAGAGGAGAAAGTCAGCGATGGATCTGTCCGGAAAAAAGGTTCACATGTTGGGTATCTGCGGAACGGGCATGAGCGCCCTGGCCGGTTTGCTGAAGTCCAAGGGCGCTCTGGTCAGCGGCTCGGACACCCAGTTCTATCCACCCGTCGGCCCGATGCTGCGCAAGATGGGGGTGACGGTCTTCGAAGGTTACGATGCGCGGCACATCCGGCCCGGCATCGACCTGTTCGTCGTCGGCAATGTCGTCGGGCGCGGCAATCCGGAGGTGGAGCGGCTGCTCAACGCCGGCTGCGCCTACGAATCGATGGCCGAGGCCCTGTACCGGTACGTCCTGGCCGGCCGGCGGACGGTGGTGCTGGCCGGTACTCACGGCAAGACGACGACCAGCGCCTTTCTGTCCCACCTTTTCTCCTGCTGCGACCGCGATCCGGGCTACTTCATCGCCGGCAACCCCGTCGATCTGCCGCAGCATTTCCGACTGGGCGGCGGCGAGCATTTTTTCGTCGAGGGCGACGAGTACGAGACCGCTTTCTTCGACCGCTCCTCCAAGTTCCTCAAGTATCGGCCGCACGACCTGATCCTGACCGCCCTGGAGCACGACCACGTCGATTTCTTTCCTGAGGCCGCCGCCTACCAGAAAAGCTTTTCCAACCTGGTCAACACCGTCCCCGGAGACGGACTTATCCTGTACAACCAGGATTACCCGATGGCCCGGGAAGTGATCCGGGGCGCCTTTTCCAGAACCTTCGCCTTCGGCCTGAACCCCGGGTTACCGAGCGGCGTGTTGATCCGGGTGGACGGAATCGACGACGCAGGCATTTCTTTCGCCCTGCCCTGGCATGGGGGGGACCTGCACTTCACGACTCCGCTGATCGGGCGCTACAACCTGCTCAACCTGTGCGCCGGTATCCTGTACGGCCTGCACTCCGGTCTGGAGTACGGTGAAATCGAGGCGGCAGTCCGCTCTTTTCACGGTGTCGAGCGGCGCATGACCCGGCTGGGGCAGATCGGAAACACTTTGTTCCTCGAAGACTTCGCCCATCACCCGACGGCCATCGCCTCCGCCATCCGGGCCGTCAAGGAGACTTATCCGCACAAGAAAGCGCTGACGGTCATCGAGCCCCGCAGCTGGAGCCTGCGCCGCAACCGCTTCGCCGCCGCTCTGCGCGACTCCTTGCAAAGCAGCGACGAGGTCTGGATCTGCGAGATCTATCAGAAGGAGAAACTGGCCGCCGCCGAACGCCTGGATGTGAACGGTCTGGCCGGCGAACTGGCAAGCGCGGACCGTCCGGCGCGGGCGGCTCAGGACGCCGAGCAGATCTGGACCTGGCTGCAGGAGCTGGACACCCGGCAGGAACGGGTGGTGCTGCTCTTGTCCAACGGCGCCTTCGGCGGCCTGCCCGGACGGGTCAGGGCGCTGTGCGGGGCATGAAGTCCCAGGCCAGTCCCAGCCGGTTCAGAACGGCCAGCACCTCTTCAAGGCCGGCGCCGCGGCGGCGGATGAGGTAGGGCTGACCGGCACTGATATCGAGCAGGGTAGACGGAGGCTGGACAGGGAGCTCGCCGGCGTCGATGAGACAGTCGATTTCCGGGAACTGTTCGATAATGTCCTCCGCCCGGTTGAGGGGCGGCTGACCGCTGCAGTTGACGGAAGTCGTGATCAAGGGCGTCCCCGTTTCCTGTATCAGTCCGAGTAACGAGGGCAGACGGGGGATACGCACGCCCAGCACCGCCTGGAATTGGTTGGCCGGCAGGCGGTACGAATCCTGCAGGCGCACCAGCAGCGTGTACGGTCCGGGCAGAATGGCGTCCATGAGCTGCCTTTCCCGTTCATCAGCGCAGACCACGAGCCTTGGCAGCATGGCCAGAGAAGCCAGGGCCACCGAGTACACCTGGCCGGCGGGTCTGGCTTTCAAGCGGTCGATGGCCCGGCAGACGGAATCCAGGTCGGCCCTGCCGCCCAGACCGTAGACCGTGTCGGTGGGGTAGGCCATGATCAGCCCTTCCTGCAGGGCGCCGGCCAGCTCCTGACGGGTTTGCGGCAGGTCCAGGTCGGCCAGGGGAATGCGGAGCATGGCAGGCGCTATTCCGTTTCGACCTTGTAGGCCATGCGGTAGGCCGGAAAGAAGGTGCTCCGGCAGCTGCTGATGCGTTTCTGAATGGTCTGTATTTCGCTGTTGACAGCCAGGCCCTGGTCGCCGACCATTTCCAGGATCATGTCGAGCAGTCCTTTCTTGGCGGGAAAGGTGGCCACCGTCATCTGTTCCGGTTTCAGACCGGCCAGTTTGGCGGCACTGTCCAAGGCCTGCCAGAGCCCGCCGAGTTCATCGACCAGTTTGAGTTCGAGGGCGCGGCTGCCCGACCAGATGCGGCCCTGGGCGACCTGGTCGACTTCCTGGGTGCTCATCTTGCGCGAGGCCGCCACTTTGCCGATGAACTGCTGGTAGAGCCGGAGCATCATCTGGGTGATCCGCTCCCGCTCCTCCGGGCTGAAATTGCGGTAATCTGAAAAGATGTCGGCGTAGGTCGATGTCTTGACCGTCTCTTTGGTAATGCCGATTTTATCGTAGAATCCCTTGAGGTTGAACTTGCCGAACAGTACGCCGATCGAGCCGGTCACCGTCAGACGATCGCAGACGATGTGCCGGGCCGGCATGGAAATCCAGTACCCGCCGGAAGCGGCCATACCGCCCATGGAGATGACCAGCGGCTTTTCCTTGGCCAGCAGTTCGGCTTCGCGGTAGATCAGGTCCGAGGCCACCGCCGAACCGCCGGGACTGTTGACTCTCATGACGACGGCTTTGACGCGCGGGTTCTTGCGCAGACGGCTCAGCTGGGCGGCCACGGTTTCTGCGCCCAGGACCTTGTCGCCGAACAGGCCGCCTTTTCCGCTGGGTCCCATGTTGATCTCGCCCTCGGCGAACAGGACGGCGACAGTGTCCTTGCCGGAGAAGGCTTTGGGAGAAGTGGTCTGCATGTAGGTCTCGATCGGGAACGTGGCGGCGTCCGCAAAACCGGCCAGTTTGAGCACTTCGTCCGGGTAGCAGATTCCGTCCAGCAGTCCGGCCTTGAGATAACTCTCGTTGCCGAAAGGGGAGTCCTGGACGATGGTTTCGACCTTGTCCTCGGAGATTTTGCGGTTTTTGGCGATCTGGGCGACCATGGTACGGTGCAGATCGCCGAAAAACTGACTGAACGATTCGCGGTGTTCGGGGGTCATCTCGCTGTGCGTGTACATGTTGCCGGCGGTCTTGTAGGCGCCGACATGGAGGAATTCGCTTTCGATGCCCAACAGGTCGAGCGTCTTCTTGATGAAGGTGGCTTGTCCGGCCAGACCGCTGATGAACAGGTCGGAGCCCTTGAAGGTAAACACTTTGTCGGCGTACGAGGCCAGGTACAGGTCCCGCAGCCCGCCGTTGATCATGAAGGCGATGACCGGTTTGCCGGTCTCGGCCTTGTAATGGCTCAGGAAGGAACCGATTTCCTCGAATTCGGCGCTGTTGCCGCCGAGATCTTCGATGTTCACCAGCAACCCCTGGATCCGGCTGTCCCGTTCGGCGCGGCGGATATGCAGCCAGAGATCGTGCAGGGTGAGCGACTTTTCCAGCGGGCTGGTCTCATGCTCGACCATGGTCGAATTCAGGTTGACGGTCAAAAAAACCTGGTCGGGGACCGAGGGCTCGCTGGTGAATTGGTAATATATGAAACCACCGATCAGAAACAAAAACAGAAAGAAAGCTGCGATGATCAGCAAGGTGATGCTCAAACCTCTTTTCATGGGGCTGTCTGACTCCTGACGCCGTCGATCTCTACATGGATCTGGTCGTGGCGGCGACTTTGTAAAGAGTATTATACTTCATAAACAGGCAAATGGTTTTTTTGTTGGTTACGGTTCGCGTAAAAAGAGTGAACAGGCCAGGGCCTGGCCCAGCGCCTGTCGGCCGGCGTCGCTGTCTTCCCAGAACTGGTCGATTCCCTGCCGGTACTGACGGATCCGCTGGAAAGCGCGGTCCGGTTCCGGTCCGGCAATGGCCAGGGTGATCTGGTCTGCCTGCGGTCGAGGCGGTTTGTCGCTCAGCTCTCCGGTTCGCCCCACCGTCCCGACGAAACGGATGACGACAGCCGAGGGTCTGCCTTCCGGGACGGCCTGGTCGGGCTCCAGGCATTCGCAGCTCGAGGCCGATTGCCGGAGCAGATCGATAGCGGCGGCCAGGCCGTGGCGTTCGGCCGGTGCAACGATGATGAACAGCGAAGCCTTGTCCCGGAATGGGCCGGGTGGATTGCCGTTCCAAGGCAATTGCGTACGAACCAGGCGATGGATGTCGAGCAGCGGGTGGACTCGGCCGTCGGCGTCTGTCCAGCAGGCCAGTAAACCATGGGCTGCCGACAGTTGAGGAGGCGCCGGCTGCAGGTGTTCGTCCGGGATTGACACGATCCGGCCGGGCTGGTCGATGGCTATGCCGGTCAGGCGTCCATACAGCATGAAGCGGATCAGATAACGGGCCGGCCTGGCGTCTCCAGTCTGGGCCGCCTCGTCTTTTCCCAGCCAGACAGCGTTGTTCAGGATCGGGGTTCTGCAGCCATGCGCTTCCATCCAGCTGCGAATCAGCCCGCGTTCCGGCCGCGATTCCGCCAACGGCGGGCAGACAGCGATATCGTGGACATAGCAGAGCGGCAACAGGAACGATTGATCGCCAGAATTGGAAAGCAGCCAGTGGGCCATGCTGAAATACTAATTTGGTATGTCAAAATTGTCAATTGTAAAAAAAAGTTGCCGGCAACTTGACAAAATGTCGATTCTGCCCGAACATACAGCCTTGAGGCAAGCAAACCATGAAGGATTTACGTATCAAAAATGTGCAAAGGAATCAGGCCGTGACCATCAAGGTCGACGGCAATCCGGTTCAGGCCTATTTGGGCGAGATGCTGCTGGCGACTCTGATCGCCGCCGGCATCAAGACTCTGAAAAGCAGCCCGGTGCTTCACGAAAAACGGGGCGGTCTTTGCGGAATGGGCGTCTGTTACGAATGTCTGGTGACCGTCAACGGCCAACCCAACGTGCGCGCCTGCATGTGTGAAATCCAGGATGGTATGGAGGTGCTCACCCATGGCTGACCACAATATCGACCTGCTCATTATCGGCAGCGGCTTTTCCGGGATTGTCGCCGCGGCGGAGTTCAAGGATTCCAGGCTCCGGGTGGCGGTTGTGGACGAGAACCTGCACATCGGAGGCCAGCTGCTGCGTAAAGTACCGGAAAAGCTGGGGCAGATCAACCGCTACAGCCCGGACTACGTGAAACGGATCGGTTTCTCCTTCATCGATGCGGCCAAAAAGAACCGGATCGAGATATACAACAATACCAGAATACTGGGGATTTACCCCGGTCGCCAGGTCCTGGTCGAACGGGACGGCGGCCGGATCGAGGAACTCAACTGCGGCGCCATCATCATGGCTACCGGTGCCCGGGAGCGTTATCTGCCCTTCAAAGGATGGACTCTTCCGGGTGTGAGCTCGGCCGGAATGGCCCAGGTACTGATGAAAAGCTCGGCCATACTGCCCGCTCAGCGGGTGGTGGTCGCCGGCAGCGGCCTGTTTCTCTATTCGGTAGCCTACGAACTGGTGCGCAACGGGGCCGAGGTTCCTGCCGTCTACGAGCAGAGCGCCCTGCTGCCCAAGCTGAGATTGGCGCCGGCCTTGACCCATCAACTGTCCAAGGCCGTCGAAGGGGCGCGCTACATGAGCCGTCTGTTTCTGGCCGGTTCGGCGATCCGCTACGGCTATCGGGTCATCGAAGCCCGCGGCAACGGCTCCGTCGAATCTGTCGTCGTCGCCCGGGTCGATCAGGATGGTCGGACGATCGGCGGCAAAGAGAAAATCGTGCCGACCGAGGCGCTGGCCGTCGGTTACGGTTTCGTGCCCAACGTGGAACTGTTGCAGATGGCGGGCTGCGAACTGGAATACGACGCCGACAAGGGCGGCTGGGTGGTCAAGGTCGACGAACGGCTCGAAACCGGGGTGCCATCGATCTACGCCGCCGGCGAGGTGACCGGTATCGGCGGCGCGCTCAAGTCGGCCAACGAAGGTCGGCTGGCGGCTTTGTCGGTCCGTGAACAGATCGGGGAAGTGAGCACTTCCCAGGCGGAGCCGCTGCGCAGGAAGCTGTTGCGTGAACACGCCCATCACATGGAGTTCGTGCGCCTCTTCAACGGTCTGTACCGGATACCGGCCGCCGCTTATGAACAGATTCCCGATGATACCGTCGTCTGCCGATGTGAAGACGTTACGGTCGGTGCCGTCAAGGAAGCGGTGCGCATGGGTCTCAATACGCCCAGCGCGCTGAAGGTAGCCGTCCGCACCGGCATGGGAAACTGCCAGGGACGAACCTGCGGTCCGGTACTTTTCGACCTGCTCAGCGGTCTGGGCGGGCTGTCGGCGGCTCAACTGCAGCCATTGAGCGTGCGCCCTCCGATCAAACCGGTCCGCATCGCTTCACTGATCCGCAATCATTCGGGGATGTGAAGGGCTGATTCAGACTGTATGAATCCGGTCCGTAGCGGCCGTATTTTTCTGTCCGGCGCCGCAAGCTCCATATGTTTACCCGCACCTATACCAGGAAGTACAGGTATACATTTCATTGAAAGTGAAGCGACGGGATCGGGATCGGGGAGCCGGTCCGGCTCCCCGATTTATCGAGATATTACTTCTGTTCGCAGGGATTCTTGCCCGAATTGATCGGGAAGAGATAACGGAAACCGAGCTGGAAGGCGTGGTTGTACTTGATGGGCATGTCTTCGCCGATCGGCATGCGGAACTCGCCGATGACGGCCATGTTCCGGGCCGCGGTCAGATAGTAGCCGGCTGCGAAAGACAGGTCGAAATCGGATTCCCACACGCCGGTGTCCAGACCGGGTTCGGCGTCACGCACTTTACCGGAAAGACCGATACCGGCTGCCAGGTAAGCCTGTCCGGGGTGCAGGGCCAAGCGGGCGTCGATCATCAGGAAGTTGTGAAAGGCTTCGCCACCCAGGCTGAGGCCGGCTCCGGGCAGGAGTTCCAGGGATAAGAGGTTTTCCGACAGCCAGACTCCGGCGCCGAAACGCGGGTACAGGTAGGCGCTGTAGGTGCCCTTGGCCATCATGACTCCGGCTTCAGCGATCAGGTAGAACGGGCTCAGGATCGGCTTCTCGAAGCGGATATCGCCCATGGCGGTTTTGGTCTGGTTGCATTCGCCGTTGGCCACGGCTTCGACATGGAAGACACCGGGGTTCTTGGATGTGAAGGTGATCGGACCGATGGGGTTGTCCTGCTGCAGGACCACGGCACCGTTCTCGTCCTTGACGGTTACCTTGGCCAGGGTGCCGGCAGTGGCGGTGGCCTTGATGGTCACCGGTTTCCGGGTGACGTTGCAGGACGGATCGACGGCTACCTGCAGTTCCAAGGCGGGAACCACCTTGATCGTCTCGCTCTTGCAAGTGACGATCTGACCGTCGCAGGCCTGGCCTTCGGCGGTGATGGTGTATTCGCCGGGGCTCGCGAAGACCACGTTCCAGGCCAGTTCGCCGTTGGCGTTGATCTGGGCGCCCTCGGGACTGACGGATATCTTGATGTTGCTCAGACCCTGTGATTCGTTCAGGTCGACCGCCACGGTCTCGCCGACCGTTGCGCATTCGCCCAGCATCTTGATGGTCATGTTGCAGCTGGAAACGTACGGCTCCTTCTTGAGCAGGGAAACGTTGAGGCAGGCTTTGGGCACGGCCATGTAGTACTTGTTCCCCTGGAAACAGAATTCGAAAAGGTAGGCCGGGATTCCATAGGGCTGGCCGCTGGCGTCCTTTCCTTCCCAAACCGGTTTGGCCATGGTGCGGACGATGCCGTTCTTGCGGTAGAACATCCAGTCCAGAGTCGTACCGTAGGGGATTTCACCCTCGGTGGAGGCGGCCGAATTTTTGAGGTAGGCCATCAGACCTTCGTAGATTTCGGCGCTTTCCAGCTGGGTCAAACCAGTCTGGATGTCTTGGGCGTACTTTTCCACGGCGATGGCGGCAAAGTCGGCGAAGGTTTTGACCTTTCGGTAGTCGGCGATTTTGACGAACTTGTTGACGCCGAGTTTTTTGATGTGGTAGTCCATAACCGGTTTACGCGGAGCCTGACCGGCGGCCCAACCAGCCACGGTAAAGGCGGTTACAGCCAAAAGAGCGATTATTCGTTTTCTCACAGAAATACCCTCCTCGACATAGGTTTGTCTTTCCATTTTTCTATATTTTGCCATAAGCGTTTTTTTTTGTCGAATAAATACGCAAATATTTTTTATTTTTATAATTAGCACGAATTATTCGCCGGCCTATCGTGATCTTCTTGTCGAGGCTGAAAGCCGGCTACTGCGCCTTTTTATCGCGAACCCTCCTGGAAAAACCGCTTTTATCAGTCTTCCTGCCGTAAAATGCTCAGCAGATGAAAGAGTTGGTGCCGGGAACCGACTCCGAGCTTTCTGTACAGGTGATAGATGTGATTCTTGACGGTATGGTAGGAAATAAACAGCTGCTCCTCGATTTCCCGGTTGCTGCGGCCGTCCAGGATCAGTTTCAGGATCTCCATCTCCCGCTCGGACAGCTTGTTTTTTCGGCAGATTTCCTCGAGATCCAGTTTGTGCTCTATCAGGCTGGACATGCGACAGTAATAGGGCAGAAAGAAGCGCTGAATCCAGACCGAAGGCAGGGCTATGATCCAGAGACCGAACAGACGCTTGACCAGGATGACGATCAGCCGGTGCTCGGCGATGAAGGCGTGCAGGGCAAGGATCAGGGCCAGAAAGAGCAGGGGGGTGGCGAAGAGCCAAAAGAAGCTCCGGATCATTCGGGCGCGTTGCGGATCCGTGATACGCCGGCTGAGCCGGAACAGGTGAACCAGCAGGGCGGTGAAAACAAGAAAGATGAAATCTCCGCTGCGCTCGGCCAGGATCGGCCATAAGCGGGGACGATCCGGTCCGGAGGACAGCGTCAGAATCTGGGTGGTCCCAAACAGGATGATGAAACCCAGAAACGACCAGGGAATCCAGCCGGGCATGGCCAGATCCATGAGCTGCCAGAGGGCTTTCTGACTGAAGAACAACAGCATGGCGAGCAGGGACACCAGAACGGCCCTGCTCAACAGCCCGTACCAGGGAATGTGCGAGTCGAGATAATTGCTGCCGAGGTTGAGATCGCTGTACTTGTCGAGTATGGTGAGCAGAAACACCACGAACAGAATCAGCTGGATGACCGTCAGCGAGACGAGTACGGGCTGGCGATGGCGGCGTGCGGTCTGAGCGGTGGTCAGCAGCGCCCAGGATCCGGCCAGCAGAACGAGAAAAGCGCTCAACAGCCTGAAATGTTCCATTGCACGGTCCGATTCATTCTGATGGGAATTATATAGCCGGACTGTCTTTTTTCAAATAGCGGCGACGCTGGCCGGTCCGGGCACAGGCCATGGGAAACCCGTCTCATTTCCAGAAATGAGACGGGTTACTCATGGTTTTGGTGCTGTGTCCGGGTTAGCTTTAGCGGAGCGATGCGGAGGTGCACATGCAATTGTTGATCGAAAACCTGAATAAAACCTACGGCGGCAGCGTCAGGGCTCTGCATGACGTGAATCTGACCGTCAAGACCGGACTCTTTGGCCTGTTGGGTCCGAACGGCGCCGGCAAGTCGACCCTGATGCGGATCCTGGCCACCCTGCAGACTGCCGACAGCGGCCGGGTCCGGTTGGGGGAGCTCGACGCGTTCAAAGAACCCGGAGCGCTGCGCAGGCAGCTCGGCTATCTGCCTCAGCAATTCGGACTCTGGCCCGATGTCAGCGCCTGGGACATGCTCGATCACATTGCCCGCCTCAAAGGCTTTCGGGATCGGCGTAAACGGAGGGAGGCTGTCGCCGCTCAGTTGGAGAGAACCCATCTGCTGGAATTGAGCAAGCGGCGCCTGGGTACTTTTTCGGGCGGCATGCGGCAACGTTTCGGCATCGCCCAGGCCCTGCTGGCCGATCCCCGGCTGGTGATCGTCGATGAACCTACCGCCGGCTTAGACCCCGAGGAACGCAACCGCTTTCACAACCTGCTGGCGGAACTGGGTGACCGTGTCATCGTCATCCTGTCGACCCACATCGTCGACGATGTCAGCCGCCTGTGCCGCGAGACGGCCATCATCCGCTCCGGGGAAATTCTGTTCCAGGGATCGATCCAAGCCGCACTGTGCCGGCTGGAGGGCCGGATCTGGACAAAACTCATCGCCCGGGAAGAACTGGCCGAGCATGATAAAAAGTATGCGGTTATCCGCTGGCAACTCCGCGGCGGACAGGTGGCGATACAGGTCTGTCACGATGGCCCCCTGCCGGGATTTTCCACGGCCCGGCCGGAACTCGAGGATCTTTATTTCCTGACCATTTCCGGACGGAATGCGGTCGCTTGCTGAGGGGGAGACCATATGGGACACATCATCCTGTTCGAATGTCGGCGCCTGTTGAAAAAAGGCGGTACCTGGCTGTTTTTTTTCAGTTTTCTTTTTTTAGCCTGCCTGACGATCCAGCGGGCAGCCTACGGCAGCGGGCTCCTGGCTCGGCTGGCCGGGGAGAGGGACGGCCTGCTGAAAGTCGATTCCCCGTTCATGATCATGGCCCTGGCCTGTCTGCTCAGTTATCCGCTCAGCCTGGTCGCGGCGGCGGTGGCGGCCGGTCTGGCCGGCCGCGATGTCCGGCACGATCATCAAGAGCTTTACCTGGCGATGCCGCTCCGCAAACGGCAGCTTCTGGCGGGTCGTTTCCTGGCCGGAATTCTGGTTTGCAGCTTCATTTCCCTGGGCTTGCTGGCCGGTGCCTGGCTGGCCGGCCAGGGCGGCGGCGAAATGGGACAGCGTTTCAGTCATCCCGGGCTGCAGGCATATCTGAGCCCGTTGGTCAACCTGATCCTGCCCAATATCATTGTGGTCTGTGCCCTGAGCTTTACTTTGGGGACGCTCAGCCGCAACTGGCTGACGGTGTTTGCCGGCGTGTTGTCCCTGATGGTCTGCAGCGGTATCAGCGCCAGCATATTCCGGCTCAGCCGCAATCATTTTCTGTCCGGACTGATCGATCCTTTCGGGCGTCAGTCACTCAACGGACTTCTGGCCGATTGGACTCTGTTCGAAAGAAACACCCGGCTGGTCCCTCTGGACGGGGTTTTTGTCTGGAACCGCTGTTTGTGGCTGCTGATTGCGCTGATGATGCTGGTATTTCTGGCCAAACGGTTCCAGATGACCGTGAATCCCGCCATCCGGGATCACAGAAGGATCACTGCCGGCGGCCCCGGAACAAACCGGTCGGAAATCCGTCTGTACCTGCAGGCGCTGTGCAGTGGAAAAACCTTCTGGTTCATCCTGATCATCGGCTTTGCCTGGATGACCGTCACGGCCTGGTTCGGCATCGGAGTGCAGCGTTCGCTGGCTCAGAGCCATCCGGAGACCGGCC
Source organism: uncultured Clostridia bacterium (assembly GCA_964465065.1). Taxonomy (GTDB): domain Bacteria; phylum Acidobacteriota; class Aminicenantia; order UBA2199; family UBA2199; genus CAYMND01. The sequence continues at coordinate 21,958 of CAYXHZ010000023.1, forward strand.
TGTTGTTGGAAGCCATTGCCTTTCCACTGTTTACGACCGTTCTGTTCCTGATCTGTTACATGAGCGGCCGACTGATCTGGCTGGACCGTGACAGCCGGAGTCAGGAACTGGTTGACGCCTTGCCGGTCAGTGAATGGCGGCTCCTGTTTCCGAAAATGCTCGCAATTCTGGTTGTTCTGTTCGCCCTGGTCTGCCTGACTGCCGGACTGGCGGTGGTGATTCAGCTCCTGAAGGGTTATCAGAACTTGAATGTCGGGCTGCTGGCCGCCGAGCTGCCGGGCCGGAGCTGGTGGCGTTTCAGCCAGCTGACCGTACTGGCTTTTTTTCTGCAGGTTCTGATCAATCGACGCTGGCCGGCCTACATCCTCTTTCTGCTGCTGGCCGACGAGGGTCTGATCATCCTGGGGGCCGAGCATCACCTGCTCCTCTTTGCCAGAACGCCGCCGCTGACCCTTTCGGAAATGACCGGGCTGGGGCCGTTCTGGCCGGGAATCATCCATTACAATCTGTACTGGTCATTTTTTTGTGGACTGCTGATGGTGCTGAGCCTGTTGCTTTGGGTACGGGGCTGTCAGACCGGAATCGGCCGACGTCTGCGCGGGCTGCCTGGACGGCTGAACCTGCGCAACGGCGCCGCTCTGGGTATGGTGCTGACAGCCTGGCTGTCGATGGGGGGCTACATTTTTCACATGACGGTGTTTCGAAACCGCTATGAGAGCAGCGCCCGTCTGGAAAACGCCCAGGCAGACTACGAATCGCGCTGGCGGGACTGGTCGGGACGGCCGCAGCCGAAAATCAACGCCCTGTCTCTGCATGTCGACCTGTTTCCGGAGAAGCGTCGGGTACTCAGCCAGGGCCGGATGACTCTGCACAACCCCGGAATTCAACCCATTGGCGATCTGTTCATCGAAATGCCAAAAGATCCGCAACACTGTCGATTCACTGTCGATCGTCCGGGAAAACTCGCTGGACAGGATACTCGGCATCGGGTCAGTCTGTTCCACCTCGACAGTCCGCTATTGCCCGGAGAAAGCTGTCATCTGATATTCCGGATCGATTGGCAGGAGACCGGTTTCAAGGATCAGGGCGAGCAGACCGATCTCATGCCCAACGGCAGCTTTATAACCGATGCTCAACTCATGCCTGCCATCGGCTATGACAGTGACAACCGACATGAATTGACCGGAAGCGGACCGAGGCACCGCCATGGTCTGCCGGAACGGGTGTCGTGGCCGGACGCGGACGATCCCGAAATCCGGATCCGCAATCCGATTTGCCGCGATGCCGGGCGCATCGATTTCGAGGCCTATATCAGCACCAGTGGCGATCAGACGGCGCTCACCATCGGAGACCTGATCGACAGCCGGCACGAGAACGGCAGAAACCATTTCCATTACCGCAGCCGGCAACCAATCTGGAAGTATTTCCCGATTCTGTCTGCGGCTTATGCAGTCCAAAAAACACAATGGCAGGGCAAGGAAATCGCTGTCTATTATCATGCCGGACACGGCTGGAATGTCGGGCTGATGTTGCAGGCGGCCCGTGAATCCCTGGATTGTTTCGAGCAGGAATTCGGACCCTATCAGTTCAATCATCTGCGGATCGTCGAATTTCCGCGTCATCAGGTCTATGCCGAAGGCTTTCCCGGTCTGATCCCCTTTTCGGAAGGTTACGAGTTCATGGCCCGTTATGGCGATTCCGACCGGGTGCAGGGCGTTTACCGGGTGGTGGCCCATGAGCTGGCTCATCAATGGTGGGCACATCAGCTGCTGGGGGCGCAGGCCCGGGGTTTGTTCCTGCTGACCGAGACCTTGGCCCAGCACGGTGCGGCCATGATGGTCAAACGGCATTATTCTCCGGCAGCGGAACTTCGCTACGCCCGGGAGGAAACCGACTTCTATTTTCGCGGCCGCGGCCAGAGCCATGAAACGGAAACGCCCTTGAACCGGGTGATCCCGAGCGGCAATACCGTATCCTACCAGAAGGGTTATGCGGTCATGCGTGCCCTGAGCGGTTATATCGGCGAGGGTGCGGTCAATGCTGCCCTGCGGAATTTTCTGCGGACCTGGGCCGCCAAGGAACCGGTTCTGGCCGGCGCCGACGATCTGCTGGCCTTTCTGGACAAAGAAATTCCCGATTCCCGGAAGTACCTGATCCAGGACTGGTTCAAAACCATCACCATCTACGATTGCCGACTCGATTCGGCGCTGCTGAGCCGGCCGGTCGACGGCCGTTACCGCCTGAAAGTGGGCTATGAGTTCCAGAAGGTACGCAGCGACTCCATCGGCAGGGAAAGCGACATGGTCCCCGATGATTGGGCGGTCGTCGCCGTCTTGGACGAACATGACCGGGTTTTGCATCGGCAATGGCTGCACATCAACGCCCGGCAGGGTATTGTCGAGCTGGAACTCGATGAAAAACCGGTTCTGGCGGTCATCGACCCCGATGGCTGGTTGCTGGACCGGAATCCGGAAAACAACCGGGTCCGGGTAAAACCGGATTGAAGCTCAACCGCCCCGGTGGTTGGCCTTGGTGCGGTACATCTGTTCGTCGGCCAAAGTGACCAGATCGTCGATGGACAGATTTTTTTCTGCCGTGTATTCCGCCAGACCGTGACTGAAGGAGATCGGGTAGAGCCCGTCGCGGGGAGCGTTGGCCGCCCGGCGTTCCTGCTCGATACGTTTCCAGATCAGACGGGCCTTCTTGAGGTTGCAGTTGGGGAAGATCAGCAGAAACTCGTCCCCGCCCAGACGGAAAATGATATCGGATTCGCGCAGAGCTTTCTTGAGAATCTCGCAGACACTGCGGATCAGGTTGTCGCCCTCCTGATGGCCGAGCTGATCGTTGACTTTTTTCAGGTTGTCGACGTCGACGAAGCAGACGACCAGCGGCGAGGTTTCTCTTCTGGCGCGCTGCATGGCGTTTTCCAGGAGCAGAATCCCGGTGCGGCGGTTGAAGATGCCCGTCAGGGTGTCGGTGGTGGCGTAGAGGCGGAGTTCCTCTTCCATGTCCTTCTGGTGGGAAACATCGCGGCCGACACTCTGAATCTCGACGATGTTGGCGTGCTCGTCGTGAATCGCGTAGCCCTGCCAGGCGATCCAGCGCCAGCCGAGAACGGTCTTCTGGCGGAGTTCATAGTAAACCCGGAACGGGTTGGTGAACAGGAAGTCCTGCAATTCCTGACGCTTCAATTCGTCCTCGGGGTGAGTAGGCGGCGTGAAGGCGTGGTGGATGATTTCGCGGCGGCTGACGCCGAAGGCCTGGCAGAAGGCGTCGTTGACGTAGGTGTAGCGGCCTTTGAGGTCGGTGCGGGTCACCAGGTCGAGCTGGGATTCCAGTATGCCGCGCAGGTACTCTTCCTTGTCGTGCAAGGCCTTGGCGGCATGTTTCTGGGCGGTGATGTCCATGCAGCAGGTGACGACGGCCATTGCCTGGCCTTCCTGATCCAGGACCACGTCGGAGATGAGGTGTACCGGAAAATAGCTGCCGTCCTTGCGGATGTTTACACTTTCCCGTTCCCAGCAGGATATCTCTTTCAACATGCTGATCGAACCGGGACCGCCTTGGCCTTGGCTGCCGAAGATGTTGGAATGCTGGCCCAGCACTTCGTCGGCTGTATAGCCGTGCATGGCGAGGTCGGCCGGGTTGGAGTAGATGATGCAGCCGGCCATGTCGGTGATGGTCACGCCCAGGTGCATGGTCTCCAGGGCCTTCTGCAGGATGGTCAGCTTGCGGCGGGTGCCGTCGGTTTCGGTGATGTCGCGGAAGACTCCGAAGGTTCCCTTGAGCGTACCATCTTCGCTCATCCACGGGTTTCCGGTCATCAGCAGGGTTTTTGTCTGGCCCTTGAGGGTGGTGATTTCCAGGTGATAGGTGCTGGATTGCCCTTTCCGGCGCAGCCGGTTGTGATGCATGACGATTTTCAGCTGTTCGCTGGACAGGAAGTCGTGCAGCTCCTTGCCGATGAGGTAGCCTTCGGGAATGTCGAAAATAACGTGCCCGTGGGGGTTGACGTAGAGAAAGCGGTTGTCGTTGCTGAGCACGCACAGGCCTTCGCCGATGTGCTTGAGCATCAGATGGAGCAGTCCGCGATCCAGTTCAGTCTCACTCATTCATGTGCCACCATATGCCACTTTGCCTCTGATTATAAAGTAATGGGTAATGAATATGCATAGATATAATTCTCTTTTTGCTTTTTTTCTCCCTTCAGGCTCTTTTCGCCGGGTTTCCGTCTTGGCCGGCCTGTCAATTCATTTTGTGGATTGCGAAATGTTTCCGGGCGCCGCGGCGATCCGTTTCAGAACCGCATTGCGGACCGTATCCTGGCCGGTGAGCAGGTCCGACAAACTCGGTTCGACCGGGTAGTCCGGCAGGATGCCGTGCCGGCGGTCCATTCCGGCGACGGCGGCGGCGTAAGTGGCCCGGGCTAGGGTGACGCGCAAGCCGCTGTGGCTGAGAACAAAGGTCTTGCTGCTGTCGTTGCAGCGGTAATTACCGGCGGTCTCGCCGCCGACGAAGCGGCCGATCCCGTGGTAGCGGAGCAGGGCGCACAGGTGTGTGGTCGACGACAGGCAACCGCTGTCGATCAGGGTCCAGAGCGTACCGCGAAACGGCTCGGACACCGGCTGCAGGGGTTTGGCCAGGGGGGCGTAGTGATCGCCGTACTCTTGCTGGAAGTAGGCGACAGGTGTGGCGCAGAGGTATTTCAGCAAATAGGCGCTGCACAGCGGGTCACCGCCGTCGTTGTCGCGCAGGTCCAGAATGAGTTGTTCGGTTTTGTGCTGCCGCAGCTCGGCGAAGACTTGATCGATGTAGCGGAAAAATCCGGCGTTGTCCTGGTAGAAACCGAAGGAATGGATGGTCAGGATCGCCGCTTTCCTTTCGGGCAGGATCTCGAAGCCGAGATGGCGTGCGAAGCGGTCGGCGCCCGGCCGTTTCGGCCACAGGCGTTCCAGATCCGCCGTGTGAATCCCGCTGACGGTGGCCTCGACCGGTTCGACGGCTGCCGAGGCGCGAAAGCGGATCACGAAGCGCTCCTGATGGCCGAAAACGCTGGCGTACAATCGCGGTAAGTTGTGGTTGAGACGGTAGACGAGGGTGGAGTCGAGCAGGCCGTCGGAAGTGATGCAGGCCTCGAGACGGCAAATGATTTCGTCGCAGCTCAGGCCGTTGATGGCCAGGATCTCGCTGCCCGGCGTGATCGGCGCTTCCAGCGATTGCATAACGAAAGCCTGCCGGCCGCGGACATGCAGACGCAGGGGGATGAAGACGGCCGCGTCCGGATTCAGGAAGGCCTGGGGCATGTCGACCATGGCGTGGCCGCAGCCGATACGGGCCACCGGCGCAGCGAGAATTTCGTAGGCTTGGGAGAGAGTGTTCCGCGGCCCGATCCGTTTTGCCTGCCGGTCAAAGAAGGCGGCAAACTCCTCCGGGCCGGTGAAGTCGTACAAGGCGGGGTGAACTTCTTCCATGATGCGCCGCAGCTGGTCGAGGTCATGACGCAGATCGGCGGCGGTCAGCGGTTCGTCGCAGCGGCGATCAGCGGACAGGGCTGCGATCCAGCGACCGCGGAAGTGAATTTCTGCGCTGCGCAGGGTACAGGCGTACCCTTTATCGCTGCCGCGCGAAAATTCCAGTTCGAATTCCCGCCCTGGTTCGTACAGGATCTCGCCCTGGCTGTCGACACCTGAAAAGCGCAGCGGAGTGTCGCTTTTGCTGTCGAGTTCGACGGTTTGAGCCATTTCCGGTGTTTTCAGCAGTAACCGGCCCCGTTCAGAGCGGATTTCGATCTGGAGGATATCGTGGAACGGCTCGGCGTCTTCCAGGCGCAGCTCGTATTCTCCACTCAGGTCCTCAGGATATCGGACCGGGTCGCTTGCCGCGCCCGCCAGCAGCGGAATCAGCCACAAAGTAAGGACAGACCAAGCGGATCGATGTCTGGGTATCATAATGGACTCCTGAGCATTTATTAACATTTCTGGCCGAACGAATACAGGGTTCGGGGGACGAAATCACCGTTTTGGTTTGTCAGTTCCCTCTTTTGTGTACTGTCATCTCTGCGCTCTGGGTTTTTGGATGAGTTCGAGCGCCAGCAACAGCTCGGCATTGGGGTCGTTGCGACTCGAGCGGTACCGATCCAGGCTCAACGGATGGTCAACGGGCAACAGCTTGGCAATGGCTTCGTTATCGGGATAGGTCAGGATTCTCTTGAAGGAAACGTACCCGTTCAGCCTGGATTTTTCGAGGGTGAAGGCCAGGGAATCGCCGAAATTGTTGGGCGCTTGCGCCGAAGGTGTGCCCACGGTTTCGGCGCCCATGGCCTTGAGAGCGGTCAGCAGGTTGAATCCGGAGCTGTAGGTGAAGGGCGACGATACGATCATGACGCGCAGATCGTTGAGCAGCGGTTTCTTGAATTTGCCTTCCGTGACGATCCTCCAGAAACCGGGCATGTTCTCCCAGCCTGTATCGCCGAGCTCGGTCCGTGCTTTTTCCGCCGCTCTGTATTTTTTCTCCAAGGAGAAGTCGTAAACGCTGCCGGGATCGGCCGGACGATCGGCGGCCTGGGTGTATTGACTGCGCCATAACGGTGAATCTTTGCTGATGCTGTAGCCTTTGGACTGGTTCAGGCAGGCTGTTTCGCCATACAGCATATAAATCAGGATGTCGCTCATGATCGAGTTGCCGCCGGTGTTCTTGCGCAGATCGACGATCAGATCCCGAACGCCCTGCTTTTTCATCGCCTGGACCAGTCCGGAGAAGCACTCGCTCGCTGAAGGAATCCCGGCCATGAGCTTAGGCCATTCTTTGGCGGTTTTTCCTGGGTGGAATCGTTGGTAAACGGCGGAGGCCTGGGCTTCGATGTTCTGAAACCCGAGACTTTTGGCCAGCTCGAATTTTTCCCGGTAGGTCTCCATGCCGTTGATGACCAGGATGGCGGTTTTTGGATCGGAATCCAGAAATCCCCAGGAAAATTCGGCCGCCCCGGCTGTCGGCAGGGTTATGGCCGATGGAATTGAAGCCGGTTTGTCGGAGGCGATTGGCAGACTCAGGCTGATTTCTTCGCTCCGGCCGTTGTCATGTTCCAGAGTGATGGTCAAAGCTTGATCATCCGCCCATTCAGGGATCAGGGTCTTGAGTCCAGACAGTCGGGAAAATGAGCTGAATATCAGGAAAACCATCCGTGTGTAAGGGTTTTCGCATCCACGCAGCCGGGCCTGACGTTCCAGCAGCTCTTCCACTGTCAGCCCTGCGATCCTGCGCAACCGGGCGCCCAGACAATTCTGCAGGCTGTGATGATTGACGGATTCGATGATCAGGTTGTTTTCAACGATCTTGAAGGAAAACGGCAAGCCCGCCGCATCCTGAATCTGGGCCAGAGGGAGCAAGGCCGTATGACTGTCACCGAGCGAGGCCAGCAGCGGCTGCAAGCGGGAATGGAAGGTCGAACGGGACCAGCCTTCCTCCGCTACGGCGGCCCAAAGGTCCTGAAAACGGCGGTAAAACGCGATTTTTCCGCCGCCGCCGCTGTAGGGGTCGGGGTGGGAATCTTCCAGGATATTCTTCAGTTGATTCAAGTCGCTGCGGATGGACTGACGATCCAGCTGGTCCTGCGGCGCCGGGGCCGAATCCTGTCCGTTTATCAGACGACCGGGGCATATCGCGATAATGAAGAGCATCAGTGCCATGATTACGCTTGGTTTTAGAATTTGTTTCATTTATCTTTTCTCCTTTGCCAAATGGCTTGTTGATTGGCATCCACTTCGGTTGAAAATACGATAACCGGTGGTGACAGCGACGATAATTTGGACTGGGAAATTGGTTGTTTTATTGAAAAAGACCAGTTTCCCATTCATGGAATCGTGATGATCCGGTATCGCATGCGGACGAGGCTGTGAACGATGGTCAGGGTACATGCGAACAGCGGGAGAATATGCTAATATCATCATTACAACTATAAGATATAAAATGGAAACGAACGACTTCGATTTGCAGGAATTCGGTAAATCGCTCAGCGCCGGGGACGAGTCTATCTTCCCCTACCTGCCCGAGCTGCTGGCTGATCTGTGGGAACTGGGCAGTATCGTTGATTACCCGCTGGCCCTGATTGACGAAACCGGTATGAAAGCGCCGCGGATCATCGATCTGGGCTGCGGCAAGGGGAGTACCCTGATCCGCTGGGCTGCCGAGCATCCCGGAACGGCCCTTGGCGTCGATGTCCAGGCCGATTTCATCAGTCAGGCCCAGGGTTTGGCCCGGCAATGGGGCGTGGCCGACCGGGTATCGTTCCGGACGGAGGATATCTGTCGGTCCCTGGAAATTGAACGGGGCTACGACCTGGCCATATACGGTATGGACAGCGAATTGCTCGGTTCAATAACCATGGCCCTGAACCGCTTGCGTCCGTTGATCCGGCCCCGGGGCTTCATCATCTTCGAAACGGCCTTCTGTCGGACCGGTGTCAAGGTGGCGGGTTCGGTCGCCCGCAATGAATTCATGGCCGGCTTGACGCAGTCCGTTTTCTCCCTGCGACGCGAGATCGTCTGGGACAGAGACCGGCTCCGAGCCCTCAACCAGGAAAACACTCGAAAGATCAGCGCCCGGGCCGATGGCTTGAAACAGCGCTATCCGGAACTGAGCGCTCTGTTCGCCGATTATGTCGACGCCCAGATCGAGGAGTGCGCCGTTCTGGAAAACGAAATGGACATTGTGTCGATTTTACTGCAGGAAGGCAATCGGTGATATTTTTCCCCGGTACTTATTGACTTTTTTTTCCTGTCGGTCAAAATGAACTCATGGTATGCACTTCCGGGATATTCCGCAGGAGGAGTTCTATGAACCAAGTTACCGGTAAAATGAGTTTTGGGGCAGCGATTGTGTTCTGTCATCTGGCTGTCCTCGTTTTCTGCGGCGCCTGTGCCAAAAAAGAGACGGCTCCCCAGCCGGTCGAGCCAGCGGCACAGACCGTGGAAACTGCCTCTCAACCTGTCGTGGCGGCAGCCGATCCCGCCGAGAATCTGGGATTGAAGATAGGTTCTTCTTACATCGAGACGATGAGGCAGATTGTCGCTGTGCTCCGTGACAAACCGGCCGCCGATGACGCCAAGGCCATGCTGACGGACATGAAGAATTGGACGATCGAACTGATGGTCGGCCTCGGCAAGGAACGCGAGGCTTTACCGGCCATGGATCGGGACAAGGTCGATCGTACCGCGCAGAACAAGATCGCCGCCATTCCCGCCGATCTCTTCAAGGAATACCAGGAAGGACAGTCCTTTTACAAGGACAACCCGGAATTGTACAACCTGATCGGAGATTTCAACACCATTACCCAGTACGCTTTTTTCGACTTGCTCAAAAAGCAGTTACCGGAGGAAGCCAGCCGTTTGGGGATCCAGTGAAGAGAATTTTGACGGAACCAGGTTGCTTTTTATCTGAAACATAGTCATATTTTTCTTGGATCGCATCCCTGGCCATGCGGAAGCGATCGGTCAGGTTGAAGACGGATGTCAAAAAAAAAGGACAGCCTCGGGCTCGGGATTTACCGCGACACGGTGGAGAACGCCCGTCTGCCGATCATGTTTGCCGATCAGGCCATGGTCATCGTTCTGTGCAATCAGGCCTTCGCCAGTCTGGTCGGTTACTCCAGGGAGGAAATCCAGGGCAGAATGGCCTGGACCGAATTCATCCGGAATTCGGCCGATCTGGAACGCATGAAAGAGTATCACTGCCTGCGCCGGCAAAATCCGACGCTGGCCCCCGCGTCCTACGAATGCCACCTGCTCAACCGCAGCGGCCAGTGTCGGGACATTTCGCTCAGCGTCACCATGCTGCCCGGAACCGGGCTGAGTGTAGCCATGCTGCAGGACATCACCGACAAGAAGCAGTCCGAAACCTGGTACCGGGCCATCTTCGAAAACACCGGCCTGCCGTCGATCATCATCGACCCCGACACCACCATTATCAAGGCCAATACCGAGTGGGCGCTCCTGGCCGGTTACGCCATCGAGGAAATCGAGAACCGGATGAGCTGGACCGCCTTCATCCATCCCGACGACGTCCAGCGCATGATCGGCTATCACGAGACCCGTCGCGAGGATGCCGGCAATGCGCCGCGCAAATACGAGTTCCGTTTCGTCCGTCGCAACGGTGAAGTCCGCCACATGATCAACAGCGTCACCATGATTCCCGGTTCGAAGTTCAGCATCGCGTCGTTGATGGACATCACGGAACTGCGCCATGCCGACGAGAAGCGCAAGAAACTGGAGGACCAGCTGCAGCAGGTGCGCAAGCTCGAATCCATCGGCCATCTGGCCGGAGGTGTGGCCCACGATTTCAACAACATGCTGGCGGCGATTCTGGGTTACTCCCAGCTGATCCAGATGAAGCTGAAGATGATGCGCACGGTGATCACCAACAAGACGGTCGACCTGGAAGTCAAAAAAAGCACCATGCCGGAATCGGCCCGTTCCACTGTCGGCGATCTGACGGCTTGGCTGAAAGAACAGCTGACCCATTCGAGCAAGGTCGACGACATGGTCGAAGACGTCATCAAGGCATCGCTTCGCGCCAAGGACATCACCAACCAGCTGCTGGCCTTCGCCCGTAAACAGACCCTGGAAGTCAAGGTCCTGTACCTGAACCATATCATCGAGGAATTTGTCAAGATTCTGCGTCGGACCATCCGCGAGAACATCGCCATCGAGTTGCACCTGAACCCGGAAAACAATCCCATCGAGGCCGATGCCGGGCAATTGCAGCAGATCATTCTCAACCTGGTCATCAATGCCCAGGACGCCATGCCGAACGGCGGCAAGATCCTGATCAGCACCGAAAACCGGCTGATCGACAGCGAATTCGTCGCCCGGCATCAGGGGATAGTGCCCGGTCCGTTCCTGCAGCTCTCCATCAGCGATACCGGCATCGGCATGAGCGAAGAGGTCAAGAGTAAAATTTTCGAACCTTTTTTCACCACCAAAGATGTCGGCAAGGGCACCGGGCTGGGCCTGGCCACAGTGTACGGCATCGTCAAGCAGCACAACGGCAGCATATGGTTTTACAGCGAGGCCGGCCTGGGCACTACGTTTCATATTTATTTTCCGCAGGTGAACAAACAACCGGCCAGTGCCGCCGCTGCCGGCGAGCACAAGCCGGTGTCGACGCCCAGCGAGACGGTTCTGGTCGTCGAAGACCAGGACGAGGTGCGCCGGATGACCTGCGGAATGCTGACTCAGCTCGGCTACCGGGTGCTGGAGGCCGAAAACGCCCGGCAGGCGTTGCGGGTCAGCGGCGAGTACAGGGCTTCCATCGAGTTGCTGGTCAGCGACGTGGTCATGCCGGGGATGAACGGCCGGGAGCTTTACCGGGAGCTGCTCAAGACCCGACCGGAACTCAAGGCCTTGTTCGTTTCCGGCTACCCGCGCGAGATCGTCACCAGCCAGGGTATACTGGAGAACGGTCTGCATTTCATGGCCAAACCCCTGCTCATCGATGAACTGGGCAGGAAACTGCTGGATGTCCTGAGCGGCCAGCCGGGCTGATCGGACTCAGCCTTCCAGGTCGGCGACGGTCAGCTCCCATTCCTGGGCGCTCTCGTTTTCCACCAGCTGATAGATTTTGCCGTTGCGGATCAGTGTCGGATAGGCCTGCAGATCGGTTTCGTAGCGGATGGGGATCATCTTGCGCTGCATGAATTTCCCGGTCAGGTCGTAGATGTAGAATTCGTTCTTTCCGTCCGTCCGCCGCCAGGTCATGACGTAGACCAGTCCCTGATCGGCAAAAAAGTCGCTGATCACCGGAAAAACGGACGGGAAGCGCAGCGGTACCAGCAGCGGGAAGGTGTTTTTGGTCTCCGGACTGGTCTTGAGGAACTTGATCATCTGCTGTTTGAATGTGTCGCTGACCTCGTCGGGCTTCTGATCGACACGGATACGGGCCAGCGGCACCATCGCCTTGTCGAAGATGTCGATGCTGGCATCGTCGGGGCCGGGCAGCAGGATTTTGTCCTGATGGGTACAGAAGCTGAAGACCTTGGGCAGCATGTCGTAGCCTTTGCCCTGGCCCTGAAAAGGGTCTTTCTCGCGGTACAGCTCGCGAACGGCGTTCACCTCGTGATCGAAAATGACGATGGTGTTGTAGGTTTCGTTCTGATGAGTGGTTTGCGACCAGCCCAGGAAGCGGTCTCCGGCTGGAGAACGGTCCAGCAGGGCCAGGCGCAGGGCCAGACTGTGACCCCGGGCCTCGCGTAAAAAGCGGCCGCTCTTGTCGAAGTAGGAGACTTTGCGGATGCTGCCGACGATCAGCTCGTCGCTGCTGGCGTCCAGGGTGATCGGCACGTGGCCCAGCGTCAGGAATTCACCCGGACCCTGGCCTTTGGCGCCGAAGGTGGCGATGCGTTTGAAGTCGGCCAGGGCATGGATGTGGATGCGCGAATTTTCGATGATGTACAGGTTGTGTTCGTCGACATCCAGGGCCACCGGCCGGCCCAGGTCGGTCAGGGGGATGGTGCGGTCGGCGCCGTACAGGGCGAAAACGGCCAGGACCAGGATAATAAGGAACAGTTTGAATTTCATCGCTGTTCTCCGTCGCTATTGTATGCTGATTATACATCCCATGTACGAAAAGTCGATGCAAAAAGATCAATGAAACGTTTGGGAAATCGGTCCTTTTCTCTACAGCACCGGTTTTCCGATGGGCCAAATGACTAATGCAAGGGCCAGAGACCTTTCCCCGTAACCCCTTTCCGCAAGCCTCACTCTTTCGGCCAGTCGATCTGATAATAATTCAGGTAGGGCGTTCCTTCTTCGTCCTGGCTGGCCAGAAACAGACGGTTCTCGCTGAATTCGTAGTTTTCGATGGTATGACCGGCGGGTGCCGTGAAATCCGCCTGGTAGAGTAACCTGCCCAAAGGCGAGAAGATGTCGATCGTCGCCCCGTCCTGACGGTCGGGGTCGGAGACGAACACCAAGATCATGCCGTTTCCGAGGATACGGATATCGGAGAAGAACGAAGCGGTAGGCGGTAAACCGTCGATGATACGCTCGACCATGTCGACCGGGGCGTTGCCGCCGATACGTTTTTTCAGATCTTCCTTGAAGCGCCGGCTGACCGGAACCGCCTTGCGGTCGGGGACGGAAAAGGTACAGACCGGCCATCCGGTCAGGTCGATCACCGAGATTTCGTAGCGGTCGCTCATGCCGAAGGCGATATGCTCCCGGTTGCTGCCGGCCAGCATCAGCGGGGTGATGTTGCCGACGATGACGGCCACGGTGACCGTACGCTGGGCATTGCGATCGCTGGCGGTGGCCTTGGCAAACGGTTTGAAGCTGGTCAGGCTCTTGCGCTGATTGCTGCTGCAGTCGAACAGTTCGAGAGGAATGGCCTTGTCGGGCTGATCCGATGAACCCGGAGCCGAAAGCAAGCGGTCGCTGTCGATGAAGGCCACCGGGTCCAGGTCGGACGGGATATTGGTCTGGCCGATGAATTTCCCCTGCCGGTCGAAGCGTTGCAGGCGGCCCCTTTCGGCAAAGACGATCTGCCGGCCTGCGGCGAAGATCTGCTGGCCCTGGTTGAGGGTCTTGAATTCCCCGGGACCTTCGCCGCGTTTTCCGCAAGCGCCGATGTACTTGCCGGCCTGATCGTAGAGGTGGATGCGGTATTCCTTGTTGTCCAGCACTGCCAGCCGGCCGTCGCTGCCGATCAGCACGTTCTGGACGGAACTCAGAGACTGGGCGCCGGCGCTGTCGGTCTGCCAGAGCAGTTTCTGACCCAGCTGCCAGTTGCCTTTGGCCGCTTTATCGTCATTGACGGTCTGTGCGCAGAGCAGTGCGGAGACAAACCATAAAAGCGCGATCAGTAGACTTATTTTCTTCATGTTTATGTAACCTCCCGGCATTCGCTTGACGCATGCGATACACAGGTAAGACGCATCTTGGGACATAATGTTTTCAGTACACTGGATTATGATATCTGTTTTCGTCGAAAGCAACAATGTCTCAGCGAGAAGCAACTATAGCTATGATCTGGCCGCCGTCCGGGACAAACCCGATACTCTGCGTCTGATCAAGGCCTCCTGGGACATCGAGCCGTGATGGCGGTCACGGGGCGGCCGGCCCGGCCAGCCGGGCGACGAGTTCGTCGGCCAGCTCGGCGGGCAGGGCGCTGTCCTGGCGGTTGCTCAGGACGACCAGACCGATCCCCAGTTCGGGGTACCAGGACATTTCACAGCTGAAGCCGAAGCCGCTGCCGCTGAGACAAAAGCCATCGTGACCGTGGCGGCGGATGCGGGACAGGCCCTTGAGGTTCGGGGGACCGGCCTGGTCCGGATCCGTCGACTCCGCCGTCAGGCGCATCAGCTCGTCGTCGGAGCCTTGGCGCAGCTGATGGCTGAGAAAGCGGCAGACATCGGTGGCGCTGGCGTACAGTCCTCCGGCCGGGATCATGGCGAAGCTGAACGGCGCCGGGCTCTTGCCGTCCAGGTAACCCGTGGCCCGGTTGGGATTTTTGTCGGTCCTGCCCCAGGAGAAAGAGCTGTTGTCCATGCCCAGGGGTTCGAGCAGCCGGTGCTGCATCCAGCTGCAGAAGTCGGTCCGGCTGACGGTCTGCAGGATGTAACCGGCCAGATCGAAACCCAGCTCGGAGTACTGGATTGTCTCGCCGACCGGGCCGAGCAGACTGGTGTCCGAGATGCTGGCGATGTGTTCGGCGAAGGAGTTGTAGGCCGGTTCCCGGTGGTTGCCGTGCGGGGCCTCGTCGACCAGGCCGGAGCGGTGAGTCAGCAGGTGGCGCAGGCTGATTCGCTGCTGCGGACTTTCTTCGAAGCGGCTGTGCACGGTGAATTCGGGCAGGTAGCGGTTTATCGGGGCATCCAGTTCGAGCAGTCCCTGCCTGACGGCCAGGAGTATGGCGGCGGCGGTGAAGCTCTGGCTGGCCGCCTGCAGGCCGAAGACCGTGTCGGTATCGACGGCCTGACGCCCGGTCAGGTCCCGGAGTCCGAAGCCCTGGCCCCAGATCGGGCCGGCGCGATCGCAGACGACGATGGACAGGCCGGGAACACCTGCTTTTTTCAGTCGTTGCGGAATGGTTTTAGCCCAGGTCTGGATAAGCTTTTGCGACTGGCTGTGATCGGGCGTCACCCGTCTGGCGGCCAGACGCAGCTGGCCGTTGATGGTCATTTTCAGTTCGTTGTACGCTCCGCGGGTCAGGTCGGAAAAGAGGATCTCGATTTCCATCAGCGGATGGCGGATGAAAAAACGCTCCGCCGTCTCGGGGTAGATATCCTGGTTCTGGCCGCGATCGACGATGTAGAAGGTGTTTCCCCGCCAATCGATGTTCACGCGATCGCCGGGGGCGATTTCAAAGCAGCCGACATAACGGCCTTCGCTGAACGGCGGCAGGGTGATGGTCTTTTTTTCGGGGAAAACCGTCTCTTCCCGCTGCTGTTTCTGACCGGCCTCGATTTGCGCTTCGATGCGGGCCCGAGGCTCGGTGAATTTCCGGGTCAGGGGGATGAGCGGGGCCTCGGCCGGGGCCAGATTCTTGACCGTCTGCTTGGCCCTGACGGCTTCGTCCAGAGGGGAAAAGACCTCCAGGCTGCCGCGCCAGAGTTTCCCCCGGCTGAGCAGAGCGGCTTCGTCGTCGTTGAGGGCGGCCCGGTAGATGAGCAGGTTGCGCAGCGATACGCCGCGGGCACCGCGCGGTCCCAGGATGAACTGGCGGGGGATCCGGCTGCCGGTCAGTTGCCCCAGAGGGCTGCCGTCCAGATAGAGGGTGGTCAGGCCGGGCAGATGCCGGTGCGACACCGTGACCGTATGCCATGCGCCGTCGGTGATTTTGATTGTCGACTGCAGCTGTTGTGACGCTGTCGAACAGACCAGCAGGCCTTGCTCGCAGTTCAGTCGCAAGCTCTCGGGGCCCCAGTCGATTTCCGCCAGCGGACCGTCGATGGTCGCCTTGACGGAAAAGGCCATGGAAAACGGGTGCATGACCTGGCTGGGGATATAGCTGAGCAGGTGCTGTTTGAAGGCTTTGGCGGGCAGGACGACGCCACGTTCCGGCAGATCGTCGGCCGGGACAGCCGGCAGCGTGTCGCCGAGGAACAAGCCGGGGGGGATGGCGTAAAACAGCTCTTCATGACCTCGGTTCAGGGGGTGGCTGTGATCGAAGAGCAGTTCCTCGGGGAAGTGACCGTGGCCGTCTTCGAGGGCGCCGAGCAGGTTGATCAGGGGCAGGCCGAGGCTGTTGAGCCAGAGGTTGGTTTCCTTGACGCGCCGGTACTGCTCCGCCGTGTAGAGATTGCTGGCGTAACAGCTGCCCAGGATTGTCTGTATCCCGGCCGTTTTGAGCCGGGAGACGATTTCCAGCATGCCTTTTTTATAGTTTTCCACCGCCAGATCGGCGTTCTCGCTCAGGCCCTCGTTGCCCAGGGACAGAGCCACCAGCGCGCAATCCGGGTGCTGGGCGATCAGGTCGGTTTCCAGGCGTTTGAGCACATCGGCCGTCGTGTCGCCGGGCTGGGCGCTGACGATGACTGTCCAGCCTTGGGCGGTAAGGTGGCGATTCAGACGCTGGGCGAAGCCGTTTTGAAAGTCGTGGCGCTCTTCGAGACTGGTCACCCAACCGGCTGCCAGAGAGGAACCGATGACCACCAGTTTACGGGTTTTGACGGCGGGCGGTTTCTGTTCCTGGCCAGGCATAGCGAGGGCCAGGGCAACCAGTAGGGTGAAGGCGTATGCAAGGCAGTGTGAAGCGGCCGGCTTGGCAAAAGGTATCCTGATGGACATCAAGCATCTCCTCAGTTGAAATTATGATGATATCGATGATGTGTATAATGCCTGTCTGCCAAGCGTCTGTCAATCCGATGGCTGTCGCGAAGGTATGCCGGCCGGGATCGTTTTTCATCAGGTGCCTGGGGAAGTGGTTTGTCCGGTCAAGCCGGCGGCTTTGTACAGGTCCGGGATGCCGTAACCGCGGATGAACAGGGGGTCGGCGCATTTGTGCCGGCGATAGTGGCAGCTGTTTTCAAACAAGGCCCGGCGAATCTCCCGGACTGTCCAGTCGGGATGGATCTGCAGCAGGCAGGCCACGGCCCCGGCCATGATCGGTGTGGCTACCGATGTACCGTAAATTTTGCTGTACTGGTTCTGTCTCTGCAGGGAAATCGTGATCGGGTCGCACCCGAGCGCCAGGACTTCCGGTTTGCTGGAACCGCCGACCAGTTTGCCGTCGGAACTGAATCCGGTGATTAGCCCCTTGAAATCGACGGCGCCGACCGTGATGGCCAGCGGGCTGTCACCGGGTGAACTCAGATGGGAAACCGCCGGGTCCAGATCGTTGCCGGCATTGCCGGCGGCGGCCAGGCAAATGACGCCGTTGTCGATGGCGATGTTCATGGCCCGGGTCATGATCGCGCTGCGACCGTCGATCTGCTCCTGCCCGTATCCCCCGTAGAGAACCAGCGAGGAAGTGGCGATATCGGCCCCCATGCGTTCCGCCCGTTCGAGAGCGGCGGCAAACCAGTACTCTTCCAGGTAATACTCGTGGTCGCCGTCTTCGGCATGGTACAGCAGGTAATCGGCGTCCGGAGCGCTGCCCATCAATTCTTGCGGAGCGAAGGCGGCGATCAGGCCCAGAACGAAACTGCCATGATCGAAATTGCAGTGATCGATACCCGGAGCGGGACGGATCGAGGGGTCGTTGTCGACGAAGTCCCATTGATCGGCGATTCTGATTTTCCTTTGCGGATGGTTGAACGCCTTGTGCGACAGGTCGAAGCCGCAGTCGATGACGGCCAGGAGCACACCCCGGCCGGTATAACCGCAGCGGTGCAACCGGTCCAGACCGATCTGAGCGAGTTGTCTGGCGGCATAGCCGTTGATGCCGGGCTTGTCGATGAGCGGGACCGGGATATCGATACCCTGACTCTGACTGGCGCATTGTGGGCGGAATTGATGATAACAGCTGATTCCGGCGATATGGGGGGAAGTTTTCAGCTTCAACAGAGTGCGCCTGTCAGCCCGGACTGTGACTCCGTTCAGCCAGCGGCTGCAAACGAGCACCTGGGCCCCGCCGTCCCGGACCGCGCGCAGACTGAGTTCGGAAAGGGGATAGTCGCGCTCGTCGAACAGACCCGGCGCACTGCGTTTGTTTTTTCGTCTGGCCAGTGCCCGGGGGCTGAGTTCTCTTTCCAGCCTGAGCCTGAGCTCCGGCAGAGCGGATTCGTCGGGTTGCTTCTTGTCGGGGAAGGCGACGAAGGCATCGTATAGCTGTCCATCCCGCAGATCCGATTCGGCCAGACGGATCAGAGGCTTGGGTTGGGTGAATGCGGGCATGGATATCAAGGCCAGGAGCAGCAACGCACGACACTGTCTCATCAGGGTCATCATGGTTTCACTATGTCCGCTGGCGATCTCCATTGCAAGGCCGGATCGGGGGTTATGGTCCGAAAACCGGCATTTTCGGGATAAAAGACCGGCTGCGGAGAATCCGTTGTCCTGGATGTCAGAATCTGCCGTAACGATCGGGTTGAACGCTCGGCGTTAGCGTCTGCAGAAAAGTGGCCGGTATGGAGGTGTCCAGCCAGCGGTTCAGGGTGTCGACAAGCCGCCCCCGTTCGTCCAGGCTGCGGATCTGTACCTGGTGATTGGCGCCGGCCTGCAGGATGAACAGGCAGTCCAGACTGTCGTCCGGCTCCAGGGCGGCTGCGCTCCAGGGGTCGATGCCGCCGTAGATGTAGATGATCCGCTCCCCTTGGTAGCGAAGCCAGGGAATGAGCTCGGCCATGACCGCGGAGTTGAAATCCATCTGCACCTGAGGGGCGAAGGCCTGGTAGCTGGGCGTGTCCAGAACCTGCAGCAGATCGGCCAGATGGTCGTGGATGTACGGGCAGTAACCGATTTCCGTGTAGGCCTGGTAGAAGAGGGGCTCGTAGTATTCGATTTCGGTGTCGGAATAGTAGGAAAAGGGCGATGTCGCAGCCAGATGATCGAAAACGGCCTGGTCGGATTGATCGGATGTCGGGATGAGGCTGCAGTTTTCCGCGCTGCCGTACTGCCAGAAGGCGAACGGGTATTCGAGGACGGAATACTCCAGAGCCGCTTCCGATCCGATACGTGAAAAGGTGTAGCCACGGGCGGCGGCGTGGACCTGCAGCAGGTTCAGCATCTCCTGACGGCGCTTGAGCACTTCGCGCTGGAAGGCCGTGATCTTCTGGCGGCAAGCCGAGGAGCCGAGCCGTTGCAGGAACGGGGCGAAGCGGGGATCGTCGGGCTGCCCCATGATCGGGGCGACGTAGGCCACGGTGGCGTCGACATCGTCCGGGTAGAAACGTTTGTAGAAGAGAGCGGTCATGCCTCCCTTGCTGCCGCCGGAACTGACCCATTTCCCGCTGTATATCGAACCGAGAATCGTACGTATCCGGTGCTGGTCGGCGGCAGCCTGGCGGATTGTCAGCTTGGACCAGTCCAGAGGGACGGGCCGGGCATCGGGGAAGAAGCGGTGCACCAACAGAATCTGGTTGGCGTTCATCAGGGCCGTCAGCTCCCTTTCACTGTTCCGGGACACTCCGTAGCCGGTGGTGAAGAATACGGTCGGGGCGTTCTCGTCCCGGTGGGAGAGGTAGAGCCTCTGGCTGAAACTTCCCTGTGAGGGGGCATCGTGATCGATGGGCTGGCTGATGTCGATCTGGAAGGCTTCAATGAAGCCCTGAGGCGGCGTTATCACTGTCGCCGTGATTCCCGGGAGGGAATTCAGCCGATCCAGCAGGCTGACTTCGTTTTCCCTGCAGGAGAAGAGCAGCAGCGGCAAAAGCAGGCAGAAAACGTGTTTGAGCCTGTGTTTCATGGTCTGTTTTCTCAAAACAGCCGCCAGCTGAATCCGATGCGCAGATGAAAAGCGGACAGATCCAGGCTGAAGGGGGCCGTCGTTTCCAGTCCGGGCCAGTAGACTTCCGGGTATGCGCCGTAGCTGCCCTGGCGCAGGACCCAGTCTCCTTCCCAATCGGAAACGCTACGGTAACCGTCCTGGTTGTTGTCTTTGACCTGGGTCCGGTAATGGCCGCTGCCATGTATACGCTTCACTTTCTGCAGACTGTATCCGCTTTCCAAGAACAGACCCAGTCTGCCGGACAGGTGAAACTGAAGCCTGGCGCCTCCTTCCAGGGCCAGGCCTGTGCCCTTGCCGCTGATGTCGTGTACCGATTCGGATGCATACTGATAACCCGATGCTTCCGTTTTTGCGCTGACATCGGCGCAGAATGTTTTACAGGAGGCCCGCAGCGGTCCGGCGCAGAGCTGCAGCTCGACTCGCAGACGGCCCAGCTCGATCACCGGGTAATGGACACCCAGAAGCGCCGTCCAGGCTTGCAGACGAATCTGTTGCGGACCGATGGTCCGCTGCTGCTCGTAGGCGCCCTGATAGAAGTCGTCGAAAGAATAGCGCATGGAAGCGCCGGAGCGCAGGTCCGCCTGCATGTATTCCAGGCCCAATGAAACGGACAGGCCGCGCTGTGTGTCGGACAGTGCGTACCGGATGCGGCCGCCCAGGGGCCAGAGTCGGTGCAGAGTCTGGAACTCTCCTTGCGAGTCGAGCATTTTCACCGGACTGTACGGGCTGTCCTGGCCGCTGTAATAACTGTGCAGGTAGGCGAAGTATCCGCGGTTGTAGGCGCTCAGGGAATTGAGGTCGTCCGGTGAACTCCAGCTGATTCCGCCGTACAGGTCCAGGCTGAAGCGGTCGCTGTCTCGGGCCTGCAGACCGATGAAGGCGGCCAGTGTCAGACAAGCGATCAGCGTGGCGCGGTTCTTCATTTTCCCTCTCCTCGGCCGAGCT
>CAYXHZ010000024.1:0-42334 GCA_964465065.1 uncultured Clostridia bacterium
AGCCGTGAGGCGAGACTCAATGCTTTTTGGATTGTACGGATGGGGCGTTGGGCAGTTTTTCCTTCATTTCGGCCACGATCTTTTGGATCTGCGGCTGTTTGGAGTTGAGATTGAGAGAGGCTTCCAGCGCCTTGACCGCTTCCTCGAGGTTTCCCTGGTTGGCGAAGGTGAGCCCCAGCAGGTTGAGTACGCGGATATCGCTGTTGTACAGTTTGTTGGCCGCCAGCAACTCGACCAGGGCATTGTCGTAGTCTTTGAGGTTGTACAGGGCCGTTCCGCGCAGAAGGTGGTAATCGAAGGCGTTTTCCTTGATTGCCTTCAGCGGCTCGGATTCCACGATAACCTGAGTATATTTCCCTGTCTGGTTCAATGTCTGGAGCCAGCGGATACGGGCGGCGTAAAAGTTGGGGTCGGCGCTGAGCGCACGTTCAAAATACTCGGCGGCACGACTGTGGTCGCCGGCGTTCTGACACTGGCTGCCCAGCATGTTGAACAGAACGGCCGTATTCTCGATTCTGGCCTGTTTGAATGTGGAGATGGGGTAGGGAATGTTGCGGTGCGGAGCTACGGTGAAGTCGACGGTTTGCGTGTCCAGAATGGCCTGGTTTTCGCTGAGCAGGGTGGCGGTCACCTGATAAAAATCCGTGTACAGGCCATCTTGCGAAAGGGGAAGTATATAGTGGATGTTCTTGCTGTACGGTTGGCTGTTCAAGGCGATCCTGACGGTGTCGCTGTAGGGAGAGCGTTCGTTGAGGCCCTTGACGAGAACGGAAAGAGAACCCCGGCTCCATTGCGCCTCGGTCAAATTGTAAGCGCCCAGTACCAGGATGGGTTTCTCCTTGACCAGAAACGTTTTGTCCGGATCGATATTTATGCGCTTTTTTTCGATCTGGAACGGAGTCAGCAGGTTCAGCTCCTGATCGTCGAGTTTGTAGCTGACCAGAGGGCTGGTCAGGAACGGCATGTCGCTGTCGGGATGAACCGTAACGCTTTTCTCGAAGTAGGTGAATTCCTTGCCGACCGCGTTGCGGGCGAAAACCAGAACCTTGTATTCACCGGGTATGACCGGGATGGTGTCGCTGATGACCATGCCCAGTGCCTTGAGGCGTTCGACTTCCTCTCCGCTGTAATAGAAATCGTAGTTCTTTTTCTGTTCGTGGATGAAGGTTTCACCTTTCTTTATACTGATGGACACTTCGAAGTTGTAATAGTATTTATTCTGTTCGTTACTGAAATCGACCGAAATTTTCTTGGGTTTCAGGGCGATGTTGAGGAAGTTGATGCCCAGACGCTCGTTACGGGAGACGGTGATCATGTTGCTGCATTCGATGAAGTTGACCGAAGTCTCCATGTCCACGAAGCCTTTGTATTTCAGGAAATTTGTGGCGTACTGTACGTTGATCTTCTTCTGCGGTGATTCGTAAATGTTGTTGAGGATGAAATTGCTGCGCCACGATGGGCGGAAATTGCTCAGTTGGTCGTTGGGGATCATCGAGAAAGCGGCGGAAGCGGCTTCGGCCGAACATTCGGCCAGAGTCGAGTAGATGGTTTGGTAGTCTTCGGCGGCGATGGTCGAGCTTTGAATGATCAGGCGGCGCGGGTCTTCGGTGGCCGGGTTGTACAACTTCCACTCGGGTGTATTGTTGGGACGGAAGAACAGTACCGAGAAATAGGTGGGTAAGCCCAGGCTGGTGTCTCCGTAATAATACCAAATCTGGAGGGGGTACAGAGTCTGGGTGCTCTCCATGCTGTTCACGCTGTTGGGCTTGCCCAGAACCATGTAGATCCGCCCCATGTCGGTCTGCCAGGCCGGTCGGCTGGTACCTCTCTTGAAGGTATACAGAACGTGTTTGAAACGTTCTTCGATATCGTCTTTGTATTCGTTGGCCGTCGTACCGGGGGTGGGGTCGCGCTGCAGCCAGAAAGTGCGGATGAAGATTTCGCGGTCCCGGTCGTTGTCGAGTTGCAGGAAAACGGATTGCTCGTCCTTTGAGGAAATGTTCTCGATCATGTTGAACCAGCGGCGGTGACTGTCGTTCAGGCGTTCAATCCGCTCTTTACGGGATAATTTCAGGGTGTTGCCATTGGCTTGGTCTTGACTGAAATTTTGGGTCGGAAAGGAGAAACAGGATAAGAGCAACAGGGTCCACAGCACGGTTAGGCGGTATTCTGTCGGTTTCATGCGCTGATTATACCCGAGGAATGAGGCCTGAATCAACGCAGTCTGCAGCGCTGAGTGCAAAGGGCTTGTTTTTTGGTTTAAGTTTACGGTTGCGGCGCTATTGTCCGAGAGGAAGGATTCACACCGGAATCGAGACGCCAGTTGACCAGAAACAATCCGCAGACGACGGCCAGAACGCCCAGCATGTTGTACCAGTGAAGGCGTTCGGCTAGAAACAGGTTGGCGAACACGGCGGTGAAAACCGGGATCAGGTTGGAAAAAGAGTAGGCCTTGGCCATGCCCAGGCTGGCGATGCCGTGATTGAACAGGGCGAAGGCGGCCACCGAGCCGAACAGGGTCAGGGCCAGCAGGTTGACGGTGACGCTAAACGGCGGACTTTTGGTGAACAGGTCTGGGTTGAACAGCAGGATCAACGGGGTGAAAAAAAGCAGGGAGTTGCGATTCTGCAGGTAGACCAGAGTCATGGCCGAGTATCTTCCACCCAGGCGGATTACCAGCAAACCGTAGCAGGATCCGGACAGGACCGCCAGCAGAAGGCCCAGCCCGCCCAAGGCTTTCAGTTCCAGTGACCAGTTATCGCTGAGGATGACCAGGATGACGCCGATGAAGCTGACCAGTGCCCCGCAAATCGCTCCAAGGCCCAGTGGCTGTTTGTTGAACCACTTCCCCAGCAGCATGGAAACGATGGGGATGATGCCGATGAAAACAGCGGCGACGGTGGCCGAGGCGTAGAAAAGTCCGTAATTTTCGCCGATGAAATATAGGAACGGTTGTAGAAAGGACAGCAACAGGATCAGTTTCCGGTCCTGACCGGCAATGGTTTGCCGAGCGGAGAAAAGATGACGCCAGAGCGAAAGCGTCAGCGTCGCGGCCAGAACGCGGATAAAAATGGTTTCCAGCGGATTATAGAAGCCAAAAACCGTCTTGGACCAGATGTAGGTGGCTCCCCACAGGAGCATAGCGGCAACCAGTCCCATATAATCCAGCGCTTTTTTCATGTTTGCTACCTCTTGGATTCAGGTCAGGCGATAGCGCTGACCTTGTGCCGATCCGGTTTTCAATCGTTGCCGAGCAAAGGGTGGGATTTGTTGTCCCAAAGGTCCATCATTGGAGCTTTTTGGGCCTCTTCATCAGGAATGCTGTACAAACGGCAGAAATCCTGGGAAAATTCGATCCATTCCATGGCGGCCTGTTTCATGTTCTCCAGGTCCACCTCTTCGACCAGCTGCCGCTGCAACTCAATGAAGCTTTCCACGCAGCTGCGCACTTCATCGCGTCCTTTCTCTTTTGCCAATCGGTCCTCCATCCAGTACAAGTGGCGAAGGAAGCGATTCTTGATACGGGCGGATTCCATCTTGATCCCGTCCTCGCTCTGGTAGGCGGCGGCGTTTTTCTTGAGACGGCTGATCTCCTCTTCGCTGAGCAGTCCGGAATCGTTGACGACGATTTCCTGTTGTATCTTGCTGGAGAGATCCATGGCGCTGACGGTCAGGATGCCGTTCATGTCGACACGGAAACTGACTTCGATCCGGGGCACACTGCGCGGGGCGGGCCGGATACCGCGCAGCGAAAATTGTCCCAACAGCTTGTTCTCTTCCACTACCGGAGATTCCCCCTGATAGACCAGGATGTCGACCTCCTGCTGGTTGTCGACGGCGGTGGAAAAAACCATGCTTCGGCTGGTTGGGATGGTGGTGTTGCTTTCCAGCAGCCTCGTGAACGAACCGCCATGGGTGCGAACGCCCAGAGACAGGGGAATGACGTCCATCAGCAGAACGTCGTTGCGCACTCCAGCCGAGATGGCGGCCTGGATGGCGGCGCCCAGGGCCACCACTTCGTCGGGGTTGGTTTTCTTGTTCGGTTCTCGTTTGAAAAAGGCCTTGACCCTTTCCCGGACCAGGGGAATCCGGCTCGAACCACCGACCAGGACGACATCGTCCAGCTGATCGACAGATATCTTGGCTTTTTCGATGCAATGTTTGCAGATGCTCAAGCTGCGTTCCACAGTGGATTCGATCAGTTTCTCCAATTCCCTGCGGGTGACATAGCGCATGAAATGGATGGGGCCGCTTTCGTTTTCGGCGATGAAGGGCAGGTTGACTTCGCATTCCTGGACTGAAGATAGCTCACGCTTGGCGATTTCCGCTGCCTCGTGGATCCGCTGCCAGGCCAAAAGGTCGTTCTCCAGGGATACTTCGTATTGCTGCTTGATCTCGTTGATGATGGTCCGGGCCAGCAAAAAGTCCAGATCGTCGCCGCCCAGGTGGACGTCGCCGGCGGTCGCCAGGACCTTGACGATTTCGCCGTCAGTCTTGAGGATGGAGATGTCAAAGGTTCCGCCGCCAAAATCGTAAACGGCGACGGTCTGTTCGGTGTGTGAATCCCCGTAAACGGCCAGGGAGGCGGCGGTCGGTTCGTTGATGATGCGCAGTACGTTCAAGCCGGCGATTTCGGCGGCGTCGCGGGTGGCCTGGCGCTGGCTGTCGTTGAAGTAGGCCGGGACGGTTATTACCGTACCGTCGATGCTCTGTTCCAGTGTTTTCTCGGCGGCCTCTTTCACCCGCAGCAAAATCATGGCCGATATTTCCTCGGGGGAAAAGAAACGTTGGGCGACCTTGATCCGGATGGTGTTTTTGGGGCCCTGGACAATGGGGAATTTGAACTGGTAAATTTCCGTGGCCACTTCCGTGAAGCGTTTCCCCATCAACCGTTTAACGGAATAGATGGTATGGGGGTTGACCACCGCCTGTCTTTTGGCCTCATGGCCGACGAGCCGTTCACCTTTTTCGGTGAAGGCAACCATCGAAGGCAGGCCCCGATGGCCATCGGGTGTGAGAATGATTTCTGCCTGTCCGTTGACGAACGCCGCGGCCACCGAATTGGTGGTGCCCAGATCAATACCTAATACTGTCCCCATGGGCAGTTGTTTATCACAGGCCCCGGCGAATGTCAATTCCCGAAGTTGTCGTGAATATGAGCTACAGACGGGTGTTTATTCTCTTTTTTTGAGATTATAATAGCTTTATGAACAAGAGAGCCGGAACTTGGCCGAAGCGCCTGTCGTGCGGAATGCTGCTGATCATCGGGCTGGGTACGGCCGCCTGTGCCCCGCTGGGCCCCCCCAATCCGGTCAATGTCATCCTGAAACGGGACGGACTGGCTCTGGCGACAAAAAAGGCCGCCATTCCGGATTTTTACGTTCCGGAACATGGTGCCGGGTTAGGTCAACCGCTGGCCGACAAACTGCAGGCCATTGCCATGGAACGGTCCCTTTTCCAGGAAACCAGCCGGAATCTGCCCGTCGTCTGGACGCATCCGGGGGAAACCCAGGAAGCTCGATTTGCCGGATTGGCGCAGACGGCTGCCCTGCGCGGCTTCGATTTCGTTTTGATCGGTGTGGTCGATCAGCTTTTTTACGGCGGGCTTGAGGATACGACTCTGGCTTTGACCTTGCGTCTGCTCGATGCTCGAACCGGCAGCCTTCTGTTTGTGGCCAGCCACCGGATGGTCAGCAAGCCCAAGGATCCCTCCTATCCGCTGGACACCAAGCTGATCAGCCCGGCCGATTCCCCGGTCCAGCTGGCCGATAAACTGCTGCGCCTGATTGTCGCCCGGATGCAGTGAGATCTTGAGTCTGACCCGGTATTGCGCTATCATTTCCTGATTCTTGCCGAGTCTCTGCGTCGTGAATATGGCCGGCCGGCGGAGTTGATGCCGTCACCGTCAACAAGGAGAAAAGGATGAACAAACAAAAAATTTTGGCTGCGTTGCTGATCGGATTTTTGTCGATAAGCCTGTTGGCACAGGCAACCCAGGGGAAGGGCAGGATGAAGGGGCTCGTTGTGGACAAGCAGAGCGGTGCACCGTTGGAAGGGGTGACGGTCAAACTGTTTTCCGTCAAGGCCAACAGCTACCACACGGATTCTCCGCTGACCGAGAAAGACGGAACTTGGAAGGCGATTTTTCTTAGATCCGGTCTGTGGAACCTGGATTTCAGCAAGGTAGGTTATCAAACTGTCAAGATGAGCGTCAACATAACGACCGAGGCTGGTTCAAAAATTCCCGAGATCCGTACCGAGATGATCAAGGTGCAGGGGCCGCAACTCGATGAAAGTGTGGCCAAAGAGGTGGAAAAAGGGCAGAAACTTGTCGCCGAGAACCGTATCGGAGAAGCTCTCAAGGTTTTCGAGGGCTTGCTGACCCAGTTCAAGGAGAGTCAGGGTGTGGCCATCGTCAACATGTACATCGGCAACTGCCATTCCAGAATGGAAAATTATCAGAAGGCGATCGAGGCTTACAAGATGGCCCTGGCCCAGTTTCCGGACAATCAGGAGTTGATTGTCTCGATCGGCAATTCCTACACCAACCTGAACCAGCTCGACGAGGCGATGAGCTGGTTTGCCAAAATCAAGTTCGAGGAACTGACCAACATAGATACTCTTTACAATATCGGAACCAATTATTACAACACCCAGAAATTTTCCGACGCCGCCAAATATTATCTCAGGGCAACCGAGCTCAGTCCGGATTTCGCGCCGGCCTGGTATCAACTGGGCATGAGCTATGTAGCCATGGATATGAAAAAGGAAACCTTGACCGCTCTGAAAAAGTTCATGGAGCTGGACCCGGAATCCCCCGATTTCCAGGCCGCTAAAGAGATCGTCGCGGCTTACGAAGGGCAATAGGGCGCAGCGGGTTTGGATTTTACGACGGCGAGGGTTTGGAGTATAATCAGAACCTCTTATCAATTTAGGAGGCAGCCATTCTTGAAATAAAAGATCTGGAAGTGCGCATTGCCGGCCGGACCGTGTTGCGGGGCATCAACCTTGAGGTCGGCGTGGGGGAGACGGTCATTCTGTTCGGCCCCAACGGTGTAGGCAAGAGCTCGTTGTTCTGTACGCTGATGGGCTTTCCGGCTTACGAGGTGGTGCGGGGCACGGTGCGTTTCAAGGGTCAGGACCTGTTGGCGCTCAACACCGCCGAGCGGGCGCAGCTTGGACTCGGCCTGGCCTTTCAGCGTCCGCCCAGTATCAAGGGAATCAAGCTCAAGGCCCTGGGAGAACGGATTCAGACCGGCAGCAAAGGCAGCGACCGGGTCGGTTACTTTGCCAACAATCTCGGCCTGGCTTCGTTTCTGGAACGGGACATCAATCTCGGTTTTTCCGGAGGCGAGACCAAGCGGTCGGAGGTCTTTCAACTGCTCTTGCAGAACCCCGCTCTCAGTCTGATCGACGAACCGGAATCGGGCGTCGACATCGAAAATATCGGTGTGGTCGGAGTGGCCCTCAAGACTCTGCTGCAGCGCGGCAATCATATCAGCGATCGACAGAAAAGCGGTATCATCATCACCCATACCGGTCTGATTCTCAACTATCTGAACGCCGACCGGGGCCTGATGCTCATCGATGGCGGTCTGAGTTGTTCAGGCAATGCCCGTGAGATATTCGAGCTGATTCAGGAACGGGGATACCGGGAGTGCCAGAAATGTTTGAAAAAGAACTGACGGAAGGGGACCGGCTCAAGCTGGCGGCGGTTGGCTTCGACGAGGGGGAACGGGAGCGCGCCAGCAGCTTTGCCATGGTCGACAACCAACCCAGGCACCCGCACGCGCCTCCGGCTGGAATCGACATGCTGACTCTCGATCAGGCCTGGGAGAAACAACCCCAACTGATGGAGCAGCTCTGCTGGCAGCTGGTTGATCCTCACAAGGACGAGTTCACCCGAGAAGTCTGGGAACAAAAGGGCAGCGGTTACCTGATCCGGGTCAAGGCGGGCGTACGTTCGATCCTGCCTCTGCAGGCCTGCTTTTTCATGCGCAGCAATCAATCCCGGCAGCGGGTGCACAACATCATCCTGATCGAGGAAGGCGCGGCCTTGAGCATCATCAACGGTTGCGTCAGCGGCGAAGCGGTTCAGGCGGGATTGCATATCGGCGTAACCGAGATTCTGGTGGGGGAGAACGCCAGCCTGTCCTACACCATGATTCACGACTGGTCGGCGGGCATGGAAGTCAGGCCGCGTACGGCGGTCAAGGTGCTCAAGGGCGGTAAATTCGTTTCCAATTACATCACCATAAAAAAGAGCAAGATCACGCAGTCCAATCCCAGTTGCGAATTGGTCGGACCTGGAGCGACAGCCCATTTCAACTCGCTGATATACGCCCCGGAGTCTTCGCATTACGATGTCGGCGCCCGTGTCGTTCTGGCTGCGCCGGAAACCCGCGCCGAAGTCATCTCGCGGACCATTTCTGCCGGCGGCGAGATTATCAACCGCGGGGAACTGATCGGGCTCGAACCGGGTATCAAGGCACATCTGGAGTGCAGCGGCATGGTGCTCGGCCAGAAAGGTACTATCCGGGCCATTCCCATCCTGGAGGCTTCCCACCCCGATGTGGACATGTCTCACGAAGCCTCGGTCGGCAAGATCGCCCAGGACGAGATCCTATATCTCATGGCCAGAGGCATACCCGAAGACCAGGCGGTGGCTCTGATCGTGCGTGGCTTCCTGGATACCGACATCTTCGGTCTGCCGCCTTACCTGCGCAAGGAAGTCGACAAGACCGTCGCCTTGCTGGAAAATGCCTTCTGAGTGTCTTGTAGTCGGCTTGACTTTTCGTCATATACGGCCTAGCATGCAATACAAATGTTAAACATCGCTCTGTTTGGTCCTCCGGGAGCCGGTAAGGGCACCCAATCGGAATTTCTGGTCAAGAAATACAACCTGTTCTACATCTCCACTGGCGACCTGCTGCGCCAGGAAATGGCCCAAAAAACCAGGCTGGGCCTGGAGGCGCAGAGTATCATCGCGTCGGGCGGACTGGTGTCGGACGAGATCATCGTTCAGATCATCGAGAAAACCATCACCGAAAACCCGGGTTCTCAAGGTTTTCTTTTCGACGGTTTCCCCAGAACCTACATTCAGGCCTATATTCTCGAAGGACTGATGATCAAGCTGCACACATCGCTGAACTGCCTGATCAGCCTGAACGTGCCCGAGTCGGTGTCGATTCAGCGTCTGCTGAACCGTGGCCTCAATTCCGGGCGCAGCGACGACAACGAACTGGTCATCCGCAACCGTTTGAAAGAATACAACGAGAAAACCCTTCCGGTGCTGGAATTTTACAAGGATCGTGGGATCTACAGGGAAGTGGATGGAACGGCGAGCATCGAAAAGGTCCAGAGCCAGATCACCGACATCATCCGCACGGAACTGAGCAAACGCCTGTTCAACATTGTCCTGTTCGGCTATCCCGGTTCCGGCCGCGGCTCACAGGGCAAGGCGCTGGCCAGGCATTTCGGCTTGGAATACGTCGCCACCGGTCCGATGCTGGAACAGGAGATCAGACAGGGTACGGCCATCGGCAAGAAGATCAACGAACTGTACGAAAACGGCCAGCTGGTACCCGACGAGATCGTGGTCCAGCTCATCGAAAAGAAACTGGCCGACAGTTCAGGCGTCAAGGGATTCATCTTCAAAGGCTTCCCCCGCACGCTCGTACAATCCTACATCCTGGACGGTCTGCTGAAAAAGCACGGTTCCTCCATTTCCCAGGTCATTGAAATCGATGTGCCGACTCTGGAACTCATCAGCCGTTTGGACGTCCGCAGCCGGACGGAGGCCTGCATGCCCTACGACACCAGCACGGCTCGAATCGTCAAACGACTGTGGGAGCATGAGAAGAAAACCGTCCCGGTCATCGAGAAGTACAAGCAGCTGCACGGCTTGATCAAGGTTGACGGTCTGGGCAGCTTCGACGAGGTCTTCGCCAGGATCTCGGTAGAGGTCGAGCGTAGCCTGAAAAATATGCGCTGACCGGCTGACCGGAGCCCGTTTGCTTGACAGTCGCACAAATCGAGGCTATTATCCCCGATGTCTGGTTTGCGAGACAAAAGTCCAATCCCGGGGAGATTAGTCCATGCAGATGTCAGTCAAAGAAATTGCCCTGATGCTCAGCGTTTCGGAAAAAACGATCTATCGCTGGATCAAACAATCGGTCATTCCCCACTACAAAATCAACGAGCAGTACCGCTTCAATCGAACGGAAATCCTGGAATGGGCCACATCCCGCCACATGAAGGTGTCGCCCGGTATTTTCGCGGAGGAGCATTCGTACGCGGACGTTCTGCCCAGCCTGTTGGAGGCTGTCAAGGTTGGCGGCATCATCTATCGCCTGAGCGGCAACGATCAGGCCGAGGTGCTGCGCGCCATCGTCGATTCGCTCAAACTGCCGGAAGAGGTAGATCGAGAATTTCTCTACCAGGTTTTGCTGGCCCGGGAGAGCCTGGGATCGACCGGGGTCGGCAACGGCATAGCCATCCCGCATGTGCGCAACCCCGTTGTGTTGCACGTGACCAAGCCCACCGTCACTTTGTGCTTTCTGGAAAAACCCATCGATTTCAAGACCTTGGATGGAAAACCGGTCAACACCCTGTTTACCATTATCAGCCCGTCGGTCCGGGCCCACCTGCATCTGTTGTCCCGGATCGGTTTCGTGTTGCACAATCCTGAACTGAAACAGGCGTTGATGAGACAGGCTTCGCGGGACGAGCTGCTGGAATTGCTGGCCCAGGCGGAAGCCGGTATCGGCAGAGCCAACGCATGATGCCAAGGAGTCAACCGTGTCGTTCATGTTAACTGTCCTGGCCATTGCGTTGGCGGCCGTCAGCGGTGTTCCCGGCCTGTTCATGCCCCGTCGTTCCGCCTGGGGGCAGACAACGGCTGTGTCAATGGTCTGCCTGGCGGCTTTATGCGGTCTTAGCGGAGTCGTGCTGGCCTGGACCCAACCCGATCCTGAATTGTATGTGCTGTCCTGGCTGTCGGCCCTGAACCCCAAATTGGGACTGGATGCGCTCAGCGCCTTTTTTCTGGTGCCAGTTTATCTGATCGGCGCCTGCGGTTCGATCTACGGCCTGCGCTACTGGCCGGCCGGAGAAAAGGGCAGAACGGCGCCCAGACTGCAGATTTTCTGGGGACTTTTGATGGCCGGTATGGCCTGGCTGCTCATCAGCCGCGACGCCATGGCCTTTCTTCTGGGCTGGGAAACCATGGCCTTGTCGGCATTTTTTCTGATAACCGCCGAAGACGATCGTCAGGAAAGCCGGAAAAGTGGCCTGGTGTACCTGATCGCCACCCATATCGGCACCCTGTGCCTGTTTTGCCTGTTTGCACTTTGGCGATATGCCAGCGGATCCTTCGATTTTCTGCCGCTCCAGGCCGGAACCGTCTCGACTCTGGTCCTGAACGCACTTTTTTTTCTGGCCCTAATCGGATTCGGCATGAAAGCCGGAGTCATACCGCTGCATTTCTGGTTGCCGGGAGCGCACGCCAACGCGCCCAGCCATGTGTCGGCAATCCTGTCCGGAGTCATGCTGAAGATGGGGGTCTACGGTCTGGTACGTCTGTTGTCGCTGCTTCCGGAACCGCCTCCGCTCTGGGGCTGGCTGATCCTGATCCTGGGTGCGGTCAGCGGACTGCTCGGTGTGGTGTTTGCGCTGGCGCAGCATGACCTGAAGCGCCTGCTGGCATATTGCAGTGTCGAGAATATCGGCATCATCCTGATGGGACTGGGCCTGGCCATGCTGGGGCGAAGTATGGACCGGCCCGAACTGGTGTTGTTGGGCATGGCAGGCTGTCTGCTTCATGTCTGGAGCCACAGTCTCTTCAAAGCACTGCTTTTCATGGGGGCAGGTTCGGTTTTACACGAGACCAGAACCCGCAACATCGATCAGTTGGGCGGTCTGTCCAGACGGATGCCCTGGAGCGCCGGTTTATTCTTGATCGGTGCCGTGGCCATCTGCGGTCTGCCGCCGCTCAACGGTTTTGTTAGCGAACTGTTTGTTTATCTGGGTCTGTTCAAGGCCTGGGCTTTGCCGGGCTCCGCATCGCTGGCCATGGTGGCGGCCCCTGTGCTGGCCATGATCGGCGCTCTGGCTGTGGCCTGTTTCGTCAAGGCCTATGGTACGGTTTTTCTGGGCGCTCCGCGCAGTCCGGCCTGCGAGCGGGCCCGGGAAGTGCCCTGGGTCATGATCGTGCCTATGGGCTTTCTGGCGCTTTTATGTCTGATCATCGGTTTTGCGCCGGGACTGGTCGTTGCCGTACTGAGCCAGGCGGTATCCGTCTGGCTGCCGCTTGGACCGTCCAGGCAGACTGGGGCGGATCTGGCCGCCTCGACCCCCTTGTCGGCTGTCAGCTTCATGGCGCTGGGCTTGGTCGGCCTGGTGGCGGTCCTGGCGTTTCTGCTGCATGTTTCCGGGAAAAAGCGTAGTCGGACGGTGACCTGGGACTGCGGCTATGCCCGACCGGACTCCCGAATGCAGTACACGGCTTCTTCGCTGGTCCAGTCGCTGGTCGGACTGTTCGGTTGGGTGCTCGGACCCAAAACGCACGGTCGCCGGGTGCAGGGGTATTTCCCGCGTCAGGTGACTTGGGAGAGCCGTGTCGATGAACCGGTGCTGGACCGCGTGCTGGCGCCAAGGTTTGGGATGGTTCGCGACAGGCTGAATTGGTTTCACCGCTTTCAGCAGGGCAAGATTCAGAACTATATTTTCTATATCTTGGTAACGTTGCTGGCCATGCTGGCCACCTTGGTGCCGTTCCGAAAACTTCTGGCCGGATTCTTCGTCGACAGGTAGGCGATTCATGGACAATATCATCGTTCATCTCGGCTTGTTGCTGTTGTTGCCGCCCCTGCTCATGGGGCTTGCCAACAAGACCAAGGCTTTCTTTGCCGGGCGGGTCGGTGCGCCGCTTTTCCAGCCGTATTACGACATCGGCAAACTGTTGCGGAAAGGTCTGGTGTTCAGCGATACCAGCTCCTGGATTTTTCGGGTGGCGCCATTGGTGACCCTGGCCACGGTTTTCCTGGCGGGTCTGCTGATCCCCATGGGCAGCGCTCCGGCCCTGGTTTCCTTTTCCGGAGACTTCGTGCTGTTTGCGTATCTGTTGGGCCTGGCCAGGTTCTTGACCACCAGTGCCGCTCTGGATACCGGTTCGGCCTTCGAGGGAATGGGGGCGGCCCGGGAGCTCAGCTTCGCCTCTTTGACCGAACCGGCGCTGTTTTTCGCCTTTCTGGTCCTGACCAAGCTGTCCGGCGCTTTATCGCTGGACAGAATGCTGCAAGCCGGCTTCGCCTCTGGCTTTCCGGTGGGCAATGCCGCTCCGCTGGTCATGATCTCCCTGGGTTTTTTCATTGTTTTTTTGGCTGAAAACAGCCGGATTCCCATCGATGATCCAACCACCCATCTGGAGTTGACCATGATCCACGAGGTCATGGCTCTGGATCACAGCGGGCCGTTGTTCGGAATCATCGAATATGCGGCAGCCATGAAGCTGTTCGTGCTGGGCAGCATTCTGATCAGCATTGTTATCCCCTGGCATTCGGGGCTGTTGTGGCTGGACTGGTCGGTTTTCGTCGCCGGTGTTATGCTGCTGTCTGTTATCGTCGGGGTCGTCGAGTCGATCATGGCCCGGCTGCGGATGATCCGCGTACCGGCGCTGCTCATCTCGGCCATTCTGCTTTGCGCTTCGGCCTTTGTCATTCTGTTGAGGTAGGCCTATGAACGAATTGCTCAACGCCATCTATGTCATCCTGCTGACCCTGAACCTGTTCGCCTTGGGCAGCGGCCGGATCCAGTCCATCATCCGTATCGTGGCCACCCAGGGTGTGCTGTTGGGGGTGTTGCCGCTGATGATGCATCGGCATTTGACTTTTACGGTTATACTCTCGGCTGCTGCGGCGATCGGTCTCAAAGGCATCGTCATTCCGGGAATCATGAGAAAAGCTTTACGCGACGCCCATATCAAACGTGAAGTGGAGCCTTTGATCGGGCTGTTACCTTCGGCGATCATCGGCACTCTGATCACGGCGCTGGTGTTTTTGATATTCGACGGCGCCAACCGGGTCGGTCAACCCGAGGTGTCGATCATCATCCCGACTTCCATCACCACGGCCCTGATCGGCTTCTTGCTGCTAACTACCCGCTACAAGGCCATCACCCAGGTCTTGGGTTACCTGGTGCTGGAGAACGGCATTTACATATTCAGCCTGCTGCTGATCGAGGCTATTCCCTTGGTCGTGGAGATGGGCATATTGCTGGACCTTTTTGTCAGTATCTTCATCGTGTCGATCATCGCCAACCACATCAACCAGGCCTTTTCATCGCTGGACACCCGCAACCTCTCATCCCTCAAGGAGTAAACCATGGCCCTGCCACTCATTCTATTCCCTCTGGCTGTGGCCGCTTTGTCATTGGCCGTTCCCTCCAACCGTTTCCGGCCATGGCTTCTGCCGATCGTGGCTTGTGTGCACACGGCGATCACGGGCGTGGCACTCTGGCGGCCGCAGTGGGGCAGCCAGACTCCCTGGCTGGTGCTGGATCCTGTCGGGGCGGTCGTTCTGGGAACCGTTTCCCTGCTGTACCTGTTTTCATCGTTTTATTCGGTCGCTTACCTGCACCATCGCCATGAACGTTCGAACCGATTTTTCACCGCTTGCTTTTCTGCCAGTCTCGGCCTGATCAGTTTGGTGATCTGGTCGCATCATCTGGGTTTGATGTGGGTGGCTATCGAGGGCACGACACTGGCGACGGCGCCCCTGATCTATTTCAACCGCACTGCGCGCAGTATCGAGGCCACCTGGAAATATCTGGTCGTCGGTTCGGTCGGTATCGCTCTGGCCCTGTTGGGTACGTTTTTTTTGGCCTATTCTTCGTTGCAGGGAGGTTTTTGGGCCACGATGAACTTTGAAAATCTGTTGAGCAATGCCCATGGTCTGTCCAAACCCTGGCTCAGGGCCTCGTTCATTCTGCTTCTGGTTGGTTACGGTACCAAAATGGGACTGGCGCCGATGCATACCTGGAAACCGGATGCGTATGGCGAGGCTCCCGGGGTGGTCGGGGTGATATTCTCCGGCGGGGTGACCAGTGCGGCATTTCTGGCGTTGACGCGTGTGGTCCAGATCGGCCATGCAGCCGGGGAAGGCGCATTTATGTCCGGTTTACTGATCTTCATCGGCCTTTTTTCCATGGCCATCGCCGCGATTTTCATGATCAACCAGCGGGATTTCAAACGTATGCTCGCCTATTCCAGCGTTGAACACATGGGCATTCTCGTTTTTGGTTTGGGTCTGGGAACTCCGGCCCTGTTCGGAACTATGCTGCACATCGTCACCAACGCCATGAGCAAAGGAGCGCTTTTTCTTTCCGCCGCCAATATCCATTGGGCCTTCGCCAGTCGAAGTACCGATCAGGTTCAGGGTGCACTGCGGCGTCTGCCGTTTTCTGGCGCCATGTTTCTGGCCGGATTTCTGGCCATCACCGGTTCGCCGCCGTTCGGGCCGTTCATCAGCGAATTTTCGATCTTGAATGGGGCCTTCAGCTCCGGACACTTCCTGGCCGGCGTTCTGTTCGTGGCCTTGCTGCTGGCCATCTTCGTCGGCATGGGGCTCACCGTCCTGAAAGTTGTTCAGGGTCCGGTGCCGCGGGATGTCGAGAAATCGCCGTACCGGGAAAAGCTGTTGACGGTCGGACCGATCGCTGCCTTCATGATCATCGTCTTGTTGCTGGGTCTGTTCATGGGCGAGCCCCTGCGCAGCTGGCTCGGCGATGCGGTAAATTTCCTGGGGAATCATCCATGAAGCCTGTCAAGACAGAATTTTTACCGGTCGGTAACGGCGATACCGTTCAGCTGGACGCTATACCCTGCCTGTCCGGTGACGATTGGCGGCAGGCTGTCCGGACGGCGCTTGGCTACGGCCAGCGGGTGTGCGCCCTCTTTGCCGCATACGGTTCGAAAAAAGGGGAACACGATCTCCATGTGGTGCTGGCCGACGACGGCCAAAACCGGCTGAACCTGGGGAAGACCGTGATCGAGGGGGCGGAATACCCGTCTTTGACTGAGGATTGTCCGCAACTGCACCTGTTTGAGCGGGAAATCGCCGAGCAGTTTGGCCTGCGGCCGACCGGTCACCCCTGGCTGAAACCGCTGCGTTATCATCATTCCTGGACGGGCCTGGACGCCTGGGATCGAAAACCCGGTCAGACGATCTTGCCGGCCGTCGGGGATTATTTCCGGGTGAAAGGGGAAAAGGTGCACGAGGTGGCGGTCGGCCCCGTGCATGCCGGGGTCATCGAACCGGGCCACTTTCGGTTTCAATGCAACGGCGAGCAGGTTTTTCATCTGGAAATCGCCCTGGGTTACCAGTACCGCGGTGTCGAGGAAGCCATGTTTGGCGGTCCGGACCGCAAATCAATGCATCTGATGGAAGCAGTGGCCGGAGATACGACCATCGGCCATGCCACTTGCTACTGTCAGATTGTCGAATCTCTGTCGCGTACCCGGAAACCGGTTCGCGCCCAGGTTCTGTCCGCGATCGCCCTGGAACTGGAGCGGATCGCCAACCATGTCGGCGATCTGGGGGCTCTGTCCGGTGATGTCGGCTACCTGCCAACGGCCAGTTACTGCGGTCGTATCCGCGGCGATTTCCTGAACCTGACCGCCTTTCTGTGCGGCAATCGCTTCGGGCGCGGATACATTCGTCCGGGGCGGGTGGGCTATGATATCGACCAGGCCCAGATCGAAGAAATGCTGCGTCGGCTGCTAAAATTGAAGCGGGACGTCGGCGGCGCGGTCAACCTGCTGTGGGATACACAATCGGTGTTGGCCAGATTTGAAGATACGGGGCGGATTTCCCGGGAATTCGCCGAACAGCTGGGGATCGTCGGACCGGCTGCCCGGGCTACGGGTCTCTTGCGAGACGTTCGCTACAATCAGCCTTCGGGGATATTCAGTTTCGTTCAGGTACCGGTATCCACGTACGATTCCGGAGATGTACTGGGCCGGGCGTACGTCCGCTGGATGGAGATTCAAAGTTCCATCGAATTCATCGTTGACCAGCTGAAAGCGCTGCCGAGCGGTGAAATACTGGCAAAGGCCGGTTCTCTGCAGCCGGACAGCCTGGCTGTGTCCGTCAACGAAGCTTGGCGGGGCGAAGTGTGCCATGTCGCCATGACCGACAGGCAAGGTAATTTTTCCCGCTACAAAGTGGTCGATCCGTCGTTTCACAATTGGTACGCTCTGGCCTACGCCTTGCGGGACGGAGAGATTTCGGATTTCCCCTTGTGCAACAAGAGCTTCAATCTGTCCTACTGCGGGCATGATTTGTAAAAACGGGAGGCGACAACGATGATCAGGGAATTGATAGCCCGTTTGCGACAGGGGCACCGTACAACCGGATACCCACGGACTCCGGCTCCGGAAATTCCGGCCCGTTTTCACGGCCGTCCGCTTATCGATACCAACCGATGCCGTCCGGGGTGTGCGATCTGCATCGACGCCTGTCCGAGCGGCGCTTTGTTCCAGGACGGCGGTATCCGGCTGGACTTGGGTAAATGCCTTTTTTGCGGCGATTGTCGGGAAAGCTGCCCGAGCGGTGCGGTTTCTCATCAGCGGGATCACCGTCTGGCCTTCGCCAGGCGTCAGGACATGCTGGTGGAGGCCGGCGGCGGCGAGTTGAACCTGGCCCGGCAGATGGGACGGGAACTGCAGCGACTGCTCGGTCGTTCGCTGAAGTTGCGCGTGGTCAGCGCCGGAGGTTGTGGGGCCTGCGAAGCCGATGTGAACGTGCTCAACACCGTCGGTTGGGATTTGGGCCGTTTCGGTATCCAGTATGTTGCTTCGCCCCGGCATGCCGACGGGATACTGGTCACCGGTCCGGTGAGCCGAAACATGGAGCTGGCGCTCCAGAAAACCTGGCAGGCCGTTCCGGAACCCAAGATCGTCATCGCCGTGGGCAGCTGCGCCGTGTCCGGAGGCCTGTTCGCCGGTCACGGCCAGGTTTGCGACGGTGTGGATGGTTTGCTGAAGGTCGATCTCTATATTCCCGGTTGCCCGCCTCATCCGCTGACGATCCTGGACGGCTTGTTGCGACTGATCGGCCGTATCAAGACCGAAGCCTGACCATCATGTCGAAAGCAAAGATAGCGCTCACCCCGTTCGCTTCGGCGTTGCATGACGGAAACGATATGCTGTCCGGACATTGCCAGCTGATGACGGCTCTGCATCGGCAATTCGAACTCATCATGTCCAGACCCGGAGATGTGGAAAATGCCGATTTGCATGTCGTTTTCATCGCTTCGGGCGGAGTGGAGGGGACCTTTCGCAGCGTCTTCGAGCAGCTGCCCAGACCGATTGTGCTGCTCAGCGACGGACAGCACAATTCATTGGCTGCATCGCTGGAGATCATGAGCTGGCTGAGACGGAGCGGACAGGCAGTTGAACTGGTGCATGGCCAACCCGTCCAGGTCTGCGCCAGACTGAATCAACTGGTTTTGTTTGAGCGGACTCGGTCGGCGCTGGCGGGACGTATCGGTCTGATCGGCGCCGCTTCGGATTGGCTCATCGGCAGCCAGGTCGATTATGTCGCCGCCATGCGGCGCTGGGGTACCCGCTTTGACGAGATCGCCATCGGGGAACTCATCATGCAGGCAGCCGAAGTTCCGGATGAAGAAGCGGCCGGTCTCGCTCACCATTTCGTCAGCGCTGCGCAGGCAGTGGATGAAAAGGTTTCCCAAGCCGAAATCATCGCCGCCGCCCGCCTGTTTCCGGCACTGAAGACACTGATGGCCCGGCATGGCCTGAGTGCGGCCACTCTGCGCTGCTTCGACCTGCTCGGCGCTTTGAAAACGACCGGTTGCCTGGCCCTGGCCCTGCTCAACGATCAGGGAATAATTTGCGGTTGCGAGGGCGATGTGGCGGCGCTCTTTTCCATGTTGTTGCTTTTCCACCTGACCGGACAGTACCCGTTCATGGCCAACCCCTCGCGGATCGACGCTGCCGCCGGCGAAGTGATTCTGGCTCATTGTACCGTACCCACCCGGGCCACCGGCGCCTACAGCGTGCAAACGCATTTCGAATCCGGTATCGGTGTAGGCATCGCCGGAAAGATTCCAACGGGACCGGCCACTCTGTTCAAGATCGGTGGTCCGGAACTGTCTGAATACTTTGTCTGCGCCGGGGAATTGTTGCCTCATGCCAACGAGGAAGGCCTGTGCCGCACTCAGGTCCGATTCCGTCTCCATGATCAGACAGCGGACTATTTCTTCCGGGCGCCGCTGGCCAACCACCATGTTTTGATCGCCGGCGATCATGCCGAGCTGCTGCAGCGTTTCATGGAGTATACGGGGGTCCGGCGCTGAAGTCGGAAAATGACCGCGCATTTTCAAACCTGACAGGATGCTGGCAGGAGGCGGGAGTAAGATGGAGCCGTTAACAGAAACGAGACTGGAGGTGTGCCGATGAAGCCGATTGTCAGCGATGAGCGTTTGGTGGCCTTTTGCGGATTGTACTGCGGGGCTTGTCGGAGATATCGCAACGATTCCTGCCCGGGTTGCCGAGATAACCTCAAGGCGACTTGGTGCAAGATCCGCAGCTGCTGTCTGGACCAGAAATACTCAAGCTGCGCCGATTGCCGGGATTTCAGCAATGTGCAGGATTGCCGTAAATTCAACAATGCGATCGCCAAGATTTTTGCATGGCTGTTTCGCTCCAACCGCCCGGCCTGTATCGAACAGATCCGTACCCAAGGCAGATCCGGGCATGCCGATATCATGAGCGCAGCCGGTAAGCATAGCCTGCCCCGTTGATTCAGGCCTTGACGGCCCAGCGCAATTTGGCGCTGCCCGAACGCGGGTTGGCGGACTGTTCCTGCATGGAAGGGCGGATGGGGTCGGCGGCGATCCGAGCGTAAACGCCGTTCAGAAAGCCTTGCTTGAAGGCCTTTTTCACCCGACGGTCTTCTCCGGAATGAAAAGCAAGGATGGCCACTCTGCCTCGGGTGCGCAGACAGTCTGGAAGCCAGCTCAGAAATTGGTCCAGGGCGCCGAATTCATCGTTGACGGCAATACGCAACGCTTGGAAAACCCGGGTGATTGTCCTGTGCACGTCGAGCGTCGGCGGTTTTCGTTTCAGCCCGTTCAGGACGGTCGTTACCTGGTCGGCCAGTTGCCGGGTGGTCAGGATGCGACAGCCGGCGCTGGTCAAAGCGGCGGCGATCTCTTTGGCCAAAGGCTCATCCGCGTTTTCCCGCAAGAGAGCTTCCAGCGCAGTCTGGCTGCAAGAGGCCAGAAACTCGCTGGCGGCCTGCCCATGTCGAGGGTTCAGACGCAAGTCCAGCGGCCCGTCCTGCTTGTAACTGAAGCCTCGGTCCGGGTTGTCGAGTTGCATGGAGGATACCCCCAGATCAGCCAGGATGAAATCGAAACCCTGCGGCACCTCAGCCAGCAGTTGACCCAAACCGGCGAAGTTCATGCGCCGGATTTGCACCATGGATTCGTTATAGCCCAGCCTCCGCAGGCGGCGCTCGGTTTTGGGCAATTCGATCGGATCGG
This sequence comes from uncultured Clostridia bacterium, assembly GCA_964465065.1. Taxonomy (GTDB): domain Bacteria; phylum Acidobacteriota; class Aminicenantia; order UBA2199; family UBA2199; genus CAYMND01. Next base: position 20,566 of record CAYXHZ010000024.1, read on the forward strand.
CGTCCAGGGCCAGGATTCTGCCCAGTCCATTCATCCGTTTCAACAGTTGCAATGTGTGTCCGCCGTAACCCAGCGTGGCATCCAGGCCGGTTTCGCCGGGCTGCGGGTCGAGAATTTCCAAAATTTCGTTGACGCAGATCGGCCGGTGCATTCCGGCCGGTGTACGGCCGCTTTGCAGGATTTTCCGCACTTCTGACTGGTAACGCTCCGGTTGCAATTCCTTGTACTTTTCGGCAAAACGGCGCGGGTGTGTTCCCCGGTAGCGTTCACGGCGTTTGTGCTGTCCCTGCGGTTGGTCCATTATCCGTGTTTCTCGGGCTCAGGGCCGATCGAAATGGATCTGAACGCCCAGGGTGCGGGTTTCGGGGCCCAGCTTCATTTCCTTGAGGTTGAAGACCGGTTCCACCACGAATTCCAGCCAGCCGGCTTCGCCTGGGGGCAGTTCAACGACCTGACTGGTGTTCTCGCTGAAAATCAGCTTCTGCAGCGGCCGACCCTTCCAGTAGATTTGCACGGTCTGTTTCTTCTCCGGAAGACGCGGCAGCGGCGCGCCGCAATAGATCCGCGGTTTGAAGTCGTCCTGGCCGCTGATGAACAGGCCGCTCTGGCGTTTGGACCAGCGGAACAGCCGATCCATACCGGGATCGGGCTCCCACAAGCCGTAATCGTTCGGCTGGTGCAGCAGGTTCTGCCATGAGGATGGATCGAGGGCCTTGAACTGGGCGACGGCGCCCAGGCAAGAAATGGTGGCCAGGACAATGGCCGACAGCAGTGAACGCCGGGTCGATTTGGACTTTTGCGGGGGGGCATACCCCAGGGAGATGATCAACCAGAACAGGACCATCCCTTCCGGCAGCCACAGCGGCGTACCGACCAGAAAACTGATGATCATGGCGCTCATCGGCCAGATCCAGGATGGGGAGCGGTGTCCAAACCAGTCCGACAGAAAGTAGATGAACAGGCCCAGAGAGAGCAGGCCGCCTTCCAGCAGGATCAGCAGAAACTGGTTGAGCGGCAGGTCGTGCAGGAAGGCATGCCCGAAGTGTTTGTAGCGTTGATAGAACAGGTAATTGCCGGGTCCGATGCCGCTGACGGGATGGCGCAGGAAAGTCTGCCAACCATCGGTCAGCATGGTCAGGCGGCCGTTGCTCAGATAGTCGATTTTCATGGTCCAGGTCTGGCTCGGGGCGGGCGCCAGCGCTTTCAGGATTTTGACCGGTGTCCGGGGAAAAACGAGCAGGGCGAGGGCCAGGAGCAGCGGCAGGGACAGAAACGCGAAACGCCAGCGGTGTATGAATTTTCGCCAGGCCGGTCGGAATAGCATCCAGGTCGTTGCCGTTAGAAAGACAAGCAAAGCCGTCCGGCTGTGCGACCACCAGGCGCAGGCCAGACTCAGCGGCAGAGCGATTGCGGCGGCGAGTTTTTCCATTGTGGCCAGCGCTTGTCTGTGCTGGTCGAAGAGGAATTGCAGTGAAAAAAAGAACATGAACCCGCTGATCAGACCCAGACCGTTGAAATCGGAAGCCAGGCCGTTGCTGTGGCCGATACCGGTCCAGGCGGGCCGGGTGAACCAGGCAAACGGGCCGTACTGTTGCAGGGCGGCCAGCAGCGCCGAGAAGAAAAATCCGCAAGCCAAAGGCAAGTAATAGTTTCTCGTGTCGATGGCCAAGGTAACTTTCAAGCCGAGCAGCAGTGGCGACAAGCCGTACAGGCAAAGCGTCAGAATCGGAAAAATCAGGGAGAAGGACAAGCGGTCACCGACTGGCGAAGTGACCAGATCGGGAAAGGTCAGTCGGGCGTCTTCGCCAAGAGTCGACCAGCGCAACACAAGGAACATGGCGCCGAGCAAGGTGATGGACAACCACAGGAAGTAGCGACGGAACAGTGGCAGTCCGGTGCATTCCCGAAAGGTCTGCGGCCGGGAAAGAGCCAGGCCGGCCAGGATCATCAACAGGGTCGGGATGTAATTGAACGGCAGGGCCGGATTGATCAGGGCCGGGACGGCGTTACAGGCCGGAATGGCGAACAGGAGAAAAATGCGGGCCGGTTTACTGCCCAAACGACCGATTGCAAAAGAGATAGCCAGGACGGCAGGCAGAAAGAAGCCGGCATTTTTCAGCGTCATGGCGGCGATTGCTTCCGCGCTTGTCACAAGCAGGACGAACAGGAACCATAATGAGCCGGAGCGGTCAAGGCGCAGGTATGTCCGGACGATGGATATCATGTAGGCAAGATAACAAACGGGCATGACCAAGTCAACGCTGGCTGTACCGTTTGTGGCGAGCTGCTAGTGAAAAGTGCGCCTGGGTTGTGTTATACTTTTTAAACATGAAGCGTCTTGCCGTTGCTTTGATTTTCCTGTTGCTGGGTTGGATTTCCGCATCGGCCCAATCGGATGATCGCCAGGCATACCAGGGCAAGGCGCATCGCCTGGATATCACCTGGAAGGTTGAGGTTTACTTGCATTTTTACGGTGAGTTCGAGCGTGGCCAAAACGCCGATCCGGCCCATTTCGATTTCAGGATGGCCCAGATTCTGAGCATGGCCCGTGATAACGGGGATTACCTGTTTGCCGATGCTTCCATGCCGGTTTGTCTGGGCTCCATGGTTGTGAACGGCGAGTTGGCCAGAACCTGGACCGAAAAAGACGATGCGGTGCTGGAACCCCGCTGTTATTATCTTGACCGGGACAACGGCCTGTGTCGGCTGCCTCTGGTCATCCAGGAGCGTGCCTGGCCGGAAACTTTGCCGCATCTGGTTATGCCCCGCAGCGCCGAGGCGCAGTTCATCCGTGACGGAGTGCCTTACCGGCGTCATTTGTTCGACAGCGACAACCGCATCGAATTTGACGAAGAACGCCTGTTTGATCCCGGTATGCATGTGATCAAGATCGATTGGCAGTGGCGACGGGGTAAACCGGGCGAAAGGGAAAGCCATCGCCTGCAGGGTGAAATCCGTTTTATCCGTACAGGTCCTCCCGAGAATCAAGGCCGAGACGGAGTGAACTGATGCTGGTTTATCTCAAGGTGCAGAATCTGGCGGTGGTGGAGAAGGTGGCGCTTCAATTCGACGCCGGTTTCAACGTGCTGACCGGTGAAACCGGAGCAGGCAAGTCCATCCTCATCGATGCCCTGGGTTTGCTGCTCAGTAAACGTCTGCCCCGCGAAGGGCAGCGGGATCCCGGACTTCCCATCGTCGTCGAGGCCTTTTTCACCGACGCCGACCAGGAGACCGTGCTGCGTCGGGAGATCAGTGCCGGGCGTTCGCTGTGTTTCATCGATCGCGAGGCGGTGCCCTTCGCCAGATTGCAGGAGGAAGCCTGCGGATGGCTCAATATTTACGGACAGCGCGATCATCTGTTTCTTCTGGAGCCGGGCAATCACCGCAGCTATCTGGATCAATTCTGCGGTTCCGAATTGCCTCTCGATGAGCTGAAAGCCGCATTCGAGCGAACCGGGCTGGCTTTGGCGGCGCTGAAACGGGTTCAAAACGAACAGCACGGTGCCGACACCCGGCGCGAGCTTCTGGCTTTTCAGATTCGGGAACTCGAACAGTTCGGCTTGAAACCGGGCGAGGAGGAGGATCTGGAGGCCCGTGTCAGGATCATGGCCAGCGCCGAAGAGATCGTACAGAAAACCTCGGTCATGCTGGCCGATTTATATGACGATGAGCGTTCGGTATATTCCCTTATGGCAGCCCATGAGAGCCGGTGGCAATCTTTGCAGACGCTTTTTCCCAACGAAGCGTCCATGTTCGAGGACCTGGACCGTTTTTATGCCTCGCTGCCTGATTTCGCCGCATTTCTGCGCCGGCTCGCTGATACCGTCGAATATGACGAATCGGAGCTGAACGCCATGCAGGAGCGGCTGTCCAAACTGGCACAGTTGAAGAAAAAATATGCCTGTTCGCTCGACGGATTGCTCGAACGGCTGGAAATGATGCGCCAGGAGGCGGGTCGTTTGGAAAACCTGGATTTCTCGCTGCAGGAGGCCGAAAAAGCCGTGCAGGCACAGCTGCAGATCTACAGTGCCGTCCATCTGCGCTGCCGTGAGGTCCGTCAGTGTGGCGCCGACCGGCTGGCCAAGGCCGTGATTGCCGAACTCAAAGGGCTGGCCATGCCCAAAGGCGAGTTTCGGGTATGTATCAGACCGGTCGAACCGGATATGGATAATCTCTCGGTCAGCGGCTGCGACGAGGTGGAATTCCATTTCAGTTCCAATCCGGGACAGCCCCCGGGACCGATTCGCGAGATCGCTTCCGGAGGGGAGTTGTCGCGCTTGATGTTGATTCTCAAGGCGCTGCTACCCAGCGCCGGTCGGATCTGCTACGTTTTTGACGAGATCGATACCGGGGTCGGTGGGAAAACGGCCGAGTTTGTCGGTGCTCGTCTCAAAGAAATCGCCCGCAGCAATCAGGTTCTCAGTATCAGTCATCTGCCGCAGATCGCCGCCTGTGCATCCAGCCATTTCTTGGTCGAGAAGCGCTTCGAGAACAATCAGACCTTCAGTTCGGTGCGTAAGCTGGATCAAGTCGAGCGGGTGGAGGAGATCGGTCGGCTGATGGCCGGCAGCAACCGCGCCGATTCGGTGATACAAGCGGCCCGGGAACTGCTGAACAGTCACCTGGTTTGATTGTCGGCCATAGAGCGGCCAGGCAGCGGTTTACAGACAGCTTACAACTGTGGTATTACTGTCTGGTAGATTGGCGGTGATCAGCGTGCTGCGTAAAATTGCTCCAGCGGTTTTTTTTTCACTGATGACCATGCCGGCATTCGGCTACGTCGGTCCGGGTGCGGGTTTTGCTTTCGTCGGTTCGTTTTTATTCGTTTTTGTCGCCTTTTTTCTGGCGGCCGTCAATTTTCTTACCTTTCCGGTGCGGGCGCTGTTCCGTTTTTTTCGCAGCTTGGGCAGTCGAAAGCGGGCCCTTTTCCGGCGGGTGATCGTGGTCGGTTTCGACGGTATGGACTACCGCCTCATGAAAGAATGCCTGGCCCACGAATCCGGCCGGCTGCCAAATTTTTGCAAACTTGCCGAAAACGGAACCTTTTCGCCGCTGTGGAGCAGCGAACCACCGATTTCGCCGGTGGCCTGGTCCACCTTCAGCACCGGGGTAAATCCGGGTAAGCACAACATATTCGATTTTTTAACCACCGATCGGAAGACCTATATGCCAAAAATGGCCGGAGCGGAAATCATAGCCCCCAAGCGTTTTCTCAAACTGGGGCGCTGGCGGATTCCGCTGCAGAAACCAAAAATCGAGCTGCGCCGCAAGAGCGTCAGCTTTTGGAAAATGGTCGGAGATAAAGGCATTCTGACGACGGTTCTGCGTGTACCCTTCACTTTTCCGCCCGAGAAATTCAACGGCCAGATGCTGTCGGGGCTGGGAACGCCCGATCTGCGTGGCAGCCAAGGCAGTTATACCTCTTTCGACGCCGATTTGCAGCCGAATACAGGCTGCGAGGTCAGTGACGGCAGCTGTGAGCCCTTGACTCCTCTGGGTGATGGCCGATTCGTCGGCTGTCTCAAAGGGCCGGCGCATCCCTTTACACTGAGTAATCAGGAACTCGAGAGAGAGTTTGTCCTCGAGAGAAGCGCTGAGCCGCAAACCATGGATTTCCGGATGGGGCGGGACCGGGTGCGGCTCGGCCTCGGCCGGATCAGTCCCTGGCTGCGGATCGAGTTCCGTGCCGGTCCGCTCAGGATCCGGGGTTTGATCCAGTTGGTCCTGGTAAGACTCGATCCGCCCAAGCTGTATGTTTCTCCGATCAACATCGATCCCGACAAGCCGTCGATGCCTGTTTCCCAGCCCGGGATTTTTTCGGCCTACCTGGCCAAGGCCCATGGTCCGTATTCGACACTGGGCATGGCCGAGGACACATCCGCCCTCAATGACGGCGTCATCACCGAGGAGGTGTTGCTGGATCAGATCGAGACCTACCAGCACGAGCGCGAAACCATCTTTTTCGACGCCTTGAGCAAGAATCGGCGTGGATTGTTGGTACAGGTCTTCGAGTCCACAGACCGGGTGTCGCACATGTTCTGGCGCTATTTCGATCCGGAGCTGCACGAACGGGTCGACATACCGGCACGCTGCCGAGATGCGGTGCTGGCCAACTATGAGCGAATGGATGGTTTTTTGGGGAAATTGCTGTCTCGAATTCGGAAAGATGATCTGCTGATGATCGTGTCCGATCATGGATTCGATCGCGCCGCCCGGGAGTTCCACCTCAACAGCTGGCTTTGGGAGCAGGGTTACCTGACCCTCAAGGACGGCTGTCAGCGTAGCGGCAAATGGTATGCCGACGTCGACTGGTCACGCACGCGGGCGTACGGGCAGGGCTTGAATGGCCTGTTTATCAACCAGTCCGGCCGTGAGGAACAGGGCATAGTCGCCGCCGGAGAGGAAAGCGAGCGACTCAAACGGGAAATTCAAAATAAACTGGCGGCCGCACTGGATCCGAAAACCGGGCAGACACCCTTGGCGTCCGTGTACACCCGGGAAGAGCTGTACCGGGGGCCCTACCTGGTTAACGCTCCTGATCTCGTTCTCGGCTACAGGATCGGCTACAAGTTGGCCTGGTTGTCGGCGGTCAACACGGTGGGCGACCCTGTTTTCAGTGACAACGTCAAGGCCTGGAGCGGGGATCACTGTTTTACCAGTCGTCAGGTTCCGGGCATTTTTTTCTCTAACCGGAAGGTGGATGACCCGGATCCAGGCCTGATCAACATCGCCGCCACGGTTCTCAAGGCCTTTGGCTTGAAAGTGCCGGCTCATATCGATGGCCGGCCCATTGGTTTTACTGCGGAGAAAAAGCATGAAACGGCGTGATTTCTTAAAAGCCAGCAGCGTGATGGTGAGCCTGCCGACGGTACTGGGCGCTCCACTTCTGGCCGACGGCCGACGGGCCTCCACCCGTAAGATGCTGATAGTCGGTTTCGACGGTTTGGATCCTGCCGTCATGACCGGATTGATGAAACTGGGTAAACTGCCCAATTTCAGCCGCTTTGCCGAACAGGGCGGTTTTGGTCCCATGTTGTCGACCGCTCCGCCTGAAAGTCCTACCGCCTGGGCCAGTTTCGCCACCGGTCTGGACCCCGCAGGACATGGTGTGTTCGGATTTCTGCACCGCAACCCCAGCGATTACATGCCTTTTTCGACCTCGGCTCCGGTCGCTGGCGGCGGGAAAACGATCGATATCGGTTCCTGGCGCTTGCCGCTGTCATCCGGAGAAAGCCGACTCTACCGAAAGGGCCGGCCGTTTTGGGATTTTTTGGCCGACCGGGAACTCGAGTCGACCATTGTCAAAATGCCTTCCAACTATCCGGCCGAGCCCATGCGTCGGGGCCGGGCCTTGGCCGGTATGGGCACGCCGGATATATACGGCGGGCATGGCACTTTTACACTCTACAGCACCCGGGAAGAAGACCTGCTGCTCGATCTGGGCGACAAAGGGCATGTTTACCCGGCTTTCTTCGACCTTGACCATCGCTTTTCCGGGCAGTTGGAAGGACCGCTCAACAGTCTCAAGATCGAACCGGAACCGACATTCATGGATTTCACCGTGTATTGGGACCGGGGCCATAAGACAGCGCGCATCGATATCGACGGCCGGGAGATCCTGCTGGAGCAGGGTAAGCTCAGTCCCTGGATTTCTCTGAGCTTCGCCCTGTTGTCGCCGCTGGCATCGGTGTCGGCCATCACCCGCTTCCAATTGCTGGAGGCCGACCGAAACTTTCGACTTTACGTCTATCCCCCCAGCATCGACCCTGCCGATCCGGCCCAGGCCATCAGCTCGCCCGCTTCCTACTGCCAGGACCTGTGCCGCAGCTTGGGCCGCTTCCATACCCTCGGACTGCCGGCCGATTTCAACGGTGTCAAGACAGAGGTGTTGTCGCTTGGCGATTTCATCACCCAGTCCGACGCCATCATGGCCGAAAGCCGTGTCCTGTTCGACTATGAATTCGATCGTTTCCGAAAACTCAAGTCCGGCCTGCTCTTCTTTTATTTTTCCAGCGCCGATCAGGGCTCGCATATTTTCTGGGCGCTGCGTGATCCGCAGCACCCGGCGTACCGTCCGGCGGAAACCCGGGAATTCGGGGATCAGATCGCCTGTTTGTACCAACAGTTTGACGATGTGGTCGGTCTGATATTGGACAAACTGCCGGCCAGTCTGCCGGTGATGCTGCTTTCCGATCACGGTTTCGCCCCGTTGCGTCGCCAGGTCAACCTCAACACTTTTCTGTACCGGCATGGTTTTCTGCGTTTTCACGGAGATCCGGATTACGGAACAAGCCTGCTCAACCAAGCCGATTGGCAAGAGACCCGGGCATACGCTCTGGGATTGAACGGCATATATCTCAATCAGGCGGGAAGAGAGGGGGCCGGTATCGTGCCAGCCAGTCGGCGGCGCGAGGAGTTACAGGCCATCGCAGCTGCATTGCTTGGTTTTCGGGATCCGCTGACCGGTCTTGTACCTTTCGCCAAGGTGTTTCTGACCGAAGAGATGTATCGTGGCGAGTACCTGGGTCTGGGCCCGGACCTGATTGTCGGCTGCAACAGTCCCTACGGGTTGGATTACGGCGCCGCCACCGGAGGAATCCGTGAAAACATTGTCGACGACAACAGGAGCCGCTGGAGCGGGGATCATATCATCGATCCCCACCAGGTGCCGGCCATGCTGATGACCAACTTCAGGCGTCGAGCCCTTACGCCGGTCATCTGGGATATGGCGCCGACAATTCTGGATATGTTCGGGCATGGCCCGGTGCCCGCCATGCGCGGTAAGAGCATACTGTGAAAACAAAACGGGACACACTGCGTTTCAGGAGTATAGAATGGCCAAAAAAGTTAAATTAAGCAGCGAAGCGATGGTCAAGGCGGATGAAATCATCGCCTTTCATGGGTATTCTTCGCTCGAAGAGCTGATCGAAAATCTGATCGACAGGGAATACACCCAGATCAAGAGTGGTGACAACCGCGAGGAACAGGCAAAGAAACTGAGCGGGCTCGGTTACATCTCCTAGCAGCGACCGAGAATGCAACACTGTTTTGTCCGCATGACAAGGGTCATGGACATGTTGTTGGCCTGGATCCCAGCAGCTTGGGATCTGCTGCCACTGATTGTGATCAGTGTTCTGACCGGTTTGCTGGTGCTGCTGGTATACCGCTACCTGTCCTCGCCGGCACAGATCAAAAAAAGCAAGGACCGGGTCAAGGCGCACATCTTGGCCATTCGCCTCTACCGGAACGAATGGCGTGTGATCCTGAAGAGCTTTGGACTCAGTTTGGGCTGCACCTTGCGCTACTTCACCCTGAATCTGGTCCCGTTACTGGTTTTGCTGCCGCTGCTGGCGCCGCTTTTTGCTCAACTCGAGGTGCGTTACGGCCTGTCGTCGTTCCGGCCCGGGGCTACGGCGGAGATTCAGGCTACAATGTCGGGCTCGCTGGAAGAATTGCTGCCGGAACTGGTCCCAGCCTCCTGGTATCGTCCGGTCATGGCTCCGGTCTATGTCTACGCCCATAACCAGGCACACTGGCGGATCGAAATGCTGCAGCCCGGCAAACACAGCCTGGAGATCCGGACCAGCGCCGGCCGGATTTGCAAATCGATCCACTGCGGTGACGATGTGGCGCGGACGGCCCTGTCTGGCCGGCGGCACCGGGGCGGACTATTGGCCGGCCTGCTTTATCCGGTGGAAGAGCCGTTTGGCCCGGGCGATCCGGTATTGGCTGTCCGTGTCGATTACCCGGAGCGAAAAATGAGCGTATTCAGTCTGCGCTTGCATTGGATATGGCTGCATCTGCTGATCGTCGTCACGGTGGTATTGGCTTTGCGAAAACGCTTCGGTATCGAATTCTAGCCAGCTTAACGAACAATTAACATTGTTTTTATTTCCAGTTGACGGCTGGACGATAGACTGTCATCGTGGAGGTACGATAGAATGCGCAAACTGGCTGTCAAACTCGACGAGACAGTAGGCGACGACTTTTTCGCCAGCCTGGACAACCAGCTGGCCGGTGCGGCTGCTCCCTGTTCCCTGGATGAATTCATGGCTCTGGAAATGGGCCTCTACCAGCGGTATTGCGATGCAGGCCTCACTGTACAGGCTGGATCCGGATCCGGCCGGCCGCCGAAATCGTCAGACTGTACTGTTTCGCTGGCTGGCTGATGATGATCTTGCACAACGGCACTATGGCACCGCTGGGATAGAATATGGGATTCTGGTTGAGGCTGACGCGAATCTTGGCTTTGGGCCGGTAGCTATATCGGGTATTGGACCAGCTGCCATCCTCCTTCTTCTGTAAACGCAGCGTGTCGTTCTGGATAACCAAGCGATGAGCCAGATAGCTTTTTTGCGACAAGACTTGACCCTGGCGCAGGAGTTGGCTGGTCTGACGCAGACAGGCACGAAAATCCAGTCTGCGGATGTAGGCCTGTAGCGGAGGAACGGCCAAGGTCGCCAGCAGAGACACGATCGATAAGACGGCCAGAATCTCGGTCAGGGTATAGCCCGATGTAAACCCATGGCGGTCACGGCGTGTCATCGAACACCTCTTGAATACCCATGAACATCAGATTCTTGAAGAATCGGATCTCCGGTCCATTGGGCAGTTCGCGCTCGGGCGGACAGGCCAGCACCTGCGGGTCACAGCCAGAGAATGTGGCTGCACTCAGGCTGCCGTTCACCACCAATTCCCGGCTGTTGTTACAGATGGTGCCGCCGCTGATCAGGTGTGCGTCCAATTCCATCCGTTTGGCCAGATCCAGGAAAATTCCCGCTGGTAGACTCAGGACATCGCTAATGGCACAGGCCGACACCAGCGTGAGCGATCCTTTCTTCTGTCCGGGTTTTGCAGCCGGGACGGAGCGCAGGTCGCTGCGGATGTACACGGACCCATTAACGTAGATATAGAGTTTACAGAATGAAGCCAGTCCGTATTCACCGGTCTGTTCGAGGGCCAGGACATTGCCGATGATGATGAGGTTCTGGGCGAACTGCACTCCGTTGCCCAGGTCAAGCTCCTGCAGCGTGCACGATGGCGGGTCGGCGCTGTATTCCAGCCGGGTGTGCCGCTGGCCCTGGTAGATGTCTATTTTTTGCTTGCTTGCGTTTTGCGACAGGCGCAGACGGTCCACCGTGCCATATACGAACAGAGCCTGCAGATCGTTGTCTTGCCATACCGGGTAGACTCCCGGTTGAGGCGGCCCAGCCAATTCCATGCCCAAAATGGCGCCGATGCGCGGCCAGTCGATAGTACCGCCGGTGACACCCAGGGGCAGCATGAGCAGCGGCAAGGGATCCAGCCAGTTTTTATCGTTGTGAGCGAAAGATTCCGTCAGGGTGATGCGAGAGAAGACGGAGTCGTAGCCGACTTGGGGTTGAGTACCCTGTCCGATCAGGATCGGAACGCTGCCCAAGGGGAAACTGCCGGCGTAAAAATCACCTTGAATCATGGCTTGATGGCACATGCCCGGTCTCTGGTCACGGGTGGTCAAGCTCAGCTCGATTCCCAGGTGCCGGGGCTGGAACGGATCGCTGCCGATGCTTTGCCAGGTCATGGCCAGCGAGCAGGCGGCGAGTTCCGGGTCCATGCAGTCTGACAGCGTTTCCTGCCAATGTTCGTCGTGCTGGATCTCCTCCGGCTCCGGCAGGGTTTGGCTCATCAAGCGGTCCATCAAAAAATGGGAAACCCGCACCAGCCGGTTGCGCTGGCTTTGGGCTGTCTGCTCGCGTTCGAGCCGGTTGCGCCACAGTTGATGGTGGTTGGCGGCGGCAACCAGCAGGCACATGGCGGACAGGCCAAGGCTGAGCAGCAGCAGGGCCCCGATCAGGATGATCCCCGAATTCGCGGCGGCATGCGAAGTTTTCATGGCTGCACCAGATTGTTGAGCGAGATGTATCCCCGAACCTGTTCGCCGCTGCACAACTCGAGTTGGTACAGCAGGGAGGTCTGTTCCGGGTAAATGGAAAAATAGAAATCTTTGACTTCCTCGAGCATGGGCTGAGCCGGAGAGCGATCCACCTTGCGACTGAGGGTTTGTTTGCCAGGGTCGTGCTGATAACTGGTGGTCTTGATGACGATCAAGCGACTGCCGGCCCCGTAGTCGTTTTTCAAGGCGGATTCGAAGAGGAGCATGTGACGGTTTTTTTCTTTGATGCGCAGCCATTCGCTGCTGGCGGTGGCGGGATCGTAGATCAGCAGATCCTTGCCGCTCGAATAGGACTCGACCGCCTGAATGTACAGGCAAGGCGAACCGGCCGAAACCGCATCGCTCAATGTCTCGCAAGCACTGCCCTGACGGACGGTCAACTGGTGGGGGGCGGTCTGATAGCACAGGGAGGGAATCAGGAGCTGAGCCTCCTGCAGCCGTTTGCCACAGGCGCCGACATCGGATTTGAAAAAATCGACGGTGTTGAAGAGAGCCTCAATCCGTTCTTGGCTGCTGATGATCCGAACCGAACGCTGACCGATCAGGCTGGTCTGGCCGACAATCAGGGTCAGCAGCATGAGGGTGATGGTCATGGCCACCATGAATTCCAGCAGAGAAAATCCGTTATTCATGGTGATCCCCCATTCTGGCCAACCAGGCCGACTTGAAGATTGTCAGTTTGGTGAACAGGCCTTTGCTTTTGTACTCACCCTGTACGTCCAGGCAGAGCAGGCCGTCAGCGCCGTTTACCTGCCAGCGGCAGCAGATTGGGCCATCCTGGCTCTCGCCGCTGCCCCGGTAGGCGGGATCCTGCAGGCGACCGATTGTCTGGGCGGCGCTGGATGCCACGGATTCCTGGAATTCGAAACGCAGCCGGGAACGTTGCAGGGATTTTTGGCTGTTGATCAGGCTGGTGCAGATCAGCAGACCGGTCATTGCTACCATGACCATGGCGATCAACACTTCCAGCAGACTGAAACCATCGGTTTGATTTTCAGGCTTCATTTTCACCTCCTGATCCGACTGCATGCCAACTGTATGCCAAAGGGGGGGAAGCTCTCGGATCGGGCTGATGATCGGGCTTCTGTCTTGCATGAATCATTTGTGGTTAACTTAACTTAACAATCAAATAATGTTTTCATGTTAACAAATCGCTACATGCAGGGTATTGTCAGAAGAGATGATTTCGCTGTCTACTATAGATATATCGATGCGGAATAGCTCTGAACCTGGCATCGTCCTTGCGTACTCACCGCCAGGAGGTTCCAATGAACAATTTGTCAAAAACTTCGTTTCTGTGCTGGTTGATGATGTTTTCGCTGCTGTGCCTGCCGGTGCTGGCCCAGGCTCAAAGCAATGAAGGCAAGGCCGCCAAGACCGAGTCGTCGGCCAAGCTGGTCAACATCAATTCGGCCCTGGTTCCAGAGCTCGAGACCCTGCCCCGTATCGGCGTCAAAATTGCCGAACGCATCGTTCAGTACCGAAAAGACAACGGTCCGTTCAAGCGCAAGCAGGATATCATGAAAGTCAAAGGCATTGGGGAGAAAGTGTACGCGCTGCTCGAAACCCGGATCTGCATCTGAATGATCGAATGATCTTGCCATGGAACAGAAAATCAAGGATTTGAATCTGTTGCTGATGTTTCTGAGCGGCTGGGAGGAGGATTCCCGTGCCGAACCGGGGGAGAAGGTCTTTCGTTCCTGGAAGGGTTATCTCTTCGAAGCGCTCAACGAATTGGAAGAGGAGAAGATGATTCGGCAGTTCAAGAACACCAAATCGCTGGTCATTCTGCCGGAAGGCGTCAAACGGGCGCAGGCTCTCAAGAGCAAGTTTCTGTAGGCTGTTCCGTTCGGCGGACGGATGGACCGGGGGGGCGGTCCATCCGTCATTCCGGATCTCAGATGGTTTTGACCAGATCGTCGGCCGTATCGAACTCGCGGTCCGGCCCGGCCGCGGTCAGAGTGCAGCCGTCATCTCTTTTCTCATAACGAATCGGCGTACCCCAGGGGTCGCTCAAGTACCGTTCCTGCGACAGGTAACGGGGAAAAAGGTCTTGTATCCCTTCCGGGTATTGACCGTGATCTTCCAGGTAGTGGGACAGAGCTTGGCTGATGTGGGACCAGTCGGCGAACTGGGCCGTGTTCCTGGCTTTTTCTATAGCGGTGATGCCTTTTTCTGTCACGGCCAATGTTTCCTGAGCCTGTTTTTTGAACAGGAAGAAGGCAATGGCTCCGGCGATTAAAATGACCAGCAAGGCTCCTTTCATTTTGTTTACCCCCTGCAGGCTTGATATAGATTTTCGAACAGGCGGTCCATTTTGTCGGCCGCCAAAGCTGAAAAAGCGATACGCAGCAGGCCTTTGTCCGGAAAAGCGATCAGGCCGGTGCTGAACCGGTTGAGCAGAATCTGTCGGATGTCTTCGGCGTTGTGTTTTTTTAGTTTTATACACATGAAATAACCCGAGTTGAAGGGTAGGGCCGTGAAGTATTCGGTAAATTCCGGACGCTGTTCCAGAATCTGTCTGACCTTGCGGTAGCGTTCGGCGATTTTGGCGGCGTTGTATTTCTTCTCCGCATCGTAATCCGGGCTCTGCAATGCCTTGAGCACCAGCGACTGGCTGAGGTGGGAAGCGTTGGAGATGCAACCTCTCACCGCGCCTCCGGTTTTGGCCGCCAGAGCCTCGTAAAGGGCCGGGCTGCCCCCTTTGATGCCGTAGGTGATGAAACCGATGCGCAGGCCCCAGGCGTATTCCTCCTTGGTAACCCCGTCGACCTTGACGGCCAGGACGTTTTCGTGCAAGTCGATGAGTGCCGAAAACAAGGATTCATGAATCGCCTCGTCTTCGAACGCCAGACCGAAGTAGGCGTCGTCGAGGATGATCAGCAGGTGGTTGCCGGCCTGGGCGCTTTCCTGGATAATCTGCACGATGGCGCTGGCTTCGGCGTTTGTCGGGGAATAACCGCTGGGGTTGTTGGGAAAGTTGAGCAGGATTATTTTTTTACCCGGAACCGAAGCGAACAAGGCTTTGCGGAAGGAGTCGAGGTCGAAACCGCCGTCTTTGAACAGCCGGAATGTCTTCATCTCGGCGCCGGCCCCGTTGTCGAACACCAGCTCGTAGTTGTCCCAGTACAAATCGGCGCTCAGTACCGGATCGCCCTCGTCGCAGAACAGGTAGGCTACCGTCGACAGGCCATGGGTCAGGCCGCAGCTGGCTACCGGCAGACTGAAGTCGAGGCCTTTGGCTTTCAAGCCGGGGTTCTTTTCCAGCTGCAGGGCCTTCCAGCGCTGCCGCAGGGTCATCAGGCCAAAGCTTGGCGCGTAGGGGAAGGCCTGCGCGGCGGCAATATCGAGATGCCGGGCGATCGAGGGTAATGTCAGCGGTTCCCCCTGGTCGGTGTAGGCCTCGCCCAGGGTGGCGTTGATCTCCTTTCCCTTGGCGGCCATGCCCTGGGCCAGGATCCCCTTGCTGGGGAAATAGATCCGTTTCCCTTTCTGGGACAGCAACTCCAGCACGACCGGGCTTTCTTTGGCGATGGTACGGTTGAGCTCTTCGGCCAACGGATTGAAAACGCTTCTCATGGTACACTCCTGATAAAACAGCAATCTACTCCAAAGAACTGTTTTTGGCAATATTCCGGGTGAAGAATGTGAAAGTATGCCGGCTCCAGGCTTGAAATTCGCATGATATCCGGTATATTCTTGAAATTACATATACAGCGGTGCGGGTTTTCGACAATGGTGCAGATACCGTTGTGACAAGGAGGCAGATCGTGAAATTTAACAAAAATGCCCTGATTTTTACTGTATTCTGGCTGCTGAACGGTTTGATATTGCCGGCGCAAGGGGTCGAGCCGGGCCAGGCGCTGGCCTTGGAGTCATTTTCGTCATCCGGCCTGAGTTGGGTGCCGTTGACTTCCTATCAGACTGTGATTATGACTGTGTCCACGCCCCGCGGGGAAGTATTCCGCAAACAGCTGGAGACTGGTGATCCGCTGCACTTCGATCTGTCCGAATTGGTCGGGATGGCTGATGATGACGGTTCATACACCTACCAGTTGACCTTTGTCAACGGTGAATTGTTGCCGCCCGAGGACGAGATGTCCGGTCAGCCGAATGCTCCGGAAGTCCGGATCCAGTCCGGTGGTTTCTCGGTGCAGGCCGGTCGCATCCTGAACGGCAGTCGGGTGGAGGCCGGTTACCGGCAGGCAGATCAGGGTGGCGGCGCCGGTGAATCGATCGCCGGCGATGTGGTCCATGCCGATGATGAAATCGTTACTGGCAGCCTATGTATCGGTTATGACTGTCTGACCGATGGTTCGGAGTCTTTCGGCTTTGACACCATCAAGCTGAAGGAAAACAACATCCGCATCAAGTTCGACGATACCAGTACCACAGGCGGTTTCCCGGCCGTTGACTGGCAGCTTCTGGCCAATGACAGTAACAGCGGCGGCCAGAACAAATTCACCATCGAAGATGTTACCAACAGCCGGGTGCCGTTCACCGTTCTGGCCGGGGCGCCTTCCAATTCCCTTTTTATCTCCGCCGCCGGCCGGATCGGTTTGGGCACGGCCACACCGGCCTGCGGTCTGGACATCGTCAAAACGGGCGAATATGCCGGACTCGCGCTGGAACAGACCGGCGGGGCCAGGGCGCTGTTCACGGCCGCAGCCACCAAGGCACGCATCGGTACCGCCAACAATTTTCCATTGAACTTCGTCATCAACAACGCATTGGCGATGACCCTGACCTCAAACCAATATCTGGGGATCGGCATCAACCCTGTGTACCCCCTGCACATGGCCAGCGGAGCCTACTGCAGCGCCGGCGGCGTTTGGACCGACGCCAGCAGCATCACCCTCAAGGAAAATGTGCGTTCGCTGACGCCGGTGGAGGCGGTACAGACTCTGGCCGAACTGCGACCGGTCCGTTACAACTACAAGGCCGACAAAAGCGATGAGCATCTGGGGTTTATCGCCGAGGAGGTTCCGGAGCTCGTGGCTACGGCCGATCGTCAGGGCATGAGTCCTATGGACGTAGTGGCTCTGCTGACCAAGGTGGTCCAGGAGCAGCAGGAGTCCATCCGCAGGCTCGAGAGTCGGTTGGACGAGCTGGAAAAACAGGAGACGGACCGTTCCCGTTGAGGGTTGACTCCCTGTCGGATCGGCCGCATAATAGCGGCTTGATTGCGGAGGAGTGATGCGTCCGGTTCGCAGGGAGATCAAGGTTTATATTCTGGTATTGGCTCTGACGGCTTTCGGTCTGGGCTTCAGCAACGACATCATTTCCAACTATTTCAAAGATGCCTATCAGGTGAGCGCTTTTCAACGCGGCATCATTGAAATTCCGCGCGAACTGCCCGGTGTACTTGCCGTCCTGATCATCTCGCTCCTGTCCATGTTCAGCGATATACGCATCGGCATGCTGGCGCAGTTTCTCAGTCTGGCCGGTATGCTGGTTCTGGGCATGTTCACTCCGGGTTTCGGTCTGATGCTCTTGTTCATCTTCATCAATTCCGTAGGCATGCACCTGTTCTTCCCGCTGCAGGACAGCATCGGTCTGGCCCTGATACAAGGCGGCCGCACCGGCCGCTGGATGGGGCGCTTCAAGGGCATCTACACCGCCTTTCAGATGGGGGCGGCCATCGTCGTTTTTTTTGGCTTCCGCTTCGGCCTGTTCAGCTTCGAAACCCAGTTGAAATGGCCGTTTTTGTTGGCCGGTTTGTGCGCGCTGCTGGTTCTGCTGCTGCTCGGCTACCTGCAGCGGCTGGTCCATCTGCCGGGTGCCAAAGCGGTGAAAAACCATCTGGTGTTGCGCAGGGATTATCGCTATTATTACATTCTGACGGTCATGTATGGCGTGCAGAAACAGATCATGATGGTCTACGGGCCTTGGGTGCTGATCGACCTGCTCAGCAAGAAGGCCGACACCATCGCCATGCTGTCCATCTGCGGCGGGGCCATCGGCATCGGCTTCATCCCGGCTTTGGGCCGCTGGATGGACCGTTTCGGCATCAAGGCCATGCTGTACGCCGACGCCTTGTCGTTCATCGCCGTCTACATCCTGTACGGGATCTTTGCCGCCGGTTACGCCGAGGGCTGGCTGGCTCGCTCGGGCTGGGCGGTGCTGCCGGCCTACCTGATCTTCATTCTGGACCGCATGTCCACCCAGGTCGGATTGGTGCGTACGGTTTACCTGCAGGCCATCGCCGTCAAACCCAGCGAGATCACCCCGAGCCTGTCCATCGGCCAGAGCCTGGACCACATCGTCTCCATCGTCTGCGCCACTCTGGGCGGGGTGATCTGGGGGGCCTGGGGGCCGCAGTACATCTTCTTTCTGGCGGCGGCGCTGTCGCTGGTCAACCTGTACGTGGCCTACCGGGTGAAATTGCCGGACAAGGCCGCGGCCTGAAACTGGCCGTCATACCCGTTGCCGCTTGACTCCAGAATTCTTAAAATGGCAGATTCATGCGATATTTTCGCAGGGTGATCTCGCCGTCTTCATCCTCCAGGACCAGATAGGCGAAATCCCCGCTGATCACCGGATTCAACCGTTGCGGCCGCATGAGCTCGGTACCCTCCGGGGACTTGACGATCATTCGGTACAGGTAGTGACCCTTCTTGTCGAAAACGTCGATCTGTTGCCTGTTGCTGCGCAGGGCATCGGTGGCAAAGACCAACAGGTGATCCCTGAGAACCTGCATGCGAATGAACAGCGTCTGCTCATCCGGCAGCGTTTTCAGTAATTCGTCGGTGACGTTGGGCCTTTGGGCAAAAAAAGCCTTCTTCTCCTGAAAGTTCATTTTAGACCGTGGACGGTTCAGGGAAAATCCTCCCAGATCCCGGCCCGAGAGATCGCAGCTGTGAATATGGTAGCGGTCGTTCATACCGTAATAGATATATTGACCATCCCAGGCCAAGGTCATCAGGGGCGTGAGGAACTCGATCAGCATGACCCTACGCCGCTGCTCCGATACAATTCCCGAACCCTCGAAGATCTGATAATTCCGGATCAGTTTTTTGTCCTTTCGTCCGAGCTGGTTGAGATTGATCTCGCCCTGCCGTCCAGAACCGTCGGCTTGGGCTGCGGCCACGGCGTTGGCCGAGACGAACCGTTCGCCGTCGATGAAAAACGCGACCGGGTTGCCCAGATAGGGATAAGGAATCGTATCGACAAATTCCCCGTCCAAGGTGAAGCGGTGAATGCGCTCGTCGTCGCAAATCATGAGCCGGTCGCCGACGATGAAGCCCGTATGATGCCTTTTGACTTCGCCGGGGCCTTCGCCCCGCCTGGCAAAGGATTTGATCCATTGCCCATCGGCATTCAGAATATGGTGGAGCCCCGAGTTCTGGTCGTAAAGAAACAAACGTCCGTCATCGGCGACGGTGATGGCCGGACTGCCGCTGAAAACTTGCTGGTTGACCCCGGGGATCGACCATTGCTGAACCATCGGGATCAGGTACTCCCCTTTCTGCGGCTTGTCTTCGTTGACCGGGTTCGCTTGCGCTCCGGACAGACAGATGCTCAGGCATAACAGTATTGCGCTTGTTTTCATGGAAACCTCCGATAATTTTCGTTTCAGTCTTGACCGACTTGGCAGCGGGCGACGATCAGCACCGCTTTCATGATCCAGGGCTGGAGACCGGCTTCTCTCAGCTGCCCTTCCAGCCGCAGGTACCCTGGAGACTGTTTGAACCTGTCGATCTCGTCGGCGTGGCTCACTGGATGCGCTTCATCCCTTTGCAACCGGAACATGAATAGAAAAACCACGGCCTTTGGCCGCTGCTGAGCCTTCGGAATCGCCAGCTGGCCCATTTCCCGAAAGGCGCTTACGGCGGTATCACGAAGCAGGGGATCTCCCTCGACGATCTGCAGAGAATCCTCCTGGATTCCCCCGTTTTCAGCGAGTGCCGCCGTCAGCACCACATTGCCCTCGATTCTTTTATCCAGTGCTTGCTGCGGGTAGTAAGAAGGGATCACCCGCTTGTCCGGTTGAGCATCGTTTCCACTGCCCGATGACTGGTGTCGTACACTGTGGTGGAAGGAGAGAAACCAGGGATTCCCTTCCTCATCATTGAATCCGAAGACGGTCGTACGGTTCACCCCTATATCGAAAGTGGAGGCCAGCATTTCCCTGCCCGGATCGGAAATGTCCTCACCGGCGCTGACCCGCAGGCTGAACCGGTCCTGGGATTCATGAACCATGCGGATGGCCATGGAATTTTTTTGGAACCGGAACACCTTGACCAGCCGTTTCGGCATGCCTTCCCGCCATTGCCAGGCGCCCTGATTCACCAGGTTCAGGTCGGTGAGGTTGTATATCCTACGGATTTTGGCGGCTTCCTCCGCCTGCCCGGCGTGGTAGGCTTCGTCAGCCTGGGACAGCGAATCGATCTCCCGGCTGCTGACGGCAGGAACTACAGCCGTCGCATTCCGTTCGCCCCGGTAGAGGCGGGTGTGGACCGAGGTGTCCGTTTCGCCGTCGGGCGCCGGGTAAGGCCAGGCAGCCCAACACAGACTCATCAACACCATGAACAAGACTTTTCTGCTCATCATACACTTCCTCCCGGGCTACCTGATTTAGCTTGGGAAACAGCCGCCCAGATATAGGTCGTTCGGTCGCCGCTTTCCTGAAACGTGAAGGATTCCGCTGCTGCCCCCATGACGCTCAGCCGGTACATTCGGAAACCCGGATCCGCGGTGTCTGGCATCACTCTGGTCGGCGATGGCTCCCGGTCTCGTCGGAACGATACTCCGGACGAGAATATATAAGCGATCGCCAATACCGCCAGAAGAATCGAGGCCGCTACGGCCAGCGGACGCCAGCGGGCGCTGTTCCGCCTTTTCGGCGCCTGCATCAGCAGCGAAACATCCGGAACTTCTACCGGCCGGCGCCGACGGAACAATTCATTTATGCCGTCGATTTCCTGGCGAATGTGTTCACACTCGGAACGGCAACGGCCGCATTGCTCAAGATGGGCGGAGATCCGCTCGTATTCTGCTCGTTCCAAGGCGCCGTCAAGGAACGAGGTCAGTTGATCAGCGTTCAGACAATTCATGATGTCACCTTAATCTTCAGCATGGCGGTCAGGCGATGCCGGATTCTCTGCAGTTTGGTGCCAACGGTTCCCGGCCGGATGCCCAGGACCGCCGCGATCTGGGTATAGCTCAGCCCGTCGTGAAAAAACTCCAGCAGCAGACGATCCTTAGGCGGCAAGGCATCCAGGCAGCGTTCGAAGCGCTCGTTGTCATCTCCGGCGACGGCCTCATCCTCCGCTGTGCGTCGGCTGGCGCCGGCCAGCAGCCCGGAATTGTCCTTCAGCAGCAGGCTGTGGCGGCTGCGGCGGCGGAGTTGGTCCAGGCAGAGGTTCCCGGCCACCCGGTAGAGCCAGGCCTGAAGGTTTTCCACCTTGTCCAGCTTTCCGGCATCTTCCTGGCGCCTATACGTCATATAGGCCTCCTGAACGATGTCCCGGGCATCCTCTCCGTTGCCTAGAATCCGGTAGCTCAGGCTGTACAAACTTTTCAACCTGGATTCGATGGTTTCCTGGTTCTCATGCATCGTTGTTCCGTTCAACAGTATGACGTCCGGCAGCGGCAAACTTGTACAATGAACAGTCAGAAAGCAGGATTTTCCAACCCTATGATCCTATCTCGTTTGGAAAAAATAGTGAAGCAAGGCCCCGGCCTTCATCGCGATAATTCGTGAGGCAATGCGGTGTTTTGACAAAAACGACGTCATTGGCTATAATGGCCGCACCAACAGGCCGATGTAGCTCAGTTGGTAGAGCAACTGATTCGTAATCAGTAGGTCCGGAGTTCGACTCTCCGCATCGGCTT
>CAYXHZ010000025.1:0-17450 GCA_964465065.1 uncultured Clostridia bacterium
CATCGAACATGATGTAAAACAGAGATGACAAACTTGCCGTAATGAAGCCGAACATTTTTGCAGTTCGGAAATCCTGATTTGAAAGCATGTCACTCATGGATTCCTCCTTTTGAGTGCCCCAAATGACTCTTTTGCGTTCTAGCGTCAACGTTTAATTTCATCGGACCGCGGTTTGCGATCTGCTGGAATGGTTAAAAAACAATAATTTAATGGCACCGTCCCTCCATGCTCTTACATGCTCTTATATTGTATACTTTCAATTATTGTTTTGATCTATTGAGTTACAAATTATACTTCTATAATGAACCATTTTCTTGTATTTAATTGTTGATTTCTTTATTAAGGTATTCAAGAATTACTTTCACTGGTTCCAAGATTTTATTATCAAATTTTGATTTTTTTGTAATCCATTGTGCAAAAGGTATCTTTTTATCTTCTTCAAGAGTAAGAATGTACAATCGATTGGAATCTTCTGAAGAGATTATATTATATATTTTTGGGTAATTTTCTGGTGAAAGTAGCTCACTATGTGGTGTTGGCGTCATTATTGCGACTCCTTCAGAAATCGCTTCCTGTTTGAGTTCTGGAGAAAAGAGGTTTTCGATTGAGCCAGGCCAAAATGGTTTTTCAATACCGAGGCTATTCATACACGCTTTAAATTCTCTTGAAAATGGTAATAGGCACCAAAAAACACCATTAGAATTATGTCTATACCATATTCCTCCTTCTCTAAGATGATTGTTTTTATAAAGTTCTCTTCCAGCTTTATCATTATCGACAATTACAAATACCTTTCTGCCAGGTGCTAATCGATCTATGACTCTTCCATCTTTTGCAAGGCTTTCCATTTTTGATGTTCCAGAAGCAGGTTCAAAGTCACATTTTTTTTCTTCTCCAATAAAAATCTCCCAAGCTGCCTCAAAGATGATTTTATCTGATTCTCCTTCTACAAAAACAATGGGACGGTTCCGTTGTTTTAGCATATGTGCAATATCATCATTTTCTTTTGTTAATTCTCGAATTCTGATGTTTGCATCTTGGAGGTATTTACTAACAACGGTTAAATGCGGTAATTCTCCCATTAATTCTGTTGGATTGTTTTCTATATTATTGTTTAAAAAATAAATTTTTGATGAATTGCGTTCTCCATGCTTTTCTGTGTTTGATACAAAAAAACGAGAAACATTCTTATCTTCAAGAGAAAAAAAAGCTGGGCTATGGCTAGTAAGGAAAATTTGTATGTTTTTTGTCTTTCCAAAGGAACATAGTCGTTTCGCTTCATCGATAGCATTAACAAGTTCAAGTGAATTTTCTGGTTCTTCAAAGCCCCAAATATGATAATTTTCAATACTTTTATCTCCCAAAAAACAAAGAATTTCCGGGATATGACGGACTTGAATTCCATCTCCACGTTGAAGCATCAGGCTGAATTTATCTTCCATAATTCCACTTGTAATAAAATCAAGTGAGCGAAATAAAATAGAGAGATCTTTTGGGGGAGATATTACACTTTTTTCACCTAGGCCTTTTAAGATACCTTGATGTAGATCTGTAGTACGATCTTTCAGTGCTGATGAAAATGTTTCAAGTGAAGAAGAAAATTCTGAATTATTTGATAATGTTTGATATATTTGTTCTTGTAAGTTTTCAAAAATACGTCTGTCTTTAATTGCGGGAATATAATAGAAACGAATTTGTTTTAACAATCTGTTTAAATATTGTTGATATTTTTGTTCTGTTATTGACGAGTCAATATGTGGATCAGTTCCACTTGTAACGCTCCATTGCTTTTTAACCCAAAACTCTTTACCTAATGATGATCTATATGAAATAGGTGTATTAAACCATAGTTTAATATATACGAATTTTCTAATATCATGAGATAATGATGCTTCAGAATATCTTGAATAGTTGAAATCACGGTTAAATGAGAAATCTTGATCAGGATTAGTATTATAATTAAAAAAAAGATTTAATGCTCGAAGAATATTACTTTTTCCAGAATCATTCCTGCCAAAGATAACGTTAGTCCCTTTTAAAGTGTCTAATCGTGCTTTATAAATTGATCTAAAATAAGCAATTTCTATACGATTTATTAGTTTCATTTAATTATTATAAATACATTTTATATTGTAACAATCGACAAGATCAAGGTTAAAGATAAGCTACCGCCGGTCGGGCCTTGGTTACCCATTTTACCGGGCTGAGATGATAATGTAGACAGCCACAACATGTTAACGGGGGAGTGAAAAAACATCCCCTCTATTTGAACCCCCGGGCCCTGTGGTCCGGAAGGCCGCATATACAGCCTGTAGCCGATCACGAAAACCCGAGTCCGAACGCTCCGTGGAAAATGGAGGCGAGGCGGACTCGATAAGCCCGTTTGAGAATATTCTATGTAAAGAAAAACAGGATTTCAAGGGGGGGAGGGGAGATATTTTGTATTTTATAAAAGATTAGGAAGATAGTGACAAGTGACTGGTGACTAGTGACTGGAAAGAGAAAGTGGGTAGGGCGGTTTAACGATTTATTGCCGGTTACGGGTTACGGTTCACGGGTAACGGGTTGCTGTTTCCATTTACCAGTCGCTAGTCTCTAGTCACCAGTCACTTTCTCGTCAACCTTGCCTGCACGAAAGAAAAGAGCCCCGCCCGGGGGGGATATCGGGCGGGGCCGGTAATGAGTAAAAAACTTCTAGTTTCCCACCACCCAGACCGCTCCGGCCATGGGATCCAGGGCGGCCGTACCGATACGGGTCAACCCGTCCATCAGCCAGACGCTGTTTTCGCCGCTGCCGGCCTTGCGCCACAGGATGTCGGTCTTGAGGTCGCCGTCGAAATCGGCGCAGCCGGCGATCACCCAGCTGCGGTTGGTCTGCGCGTCCAGGTTCGCCGTGGCGCTGCGGCTGGTGCCGTCCATCAGCCAGACCTGGTTTTCGCCGCTCCACAGGTTGCGCCACAGGATGTCGGTTTTATGGTCGCCGTCGAAATCGGCGCAGCCGGCGATCGTCCACAGCAGGCTCGTCTGCGCGTCCAGCTCGACGGTGGCGCTGTGGCTGACGCCGTCCATTATCCAGACCCGGTTCTTGCCGGTCAGAATGTTGCGCCACAGGATATCGGCTTTGCGGTCGCCGTTGAAATCGGCGCAGCCGGCCATCACCCAGGACTGGTTGCCCAGGGCTTCCAGTTCGACCACGCTGCTGCGGCTGACACCGTCCATGAGCCAGACCCGGTTCCTGCCGGTCAGGACATTGCGCCACAGGATGTCGGCTTTGCGGTCGCCGTTGAAATCGGCGCAGCCGGCGATCGTCCAGGTCAGGCCGGACTGGGGATCCAGATCGGCGACAGCGGTCCGGATGAGGCCGTCCATGAGCCAGACCCGGTTCTGACCGGTCAAGGTGTTGCGCCACAGGATGTCCACTTGGCCGTTCATGTCGAAATCCGGCACGGCGTCGACCATGTCCACGCTCAGAACCGCCGACCAGGCCGACTCGATGGAACTGTGGGCCGCGCAGCGGGCCTGGGCCTTGACTTCGTAGCGGCCGCTGCCCGTCCAGCTGTGCGTCGCGCTCAGGGTGCCGACGGCCAGCCAGCCGGAATCCGTGCCGTCGCCCCAGTCGAAGCGGTACTGGACCGGGTCTCCGTAGTTGGAGACGGCGCCGTCGGTCGAGTATTCACAGGTTGTCCCGGTCAGGCCACCGGTCGGGCCGGCCGGAACGGAGGAGGCGGTGACGAGCTCGGGGATATAGGCGATGATGGAGAAAACGGCGTCGCTGACATCGCTCGGGCTGCCGTCGAATTCACGGACACGGACCAGGCAGCTGGCCGAGATCGTGTCCGGAACGATCCAGGAATAAAGACCGTCGTTGGCGCTGCCGGCGATTATCGGCAGCCAGTTCGCGCCGTTGTCGGTCGAGTAGTCGATGTCGACGGCGCCGACGGTGCCGACGGTCGTCCAAGTGATATCGAGCTCCGCGCCGACCATTCTGCTTTCGCCGCCGTTGGGTGAAGTCAAGGTGATGAGGTCGAGCAGATCGGCCTGGTTCTGCGGGTTGCCGTTGCCGGCAGCCGTGGTCCAGTCGATGTAGCTGTCGGTGTCCACGCTCAGGTCGACGCGGACGATGCTGCTGCCGGTCGGGGCGCTGGGCTCGCTGTCGCTGCCCCAGCCCGCCGGCACGCCGCCGGAGGTCGTGCCGCCCTCGTAGGCCACCGTGTCCCTGAGGATGCCCTGGCTGTCCTTGAGCAGCAGGGCGTCGCCGCTGTTGCCCAGGGCCAGGACGGTCCCGTAGTACAGGTCGGCCGGGTAGCCGTACAGGGCGACAAAGCCGTCGTTGTTGGCGGCCACGGTCAGATGCGAATTGGGCGCCATGAGGGTGCCGGCCGGGATGGTGTAAGTGCCGCCGCCGACGCCGTTGTTGTCGGTGATGGTGCAGCCGCCGATGTCGACGGCGATCGGGGCCCGGTTGTAGAGCTCGATCCATTCCTCGACCGAGTCGGTGCCGACGGTGTCGTAGTACACTTCACTGAAGATGACGGGGGCGGACAGAATCCGGGTCTGCGGAAAGCCGTTGCCGGAAGCCGTCGTCCAGTCGGCGTAGGTGTCGGTGTCGACGCCGAGATCGGCGCGGACGATGGTGTTGCCGGTGGTGGCCACGGGCAGCGAGCTGCTGCCCCAGCCGTCGGGGATGCCGCCGCTGGTGCCGCCTTCGTAGGCCACCGCGTCGACCAGGCCGCCCAGGCTGTCCCTGAGCAGAATCGAGTCGCCGCTGTTGCCCAGGGCCATGACCGTTCCGTAGTACAGATCCGCACTGTAGCCGTACAGGGCGGTAAAGCCGGCGCTGTTCGCGGCGACGGTCAGGTAGGATTTGGGGGCTATGATCGTGCCGGCCGGGATGGTGTAGCTGCCGCCGGTCCCGTTGTTGTCGCTCAGGCTGAAGCCGCCGATGTCGACGGCCTCGGTCGTGGTATTGTAAAGCTCGATCCATTCCTCGATCGAGTCGGTGCCGACGGTATCATAGTAGACTTCGCTGATCTTCACCCCGGCAGCCGGCGTGATCTGGGCGATGCTGAACACGGCGTCGCTGACGTCGCTCGGGCTGCCGTCCTCGTCCTGGATGCGCAGCAGGCAGCTCGTCGAGGCGTTGTCGGGGACCGTCCAGGTGTAGCTGCCGTCGTTGGTCTCTCCAAGGGCGATGTTGGTCCAATTGAGGCCGTTGTCGACGGAATAGTCGATATCGAGGTTGCCGACGGCGCCGGTCGAGCTCCAGCTTACGGTCTTGCTGCTGCCGATGCCCCAGCTTTCACCGCCGTTGGGCGCAGTCACGGTCAGCGATTCCTGGGCCTCCAGGCTGATGGTGAAGGCGGCGTCGCTGGTATCGCTCGGACTGCCGTCACTCTCCTGGACCCGGACCAGGCAGGAAGCCGACACGCTGTCCGGAACGGTCCAGCTATAGCTGCCGTCGTTGCTTTCGTCGGCGGCGATGGATATCCAGCTCGCTCCGCTGTCGATGGAATAATCGATGTTCAGGTTGCCCACCAGGCC
Source organism: uncultured Clostridia bacterium (assembly GCA_964465065.1). Lineage (GTDB taxonomy): Bacteria > Acidobacteriota > Aminicenantia > UBA2199 > UBA2199 > CAYMND01. Next base: position 5,542 of record CAYXHZ010000025.1, read on the forward strand.
GGTGCTCGACCAGCTGATGGTATGGCTGGAGCCGATCACCCAGCTTTCACCGCCGTTGGGGGAGGTCACGGTGACGGTGTCGGCGACGGTTCCCGTGGTGGTGAAACTATATTCGGAAGAAGTCGTGGTGTGGCCGGTGGCATCGCTGGATTCCACCACGTAGTAATAGGTGGTGGCTTCCAGCAGGTTGGTCAGGGTCAGCGCATGGTTCAAGGACAGGGACGCATCGCCGACGCTTTCCGGATAGCTTCCGGAAGCGGTCCCGTAGCGGACCAGGGAGCTGGCCGTTTCGTTGGTGCTCCAGGCGATGTCGGCGGCAATGGTGGTGATGTTTTCGCTGTGGGAATTGTAGATGACGGGGGCGTTGTCGGCGGCCGAATATTCTTCGAAATAGAACGTTGCCGGCAGGCCGGCGGCGGCACGTTCGTCCGGCCCCTGGGTCACGGCGCCGTTGGCGCTGACCGTGTAGGAGTTCACGCCGTCGGTGCTGACGACGATGTCGCCGACGCTGTAGCCGGCGGTGCTGGTCAGGTCTCCGATCGGAGCGCCCTCTTCAGTTTGCAGCACCAGGGCGGCCGGTGCCGTGATACAGGGCGCCTGGGCCAGAAAGACATGCTCGACCACATCGATGCGCGGGTGCCGGTAACTGGCGTCCTGACCGGCGCCTACGGATATGCAGGCCAGCCTGGGCGTCAGAATGTTCATGTAATCGGCGTTGCCGCTGCTTTCGCTGCCGTGATGGGCGATATGGGCGATCTCCAGTCCGTATTCAGAAAGCAGCGGGTGCGCACCGGCCGGCATGAGCGACATGACCAGCGGGCTTTCGATGTTGACCTGGGAGGTGTTGCGACCGGTGCAGGCGTAGTCGTCGGCGCCGCCGCCGATGTCGCCGGTGACCAGGTAATCGAATTCACCGTACTGGATCAGCAGGCAGACGGCCCGGTCGTTTTCGTTGTCGGTTCCACCGGGGACCGCTCCGCTGCCGATCACCGAGCCGTTGACGGCCACGCAGGTCGCCGTGGCGCCGTAGCCCAGCGGGATCACGGTGCCCAGGGGCAAAGGGACGGCTCCGCCCGGGCAGGCGGCGGCCGCTGCGCTGAAAAAGGCGCTGACATAGGTGTTGGTCTTGTCGCTGCCGTTGTAGTAGACAACCGAGGCGCTGTAGCCTGCGTTCATCGTTTCCGTCAGACCGACGAAATGGTCGGTGTCCTGATGGGAGGCGATGATGTAGTCCAGCGAGCCGGTGATGCCGAGCGACTGCAGGTAGGGAACGAGTTCCGTCGTCCCTTTCGTCTCGTAGCCGCCGTCGTAGAGGATGGTCGTGCCGTCGGGGCCGACGATCAGCGTGGATTGTCCCTGCTGGACATTGATGTAGTGGATCTGGAGCTCCTGCCCGACCAGGGCCGCGCAACAGAGCGTCAACAGGAGTCCCAACCGGAAAAGTGAAAACAGTCTCGTCGTCTTCCATTCTTTCATGATGCCTCCCTCCCCGTGTGAACACGGAAAAATGAAATATTTTTCATTGTTATCGATTCCAGGTTTTTGTGTTCATTTTGCTTGTTTTTACAAAATACAGACTCCTCAGTATTTAGGTTGCTGTATTAAAAAATAACACAAACAATGAACAATGAAATGCGAAGATTTGTGGCTTAAGCGTTATTTTTGCATGGTAAGCGCCTAAATATGCAAAATCAAGTGTTTTTCAACAAAAATTTAAATTTATTTTGCGTTATAATAAATTTACATGTAATAAATATAAATAGAGTTTTTGGGTGATGGCTTGGGATGGGAGGGATGGTCGGGAACTTGATCTTTTTTACTGGTCAGCGTTTACGGCGATATGGTGGAGAGGGTCTAGCACGGTTCAGAGGGTTGAGAAATAATCCTGTGATCTTCAAGTCACAAGTCACAAGTCACTAGTCACTAGTAACCAGTCACTTCATTTCGATGCATCGATCAGCTTGGCCAGCTTCTCCAGCCTCTTGCTGTTTTTCACCTTGAGAACATTGTCCTCGTCGGTCTGCACCAGTCCGGAGCGGATCTTTTTCAGATTGTCCAGGTTGCGATGCCAGCGCTGCCGTACCGACTCGTCCACCCGATTGCTGCCAGCGGGGTTGAAGAGACGCTCCGGGATATGCGCCGTAATGCCCCGGCGTGCCAGCTCGCGCTGCAATCCGGGCAGATGGTCGCTGCCGAAAACGAAGACGATGCGCCGGGCCGAGCCGGCTGCAGCCAGGCCGTTTTCGACGATGGTCCGGTTGCGTCGCTGCCAGGCACCCTGGGCCAGTTCCGCCACCGGGTTTTTCCCCACGATCTCCTCGAAGAAGCGGTCGATGAGCGCCAGGTTGTCCTGGCCGTTGAAAAAGTCGTAGGCCGAAGGCCTCTCCTTCTTTCTTTCGGCTTCGCTGCGGGCCAGCAGGCGCTTGGCCTCTTCCTCCACCTCTTTGGGGAAGCTCTTTTCCGCCTCCGCCTGGGTTTTGTAGTCCAGACGCCAGTCCACCGGGACGAAACGGTAGTTCAGCCTTGACGCCATCTGGGCCAGGCAGGCGGCCTCGGGGGGGAAGTAGCCCTCCATCAGGCCGTCGAAGGCCTCCGGAGCGATTTCGCCGCAGACCAGGTCCGGCTGCAGGGCGGCGATCTGGGCCAGCAGGTCGGGGATCGAGTAGCGGTTGTCCGGGTTCAGGTGCAGCTCGTGGATCGAACCCACCAGGTACACTTGCGGCGGGTCGGCCGGCTTGTCGCCGCTCTGAGCGCTCAGAGTGGCGGCCAGGGCCAGGGTCAGCCACGGAAGGGCAAGATTCAGCTTCATGGGATACCTCGTTGCGCAGTGTCGAAGGTGGCGGGCGGGCAGGACCCGCCCGCCGGTTATGGGCAAAAAGTGTTTACTTGTTGACCTGGAAGGTCTTGTCGCCTTTCTCGAAGAAGGTCACGATCTGTTTGACGGCGGCGACACCGGCGTTGGTGTTGGCCTCTTCCGTCTGCGCGCCCATCTTGGCCGGGGTGCAGTAGATGCGGGCGGCGTATTCCTGGTTGAGCTCGGCCAGACAGTCCGGAGCCACGTCGGAGACGTACTGGAAGTCCTTGCGCTCGGCGAGAAGCTTCTTGAGGCCTTCCTCGCAGATCACTTCCTTGCGGGCGGTGTTGACCAGCACGGCGTTTTTGGGCATGGTGCTCAGCAGCTTGTAGTGGATCGACTTTTTGGTCTCGGCGGTGGCCGGGATGTGCAGCGAGACGTACTGGCAGGTCTTGTACAGCTCCTCCACCGATTTGAGCGGGATGACGCCGTCGGCTTTCATCACCTCGTCCCTGACGAAGGGATCGTAGGCGTAGACTTTCATGCCGAAACCCAGGGCGTACTTGGCCACCAGCTTGCCCACGTTGCCGTAGGCGTGGATGCCCATGGTCTTGCCGTGGATCTCGGTGCCCGATTTGCCGTTGAACTTGCCGCGGGCCTGGTAGATCATCATGCCGATGGCCAGTTCTGCCACGGCGTTGCTGTTCTGGCCGGGGGTGTTCATGACCACCACGCCCTTGGCGCTGGCGGCCTTGAGATCGATGTTGTCGAAGCCGGCGCCGGCCCGGACCACGATCTTGAGCTTCTTGGCGTGTTCCAGGACCTCGGGGGTGACCAGGTCGCTGCGCACGATCAGGGCCTCGGCGTCAGCCACCGCCTGGTGGAATTCGCTGACATCCTTGTACTTTTCCAGAAAGACGACCGGGTAGCCGGCCTCCTGGGCGGTCTGGCGGATCAACCCGGCCGCATCGGCGGCGAAGGGTTTTTCAGTGGCAACCAGAATCTTTTTGGACATAATCTCACCTCTCTCGATTATTCTAAGGGGCAATTGTACCCCAGGGCAAACGGTATCTCAAGTCAATGGCCTCTCGAATCGGCGACAATTGCGGAAACTGGAAAAATGCGGCGCTTTTATTGGCGATATTCGCTGAAAATATTCTCGAGAGATCGCTGCAATTTACCGGGTCTTGTGCTATAAAACCAGTATATATGCGCATGGCAAAATGTTTTTGCCATGCGCAGGCGAGGAGCGGGTCATGCCGGAAAAGAGAATTGCCGTCTGGTTCAGGCTGCTCGGTCTGGCCGCGCTGCTGAGCGCTGCCTATTTTTTTTACCTGCTGCGCGGCATTCTGGCCGCCATGGCTGTTTCCGCTTCGCCTTCGCTGGGCAGAGGCCTGACCCTGATGGCGTTTTCCTACAGTCTGGCCATCGGCCTGAGCGGACTGATCATGATCGTGCTGGCGCAGGCGGCCGCCGGCGGAGACAAGACGGCGCAACTCGGTCTGCGCATCGTTTCGATCGGTCTGTTCGCAGCCATGGCCGTCATTTTCCTCCTGGGACATCGTCATCCCCTGGCCCTGCTGCTGACCCTGGGGGCGGCCATCAACCTGGTCGGGCTCTGCCCGTTCTGCAGCAAGATGCGCAAGGCCCTGTTCGACAAGCCCTAGGCTCAGGGCACGGTCGGAAAGGTCAGGCGTCGTTTCCAGCGCGGCGCCTCCGCGGACTGGTCGATCTTTTCCACCAGCATCAAGGCGTAGCGGACTGTCTGGCGCAGGGCACCCAGGTTCCAGTCGGGCCGGTATTCGTCGCGGGCGCTGTGATAGTCGCCGTCGAAAAAATCACGCAAGTTGTTCTTGCCGCCGACAGATTCTTCGCCGGCCGATATCCACACGGCCGGGATGTTGCGACTGGCGAACGGGTACTGGTCGGAACGGAAGAAGAACCCGCGGTCGTTGAGCGAGAATTCCCGGTATTGCACTCCCTGTTCGCGGGCGATCTCGACGAGCATGTCCTGGATGGTGGAAAAGCGGGCACCGACACCCATCAGGCTGGCGCTGTCTTCCCAGACCGGCGAGGATTCGAAATTGATGGCGGCCACGATCTCCGAACGGTCGGTGTTGGCGACGTAGTGCGTCGAACCCAGCAGCCCTTCCTCTTCGCCCTGGCAGGCGAGCAGGGTGATGGAATGCCGCAGTTGGTCCCGGCATTCGGACAGGATACGGGCGCTCAGCATCAGGGCGGCGACGGCGCTGCCGTTGTCGATGGCCCCGTTCATGATCTGGTCGCCTGTCAGGGTCGGATTGATACCCAGGTGGTCGATGTGGGCAATCAGAACGATCTGTTCGGTGCTGCGGCCCGGGATCCGGGCGACCACGTTGCTGGCCTGCACTTCCCGGCGCCGGCTTTTTCCGTCGATGCGCATGCGGATACCGAGGGGAACGGGCTGGAAGTCTTGCCTCTGCGAGGCGGCGTACAGGCGATCCAGATCGATTCCGCGACCGGTCAGCAGCCTGCGCAGGCTGGCTTCCCGGATCCAGCCGCTGAACTGCAGAGGGCCTTTCAGGCTGTCCGGCAGGTAGAGCTGCTCGCCGCTCCAGGAGTTGCGCACCACCGGCCAGCCGTAACCGGCGCTGGCGTCGGTGTGTATGATCAGCACGGCCCGGGCGCCCATGGCCCGGGCGGCTTCGATCTTGTAGGTCCAGCGTCCGAAATAGGTCATCGTCCGGCCTTCGAAGCGTTCGGGATCGACGCTGCCGGGGTCGTTGACCCGGACGACCAGAATTTTTCCTCGCAGGTCGGCGTTCTTGAAATCGTCCCATTGCCAGATGTCGCTGCGGATGCCGAAACCGGCGAAGACCAGTTCGCCCTCCACGGAAAACTGATCCTGAGCCAGCTGGCAGTTGCCGACGATATCCTCGAGGTAGTTCAAATCCAGGTCGGTCGCCCGGGCGGTCAATTCGCTGGTGGTGAAGGCCTTCATGGCGAAGGGCTGCAGGTAATCGCCATGCCAGCCGGGTTGCAGGCCCATCCATTTGAACAGGCTCCGGCAGTACAGCTCCGCCAGTTCGCCGCCGCGTGTTCCCGGCGCCCGGCCCTCGAACAAGTCGTGGCTCAGGATCTCGATGACACTCTGCATCTCGATCCGGCTCAGGGCGTCAACCCGGTCTTTCAATTGACTGCCGGCCAGTGGCAACGACAGTCCCAAAGCGCAAAGCGACAGCCAAATACGCATTTCGACCTCTCGTCCGGGAATGTACCGGAACCGCAATGCCGCTATGGATGGTAACCAAGCCGGCCGGGATTGTCAAAGCCCGTGAAATTGACCTGCCGCGGCAGGTTTGCTATCATCAGAACTTTAGCGGAGACGATCGATTATGTTGACCATCCAGGAGGCTCTCCAGGCCTTTAACGCCATCGAAGGAATCAAAGCCAGGGAGACGGTTCCTCTGCTCCAGGCGCTGAATCGGGTGCTGGCCGGCCCGATTCTTTCCCGGCTCGACCATCCGCCCTTCGACAAGTCGGCCATGGACGGCTACGCGGTGGACAGCAGCGATCCGGTCAGCGAGTGGCGGATTGTGGAGACGATCGCCGCCGGCCGGCAACCCAGGGAAGCGATCCGGCCCGGTTATTGCAGCAAGATCATGACCGGGGCCATGCTGCCGCCCGGTGCCGACGCGGTCGTCATGATCGAGCAAACCGTCCAGGAAGGCGACATTGTCCGTCTGAAAAATGGCGTAGTCCAGCGCGGCGATCACATCTGCCTCCGCGGCGAGGACGCCCGGAGCGGCGACCTGGTGGCCGCGCCCGGGCGACGGGTCAACGCCCAGCTGCTCGGGGTCCTGGCCGCCTGCGGTTACCATGAGGTCGAGGTGTTCGCCCGTCCGCGTCTGACCGTGCTGACCACCGGCGACGAGGTCGTCATGCCCGGCTGTCCGCTGCAGTCCGGCCAGATCTACAACAGCAACGGTTTTTCGCTGTACGGACAGTACCAGGCCCTGGGTCTCGAGGTGCGCTTCGGAGGTGGAGCGGCCGACAGCCTGGACGGCTTGAAGGACAGGCTGCGCGAACTGCTGACGGACTGCGATGTCCTGGTCATCTCCGGCGGAGTGTCCATGGGCGACTTCGATTTCGTGCCGCAGGCCATCCAGGAAATGGGCGGTAGCGTCCATTTCGCAAAAGTGGCCATCAAACCGGGCAAACCGACCCTGTTCGCAACGATCGACGGCCGGCTGGTTTTCGGGTTGCCCGGCAACCCGGTGTCCACCTTCATCATCACGGAGATTCTGGTCAAACCGGCCCTGCTGCGTCTGATGAACTGCGACGATCCGCCCCGGGAAACGGTGGGCGTCCTGACCAGTGCGGTCCAGCGCCGCAAACTGGAACGGACCGAATATCTGCCGGTTCATTGCGACGGAAACCGGGTCAGGCCCATCGAGTACCACGGTTCGGCGCACCTGCTGTCCCTGCCCCAGGCCAACGGCCTGATCCGCATCGACAGGGGGCAGGCCGGTCTGGAAGCGGGGAGTCAGGTCCGTGTTAGACTCATTTGAGCGCGACATCCGCTACCTACGCATCTCGGTCACCGACCGCTGTAACCTGCGCTGCCGCTACTGCATGCCCGAGGAGGGGATCTGCAAGAAGGGGCATGGCGACATCATCTCTTACGAGCTGATCCGGCAGGTCGTCGCGCAGGCCGTCGCTCTGGGCATTACCAAGGTCCGTCTGACCGGCGGCGAGCCGCTGGTGCGCAAGGGCATCGTCGAGCTGGTCGAGTCTCTCGCCACCGTCGCCGGGCTCGAGGAACTGACCATGACCAGCAACGGCACGCTGCTGACCGACTTTGCCCGGGACCTCAAACAGGCCGGACTGGACCGTGTCAACGTTTCCCTGGATACTCTGAACCCCGAAAGGTACAGCTGGCTGACGCGGGGCGGGCAGATCGCAACGGTGCTGGCCGGTCTGGACGCCCTGTCCGAGACGGGTTTTACCGACACCAAAATCAACATGGTGCTGATGCCGGAATTCAACGGCGACGAGCTGGAGGCCATGACGGACTTCTGCCGCCGGCGCGGCCTGCGACTCCAGCGCATTCAGCGCTATCAGCTCAGCGATTACCGGAGTATCGATTTCGGGACCCAGGCCGAGCGGCCTCAGCCCTGCCGGCTGTGCAACCGCATCCGCCTGACCGCCGACGGCATGCTCAGGCCCTGCCTGTTTTCCGGACTGGAAATACCGCTGAACCGCGACGATATCCGCACCTCGCTTTTGGAGGCCATCGCCGCCAAACCGGCCCATGGCACCGCCAATACCGTGCGGGAAAACTGGCAGATCGGAGGATGACAATGGATTTTACACACCTTGACGACAAGGGCCAGGCGCGCATGGTCGACGTGGGCGGCAAGGCGATCGTGGCCAGACAGGCCCGGGCCGAAGGCTTCGTTTCCCTGGCTGCCCAAACTGTGGCGCTGATCCGCTCCAGCGGCCTGAAAAAGGGCGATGTCCTGTCCGTGGCCCGCATCGCGGCCATCATGGCGGCCAAGGAAACCTCCCGGTTGATCCCGCTGTGCCACCCTCTGCCGATCGAGCAGGTGGAGTTGCAGTTCTTCTTACAGGATGACGGGCTGCGTATCGAGGCCTCCGCCCGTTGCCACGCCCGCACCGGTATCGAGATGGAGGCTCTGACCGCTGTGTCGGTGGCCGCCCTGACCGTCTACGACATGTGCAAGGCGGTCGACAAAGCCATGGTCATCGGCCCGATCCGTCTGCTCGAAAAAAGCAAGGGACTGCCGGGGGAGGACTAGATGCCGGCGATACTGGTCGTCACCTGTTCCGATCGGGCCTACAGGGGGGAATACGAGGATCAGTCCGGCCGGGAGATCGTCGAGCTGCTGCTCGAGTACAACCCGGTCTGGAAGGTGGAGCGAAGACTGATCCCGGACGAGGCAGACCTCCTCGAGAAACTGCTTCTCGAAGCCTGTTCCGGCTACGATGTCGTCATCACCTGCGGCGGCACCGGTATCGGCCGGCGCGATATCACCCCCGAGGTGACCCGCCGGGTCTGTGACCGCGAACTGCCCGGCGTGGCCGAGATGCTGCGCATGCGTTCGCTGTCGGAAACCCCGTTCTCGGTTTTTTCACGGGGCACGGCCGGGGTGAGGGGGCAAACCATTGTCGTCAACCTGCCGGGATCGGTGAAAGCGGCCCGCTTCTGCACCCGGCAGCTCATGCCGCTCCTGGAGCACGGATTGCGCATGCTGAGAGGGGAGGGGCATTAGCGACCCGCTAGCGTCCCCGGTTCCTTTCAGTCCAGCGGGCAGAGGGTGCCGAACAGGCTGGCCGGTTCGCCGGTTTCGTTGCACATCAGGATGGCGTCGATACGGCAGAGCCGGTGCCGGTCTTTCTTGTCCTTGAGAGTGACCCGGTAATCCCGGAGCAATCCCTGCTCGAAGAGGGTCTCGATCAGCTGTTCGCGGGCGTTCATGTCGGCGTACAGGTTCCACATCGAACGGTTGAGCAGTTCTTTTTCGCTGTAGCCCGAGAAGGTCTGGATCGACGGGGACAGGTTGAGAATGGTGCCGTCCATGGCGATTTCGAAGCAGACCAGCTGGCTGCTGCGCAGCAGAAATTCCAGCTTTTTTCTGCAGGTATCGATCACGAAATCCGTTCGTCCCGCTGAGCCGCCGTTCTGATTGCCCATGCCCGGTTCCTCTTGCCTCTCGTTATTATCCTAATTATTATGGTGCCAAAAAACGAACTTGTCAGCTGGGTCCGCTTCCGGTACACTGGGCGGCATGGATCGTCAAATCTGCGCCTTACGGACCGATGTCGATATTTTCTGCCAGGTCATCGACAATTTCGGCGATGCCGGTACGGCCTGGCGGCTGTGCCGGGAATTGCGCAGCTTGCTGGACACGAGCTGCCGGATACGGCTGTTCATAGACGATCCGGATACACTGGCCGCGCTGGCCGGCGGTCGGGAGGAACTGGCCAGGAGCGGTGTCCAGGTCTGCCGCTGGGACCGGCTGCGTTTCAGGATGCCGTCGCGGCCGGCTTCGCCCTGGGTCATCGAGATGTTCGCCTGCCCGACCCCCGAAGACTTCGTGTACGCCGACCGCTCGCAAACCCGCCTGATCGTCAACCTGGAATACTTCAGCTGCGAAGCCTGGGCGCTCGACTGTCACCTGCGGGAATCTCTTCTGGGCAGACCGGTGCCGCGCAAGTTTTTCTTCATTCCGGGCCTGGATGCCGGCAGCGGCGGTATCATGTCCCTGAGCCGGGCGCAGCTGTGCCGGACCGACCGGAGCGAGGCCAGAAAAACCTGGTTGAGCACGCAGGGCCTGGATCCGGACCTGGCCGATCTGAACTGGCTGTTGCTGTTCAGTTACCGTGACGTTTCTCCGGCGCTGCTGGACCGCCTGGCCGCCGCCTCGGAGCAGTGGCTGGTGTGGAGCCTGGGGCAGGCGAACTGTCGGCTGCGGGGAGAAGGCGGCGTTCGCGTGCTGCGGCCGCCCTTCCTGGCGCAGAGCGATTTCGACTGTCTGCTGGCCCTGGCCGACCTCAATCTGGTCCGGGGTGAGGACTCGCTGGCCGGGGCTCTCCTGGCCGGTAAACCGTTTCTGTGGCAGCTTTACCCCCAGGAGGACGAGACGCGCCGCCTCAAGATGGAGGCCTTCCTGGCCGCCCTGGCCCGGCATTGGAAGCGGCCATCCGTGCGTGAAGCCTTCGAGACGGCCATGCGGGCTTTCAACTTTCCCCAGGACGATCAAAACGTGGACTGGGATCTGTTTCTGACTCCATCGGCCGCCATGGGCAGGAATCTGGCCGCCTGTGCCGCCGGCTTGAGAAATACTTGCAATCTCACCGAAAAACTGCTAAGATTCGTTTTCCTTTTTTTTCAAGGAGAAATCAGGTGAAAGAAGCGCAAGAATTACGTGCCGGCAATTTTGTAAAGATGGGGAACGATCTTCATCTCGTTCTCAAGGCAGAATACAACAAAGGCGGACGCAACGCCGCCGTCATGAAGATGAAAATGAAGAACCTCAGCAACGGGTCGGTCAGTGAAACCGTCTACAAGGCCAACGACCGGTTCGACCAGGTGTCTCTGGACAAAAAAGAGATGCAGTTTCTCTACGAGCAGGACGGTGCCTACACCTTCATGGATCAGGAGAGCTACGATCAGATTAACCTGACCAAGGAAGACTTGGGCGACGCCACCAATTACCTCAAGGAGCAGATGGTCATCAACGTGTCCATGTACGAGGACCGTCCGGTCGGCGTGGAACTGCCCATCGCCGTCGAACTGGAAATCACCTACACCGAACCCGGCAACAAAGGCGATTCCAGCGGCCGCGTGCTCAAACCGGCGACGCTGGAAACCGGATATCAGCTGGGCGTTCCCCTGTTCTGCGAAACCGGAGAGATCATCCGCGTCGATACCCGCAGCGGCGAGTATATGGAACGGGTCCGCTGATTCGGCGGGCCGCTGGGTTCCTGCAGATATATCGGGGCATAGAGACCCTATGCCCTTTTCAATCCAATCCTCCGATCCAGTTTCGATAGACGGCCGGAATCCGTCCATTGGCGATCTCTTCGGCCAGTTCCCGTACCGTTTGCTCCAGACCGGCCGCCGCCGCCAGCAGCGCCGGCGTATCCGTCAGCGGTCTCAGTTTGTCGTACGCCAGGCGGAATCGGTGCGGGGTGCCGCTCATGTCGGCCAGGTCGGCGAGCTGCTGCAGGACCAGCAGCAGGCGTTCGCCGGGGCTGGTCACGGCGGCGAACAGGGGCAGGGGAATGCAGCGCGGCAGGCCGGCCCGGGCGGACAGCGCGAAGAACAGACGGTTGATCCGCTCCTGGTAGTGCCGGTCGGGCGCGCCCCGGACCGATGACGGGTAGAGGGCCCTGGTGCTTGCCAGCAGCTCGGGATGCAGCCGCTCGAGATAGTTCAGGTAATGGTCCTTCTGCCGTCCGTCCTTGAGGGTCAGTCCGGAAAAGACGACGTAACGGCAACCGGCCCGCTTGAGGTCCCGCAGCGTGGCGCCCAGATGGCGGGCCGAATCCGTCAGGGCCGGCAGCACGGGCATGAGGAAGGCGCCGCTGGGAATGCCGAGGCGGTTGA
>CAYXHZ010000025.1:17550-39518 GCA_964465065.1 uncultured Clostridia bacterium
AGGGCCGGCAGCACGGGCATGAGGAAGGCGCCGCTGGGAATGCCGAGGCGGTTGAGACGGGCCATCATTTCCAGGCGTCGGCTGGGCGGTGCGGCGCCCGGCTCCACCTGGGCCGACAGCGCGTCGTCGCTGCTGGAAAAACTGAAACTGACCAGCACGGCGCTGTTTTGTCCGATTTCGCCCAGCAGGTCGATATCCCGTTCGCAACCGGTAGATTTGCTCAACAGGTGGACCGGGTGGCCGAAACGCAGGGCCAGTTGCAGGACGCCCCGGGCCAGCCCGAGCTTCTTTTCGATGGGCTGGTAGAGGTCGCCGACGCCGCCGCCCAGCATGAGGAAGCCGCCCGGAAAAGGCCGTCGCCGCCGGGCGGGGTCCAGTTCACGTTCGAGCAGCTCCAGCGCATTGCTCTTGACCCCGATATCCCGCGAAAATTCGCCTTCCACCCGGTACTTTTCGCTGCGGCCGTCGCAGTAGACGCAATCGTGACTGCAGCCGCGGTAGAGATTCATGCCGCCCCAGGAGACGAACCAGGAATCGATTCCCGGGTGACGGCGCAGCAGCGAACGGGCGACGATTTCCTGAATCGGCATGGTCTGCGGGTGTCTGGTTGGTCAGCCGGCGCTGATTCAATGCGGACCGTTCACGGATCAGGACAGCGACTTCAGATTCAGCCGGGCGGCGAGGTTCTTGAGCAGTTCCAGACCGCTCTGGGCGTTGGTCTGCAGGTTGATCAGGTAGCGGTCGGCGACAACCAGGATCAGCCGGGCGGTTTTGGTCTCCTTCTCGAAACTCTCGATCATGGGGATGCCGTCCAGCTTGCCGGTGCTCTGGTAGACCTGCTCGTCGTCGACGGTCGTGTTCATGGCAAACAGGACCCGGGACGGACTGATCAGGATTTCCACGGAATGGGTGTCAGTGATCTCCAGGTCGACGGTCTGCCCCTGGGCGTCCTGATAGCTGGTCTTGAGCGAAGCCGCCTCGATACCCGAGAAATCCATCCGGGTATAGGCGGGCTCCGTCATTTCCCATCCGTCGACAGGGCTCAGTACCGACTTCAGTTCGTCAGCCGAGGCGACTGGAGCTTTAACGCCAGCCTGATCGGGCGAAGTGTTCTGAACTGCGCCCATTCCTTTCTGCAGCAGATTCAGTCCTTCCTGTAATTCTTGCGGCTTGTCCAGACCGGCTTGGGAGGCCAGACCGCTGATGGCTCCGGCCAGGTTGCCTTGCGCCAGTTCCTCCAGGGGAGTTTTCTGCTTGGGCGAAAGCAGAAGCACGATGACGACGATCAAGGCTGCGATCAGCAGAAAACCGCCGATGAGGATGGTCAGCATCTGGCGGTAGGCGCGGCTGGCCGTTTCGCTCTGCTGGCTGTCCAGGTCGGCGAGCTTGGCGCGGATGTCGGCGATGGCCTGCTCGCTTTCCTTGACGGCGCCGTATTCGTTGCTCAGGCCGGATGCGGGCTGGGCGGCGGCGGCCAGTTTTTCACCCAGCAAACGGAACTGTTCCGCTTGGCTGCGCTCGACATCCTTGCTTTGGGTCTGGAGTCCGCTCAGCTCTTTATGAATTTCGCCCAGGAGCTTGTCGATTTCGGCCAGCGCCGTCCGCTGCCGGTTGACGATATCGTTGATCTGCTTCTGCAGCTCGTCGACTTCCGCCTGCAGCGGCTGGATCTTGGCCGTCTGCGTCTGGATGGACGCCTGGTGCTCCGAGCGGCTGCCCAGCAGTCCGGTTTCCTCGGCGGCCAGTTCCTCGAGCCGTTTCTGGTGGCCGGCTTTCTGTTCCGGGCTGGTGGCGGCGTCGACGATTTTATTGTGCAGCTGTTCCCGTTCCCTGACGATCTGGCCCGAGCGGCCTTCAGCCTGGCTCAGGGCTTTCTGCAGCGACTTGAGCAGGTCCTTCTCCGTATTCAGACGGCCGTCGGCGGCCTTCTTTTTGTCTTCGACTGACCGGCGTTCCTGGTTGAAGGCCTCGGTCTTTTGTTTCTTGTCCTCTTCCTGGGCCGCGATCCGTTTCCGGCAGTCGTCGCTCTTCTGCTTGAGTTCGTCGAGTTGTGTCTGGATGGCGGTCAGGCTGGATTTAATGTCCGGAAACGCGCCGATATCGGTCTGCTCGTTCCAGGCCCGCTGCCCCAGGGCGCCCAGTCTGCCCGACAATTCGTTCTGCTTGCTCTTGAGGTTGCCGCTGTCCTGGCTGATGGAACGCCGGCGCCGCCATTCTTGTTTCCCCACGGCAAATATGGTCTTGAAATTCATGCTGCTCACCTCCAGGCGAATCAATAAACGATATGAATACCCTTATAATCCGGATCGGAACGAATTGCAAGGAAAGCCGGCAACCAGCCGGTTTGCCTTGAGCCAGGATCCTTTCTGTGTTATTCTTGCGACCAGGAAACAAGGCAATGAGCGATTTGACAGCCATCAAGCAGGAAGTGGCCGAAACCATGCGGCGTCTGGTCCGCCGCGGGCTGACCACGACGACCGGCGGCAATGTCAGCGCCCGGGCGCCGTCGGGGGAGATCTGCATCACCCCCTCGCAGATCGACAAGGAATTCATCAGCGATGAACAGATCGGCCTCATTTGCACCGATGGTGTCATCCTGCTGGCGGAAGGTCTGAAGCTGAGCCTGGAGACGGCCATGCATCAAACCATATACAGCCGTCGTCCGGACGTGACGGCGATCGTGCACGCCCACCCTCCCTGGGCCACCTCCTTCACCGCCGCTCCTCCAGAACGCCTGCGCACCGACCTGATCGCCGAGACCTGGGCCCTGATCGGCAATCCGGTGTCGGTTTCCTACGCGCTGATGGGCAGCCGGGAACTGGCCGACAAGGTGGGCGACTCGGTGGGCCGCGGCGATGTGCTGCTGCTCAAAAACCATGGCGTCATCGCCGTGGGCGGCTCCCTGTGGCAGGCCTACAGCCGGCTCGAGGCCCTGGAAGAGGCGGCCAAGATGACGCTCATCTGCTCTCTGGCCGGTGGTCAGAGGGGACTGAACGGCGCTCAGAAACGGGCCATCGACCTGATGATGGGCAGAAAAAATTTTTCTTATTGACAAGCCTGTTATTCTGTACTATTATTGTGGTACGCGAGGTGAACCGTGAAGCCAGAGTTTGCAATCGACCCCCGATCCGCGATCCCGGTGTACCAGCAGATCAAACAGGAAATCCGTCGCCTGATTCTGTCCGGCGACTACAGGTCCGGCGATCAACTGATCCCGATCCGGGAATTGGCCAAACAGCTCTCGGTGAACCCCAACACCATTGTAAAAGTTTATTATCAGCTCGATGTCGAGGGCTACATCCATCCCCGGCCGGGTCAGGGCTACTTTGTCTCCGACCTGGATCCCGAGAAAAAAAACGCCGATCATCGCAGCCTTTTTGTACAGATGTTGGACGATTTCCTGCATCGGCTCGGCGAGATCGGCTTCGGTCCGGATGACCTGATCGCCGAGTTGACCCATAGGAAGCAATAGGAGGACGACATGAATCTGTCACCGGAATTGGTGTGGTTGTTTGCCGGTATTTTTCTCATCTTCACGGAATTCTTCATCCCCGGTGTGGTTATCGTTTTTTTCGGCGTCGGGGCCCTGATCACTTCTTTTGCGATTCTGTTGACCGACGGCTTGTCCGTACCGCTTTCCCTGCCGGCGCAGATGCTGATATTTCTGGTCAGCTCGATCGGGTTCATGATGCTGCTGCGTAATAAACTGAAAGCGACTTTCCTGGGCAAGACGATGACCGACGGTGAACAACGGACCTTCAACATCGAAGTGGGCAAGATGGTGCCGGTCGTCGAACTGATCGAACCCGGGGAGGTGGGCGGCCGGGTGAAGTATCAGGGGACTTTGTGGTCGGCTCGTTCCGAACAGCGGCTCATGCCGGGCGAGACCGTGGTCATTGTCGGCTGCGACAACCTGACCCTGATCGTGGAAGCATTGAAAAAAGCGGAATAAACTAGGAGGATATCAGTATGGAGCCTTTGAACATTTTGGTCGGTTTCATTGTGTTTGTCGTGGTGGTGGCGGTTTTCAAGACGGCCCGCATCGTCCCCAACCAGTCGGTTTTCGTCATCGAACGCCTGGGAAAGTACTCCCGGACGTTGCAGGCCGGTTTTCACATCCTGGTGCCGTTTCTGGACAAGGTGGCCTACAAGCACAGCCTCAAGGAAGACGCCATCGACGTACCGCCGCAGAATTGCATCACCAAGGACAATATTTCCGTCGAGATCGACGGTATCCTCTACATGAGGGTTGTCGATCCGGTCAAGGCCAGCTACGGCATCATGAACTACCGGTTCGGCATCATTCAGTTGGCCCAGACCACCATGCGTTCCGAAATCGGCAAGATCGATCTGGACAAAACCTTTGAATCCCGCGACGAGATCAATTATGCCATCGTGGCAGCGGTGGACGAAGCCTCCGATCCCTGGGGCATCAAGATCACCCGCTACGAGATCAAAAATATCGACACTCCGCCGACCATCCGCGAAGCGATGGAAAAGCAGATGCGCGCCGAACGGGAGAAGCGCGAGAAGATCGCCCTGTCGGAAGGCGACAAGCAGGCCAAGATCAACCGCGCCGAGGGCGAGAAGCAGGAAGCTATCAAGAAATCGGAGGGCGAGAAGATCCGCATGGAAAACGAGGCCCAGGGTCGGGCCATCGCCATCCTGGAAGTGGCCAAGGCCACGGCCGAAGGCATTCGGCAAATCGGTGAGGCCATCACCGCTCCCGGCGGCAAGGAATCGGTCAGCATGCGCATCGCCAGCGAATGGATCGACTCCTTTTCCAAGCTGGCCAAGGCCAGCAACACCATGATCGTGCCCACCAACGTGGCCGATCTGGCCAGCGTCACCGGAATTCTGAAGAACGCCTTCAACATGGTCAATCCGACCGAAGAGAAAAAGTAGGCGCTCAAACCGTCCGGCCGGCATGCGGGGCAACGGCCCCGCATGCCGCGGCGGGCATTCGCGGCAGATCGATCGCCCTCTGAAGTTGCAATCGGGCCGCCGCTGGTGGTATCATCGCCCTGTTGACGGAGGGAGTCATGAAGAGAACGTTGCTTATCCTTGTTGGCTTGGCTGTGGCGTTTTCCAACAATCTGCCGGCTCAGGATGCGGATCCGGATACGACCAGCGATGTCAGCTACCATGACAACGGCAAAAAACAGCAGGAACGTTCCTACCGTTTCCAGAAGCCGCACGGTGTCTGGCGCGAGTGGGCCGAGAACGGGCAGATTCTCAGCGAGCAGAGTTACCGGGACGGACTGCGGGACGGTCCCTGGCGGACCTGGTATGAAAACGGTGCCAAGAAGGACGAGTTCAACTATGTTCAGGACGATCTTCACGGTACCTTCCGCAAATGGTACGAAAACGGAAGTAAAGAAGAGATCGGGGAATACGACGGCGGCATCGAAACCGGCGAGTGGAGCCTCTGGGACGAGAACGGACGGATGCAGGAAAAGAAAAGCTATGATCGCGACAGCCACCAGCTGCTGCGTCAGGTCCGCTTCGAGTACGACGATGACGAGGCGATCACCGTGCAGAACGACTGGTATCCCCGCGGCCAGAAAAAGGCCGAAATCCGCCTGCGGGCCGGAAAACTGGACGGAGAACAGCGGGAGTGGTTCGAAAACGGTCAACTCGCCCTGGAGACCGCATACATTGACGGTCTGGAAGAGGGACTGCACCTGGATTACCACCAGTCCGGGGCCCTTCGGCTGCGTTCGCAGATGCGCCAGGGGAAACGGCACGGGCTGACGGAAGCCTTCGACGAGGATGGCAAGACCCTGTGGATCAAACAGTATCAGGATGGAGTCTTTCAGCACGATCTGCCTGTTCAAGAGGATTGATGTGCATCGACGTGTCGGCGGCCGTCATCGTCCGTGACGGCAAGGCCTTGCTGGCCAGAAGGTCTTCCCACAAAAGCCAGGCCGGCAAATGGGAGTTTCCGGGCGGAAAACGCGAACCGGGGGAGTCTCTGAGCGAATCGCTGGCGCGTGAATTGCACGAAGAGTTCGCGGTCGATTGCCGAATCGGCCGGGAACTGATCCGCAGCCGCTATCGTTATGAGCAGATCACCATCAACCTGGTGGCCTTCGAAACCGTTCTGTGCGAAGAGCCGCGAATTCTCAAGGACCACGATTGCATCCAATGGGTGCCGCTCGCCTCGTTGCTGGAGTACGAACTGTCGGCGGCCGATCTGCCTGTCGCACGTTACCTGATGGCGCTGCCGCGTTAGGGACGAGCCCGGCGACCGTTTTTGCGCTCCTTGCATTGGCGGTTGAAAAAAACGTCGGATTGATCAACAATAAGTGGTAATGGCCATTCACGTCAGCTTGCTTTTCGTCGGCGTCATCAGCTACGCCGTTATGTTACCCTCCTCGTACGCGGCCGATGTCGATCCCTGCTACCACAAAACGGTCATTTTTTTCAAGATTCTCCAGTTTGCCAACTTTCTGGATCCGAAAAAAAAGGAGATCGACCTGATCTGCGTCGGGGATGACCCGATGGTCCGCTCCATCGAAAGCATGGCCCCGGCATACCGGATTTCCGGCAAGCAACTCGTTGTCCGCAAGACCGATTCGCTGGCCGGTTTCAAACAGATCGAGAACGGCGAGGTCGTCTTCATCTCCGGCGAGGAAAGAGCGCAGCTGGCGCAGATACTGGATGAGGCCGCCCGGCGGAAACTTCTCAGTGTCAGTGACGGCGAGGGTTTCGCCGAGAGAGGGGTGCACATCGGCATCCAGATTCTGAACAACAAGGTCACGTTCGCGATCAACCGTTCCGAAGTAGAAAAATCGGGTCTGTACCTGAGTTCCCGCTTGTACAAGCTGGCGAGAATCATCGAATGAAGAACGATCGTCCCATGAAAATCAAGCAGAAACTGATCCTGCTCATGCTGGGGCTCACCATCCTGTCCATGCTCAGCGCCATCGGTTTCATATTCTTCCGCGATCTGGCGCATTTCAGAAGGGAAAGCATCAACTCCATCCAGACCATCGCCAATATCACCGCCATCAACACGGTCGCCGAAATCGTCTTTTCGGATCGCGAGGAAGCGCTGCGCTCGCTTTCCCAACTCCAATACCTGGACGATTTCGTCTACGTGGCCCTCTTCGACAAGGAGAGGCAGTTTCTGGCCGGATACCCGCAGGATTATCAGCCCGACGCCAGGAAAACTCAGGCCGAACTGGTCCTGGAAATGGAACATTCCGACGGATTTTTCCGGGTGATGCAGCCGGTGCTCTACAAGGATGAAACGGTCGGCTGGATTTTTCTCAAATTCTCGTCCTCGTCGTTCGAGCGGAAAGTCCGCAGCTACCTGGTCGATATCGCCTGGTTCGCCGTGATACTGGTCGCCTTCATCATCGCGCTCACGCTCAAGGCTCAGAGCCTGGTTTCCGGCCCGATCGTCAGCCTGACGGATTTCATCGGCAAGGTGTCGGACAAGCGGGACTATTCGCTGCGGATCCAGAAAAGTTCCAGTGATGAAATCGGCCTTCTCTACGACGGTTTCAACAACCTGCTGGCTGTCATCGAAAAGCGTCAGCTGGACCTGAAACTGTACCAGGAACACCTGGAGGAACTGGTTGCCGACCGCACCAGGGCCCTCTCGGACATGAATGCGGAAATGGTCAAGATGATCAAGGCGGTGGAGTTCAGCCCCAACATCGTCACCATCCTGGACAGCCAGGGACTGGTGGAATACGTCAACCCGAAGTTCGAGGAGGTCACCGGCTACAAGCGGGCCGATGTCATCGGCCGCCTGGCCACTTTCATGGAGTCCGGGCATCACACGGCGGAAAGCTATCTGGAGATGCGGCGGCGCCTGAATGGCGGCGAGGATTGGAGCGGCGAGATCATCGCCAGCCGCAAGAACGGGAGCCAATACTGGGAAAAGATCTCCGTTTCCTGCGTCCGCGACGACAACGGCCGGATCACCCATTACATCGAAGTCGCCGAGGACAGCAGCGCCCGCAAGGCGGCCGAGACCCTGGAACGCAAAGCCAAGGAAATGGCCGAAAAGGCCAACCGCCTGAAATCGGAATTTTTGGCCAACATGTCCCACGAGATCCGTACGCCGATGAACGCCATTCTGGGCTACGCCAAACTGCTCATGGAAGGGGAGAAAGACGAAAAACGGCGTCATCAGCTGGAAATCATCAACATTTCCGGCGAGAATCTGCTGGTCGTCATCAACGACGTTCTCGACTTCTCCAAAATCGAGGCCAACAAGATGGAACTGGTTTTGCAGAGTTTCTCGATCCGGGAACTGCTGACTCACCTCGAGAAGATGTTTTCCATCAAAGCCAGAGAGAAGAGTCTGTTCATGAGGATCGAGATCGGATCGGCATTGCCGGACCGCTTGTACGGAGACCGCAACCGGCTGCTGCAGATCCTGATCAATATCATCAGCAACGCCATCAAGTTCACCCGGGAGGGCGGCGTGAGCGTAGCGGTTTCCTACGACGAACGAAATTTCCTGCATATCGCCGTCAAGGACAGCGGCGTGGGTATCGCCGAGAAAGACCAGGCCATCATTCTCGAGCCGTTTACCCAGGCCGATGGCTCGACGACGCGCGAGTTCGGCGGCACCGGACTCGGCCTGACCATCGCCTACAAGCTGCTGCGCCTGATGGGCGGCGATCTCGACATCACCAGCAAAGTCGGAGTCGGTTCGACTTTTTCCGTCCACGTACCGCTGCCCGAGTACCGTGCCGAGCCGGCGGATCTGGACGGCGGCTCCGGCCGCCCGGAGTCCGTCACCGTTTCGTTGCCCCGACTGGCCCTGCTCGTCGACCAGGAATCGGACCGCAGGCACTTGCGTGAAGTACTGGGCGACGGCGCCTACCAGCTGATCGAACTTCCGGCCGACTCCGATGGAGTCCGGTCCGCCCGACAAGTCGGCGCCGACCTGGCGATCAACGGCTTGGCGGCGGCTACCGTGCGCAGGCTCGACCCGGCCGAACGGGGCATGCCGTTGGTTTTCTGCTCCGGCTGCGATGAAGCCGATAAAACCGTTCATGGCGGCCTGTTCGATTTCATCGAAAGGCCGGTCGGCGATGAGCATCTGGCCTGGCTGGTGGCGGCGATTGTCAGCCGCCGGGATCGGGTCAACAGGGTATTGGTCGTCGACGATCAGGCAGAACCGGCGGCGACGATCGGCGCGCTGTTGAAAAAATTGGACTTTTCCGTCTGGTCCTTTACCAATGTCGACGAGGCGTTGACCACGATTCGGAACGGTACGATTCCGGACCTGCTGATCCTGGACTGGCTGCTGCCGGAAGCCGACGGCCTGCGACTGTGGACGGAGCTGGGCGCGCTCCGGTGCGATATCCCGGTCCTGGTCCTGACCGGCCCGTCCACCGGTACGCTGGCCGTGCAAAAGACAGCCGGGCTGCTCGACTCTGTCCGGCTGCCCAGGCAGAAGTTTTTGTCCTTGATCGAGGCCGAGCTCGAATACAGCCGTAAATACGGTCGGGCGATGGTGGCAGGATGGCTGGCGACCTGCAAGGGGGACGACGACCTGATCGACATCGTGCTGTCAGGTATGAGCGGACTACCGAAAATCGTCGCCAGACTGGGGTTGGACATCGCCAGCGGACGCATCGACGATATCCGCTTCCAGGCCCATTCCCTGAAAGGCCTGGCCACCAACCCCTACATGGAACCGGTGCAGCGGTTGTCGCTGCAGATCGATCAGGAAGCCAGAAAGGAAGACTATGACCTTTTGCTGATTCAGGTGCTGTTTGCGGAGCTGCAGGCTGTGGTCGGCAGCATCCCGCCCGATTACCTGCGCGACAGTGAGGAGCCAGAATCCCTTGTGCAATCCGCTGCGGAGGCCAAGCAGATCGATATTCTCATCGCCGAGGACGATCCGATCAACCAGCAGCTGATGCGGGATTATTTCGACACCCGGGGTCTCGAGGTGGATCTGGCCGAGAACGGCCACGTGGTTCTCGACCGGATTCAGAGCAAGACCTACCATCTTCTGCTGCTGGACATGCAGATGCCGGTCATGGACGGGATGGAAACCATCCAGAAAATCCGCAGCGAGCCCCGTTTCGATTCGCTCCATGTCATCGCCCTGACCGGGCACGCCATGCGTGGAGATCGGGAGAAGTATCTGGCGGCGGGTTGCGACGATTACCTGTCCAAGCCGATCAATTTTTACGAATTGCAGAAGAAGGTCGACGATCAGATCCAGAAAATATCGTCCGAATCTATTCGGAGCTCGCAGTAATGTCAGCTGTCCTTTACGTCCCTTAAGTCCTTTTCTTCCCATCAGCTCGAAATAAAAAAAACGGAGAGTCAGGGATTGCTGGTGTCTGCTGACACCACCCTGTGGGCAGCGCACCGAGTGCGCTGTCTCGACCGGTCAATCCGGATCGATCGAACCCCGATATTCCGGGGTTCTCATCCTTGGCTGTGTCATGAATTCGGATCAGGACAGCAGATGATGATGTCGGGAAATGATGGATAAAAGGGTAAACGGAGAGTCAGGGATTCGAACCCCGGGACCCCGTAAGGGGTCAACGGTTTTCAAGACCGCCGCATTCGACCGCTCTGCCAACTCTCCGGCCGCCCGAATTCTAGCAAAAGCGCCGGTCCGTGTCAATCGGCCCTGATCGCCGCGGCGTTGCTTTGTGACGCGTCTGCGGCTATAATTGCGCCCATGAACTCCGCATCTTTACCCCTGTTGATCGCCTCGGATATCGGCGGCACCCTGATCGGCAAGGACAATCGCATCGGTGCCTTCACCCGGACGGTTTTCCATAGCCTGCTGGACCGGGACATCCCGCTGGTCCTGATCACCGGTTACAACTTCCACACCACCCTGCGTATCACCCACAGTCTGGACGAGCGGGTGGTGCGCATGCCCCAGAACGGCACCATCTGCATCGAGTCCGGCAATACCATCTGGGAGGAGCGCATCGACCAGGACATGGTCGTGCGCATCGCCACCTTTCTGGAGGAACGCCGGCTGCCGATCGTCGTCTACCAGGGCAAGAAGGGGCAATACCGCAATCTGGTCATCCCCCTGGGCGCGCAGACCATCTGCGGCGATTTCACCCCGATCGTGTCCCTGCCCGATTTTTCGACGATCACCGGGATTTCCACCCAACTTCCTGAACGTCTGGTACCCGAAACCCGGGCCGGATTGCAGGAGCTGATCGCCGGGCGCTACACGCTGATTTACGTCCGGGAACGCGACATCTCCTGGCTGGAAGTCACTCCGCTCCATGTGCGCAAGGATCTGGCGCTGCAGCGCTATTGCCGCCTCAAGGACATTCCCTTGCAGCGGGTGGTTTTCTTCGGCGACAATTTCAACGACCTGGAAGCCTTGCAGGCCGTCGGTGAACCGGTGGTCGTCGCCAACGGGGTCGAGGAGCTGAAGGAACGTTTTCCGCTGCGGGCCGACACCGTGGAACGGGAAGGGGTGGCCCGCTACCTGGCCGAACGCTTCGGACTGGACTGAGTCGCGCCATCTGCGGCTTCGTTAACTAATTGGCGAATCGCTCGTTTTGTGTTATAACATTCACAAATGACAGCGATAGGGCGACTGGGTCGATACATCGAAGTGCTGGACAAACTCCCGGCTGACAAAATGGTGGTGTCTTCCCAGGAATTGGCCGCCCTGATGGGACTGACACCTTCCTCGGTGCGCCAGGATTTCTTCGTCCATCTCGATAAAAAAGGCAAATCGCGGGTCGGTTACAAGGTCCAGGATTTGCGGGCCACTCTGATCAAATTGATGGGCCTGAACCGGGAAACCCCGATCGTCATCATCGGCTGCGGCGTTCTGGGTCAGGCACTGGCCGCTTACAAGGAATTTTCGCGCATCAACATCCGCCTGAAGGCCTTTTTCGATCGGCAATGCAACATCGCCAGCGCGGAAATCGGCGGCGTTCCGGTATACAGCATCGAACGGCTGGGTGATTACCTGCTCGACAACCCCGAGATCCGTCTGGCCGTGCTGACCGTCGCCGACGAGCAGGCCCAATCGCTGGCCGAGTACGCCAAACGCTGCGGCATCGAGGCCATCTGGAATTTTTCGTCGATTCTGCTCAACCTGGGCCCGGATGTGCTGGTCCAATCCGAATGTATCGGTGAAAACCTGTACAAATTGATATACGCCATGAATCATCGCCAAGCGCGGGGAGGAAATCTCATGGAACTGTTGATATGCGTGGGCAGCTCTTGCCATCTCAAGGGATCCGAAGTGGTCATCAAAACCTTTCAGGAATTGATCGAGAAGGAAGGCCTGACCAAGAAAGTCGTTCTGAAAGGGAGCTTCTGCATGGGCAAATGTTCGGAGAACGGCGTGACCGTCAAAGTGCAGGACAAATTCTATAAAACCAAATGCGATGAGGCCGAGACGTTTTTCTACGCCACCATCGTGCCCTTGATTGCTGGCTAGGGGATCCGCTCATGTGGGTGATCGAAACCGATTCCAAGGCCTGTCGTGACTGCAACCGCTGTTTGCGGGAATGCGCCGTCAAAGCCATCAAGGTGGAGAACAGCATTTCCCGGATCATCGAGGAACGCTGCGTTCTGTGCGGCAACTGCATCCGCGTCTGTCCGCAGGGTGCCAAGAAGGATGTTTCCTACCTGGCCGAGGTGCAGGCGCTGGTCGGCTCCGGACAACCGGTGGTCGCTTCCATCGCGCCTTCGTTCGCCGCCTATTTCGACCTGGACGATTACCGGCGCGTCGTGGCCGTGCTGCGGCGTCTGGGCTTCCGCTACGTCGAAGAGACCGCTTTCGGGGCCTATTACACGGCCATGGCCACCCTCAGGGAGATGGAGAACAAGCCGGGATTTCTCATCGGCACCGCCTGTCCGTCGGTGGTTTTTCTGATCGAGAAGTACTTCCCGCAGTTCATCCCCTACCTGTCGAACGCCGATTCGCCGGTCATCACTCACGCCAAACTGATCCGCGAGCATTACGGAGCGCAGGCGCGTACGGTTTTCATATCGCCCTGCGCCGCCAAAAAGAACGAGGTCATGAATCCGGACCATGCCGGTCTGATCGACTATCCGATCTCCTTCCTCGAGCTAGAACAATGGCTGAAAGCCGAGAAAGTCGACTGGCAGGATCCGAGCCTGCAGATCAGCGATTTCGAACGCATCGCCCCCGGCACGGCCCGGTTGTTTCCGATCCGCGGCGGCATTCTCAAGACGGCGCAGATGGAGACCGATTACACCTCGACCAAGTACTTGAGCATTTCCGGGGCCCAGAACATCATCAATTTCCTGTCCAGTTTTTCGGTCGAGAAATACCCGGAGATGCGCTTTATCGACTTTTTGATGTGCGAGGGCGGCTGCATCAACGGCCCCTTGGCCTGGAAGCAGCTCGATCCGCTCAACCGCACCCGGATCGCCGGCTATCAGATGAGTCACAAGGGCAAGGACGCCGATTACCAGATGGTCGATCTGGATGTGTTTCTGAAACGGAAGTATGAAAACCGGCGCAAAGAATACCCGGTGCCGGGCCCCGAGGAGATCAAGGCCATCCTGGCCCAGATCGGCAAATTCGTCGTCGAGGACGAACTGAATTGCGGCAGCTGCGGTTACAGTACCTGCCGGGACAAGGCGGTGGCGGTTTACCAGGGCATGGCCGAAGCGGCCATGTGCCTGCCGTACATGCGCAAGAAGGCCGAGAGCTTTGCCAACGTCATCGTCGAAAACACTCCGAACGGGGTGGTGGTCGTCAACAACGACATGCGGGTCATCACCGTCAATCCGGCCTTCAAACAGCTGTTCGACGTCGAGGCGCGCAAAGACATCTGCGGATTGTCCATCAAGCAGATCATTCCCGATGTCAGCCCGTTCACCAAGGCCTTTTCCAACAAGAGCCTGGTCAACCATCACTTTCTCAACCCCGAGAACGGCAAGTGGATGCGCATCATGACCTTTCCGATGATCGATGAACGGATGATCATCGGTATATTCAGCGATATCACCAAGGAGGAAAAGCAGAAGGTCGAGATCGAATCCATCCGCAAGGAAATCGCCGACCACACGCAGGAGGTCATCCTCAAGCAGATGCGCGTGGCCCAGGAAATCGCCAGCCTGCTGGGGGAGACGACGGCCGAGACCAAGGCCATGCTCACCAAACTGGCCAAGGTGCTGACCACCGAGGAAACCGATGTTAAAGGTTGACGTGGCCTTTCGCCAGCTCAACAAGCACGGCGAGGAGATCTGCGGCGACCGCGTCGAGATCCAGGACAAGGGCGAGCTGCACTACGTCGTCATGTCCGACGGTCTGGGCAGCGGCGTCAAGGCCAACATCCTGTCGTCGCTGACCACCAAGATCATCGCCACCATGCTGCGCGAGGGCTGCTCCATCCAGGAGGTGACCGAGACCCTGCACCAGACCCTGCCGGTCTGCAAGATCCGCGATATCGCCTATTCGACCTTCACCGCCATCTGCATCGACGCCAAGGGGCAGGTAGAGGCCGCCGAATACGACAATCCCAAGCTGATGTGGTTTTCCGGCGGCAGTCTGCGGGCCATGCCGCGGCGCGAAGTCAAATACGGCAAGAAGATGGTGGTCTACGAATCCAATTTCACGCTCAAGGAAGGGGACATGCTGGTGGCCATCAGCGACGGCGTCGTCCACGCCGGCATCGGCCGCAGCTGGAACCTCGGCTGGAGCTGGGAGCGGGTGGCCCAGTACATCAAGACGATCCTGAACAAGCAGCTGAGCGCCGAAGGTCTGTGCGAAAATCTGCTGGACGTCGTCAACAAGCTCTACGGCGGGGAACCGGGCGACGACACGACGGTGCTGACCATCCATTACCGGCCGCCGCGCATCCTGACCATGATGATCGGTCCGCCGTCGGATCCGGCCCTGGACGACTCGGTCGTCGGCACGCTGCTGGCTTGCCAGGGCACCCGGGTGGTCTGCGGCGGGACGACCGCCAACCTGGTGGCCGAGCGACTGGGCAAGGAAATCGAAGTGCTGCTGCACACGGGCACCAAAGAGGTTCCGGCCATCGGCCGTCTGGAAGGCGTCGACCTGGTCACCGAAGGGGTGCTGACCCTGTCGATGGTGGTGGACCTGCTGCACAAGAAGACCCATATGAACGATGTCCGCTACGCCGTCGACGGAGCGGCGATCCTGTACCGCTACATCATGCAGGCCGACGACATCCGTATCCTGCTCGGCAAGGCCATCAATCCGGCCCATCAGAATCCGCAGACGCCGTCGCATCTGGGCATGAAGTTCCAACTCATCGACGAGCTGGAATACATCACCCGGGAACTGGGCAAATCGGTTCGGGTGGAGCGGTTTTAGGAGAAGCACATGGCGAAAGTGATCTACGGAGTCTGGGAACATCAGGTGATCGACAACCGGGAAAAGCGTTACTTCGAGATCGAGGAAACCCCGGAGCTGAAGAATTTCGACCAGTTCGACCCCGGCAATCCGATCAAGGCTTTTTTCGGCGGCAAGGGCTTTTTCGTGTTTAGCCGCGAGCTCAATCTGCTCGATGCGGCCATTCAATACATGGAACAGGCGGCCCGTGAATCCTGCGGCAAATGCACGCCCTGCCGGGTCGGCACCCACATCCTCAGCTCCAAACTGGCCGAACTGGCGCAGACGAGCGGCAGCAAGGTCGCCCTCGACGAGATCGCCACCATCGCCGAACACATCAAGACCACATCGCTGTGCGGCCTGGGTCAGACGGCGACGGTGGCCCTGCTGGAAATACTGCACCATTTTCCCGACGAGCTGCTCCGGGCGGTCCACAGCTACGACGCCGCCAACCGCCAGCCCGGCTACACCACCATGACCGCCCCCTGCATCGAGGAATGTCCGGCCAAGGTCGAGGTGCCGCGCTACATCGATTACATCAAAGACGGTAAATTCACCCATTCGGTCGGCGTGGTGCTGCAGAAGTATCCGATGGCCGCCACCTGCGGCCGGGTCTGTGTCCGCTTCTGCGAGATGGCCTGCCGTCGGACCATGGTCGATTCGGCCGTGGGTATCAAGGTGCTCAAACGCTTCGTCGCCGACCGGGAGAAGTACGTCACCGACCAGTGGTTTTCCCGGGATCTGATTGAAGAACTGAAGTCCGATGACCTCAGGGTGGCCATCATCGGTGCCGGACCGGCCGGCATCTCGGCGGCCTACCACCTGCTGCTGCGCGGTTACCACGTGGACGTCTTCGAGGCCATGACCGAACCGGGCGGCATGGCGGCGGTCGGCATCCCCGAATACCGTCTGCCCAAGGAGGCCATCCTGCGCAAGGAGATCTCCATCATCGAGTCCCTGGGGGGCAAGATATTTTACAACAAGCGCATGGGCCAGGATTTCACCCTCAAGAATCTGTACGAGAAGGGCTACAAAGCCGTATTCCTCGGTGTCGGCGCCCATCAGGGCAAGGCCCTGGGCATTCCCGGCGAAGGCCGTTCCCTGAAAGGCTACAACACCGGTGTCAAATTCCTGCTGTTCATCAACCATTACCATATCAACATCGGCATCCCCATGGACCTGGGCGAGAAGATGGTGGTCATCGGCGGCGGCAACGTCGCCCTGGACTGCGCCCGTTCGGCCCTGCGCATGGGCGTCAAGGAGGTCCACCTGGTCTACCGCCGCACCAAAGACGATATCCCGGCCGACCGCGAGGAGGTCGATGCGGCGGAAAAAGAAGGCGTCATCTTCCATTACCTGACCCACCCGACCAAGCTGCTCACCGAAGACAAAGTGGTCAAGGGGATCGAACTCATCCAGATGCGGCTCGGTGAACCCGACGCGAGCGGGCGCTGCCAGGTCATCCCGGTCGAGGGCTCCGAGTTCGTCATGGACTGCGATTTCGTCGTGCCGGCCATCGGTCAGATGGTCGATCATTCCTTCCTGACCCCCGGAGACGGTATCAGCCTGAGCAACCGCGGCCTGATCGAGGCCGACCCCAACACCATGATGACTTCGCACACCGGCGTCTTCGCCGGCGGCGACGCCGTCACCGGTCCGGCCACCCTGATCGAGGCCATGGCGCAAGGGGAGCGGGCGGCCCGTTCGATCGACGATTACCTGACCTACGGCCGGGTGCGTTTCAACCCCCGCGACCGCATGTCGCAACTGCTGGCCAGTATCCGCGATATGGACAAGCAGGGCTTGCAGGTGCCGGTACGCAACCAGTACCGCGTCACCGTCAAGGAGCTGGACCCGGAAGTCCGCAAGCGGCTTTTCGAGGAAGTCGAAAAACCGATTTCTGTCGAGGAAGCCTACCGGGAAGCCAACCGCTGCATGCGCTGTTACCGAATTTATTCCGTGATCACCGAGCGCTGAGGGAGAGTAGAATGAACGGACGGATCAATCATAAAGACGTTGAATTCAGCGCCGGCCAGACCATTCTGGAGGTGGCCCGCAACCACGGTCATTTCATCCCCACCCTGTGTGAAATGAGCCGGCTGCACCACAGCCCGGGGGCCTGCCGGGTCTGCCTGGTCGAGATCAAGCGCCGCAACGACCCGCGTCAGTACCTGGTCACCTCCTGCAATACTCCCATGGAGGAGGGCATGGTGGTGCTGACCCGTTCCAAACGGGTCCGGGACAGTCAGCGTCTGCAGGTGGAGATGCTGCTGGCCGACCACGACCAGGACTGCGCCAGCTGCGTCCGCCACGGCAACTGCGAGCTTCAGGACGTGGCCCAGTTCGTCGGACTGCAGCAGACCCGTTACCAGTACCCGGCGTTCTACAAGGAGCGGACCAAGGATTACTCTTCGGCGGCCGTCGTCCGCGACATGAGCAAGTGCATCCGCTGCAACCGCTGCGTGGCCGTCTGTCGCGGCATCCAGGGCACCGATGTCCTGGTGTTCAGCGACAAAGGCCTGTCGGCGGAAATCGGCGTGCGCGACGGTTTGGCACTGGGAACTTCGGAATGTGTCGGTTGCGGCCAGTGCACCCTGGTCTGCCCGGTCGGTGCGCTGGCCGAGCATGACGACATCGAACAGGTCATCGATTACCTGTACGATCCGGACATATTCACGGTTTTCCAGTTCGCTCCGGCCAGCCGTATCGCCCTGGGCGAGGAGTTCCACATGCCCCCCGGGGTGGAAGTGACCGGCAAGATGGTCACCGCCCTCAAAAAACTCGGCGCCGATGTCGTTCTGGACACCAATTTCGGCGCCGACCTGGTGATCATGGAAGAGAGCGCCCTGTTGCTCGAACGCATCAAAACCGGTCAGGCGCTGCCGATGATCAGTTCGTGCTCCTCGTCCTGGATCAATTACATCGAGAAGAATTACCCCGAACAGCTCGAACAACTGTCCACGACCAAATCGCCGCAGCAATGCTTCGGCGCCATCGCCAAAACCTACCTGGCCCAGAAGCTGTCGGTCGATGCGGAACGGATGCGGGTCGTTTCCATCAGCCCGTGCACGGCCAAGAAAGAGGAGGCCAAACGCCCCGAAATGGCCTCGGACGGACGGCCCGATGTCGACGTCGTCCTGACCACCCGCGAATTCGCCCGTCTGATCCGTCGCGAGGGCTTGTGGTTGCCGGACTTGGAGGACAGCCCGTTTGACGACAACGCCATGGGCCGTTTCAGCGGCGCCGCCGAACTGTTCGGCAGCACCGGCGGAGTGATGGAGGGAGTTCTGCGCACCGTCCATTTCATGGCTACCGGCCGGGAGATACCGGGCGTCGAGTTCAGCGCCGTGCGGGGCTACAGCAATCTCCGCGAAGCGGAAATCGATTTGGGCGAAGGCATCGGCAAGCTGAAGGTCGCCGTGGTCGACGGTTTGATCGCCGCCAAAAAGATGATCGAGTCGGTCCGGGACCAGCGCAGCGATTACCGCTTCATCGAGGTTATGGGCTGTCCGGGCGGCTGTATCGGCGGCGGCGGGCAACCGCGCATCAAGAAGGATTACCAGAATTACCGGACGCAGCGCCAGCAGGCCGTCTACCGGATCGACCGCGAGGCCGAGATCCGCCAGGCGCACAACAATCCGCTGATCCAGGCTCTCTATTCGGATTTTCTCCAGGCGCCCCTGCAGGAGAAATCGCAGCGCCTGCTGCACACCGGCTACCGCAACCGCCAGCGCAAGGTGCGTCACAGCATCAAGGAGATCTGGGAAGAGATCAAGGAAGGCAATTGATTTTCCCGGCGTCGCGCAGCGCTTGTTTTTTTTCCGCCGACGTGGCAAAGTAGAAATGGCTTGCAGAGGGTGCAGGCGGAGGTGAAGACGTGAAGAAGTATATCATCGTGATCGCGCTCTGTGTCGTGATGCTGGCCTGGGGCTGCGGCCGCAGGGATCCGCTGCCGGCCGGGCCAGGCAAGGAGAATGTCGTCATGCCGGAAATGGAAAGCGAACAATACCTGGATGCGCAGCTGGCCAAACTGGCCCCGGTCGAGATCGCCTGCCCGCTGGAGGGGTTGAGCGAGGGCGACCTTAAGGCTCTGCCCAAACTGGTGGCCGCAGCGGCGGTGCTCGACGAAGTGTTCCTCAAACAGGTGTACAGCCAGAACGGCGAGATATTGCGGCGGCTCGAACTGGGACAGAGCGCGCAGGCCCGAAAAGCCCTTGACTTTTTCCGCATCAACTTCGGTCCCTTCGACCGCATAAACGAACACCATCCTTTCGTCGGCACTGTCAAAAAACCGCTCGGGGCCAATTTCTACCCCGAGGACATGAGCAAGGAGGAATTCCTGGCCCACCTGCAGGCCAACCCGGGCGACGAGGCCGCCTTCAATTCCAACTTCACTGTCATTGTCCGCCAGGACGGCAAACTGCAGGCCGTACCCTACAGCGTCTTCTACGCCGACGAACTGGGCCGCGCCGCCGCGTTGATGAGGGAGGCCGCCGAGCTGACCGGCAACGCTTCGCTGCGCCAATACCTGCTGGCCCGCGCCGACGCTTTCAAGAGCAACGATTACCGGCAGAGCGACATGGACTGGATGGACCTGAGCGATCACGACCTGGAAGTGGTCATCGGCCCCTATGAAGTCTACGAGGACTCGCTGTTCGCCGCCAAGGCCGCTTTCGAGAGCTTCATCACCCGCGTCGACCGCCAGGAGAGCGCCAAGCTGATGAAACTGTCGGGCTATATGGAAGAACTGGAACGCCACCTGCCCATCGAGGATCAGTTCAAGAACTTCAACCGCGGCAAGAGTTCGCCCATCGTGGTGGCCAACGAGATCTTCACCGCCGGCGACACCAAGGCCGGCGTGCAGACCACGGCCTTCAACCTGCCCAACGACGAGTATGTCCGCGAGGCCAAGGGCAGCAAGAAGGTCATGCTCAAGAACATCGCCCAGGCCAAGTACGAGAAGTGCTGGATCCCCATCGTCCAGCAGGTGATGGCCCAGGCCGATCTCGACAAGGTCAGCTTCGAGGCCTACTTCAACCATGTGCTCATGCACGAGATCTCCCACGGTCTGGGGCCCGGCAACATCAAAGTGAACGGCCGGGACACTTCGGTCAACAAGGAACTCAAGGAACTGGACCCGACCATCGAGGAGGCCAAGGCCGACATCCTCGGCTTGTGGAACCTGGTCTACCTGGTGCAGAAGGGTGAATTCCCCATAGAATTGGAAAAAACGCTTTTTTCCACTTATCTGGGCGGCATTTTCCGCAGTGTACGCTTCGGCATCGGCGAGGCCCACGGCGGCGCCAACGCCATCCAGCTCAACTACATCCTGGAAAAGGGCGGTTTCGGCTTCGACGAGGCCGGCACCCGCTATTACGTCAACGCCGACAGGATGATGGAGGCCGTCCGTTCCCTGAGCCATGATATCCTCATGATCCAGGCCAAGGGAGATTACGCGGCCGCCAAGGCATTCATCGAGACCTACCGCAAGGCAGACGACCGACTGCTCAGGGCGCTGGACAAGGTCAAGGACGTGCCCATCGACATCCGTCCCCGCTACGCGGCCGAGTCCTACCTGACCCGTCCCTGACGGCAACGCTTGGCGCCAAGGCAAGGCGGGAACGGAATGAAAGGCTACGGCCGGGTAGTGGTCTACTACTTCTCGGGTACCGGGAATGCGTACAACGTGGCGTCCTGGATCCGGCGCAGGGCCCAGACCGATGGCCGGGAATGTGAAATCATCGATATAACCGGGCTGGAATCCCGTCGCAGCGAAAAACCGGCGCACGGTACGCTGACGGTGTTCGTCTCGCCGGTGCACGGTTTCAATTACCCGCCCGTCATGCTGGGCTTTCTGGCCCGTTTCCCCAGGGGCAGGGGCGATGTGGCGCTGCTGAACACCCGGGCCGGCATGAAGATCGGCAACTGGGTGACCCCGGGGGTCAGCGGCGTTTCGATGTACCTGGCGGCGCTGCTGCTCAGGTTCAAAGGCTACTCGCTGCGGGGGATGGTGCCGGTGGACATGCCTTCCAACTGGATTTCCCTCCATCCGGGGCTTAACGAACGCACGGTACGCTTCATCCATCAAAAAATGACGGTCAAAGTCGACAAGTACACCCGCCGTCTTTTGGAAGGGAAAAGGGCCTTCCCGGCTTTGGCCGAGATCGTCGTCGACTTGGCGGTCTCGCCGGTCTCCGTTCTGTACTACTGCTTCGGCCGCTTCATGCTGGCCAAGACGAATTACGCTTCTTCCCAGTGCAACCGCTGCGGCTCGTGCATCCGGGAGTGCCCGGTGAATGCCATCGTTACCGTCAGCGGCCGGCCCTTCTGGACGATGCGCTGCGAGAGCTGCATGCATTGCATGAGCTACTGCCCGCAGCAGGCGATCCAGGCCGCCCACGGCTTTTTTGCCGTGAACATGGCGCTGTTTTACCTCGGCGTGTTGTACCTGGTCCAGCGTTACCTGGCCGCCGTGGTGCCGAAAATCCATCCGCTGCTCTACGAATGGCCGGTCCAGTTTCTCATGTTCATGATCCTCTTGGCCGGTAGTTACCGCCTGATGCACTTTCTGCTCCGCTTCCGCTGCTTTGCCAAAATCATGGCCTTTACCTCGCTGACCCATTACCGTTTCTGGGGCCGGCGCTACCGGGCG
>CAYXHZ010000026.1:0-1578 GCA_964465065.1 uncultured Clostridia bacterium
GATGACTGAAACTCTTGTGCAAATGTAGATGCAATTATAGCAACTGCTTTCAGATGATCTCCCAGCAACTGCCATTTTTCTACAGGTTGCCCATCAAGGCTGTGGGCATAGAAACCTTTCTTCAGCGCATCTTCACTCATCTTTCCCCCATGTTTTCTTATTAACGATTACTAATATCACATCATTGTACAACGCGGCTAAAGTATAAACATTGAGTTTGGCCCCCCAGTTTTTTATATCCCCTTTTTCCTGGTTTAACACACCATGTCTCCTATATACAAAAGTTTACTTCCTGACTCAAGTCGTCTCGCCAAGAAAAAACTGCCGTGCCACTGTCGGCAAACAAACCCTGACTTGCGATTGTAGGCCCGCCAAAAAATACTTTCAACATTTTTCCATTGGTCATTATAAAAAGTCAGTGTGCCAAAAGATGGCACTTTGAAAAACGAACAATATTTCTTTATACTGTTCATATGGATCACATGAATCAGAACGATCGCATTCATTGGCTGGACTCCGCCTTTCGCAACGGATGCTGCCTGACCACCGAGGAGATGGCGGAAAAGCTGCAGATTTCCGTGCGCACCCTGCGCCGGGACATCGAAGACCTGAAAGACCACGGCGCTCCCGTGGAATACGACCGGGTCCAGGGCGTCTACCGCTACACCCACCCCAACTACGAGCTGCAGGGATCGTGGCTGGGCGAGGACGAGCTGATCGGACTGGTGCTGGCCAAGCGCCTGGCGGTGACCATCCCCGACGGCGCCCGCAAGGAGGAGATCCAGCGCCTGTTCGACAAGATATACCAGAAGACCCTGCCGGCCATGCGCCTGCTGGACCGGCGCGTGTCGCTCAAGAACATCTGCTACTACCGGGTCAGGCCCGAGGTGTTCGACACCGTGCTGCACGCCCTGTACCGCGACCGCAAGCTGCACTTCGTCTACCGGCCGGTTTTTGCCGGCGGCGAGACCGAGCGCACCGTCTGCCCGCTGCACCTGATCCTGTACCGCGGCAACTGGCACCTGGCCGCCTTCTGCGAACTGCGCCAGGAGAACCGTCTGTTCGCCCTGTCACGCATGCACCGGCCGCAGCTTTTAAGCGACGCCCCCTGCCCCAGTCACCGGTTGGACGACGACTTTCACGAGAGGCTGGAGACCGTACACGGCATCTTCCTGTCTGACCATCCGATCACGGTGCGTCTGCGCTTTTCGCCGGCAATGGCCGGTTTCGCCCGGGAACAGGTCTGGTTTCCCGGCCAGGCCATCGAAGAAGACGGGAAGGGAAGACTGGTCATTTCCTTTCCGGTGGGGGATTTTCCGGAGATCGTTCAGGAGATTCTGGGCTACGGGCCGGAGGTGGAGGTGCTCGAGCCGGCGGAACTGCGCGAGACGGTCGCCGGACGCATCGCGGCCATGGCCCGGCTGTACCGCTGAGTCGCCGTTTCCCGATCAGCAATATTCATCCGCAGATGACGCCGATGAGAACAGGGTTCCACCCGGTGGAGACAGAGGCTTTTTATACAACCAAACCCTCTCTGCCGAACGGTAGTTCGGCTCTCCATCTGCGTAATCTGTGGTT
>CAYXHZ010000026.1:1678-38425 GCA_964465065.1 uncultured Clostridia bacterium
GCCGAACGGTAGTTCGGCTCTCCATCTGCGTAATCTGTGGTTTACCCTCCTCCATGGCGCTGATTGGCTTTTCTGTAAAAAAGGATCGCGATTAATGAACTTTCCTCAAATCGGACGTTCCGGGGCGATGCCGGCGCAAACAGCGGTTGAAAGACTTCGGAAATTGGACTACACTTCCAACTAGACAACAATTTGTCAGGAGGCTTGATATGGAAGAACAAATCTACATCCCCGCCGACGTGCCCAACGGCAGCATCAACGAATATCTGAGCAACCTGGAGGAAATCACCCTCGGCTCGGGCCGGCTGATGCTGTTCGCCGGCGACCAGAAGATCGAACACCTCAACGACGACTTCTACGGTGAAGGCATCGCCGAAGACGACGCCGATCCGGAGCACCTGTTCAAGATCGCCGACCAGGCCGAAATCGGCGTCTTCGCCGCCCAGATGGGCCTGATCTCCATGTACGGCGTCGACTACCCGGAAATCCCCTACCTGGTCAAGCTCAACTCCAAGACCCACCTGGTCCCCACCACCCAGCGCGATCCGGTATCCCTGCAGCACATGGACATCGAACAGGTCATCGAGTTCCGCAACCGCTCCGGCCTCAACATCCTCGGCTTCGGCTACACCATCTACCTGGGCAGCGAATTCGAAAACCAGATGATCCGCGAAGCGGCCCAGGCCATCCACAAGGCCCATCTGAACGGCCTGGTCTCGGTACTGTGGATCTACCCCCGCGGCAAGGCCGTCAAAGACGAGAAATGCCCGGACCTCATCGCCGGAGCCACCGGTGTGGCCGCCTGCCTGGGCTCGGACTTCGTCAAGGTCAACTACCCCAAGAAAAGCGGAGAATCCTCGGCCGAGATCTTCAAGCGCGCCGTCCGCTCGGCCGGCAAGACCAAGGTCATCTGCGCCGGCGGCTCCAGCATGGAGCCCAAGGCCTTTTTGCAGCAGCTGCACGATCAGATCCACATCTCCGGCGCCTGCGGCAACGCCACCGGTCGCAACATCCACCAGCGGCCGCTCGACGAAGCCGTCCGCCTGGCCAACGCCATCACCTCCATCACCGTCTACGACAAGAGCGTGAAGGAGGCCTTCGCCATCTACCAGGGCAAGGACTGATTTCCCCGAAATCAGCGCCCGATGCCGTTTTTGAAGGGGCAAGCCACTTGCCCCTTCAAATTGACAAGCCCCGCTGATTCTGCTACCATGCAAATTTGTAGAAAACCATTTTCCCCCGGGAGGTACTATGATCAAGGGCAGATATTTGTTTACTTCTGAATCGGTTACCGAAGGACATCCGGACAAGGTTTGCGACCAGGTTTCCGACGCCATCCTCGACTCCTGTCTGGAACAGGATCCCGACTCGCGTGTCGCCGTCGAATCGCTGACCAAAACCGGCGTGGTCGTCGTCGCCGGTGAACTCACCACCAACGGCTACGTCAACATCCCCAAAATAGTCCGCGAGACCCTGCGCCGCATCGGTTACACCAAGTCTTCCTACGGAATCGAATGCGACACCTGCGCGGTCATGGTACACATCGAGGAACAATCCCCGGACATCTCCGTGGGCGTGACTGCCGCCCAGAACCACGAGCAGGGCGCCGGCGACCAGGGTATGATGTTCGGTTACGCCACCAACGAAACGGAAAACTATATGCCCCTGCCCATCGACATGGCCCACAAGCTGGCCATGAAGCTGGCCGAGGTCCGTAAAAACGGAACGATTCCCTACCTCGGTCCCGACGGCAAATCGCAGGTCACCGTCGAGTACGTCGACGGCAAACCGGTGGACATCACCACCGTGGTCATATCCAACCAGCACGACGATAACGTCAGCCACGACCGCATCGAGGCCGACATCATCGCCAAGGTCATCAAGCCCGTCTGCGGCGATTGGCTGCGGGCCGACTGCAAGTTCTACGTCAACCCCACCGGCAAGTTTGTG
This sequence comes from uncultured Clostridia bacterium, assembly GCA_964465065.1. Taxonomy (GTDB): domain Bacteria; phylum Acidobacteriota; class Aminicenantia; order UBA2199; family UBA2199; genus CAYMND01. Next base: position 3,629 of record CAYXHZ010000026.1, read on the forward strand.
TTCGGCGGCCCGTACGCCGACGCCGGCCTGACCGGTCGCAAGATCATCGTCGACACCTACGGCGGCATGGGTCGTCACGGCGGCGGCGCCTTTTCGGGCAAGGATCCCAGCAAGGTCGACCGCTCCGGAGCCTACGCGGCCCGCTACATCGCCAAAAACCTGGTCGCCGCCGGCCTGGCCGACACCTGCGAGGTTCAACTCGCCTACGCCATCGGCGTGGCCGAACCGGTTTCGGTCAACGTCAATTGCTTCGATACCGGCAAGATCCCGGAAGACAAGATGGTCGAACTGATCCGCAAGGTTTTTCCGACCAAACCGGCCGATATTCTGAGGGTTTTGGAACTGAAACAGCCGATCTACCAGAAGACGGCCGCTTACGGTCACTTCGGCCGCAACCACTTTCCCTGGGAACGCCTCGACAAGGTGGAAGAGCTCAAGAAACTGGCCGGACTCTGATACGGAAAAGTTGTTTAAGCGCCGGGCTTATGCTATCGTATGAGCAATGGACAATGGCACCATTCTCATAGTCGACGACGAAAGTGACATCCGGGAACTGCTGAAGGATTTCCTGGAAGACGAAGGCTTTCGCTGCCACACCGCCGCCAACGCCTTCGAGGCTCTGGACGTTTTTCAGCAAAGCGGCGATGTGGCCGTCCTGATGTCCGACATCCGCATGCCCGGAAAATCCGGCTTGGACCTGTTGTCCGAGATCAAGACCCTCGACGAGGATGTCATCGTCATCATGATTTCGGCGGTCAAGGACATCGAATCGGCGATTACGGCCATGTCCAACGGGGCCTACGACTACGTGTCCAAGCCCTTCAAGCTCAACGAAGTGGCCATGATCACCCACAAGGCGCTGGAAAAACGGCGTCTGGTCCTGGAGAACAAGGCCTACCAAAGGGAACTGGAGCAAAAGGTGGCCGAGAGGACCCGGGAGCTCCAGGATGCCCTGAAGAAACTGGACAGCACCTACAACTTCACCCTGCGCGCCCTGGTCACCGCCCTGGACACCCGCGACGAGGAGACCCAGGGCCACTCCATGCGCGTCGTGCACTACACCCTAAAGATCGCCAGGCTGATGGGCATCAGCGACGGCAATCTGGGCAAGGTGCTCGAATACGGCGCCCTGCTGCACGATATCGGCAAAATCGGCATCCCCGATGCCATTTTACGCAAACCGGGCAAGCTCACTCCCGATGAATGGGTGGTCATGAAGAAGCACCCGCAGATCGGCTATGAAATCCTGCACCGCATCGAATTTCTCGAAGAAGCTTCCAAGATGGTGCTGCACCACCACGAAAACTATTCCGGCAACGGTTACCCCAAGGGCCTGAAGGGCGAAGAAATCCCCATCGGATCCCGGATATTCGCCGTAGCCGACACCCTGGACGCCATGACCTCCGATCGTCCGTACCGCAAGGCCCTGTCGCTGCAGGACGTCAGCTCCGAGCTCAACAAGTTCTCCGGCCAGCAGTTCGACCCGGTGGTCGTGCAGGCTTTCAACAAGATCTCGCTGGATGAGTGGTCGCAGCTGCGCAATCAGCTCGACGAACAGATCCGCAATGCGGATCATCTGACGATAGAGTTGCAGTACTGATAGAGGTACGCGTCTTCGTCGGGCCGACGGTAATACTGACGCCGCTGACCGATCCGGGTGAAACCGAGCGACTGGTAGAAGGCGATCGCGCCCAGGTTGCCGGCCCGAACTTCCAGAAAAATCCGCTTCAGGGAATCGGCATGGGCCTGCAGAAGATGGTCGAACAGACGCCGCGCCAAGCCCAGACGACGAAACTGCGGCAGAGTGGCCAGATGATGAAGCTCGAAATCGCCCTCATCCAGCTGCCAGACGATGAGGTAGGCACAGATTTTTTGGCTGACACTGTCCTGGGCCAGGTAGCAGCGGCTCAGGGGATTGTTCAGTTCGCCGCGGAAGTATTCCCGATCGATTTCGGCCTTGCTGGCGGCTTCGACGGCCACCAGGCCATCCAGATCGTCCAGGCAGGCGACTCGCAGGACAAAGCTCATCAGCCCCGGCCGATCACGGCATCCGGTTCCCGCAGGTAGAGGGGTTGCAGGGCCTGGGAGTCGCGAAGCCACAGACTCTGGTTTTGAACGGTCAGGCCGGCGATTTCCCGGGCCAGAAACGGCTCGACCCGGCGCACGGTCAAGCCGGCGGCCGCCAGGTTCACGCAGGCCGGATCGGCCAGCGGTCCGACCACCAGCGAACCGGGATTGTTGCGTTGAATCCAGTCCGGCAGCTCGGCCTGGGCCACCAGACCCGGCGGCACGATTTCCTGTACCTGCCTTCCATTCCAGCTGTAGGCGGCGCTGTAGAACTCGCCCCGTTTGGCATCCATGACGGCCGTGACGCACGGCAGTGGCCCCAGGTAGGGTTCGGCCAGGGCACGCAGGGAATGAACCGGGAAAAAGGCCAGGCCCGGATAACGGACCAGCAGGGCCTTGCACACCGTCAGGCCGATGCGGATGCCGGTGAACGGCCCCGGACCGACGCAGACCCCCAGGGCGTCCAGCCGGGCGAAATCGTCGATGTGAGGCAGTACATGGCTCTCGAGCAAACCCGGCAGGCGCACCGAAATGGTATCGGCGACATACTCGTTGTATTCCAGCAGCAAGCCCTGGTCGGCGTACAGAGCCAGCGAGACATGCCGGCCGGAGGTGTCGAGCGCCAGGACCTTCATCGCAATCTCTTCTGCAGCAGAATCTCGCTGCCCCCGTCGCGCTTGAAGAATTCCACCTTGTCCATGTACGTGCGCATGATCATGATGCCGCGGCCGCGAAATGCCAGCAGGTCGTTGTTTTCGGATTGCTGGATCAGACTGGTGAAATCGACCGGATCGGGATTCTCGTCCCGGACCCGGATGGAGAAGCCGGCTTTCTGCCAGCTGAAATCGACGAAAACCCGTTTGGAGATGTCGGCCTGGTTGCCGTGAACGATGGCGTTGTTGATCACTTCGCGCAAAGCGATTTCGATTTTGAAGATATCGTCCTCGTCGATCATCAGAAAATTCTTGATGTAGGAAAGCACCAGCACGCAGAATTCCGTGTAGCGCAGATCGCTGATGAAGTTGAGCGAGACGGTATTCATTTTCCCTTTCATGGGCCGAAGTATAGCAGATGAGGACGGTGATTTCCACCGAAACGCAGCGGTCACCCTCCTTTCCTTCCTATGTTATAATGCCCTCATGAGCGCCGATGCCATGACCCCGATGCTCCGTCAATACTTCCAGATCAAGGAACAGCACCCGGACACCATCCTGTTTTTCAGAATGGGGGATTTCTACGAGATGTTCTTTGACGACGCCAAGACCGCCGCACCGATACTCGAAGTAGTGCTGACCAGCCGCGACAAAAAGAAAGACGACGCCATCCCGCTCTGCGGCGTTCCCTATCACGCCCGGGACATCTACGCGGCCAAACTTCTGCGGGCCGGTTACAAGATCGCCATCTGCGAACAGGTCGAGGACCCGGCCTTGAGCAAGGGCCTGGTCCGGCGTGCCGTCACCCATATCCTGACCCCGGGGACTGCCCTGGAACTGGAGGCCGACAACGCCGAACAGGGCAACACCATCGCCGCGCTGTTTTTCGATGCGCAGCAAGCGGCCGTGGCCAGCCTGGACCTGTCCCAGTCCAATCTGGCGATCCGGTCCTTTCCGATCTCATCCGTTGAGGATTTCCGGGCCGAAATCTACAAACTCGGCCCGCGGGAGATCCTTTTTTCAGCCAGTCAACGCCAGCAGATCGACGAACTGCTGGTCTACCTGCCTGATTTGCCCGAACCGCTACGCAACAGTATCGACGACGATGCCGGCCACCTGATCGAGAGCGAAATGCGCATCAAAAGCCATTTCGCCGTCCAGGATCTGTCCGGATTCGGCCTGATCGGCTACCCGGCCGCCATCCGGACCGGGGCGATGGTGCTGGATTACCTGCAGAACATCCGCCAAAACGAGTTGCAGCACATCCGCACCCTGAGCTTCAACCCCAGGGCGGAGCACCTGATCATGGACGCTGCCTCGCTGCGCAACCTCGACATCCTGGTCAATTCCCGCAGCGGCTCGACCCGTGGCAGCCTGCTGGACGCCGTCGACATGACCGTCACGGCCATGGGCCGACGCCTGCTGCGGCACTGGTTGTCCTACCCGCTCACCGCCCCGGACATCATCGACAGCCGTCTGGATGCCGTCGAGACTCTGACCAACGATCTGATCAGTCGCAGCGAGCTGCGCAAACTGCTCAAGGGTCTGCACGACACGGCCAAAATCGCCGCCAAGATTTCATTGGATATCGTCCTGCCCGCCCACCTGATCCAGTTGAAGCGGACCCTGCACACTCTGCCCAAAATCCAGGAATGCCTGCGCACATTGTCCAGCCCGAGGCTGCAATGGCTCCGCGACAACCTGGCGCTTCTGAGCGCCAGCGCCGAACTGATCGATCAAGCGCTCGACGAAAACGGATCTCTGCAGCTCGGCAGCGGCAGCCTGTTCCGGCCTGGCTACCAGCGCGACCTGGACGAACTCCGCAGTATCAGTCTGGACGCCAAGACCATCATCGCCGGTCTGGAGCAGGAAGAGCGTAAAAAAACCGGCATCGCGACCCTGAAGATCCGCTACAACAAAGTCTTCGGTTATTACATCGAGATCACCAACACCCACCTGGCCGCAGTCCCCGCGGATTACATCCGCAAACAGACCCTGGTCAACTGCGAACGCTTCATCACCGACGCACTCAAGAATCTGGAGGAAAAAATCCTCAGAGCCGAGGAAAAGCTGCTCGGTCTGGAGCGGGAACTGTTTACGGATTTGGTGCAGCGTATCCGTCCTTTCTGCCGCGAGTTGCAGCTGAACGCCGAAATCGTCTCCGAACTGGACGTACTGGCCGGCGGCGCCGAGCTGGCGTCCCTGCGCACCTACACCAGGCCGCAGATCCGCTCCGACCGATCGATCCGGATCCAAGGCGGTCGCCACGCCGTCATCGAACTCGCCGGCAACGGCAGCTCGCTGTCCGCGAGCGCTTTTGTCCCCAACGATGTCCTGCTGGATCCGGACCAGGACCAGATTCTGCTCATCACCGGCCCCAACATGGGTGGCAAATCGACTTTCCTGCGCCAGACGGCCCTGATCGTCATCCTGGCCCAAATCGGCTATTTCGTTCCGGCCGAAAAGGCTTCGCTGGCCATCTGCGACCGGATTTTCACCCGCATCGGCGCATCGGATTCCCTGATCGAAGGCAAATCCACTTTCCTGGTCGAAATGACCGAGACCGCCGCCATCCTGAACAACGCCAGCGAGAATTCCCTGATTCTGCTCGACGAAATCGGCCGCGGCACCTCGACCTTCGACGGTCTGTCCATCGCCTGGGCGGTGGTCGAACACCTGCACCAGCTCAGATGCCGGCCCAAGACCCTGTTTGCCACCCACTATCACGAGTTGACGGAACTGGCGGAAATATTCGACCGCATCCGCAACTACCACATTTCAGTCCGCGAGTGGCAGGACAAAGTGATTTTTCTGCATAAAATCCTGCCGGGCGCCACCGACCAGAGCTTCGGCATCCACGTGGCCAAAATCGCCGGCTTGCCCGCTCCGGTCATCGAGCGGGCCAAGGAGATCCTGCTCAACCTGGAAAAAAAGGAACTGAACCGGCTGGTGACCGAACGGATCACCGGACAGATCCCGCGCATGCCGCAGAAACAGAGTTCGCTTTTCCCCGAAGACGGCAGCCTGAAGGCCTGGGATGAGATCAGAACCCGCCTCAGTGAAATCGACATCACCCAGATCACGCCCATCGAGGCCCTGAACCTTCTGCATTACCTGCAGCGCAAAACTCTGGAATTTGAACCGAGGTGAACCCATGATCCCCCAGACGGCTCTCGTATTGCTCTGGCTGCTGCCCGGCTCGATCCCGGCCACAAACACGCCAGAGCATCCGTTCTTCGGCAATATCCAGCCCGCCTACCCGGGTTTCGCACAGCTCAGTTTTCAGCTCAGCGCCGGCAACACCGCCAGCGCATTTCTGACCATCAGTCATTGGTTGAACCAGACCATCCAATTCAGCGATTTTTATCAGCACCTGCCCGAGAACCAGCGCCGGATCTGCAACGACCTGATCGAGCAGAAGCCCGAACAGTTCGACTTTCAGCCCCTTCTGCAGGAAAGACCGACGGATCTGGAGCTGTTCATCGCCCTGGGTCAGGTCATGACCTGCCGTTACCGCGCCAGCAGCCTGTCCGGCATCTGGGCAGAAAAGGCCTGGGTTTTGTTGCTGGCCCGGATCCAGGCCGCCTATCAGAGTCGCAAGCCCGGTTACGAACAGGCCGCCTTGCTGCAGCTGGCGCAAAAGCTGAGCTTTTTCCGAAATGCCCCGAAATGGGCAAAACGATCGCAGCGCAGCTGCAGAAAATTGAAAAAATCAGGAGCCGGGCCCCAGACAGCCCTGGTCGAGGCTGTTCTGGCCGCGGCCCAGTAGACAGAACGGCCCGGTCGGGCAAGCGACAACCGGGCCGTACCTGAAATCAGTAGCGGTAAAGATCCGACTTGTAGGGACCTTCCACTTTGACGCCGATGTAATCGGCCTGCTCCTGCGTCAGCCGGGTCAAGCGGGCGCCCAGACGGTCCAGGTGCAAGCGGGCCACTTCCTCGTCGAGCTCTTTGGGCAGGGTGTAGACCTGCTTGCCGAGCTTTTCCGAGGCCAGCTTGATCTGAGCCAGGGTCTGGTTGGTGAAACTGTTGCTCATCACGAAGCTGGGATGGCCGGTGGCGCAGCCCAGGTTGACCAGACGCCCTTCGGCCAGCACCAGGATCGAACGCCCCGATTTCAGGGTCCATTTGTCGACCTGAGGTTTGATCTCGGTCTTGCGGCAGCCCGCGGTTTTTTCCAGGTAAGCCATGTCGATCTCGTTGTCGAAGTGGCCGATGTTGCAGACGATCGCCCCTTCTTTCATCTGTTCCATGTGCTCACCGGTGATGACATGGTAATTGCCGGTGGCGGTGACGAAGATATCGGTCTCCTGGACGACATCCTCGATTCGTACCACCTGGATTCCGGCCATGAGCGCCTGCAGGGCGCATATCGGATCCACTTCGGTCACAGCCACCTGGGCGCCGAAATTGCGCAACGACTGGACACTGCCCTTGCCGACGTCGCCGTAGCCGCAGACCAGCACCTTCTTGCCGGCGACCATGATGTCGGTGGCCCGCTTGATGCCGTCCACCAGGGATTCCCGGCAACCGTAGAGATTGTCGAACTTGGACTTGGTCACCGAATCGTTGACGTTGATGGCTGGAAACAGCAGGCGGCCTTCCTTGGCCAGTTGATACAGACGGTGCACACCGGTCGTCGTCTCTTCGGAAACGCCCCGCACCTGGCGGGACAGCTTGGACCAGTAGTGACTGTCTTTGGCGATACCGGCCTTGATGCGTTCGATCAGCAGCTGGTACTCGTGGTTGTCGTAAGTCTTATCCAGCATGGCCGGCTCGCTTTCCGCCCGTACCCCCTCGTGGATCATCAGGGTGGCGTCCCCGCCGTCATCGACGATCAGATCGGGGCCGCAGCCGTCAGGCCAGGTCAGAGCCTGCTCGGTGCACCACCAGTAATCGGCCAGGTTTTCCCCTTTCCAGGCGAACACCGCAGCGCTCTTCGCCTGAGCGATCGCAGCCGCCGCATGATCCTGTGTGGAGAAAATGTTGCAGGAAGCCCAGCGTACATCGGCGCCCAGATGGTGCAGGGTTTCGATCAGCATGGCGGTTTGAATGGTCATATGCAGACTGCCGGTGACCCGCAAGCCGGCCAGGGGTTTCTGCTTTCCGTATTTCTGGCGCACCGCCATCAGACCGGGCATCTCGTCCTCGGCCAGCTGCATCTCCTTGCGCCCCCAATCGGCCAGGTTCAGATCGGCTACCCGGTAGGGCAAATTCAAATCCAGTGCTTGAAAATTCATCGCTCACCTCTCGTTATTTCTAGTTTTTTTTTGCAGATATAAGATGGGCCTTCAGTCCCAGGCCAATGGGCAGACACTCGTGCCGGGTCGGCGTCCAGCCGGCCTGTTTGAGCCATTCTATCAGATCCGAACCGGCAAAACCATGCCAGACATCCCCGAAGCGTCGCGCCAGGTTATCCTGACTGTGGCTGTCCAGTTCGGCCACCAGCAGCTGTCCGCCGCCGCGGGTGACTCGGGTCAGCTCCCTGAATACGGAGTCCGGCTGCGGCAGGTGGTGCAAGACCATGTTGAGAATCATGACGTCGGCTTCCCCGTCCCCCAGCGGCAAGTGGGCCGCATCCCCGATGCGCAAATCGACGCTGGCCTGATTGTCCCGCAAGCGGGCCTGCAGCTGCTCGAGCATGGCCGGGGCGTGATCCACGCCGATCACATGCCGGCAGATCCCCGCCAGGCGCAGCAGCAGATCGCCCATACCGCAGCCGATATCGGCCACTGTACCCTTGTTCTCCAGCCAGTCGACGATGCGCCCGTCCAGATCGGCGCCACCGTCCAGTTCATTCTTCATCGCCGTCCAGTTTTTACCGGCCACAGTGGCAAAGAACCTGCGGCTCTCCTGGTTGCGGGCTGCGATCAGGCTGGCGGCCCCGGCCAGATCCTCGACCAAGTCCGGCCAGGTTTCGAGCCAGGCCATGATGCCATCGGTCATGCCCAGCAAACCGGCATCGCTGCGGTTTCTCCGGTAAAAGCTCCACTGGCCCTGACGGCGCAGCACGATCAGCCCGGCGTCGCTGAGAATGCGCAGATGCCGGGATATCCGGGACTGTCCCATGGCAAACAGGGCGGTCAGTTCATTGACATTCAATTCATGCCGGGTCAGAACGGCAAACAGGCGCAAGCGGGTTTCATCGGCCAGGGCCTTGAGCGGGAAAACGTAATCCATAGCATAACAATATATCAGGATATCTTGATATGTCAAGTGCCAACCCGATTCTCCTTTTTTAACCGGACAGATCGGCCTGCCTGCTCATTGCAGCCCGCCGCCAGCTCCCGTATAATGCAGGTCATGGACCCGCAACAACGTATCCAGGAACTGAGCCAGGAACTGAGCCGTCATCAGTACCAGTATTACATCAAGGCCGAGCCGCTTGTCAGCGACGCCCAGTACGACGCCCTGTTCGATGAACTGCTGTCCCTGGAACGCCGCTACCCGGAGTACCGGCAGCCGGATTCGCCAAGCCAACGGGTTGGCTCCGACCTCGATCAGTCTTTCCCGCAAAAAAAACATCTTATTCCCGTACTCAGCCTGGACAAGGCGAACAGCCCCGGCCAGGTGTCGACCTGGATCGACAAAACCAGGGCCCAGTTTCCGGACAGCGAACTGGTCATCGAGGATAAAATCGACGGTTTGTCCATCGTACTGTATTATCAGGATGGACTGCTCGGCAGCGCGCTGACCCGCGGCGACGGGGAACGGGGCAACGATATCACCGATAACGCCAAGACAATCCGCCAGGTTCCGCTGCGCATCGCCTGCAGCGAGCCCGTCATCGTCCGCGGCGAGATCTACCTGGAAAAAGACGATTTCCAACGCCTCAACCAGGACCAGCAGAGCCGCTTTTCCAACCCCCGCAACCTGGCCGCCGGCAGCATCCGCCTCAGCCGATCCACGCAAGTGGCCCGCATTCCGCTCAAATTCGCCGCTCACGACGCCCATTTCCCCAATCAGGAAAGCCAGACTCACCTCGACAATCTGCTGCAGCTCCAGGATCTGGGCTTTCCCCTGATCCAGCCGATTTATTTCATCGGCCCGGACCCGGCCCGCTCCGACCCGCTCCGACCGAACATCATCAGAATCGGATTCAACGATATTGCCGCCACCCTGGAGTCCATCCGCCAACGACGGGCCGAACGGCCCTACGAGATAGACGGTCTGGTATTCAAGATCAATCAGCACCGGCTGCGTGAAAAAATGGGCATGACCAGCCATCACCCGCGCTGGGCCATCGCCTTCAAATTCGATGCGCCCTGCGCCGAAACCCGCCTCTTGTCCATCGATATCCAGGTCGGTCGTAACGGCCGGATCACCCCCGTGGCCAATCTGGAACCGGTGCCGATCTCCGGATCGATCGTCAGCCGGGCCACGCTGCACAATCAACTGACCATCGACACCCTGAATCTCGGTCCCGGCGATCTGGTCACCGTGTCCAAGCGGGGCGACGTCATTCCGGCCGTCGAGGAAGTGGTCCACAAAGCCGAAGGGCAAACGGCCGTTTTCGCATTGCCCCGGCAATGCCCGGTCTGCCGACAGAGCCTGCAGCTGCTCGGGGCCCATCATTTCTGCGTCAACCGACAATGTCCCGAACGGATCCAGAAACAGATCATTTTCTTCGCCGCCAAAGGGCAGATGGACATCGTCGGTCTGGGGGAACAGACCATCCGCCAGCTCTTCAGTCTCGGTCTCATCCGCTCGCTGCCCGACCTATACCGCCTGGATTACTCGCTTCTGGCCGGACAACCCGGATTCGGAGATAAAAAAATCCACAACATCGCCGACAGCGTTCAGAACAGCAAAAGCCGTCCGTTCTCGGCCGTTCTGGCCGCTTTGGGGATCGAAGGCCTGGGTCCGCAATCCATCCGCCAGCTGCTCGACAACGGGATCGATTCCATGGACAAAATCCGCGAAATCGCTGACAGCGACCAGCTGGAGCGCCTGACCTCGATTCCCGGTATCGGTCCGGCCATGGTCCAGACGATCCGCCAATTCTTCGCCGATCCAGAAAATCGGCGAATCATCGAGGATCTGGCCAGACTGGGGCTGAGCATGAGTGAATCGAGCGCAGACAAGCCGAATCTCAGCGGCCCGTTCTCCGGTCAGCTCTGGGTCATAACCGGCACTTTTGCCGCTTTTCAACCTCGGGAAAAAGCCGCGGAACTGATCCGCAGTCTGGGCGGTGCCATTGGCGCTTCGGTAAGCGCCAAAACCAGTCAGCTGCTGGTTGGAGACAATCCGGGTTCCAAACTGGAGAAGGCCAGGCAGATGGGTATCCCGATCGTAACCGAGGCCGAATTTATCGCGATGTTGGCTGAGACAGCCCCCGAGTTCACCGCTCGCTGACTTCCGCTTCGACCCGGACCATTTCCTGGCCCTTGCCCAGGGCGTTGGATGTCAGCAGAACGTAAGTGGAAAATTTCCCCGGCCGGCTGGGATTGTAGGTGAGCTCCACTTCGATACTTTCCGCGGGAGCCAATATGGTTTTGGGAAAAACCAGGTACAGATCCGGCGAATGCTGCACCTGGGTGAGGCGCAGCTCCAGATTGCCGGGATTGCGGATTGTCAGTATCTGTTTGGTCGGCTTGGAAAGCGGCAGCATTCCCAGGTTGATCTCCTTGGGAACGATCTGAATGTCGGGGAATTCGGTGAGATTGACCACACCGGTGATCTGCAGCCGGGTCTGCGGATTCTCCTCGTCATTGCTGAGCACGGAGATCGACTTGATGACCCGCCCATGGTAGCCGCGCGAAAAGAAACGCACCGGAATCACCCCGCTTTCTCCGGGTTGGTACTCTTTTTTGCTGAGCTGGGTCACCGTGCAGCCGCAAGTGCTGTTGACCTGTTTGATGACCAGCAGGGAATCTCCGCTGTTGCTGAATTCGAATTGCAGGTCGGCCACCTGGCCGGCGGTGATTTCACCGAAACTGAGGCTGGTTTCTTTGAACTTGAGACTTCCCTTGGCCGCCAGCTGGCCAGAGGCGATTATTACGGTTGCGATTAGACAAGTCGTCAACAGTCTACATCTCATCAGTCAATTCCTCCAGTTTTTTTTCCAATTTCTTGAGGCGGTCCACATAGGTATCGAGGTTTCTCAGCAGCACCGAACTCCGTCTCCAGGAACTCATCTCCTGGTGCGGGCTGCCGGCGTACAATCCACGCTCCTTGATGGTACCGGCAATTCCGGTCTGAGCGGCGATCAGCGAGCCTGCCGCGACGGAAATGTGATCGGCCACCCCGACCTGACCGCCCATGACCACATCGGCACCGATTTGCACCGAACCCGACACTCCGGTCTGAGCCGACAAACGACACCTGGGACCCAAGTCGACATTGTGAGCCACCTGCACCAGGTTGTCAAGCTTGCTGTACTCCTGAATGCGGGTTTGCGCCAGGGTGCCCCGGTCGACACAGCTGTTGGCGCCCAGTTCCACGTGATTTTCCAGGCAAACCGACCCGACTTGGGGAATCTTGCGCAATTCCAGGGCAGCGCCGACCAGGTAGCCGAAACCGTCGGCACCGACCACCGCTCCCGGTTGGACGATGACATGGTCTCCGATTTCGACACCCTCGCGGATGACCGCGCCGGCGTAGATCAGGCAGTTCCGGCCGATACGGACTCCGGGATAGATGACCACCTGCGGGTGGATCTCCGTGCCGGCGCCGATCGTTGAGCCCTCGCCGATGACAGAGAACGGTCCGACGCATACGCCTTCACCCAGCCTGGCACTCGGAGAGATCGCCGCCTGAGGACTGATACCGGGAAACAGAGGCCGATGCGGATGAAACAATTCCAGAGCCCGGCAAAATGCCAGGCGCGGATTGTCAACCAGTAAACGGTTGGGATAGTCGATGCTGCTGTCCTTTTGCAAAATGAGCGCCAAGGCCTTCAGCGTTTGCGGTTCGATGTGGCGCCGGGTGTCGACCATGGCCAATTCCTGGGTCCCGGCACGTTCCGGTTCCTGTATGCCCAGGCATTCGGCGCTTCCGTCCCCATGCAGTTCCGCATCGAGATGGGCCGCGATTTCAGACAGTTTCATGTTTCTTCTCCTGATCGAACAGATAAGTCAATTTCGCCCCGAACAGCATGATGGCCATCGAGATTTCCATCCAGAAACCGAACAGGATGATCGCGATGATCGGTCCGTGCAGTTTGCCCATGATCGAATAGCGGACCAGATAGAATGTGTAGCCCCGTTTGACCGCTTCCCACAGCAAGGCGGTGATCAGCGCCGATATGACCGCGCCTTTTAGGTAGACCTTGGCGGCGGGGATCCATTTGTAGAGCACGAGCAAAAACAGGAAACTCATCGACAGCGGTAGAATGAACAGCAGGAAGAAACCGCTCAAATGCTCGGTGACGAATGGATCCAGCACCTTGCCCATGATCACCTTGTTTTCGAAAATCCCTTTGATGGTCGTCAGCACACTGGTTCCCAGAAACGAGACAAAGGCCAGCGCGCCGAAGATCAACAGCAGGCTGAATTCACGCAGGCGGCTGAACAGGAACCTTTTCTCCCAGAAATGTTCTCCGCGCTCGACCATGAACATATCGTTGACAAACTGGACGATTTTCTTGATCATCAGAAAACCCAGGAAAAGGAAGAACAGGGCGCCCGTCGTACCGAAATCTTCGATCTTTGTCGACAAATCGATGGCTTTGCCCAGAATCTCCGGGGAAATCGACGAGAAGAACTCGTCGGAAAACGGATAAACCGTCTGGAGGACCAGGTGCGGATCCTTGATGAATCGGGCAAAAAGAAACACGAAGAACGTGATCAGAAACAACGAGGAGAAAATCGAGTAATAGGCCAATATGGCCGCTTTATCGATACCGTTTTCCCTAATGAAGCTTTTAAAGGCCTTATAAAAAAAACGAATCAGCGATCTGGCTTTAAACACCGGTCCGATTATCCGGGGAAACCGGTCTCCCGCCCGACTGCAAACCAAACAGCCGGTTCACACGCAATTTTCCAGAATTGGTTGGCCTTGGCGGATTGACTCAATAATCATCCTCGTCTTCGTCATGACCGGAGTAATCCGAAAAGTCCTCGCCTCCGTTCTCGTCGAAGTTTTCATCGTCCTCGTAATAATCGACCGCTTCGTAATCATCCTCTCCGGCATCGTTCTTACGAATCTGAATATACTTGAACAGTTCCTCTTCATCTTCAAAATGGCGGAAAAAGTTGGCGTCGACTTCGCTGTAAAAAAGCTCAAGGTAATCATCTTCGACTGCGCAGAAAACCGACATCTGTTCGTCGGTATCGATATCGCCGATGGTCTCGAATACTCTGGTCGCCGCTTGTCGGAGGGCATCCAATGTCGCCCACGATAAAATCTCAACTTGTTGCATCTTCTTTTTACCTCAAAACAAACAGTCGTGAATTTGTCATGTTATATGTATGCATCTCTTTCTTCTTTGTCAAGCCCTTTTCTGATATTTTTAACTGGCCGCGGTTTTTACAAGCGGCTGCCGATGCACAAGAGCAGCAGGCCCTGCTTGACGGCGAGATCCATCTGCCCGGCGATCTCCTGGCAAAAGGCAAGATCCAGCCCGCGAAACGGCTCAACGAAACCCAGTACGGACGGAGGCGGGGAGTTCCAGAGAAGGTTCAATACCGCCAACCCATGTTCCTGACCGCCGCTCAGAGCCGATAAAGGCCATAAGCCTGGATAAGCGGCCAGACCGACACGCCGCAGCGACTCGATGCGCCCGGCGAACTGGACCGGCAGACGATCGGCGATTCTGGCGCCGATCGAGCCGACAGCTTCCCGCCACAGAGTCTGGACCGAAATGCCGGCAAAACTCAGCGACAGCACCCTGGCCCCCAGCCCTGTACCCCCACAAACCGGACAGGGCAGATCCGGATCGCTATTCCCCGCGCAGGCCGAACAGGCTCCCAGCGGATCGCTTCGGACAAAGTGGTTGGGAAGCAAACGCATCCGTCTGGATTCTTCCTGATTCAAGAGCTCGGCACTGAGCCAGGACCAGATTCCTGTGGCTTCCAGCAGGCATTGCCGGACGGGCTGACGCTGCCACGGATCCGAATCCAGCAATTCAATGTTGCGGACAAGCTTGGTCGGCACGGCTTTCAGTTCGGCAAACAGCTCGCGGAGCCGTTGACTCTCGTCACGGCCAGCGCCGCCCCGCAGGATCAGCAGATCGCCGCCATCATGTTCCTTTCGGTAGCGCTGGATACGTCGTGTCAGCACCTGGGAGCCCAGAGAAAGCGGATCGCTGGCCGGCAGGGACGGTTCAGGCCTACCTAGCTGAAGCTTGCGGCCGAAATCGATGCGGATCGGGTAATTTTCGATCAGACCGGGGCTGTTACTTTCCAGCCAGATCCGGTTGCCAAGTCCCGCCAAATACCCGATCAGCGACCGGACCTTGTCCAGATCGGCCATCGCCAGATCGTTTTCCGGATGATCCAGGATCAGATCCTGACCGCTGACCCGCCATTGCCGGCATCTGCCCAGCAGCAACAATCCCCGTTCCCGACCGGAAAGACCATTCCATGAACTCGCCAACGGGATGGCCGCCAGGCCGAAATCTTTCAGCGCCTCGAGGCGCTCCGTCCATACCGGCCACCATGGCGTCCCGCCCAGAGCCGTTCTCGTCAGCCATTGTTCGGCCGAGCCCGCCAGCACAGCCCGCAGGTTTTCACCCCGCCATTCAAACTGTTCCCAGTGACCGTCTATCTCCTTTCTGCCCTGGCACCAGGCGGCCAGATCCTGAGCGCTCAGGGCGTTCTCCTGACGGTTGCAGCATGGACAGTGAAAACGGGATCCATAGGTGTACCGCCGGCCCGCACTCAGAACCGCCACCACACCCAATCCGGCAACAAAGCTCTGCTGGATGGTCTCGGTCAACCTTTCGCCATCGACTTTGCTCAGATCCAGACGATCCACGAGGATATCGGCTTGAATCCATTCCTGTTGCGGAAAGCCCTGCAGGCCTTCCGGCGTCATGATCCGCCAGAATCCTTTTTCAACCAGAGCCTGGCGATAACCGGAAAACGGGAAACCGATCATGACCAGGGAGGAGAAATCCCGCCGCAACCGTTCGCCAAGATCGCTCAGCGAACTTTTCGCGTTCGGCTGCCCGCAATCCGGGCAACGCCAAATGAGTTCATCCTCGAAAAACCCGCTCAGCAAGGTATCAAACTGCAGCAGGTGAAGCAAGCGCCACTTCGCCATGGTTTGGATTTCCAATGGCTCTGGAGCTGGATTCAGCTGAATTGCCGCCGGCAGATGTTCTCTGAGCCAGCGACTTTTTCCGCTGCCATTCGGACCGGTCAGAACGATGACCGGTGCCGGCAGCCTACCGGTGGCCAAGCTCCGGGCAAGGCTTTGTGGCGTGATTTTCATGATGCTCACGACCGCTGTCCGTTCTCTCCCAGGCAAACGCCAAGGCAGGACCGAGGCGGAAACGGCACCGTCGAATCCCCCCGGTTCAAGCTTCAGGGAAATAGTATTTCACGATGAAAGTCCGCTGATATTCAAAGCCCCAGTGCACATCGTGAACAAAGCGCGCCGCCGCCGACACGTCCTTCTGTTCCAGATATTCAACCAGTCGTTCATGTTCTTCGACTGAAGAAAGTTCCCATTCCTTGAGCCACTTTTCCGGGTTTGGAAAATCGTACAGTCTTTTCTTCAGATTGTCGACGATACGGATCAGATGCTGGTTTTGCGAAGGGTACAGGTAGCTGTTGTGAAAGGCGAGATTCAGCTGGTAAAAGCGGTCATACTGATCTTCCTGAAGAGAGTGGCGCATACCCTCGTTGAGCTGGCGCATCTCGGCGATCGCCGCTGATTCGAGCCGGGCACCAGTCATCAGCAAGGCCGACTGCTCCAGGGCGCCGATGACCTGATAGAACTGTTCGATCTCCTGGAGGCTGAGACTGTTGACGTAGATGCCCCGGCGCGCCTTGATGGTGACAAAGCCCTCCATCTCCAATTGAATCAATGCATCCCGTAACGGGGTGCGGCTGATGCCGAGTTCCTGACTGGTTTTATCCAGACTGACAGCCATGCCGGGCTTGAGAATCCGGCGATGAATCTGCTCGCGTAAAAAATCGTATACCTGTTCTTTGAGAGATTTCACGTTCAGCGGAGAGGCTGCGCACATCTTCAACGCCTCCAAATTGTTTGCGAAGGCAGCCAGGCCGCCGTCAACAAACGGACAGACTGCTATTTGTTGAGATTGGTAAAGGTGGCCAAGCCGGGGTAGACCGCCGCATCGCCCAGTTTTTCCTCGATCCGCATCAACTGATTGTACTTGGCAATCCGTTCACTTCGCGAAGTCGAACCAGTTTTAATCTGCCCGGTACCCAATCCGACCGCCAAATCGGCGATGAAGGTGTCTTCGGTTTCACCCGAGCGGTGCGATACCACTGCGGTATATCGGTGCCGCTGCGCCATGCGGATGGTCTCGATCGTCTCGGAGACCGTGCCGATCTGGTTCAATTTGATCAGGATAGAATTGGCGACCTGACGGTCGAAGCCCATCTTGAGTCGCTTGGGGTTGGTGACGAACAGGTCGTCGCCGACCAGCTGAATACGGGCAGACAGCTTGTCGGTGATGATTTTCCAACCTTCCCAGTCGTCTTCGGCCAGGCCGTCCTCGATCGAAATGATCGGATATTTGGCGACCAAATCGGCATAGTAATCGACCATTTCCCGAGGGGTCATGCTCGCCTTGGTCGATTTTTTGAACACATATCTGCCATCATCGAAAAACTCGCTGGCCGCCGGGTCCAACGCGATATAAATGTCTTCGCCTGGCTTGTAACCGGCTTTTTCGATAGCCTGCATGATGACCTGGAGAGCCTCTTCGTTCGACTTCAGGTTCGGAGCGAAACCGCCCTCGTCGCCAACCGCCGTGCTGTAGCCTTTCTCCTTGAGAACGGCTTTCAGCGTATGGAACACTTCGGCGCTCATGCGCAGGGCCTCGCGGAAACAGGGTGCACCGACCGGCATGATCATGAACTCCTGGAGGTCGACGCTGTTGTCGGCATGGGCGCCGCCGTTCAGAATGTTGAGCATGGGTACGGGAAGTTCCACCGCACCGGGTCCGCCCAGATACTGGAACAAAGGCAGGCCGCAAAATTGCGCCGCTGCTTTGGCTACGGCCATGGAAACGCCCAGAATGGCGTTTGCGCCCAGGTTGGACTTGTCGGGAGTGCCGTCCAGTTCCAGCAGGCGCAAATCGATGCGGCGCTGGTCCAGCGCATCCAAACCCTCGATTTCCGGGGCGATGATCTTGTTGATGTTGTCCACCGCTTTCAAGACCCCTTTCCCTTTATAGCGGGCGCTGTCCCCATCCCGAAGCTCCAATGCTTCATGCACACCCGTAGACGCCCCGGACGGAACGGAGGATATCACTTCAAAACCCGACTCCAGAGACAGTTGCACTTCCACCGTCGGGTTGCCCCGTGAATCCAGCACTTCTCTTCCTTTCAGTTCATAAATTCTCATAATAGTAGTTCCTCCATGGGGGCTTGGCCAACCTTGTCAATTGGCTCGCTACGGTTATCATCACCACCGTGACGAAAAAAAACCAGGATTATTCGTCCTTCAATCCGTCTTTGTGCGACACGAAAGACTTGACCTGTTTGACGGCGTTGCGGGCGCCCTGAGCCATTTTCTCGGAACGCTCCTTGACCTCGTCCACAGCTTTCCCGGCCACGTCTTTGATCTGTTTGCGGGTCTCTTTACCCGACTGCGGCGCAAACAGCAAGGCCAAACCGGCGCCAATGGCGGCACCACCCAAAAAAGTCAGCAAAGAACTTCCAAAACTGCGTTGATCTGACATTATCGTCCTCCCTTTATTTTTTTCACCAGCTTCCAACCCAGCCTGATGGCCGGCAAGAGAGCCAAAAATCCAGCCGAATGGTTCATCAACACCCCGTTGACCTGGCGCGCGACCTGCGAAACGGTGGCCACAGTCTGCCGCGAGCTGTCGAGCAGCTCATCCACCCGTTCCAGATCGACATTGACGCGCTCGTTGGTCTTCTGCAGAGAAATCGCCAGATGACGGACTTCCGCGGCGGCAAACTGAACCTCAGCCATCAGATCCCTCATCTTGAGCAGAACCGGCAGCAGGTAGGCCACGAGCAGAACGAAGGCCAACGTGATCGCAACCGCACAAATCACAAGAGTTATTGTTGAAACAGTCATATTCCTTCGGAGGGATACGTCCCGACAAAATTCTGTCTCGTATCCATGCTGTCAAGATTATATGCTCTGGTCATTTTTCTGTCAACAAAATCGTACACATCAAGATCACTCCTGCAACGGGCTGCTGACCAGACGATTGCTCTTGTCGACGAACAGGCTGTCCTCGTAGCTGGTCATCAGCAGTCCTTCCTGGTAATCGTATAGTCTCGGCGTCAAGGTTTCGCCCAGGCTTTCCCTGACCAGCAGTTCCGCAAAATTCACACCGGAAGCCGCCGAAAGCTGTATCCCTCCCGAAAAACGGGGGTTGATTTCGAAAAAGGTGACGACATCGTTGTTGATTTTGCCCTGAACGTTGATCGCCCCCTGAAACCGAAAAGATCGACCGATCTCCAGAATCAGTTCGGTCAGCTTGCGGTTGACAAAGGTGATTCCACGATCCGAGACCCCCGAACGGATGACCAGCCGATACCGGGGTATGCAGAGAATCAGATGGCCGCACCGGTCAAACAAGGCATCGACCGTAAACTCCTTTCCTTCCAGGTAGGTTTGCATCAAGGGCTTTTTGACATATTCGCTGAAGAACAAATACTCTTTGAGGTTGCGGATCGGGTAGGCACCGACGCTGCCCCGTCCGTCCCGCGGTTTGACAAACAGCGGAAAATGGGTGGGCAAAACATCCTTGCCGGGGAAAAAGCTGTGCGGGAAGGGTATGTTTGTTTTAGACAGAGCCTGAAAGGTATTCCATTTGTCCGTAAATATGCGGATCGTGTCGGGATCCGATACGGACACACTGACGCCATCCCGGGAAAATTCCTCCTTGGCCTGCGCCCAAAACCCCAGTTCCGGATCGATGGTCGGAATGACCAGGCTGATCTTCTCACTGCGGCAAATCGCGGCGATGCACTTCAGGTAATTGGCATCTTTGACCAGCGGCACCTTGAAAACTCGATCCGCAAAAAAAAGCGCCGGAGAATACTTTTCGTTATCGACCGCGATCACCTTGCCCCCAAGGGGCCGAATCGCCTGTTTGAACAGCTTGACCAGAGCCACGCGCCGGGATGCCGCCGTAATCAGTACATTCATGTCAATCCTCCGAAACAATGACCGTTATTTATATAATAACGGCATTTTTGAGGATTTCATTGACTCTGTACAATCCCAGGCCATCAACCAGAACTTTTCCGCGCCCGCCCATCGCCGCCCGTTGCTCGACCGTCAACTTTTGCAGAACGGCGACAAGACTGGCGGAATCGAACCGCGCTATCAGCCCCATATTGCAGCCGACTCCATGCTCTTCGAACAAGCTCGCGGTTCGTTCCTGAAGTTCATGGTGCGACAAGTACAAACAGGGCGTTCCCGTGGCGGCGGCTTCGTAGGCGGTCACCCCCGGGGAGATAACGGCCAGGTCGCTTTGGTACAGCGATCGGGCCAAACTTTCTGTCTGGCCCACCCAACTGATTTTGCTGTACAGCCTGGTCAGTACTTTTTTCTGATTCTTCTTGAGCAGAAAACCGGGAGCGATCTTGCAGGATAAACGCTGCCGCGCCAGCACATCCACGATCTTGCGGATATCCCGGTACCCGGCCGCGCCGCCCAGGGAGAGCAGAACATGGTTGATATGCCTGCGGTAGTATCGCTTCCCCAGATTAAAATGCCGGCACTTGTGGTGAAGAATCATATATTGGGGGCCGGAAAAAGCGATTGTCGCACCAGCAGGATACCGATACAGCGAACCGTCGACGACCGGGACTCCCGGCAGCACATTCAAACCCAAATCGTTAATCTGCAGAGCCGGCAGCGACCGTTTGCTCAGTTCTGCCAGCAGACTCGAGTATTCGGGGAGTATCCTGCACACATCAAATACAGTCAGATCCGCTTGTCCGCTCCAGTTGACCGTTTTAAAATCGGTGACATAGGAGAAGCGGTTTTTCTCCAAAACAGCGGCAGCCGTTTTGTCGTACTTCAGGGCGAACAGAACCTCGCTCCGGCTCCGGTTCAGCCGGGCCAGGTTCAGGCACCGGTTCAGGTGCCCGAAGCCCAGCTCGGGAGAAGCGTCAACCACAAAGAGAAGCATCAACTCAGTACGGAACGGATTTTTTCCATCGCCGAATCGATCTCTTCCCGGGTGATCACCAGCGGTGGTGCAAAGCGGATGATCCAATCGTGAGTTTCCTTGCACAGAATGCCCAGATCTTTCAGCCTGGTCGTGTAGGCACGGGCCTTACCGGCCGATTTCTTCAGCACCAGACCGATGAGGAGTCCCTTGCCGCGTACCAGCTCGATTTTATCCGATTTGATGCTTTTGAGCTGCTCCATGAAATAAGCACCCAGCTCAGCGGCTCGCTCGGCCAGATTTTCATTGATCAGGACATCGATGGAGGCGATGGCCACGGCACATCCCAGCGGATTGCCGCCGAAAGTCGACCCGTGAGTTCCGGGTTGGAAAACGCCCAAAATATCCTTGTTGGCGGCCACGGCGCTGACCGGAAACACACCCCCGCCCAAAGCCTTGCCCATGACGATCAGATCCGGTTCGATGTTTTCGTGCATATATGCAAAGAGTTTACCGGTACGGCAGAACCCGGTCTGAATTTCGTCGCAAGCCAGCAGGATCTTGTTCTGACGGCAAATGTCAGACAATCCTTTCAGAAAGCCATGATCCGGAACGTTGACTCCGGCTTCGCCCTGGATCGGTTCGACCAGAATACCGACCGTGTTGGCGGTGACCGCTTTTCTGACCGCTTCCAAATCGTTGTAGGGAACGACCTTGAAGCCGGGGGTGAACGGACCGTAGTTTTCGTACGCGCCGGGATCGGTCGAAAAAGAGACGATGGTGGTGGTACGTCCGTGGAAATTCTCTTCAAAAACGATGATCTCGGCCTTGTCTTTCTCGACGCCCTTGACCATATAGCCCCATTTTCTCATGGTCTTGATGGCCGTTTCCACCGCTTCTGCACCGGTGTTCATCGGCAGAATCATGTCCTTGCCGACCAGTTTGGCCAGCTTTTCGGCAAACACCGGCCACTTGTCGTTGAAGAACGCCCGGGAAGTCAGGGTCAGAATGTCGGCCTGATCTTTGAGCGCCTGGATTATATGCGGGTGCCGGTGCCCCTGATTAACTGCGGAATACGCGGACAACATGTCCATATACCGCTTGCCTTCGGGATCCTCGACCCAGATCCCCTCCGACTTGCAGATCACGACTTCCAAAGGATGGTAATTGTGAGCCCCGAACTGGTGTTCGATGGCCATTAACTCGGCAGACGTCTTTTTGTTCATATTAACCTCTCTATATATATGATTAAAATTGATGTACGGTTCATTTTATCAGTTTAAACTGCTCTGTCAAATTTGCTGCCCCCTTGCGGCCCCCAGGCCTTGACAGATAGCGAACCGTTTGCAGGAAACGCTCGCATTTTCATTGAAATACGACCGATCTTCTGTTATCTTTCTCATGTAATCCTTAATTGTAAAAGGAGTTTAGCCATGAACCATACTGGAAAGGGGAAAATTTGCATCGTCTGGGGCCTGTTGCTGGGCATTGGCGTGCTATGGTCGCAATCGGAATGCGAAGAGGCCTATAAAGCCTTCGCCATGTCCGACTTCGACAAGGCCATCGGAATTTGCCAAACCAGCGACGAGTGCGGATTCTTCGGCGAAATGCTGATGGGTTTCTCTTTTCTGGAACGGGGCGAACTCAACAAACGCAAGCGGGACATCAAGATCGGAGAGGAGCAGTTGAAGAGGCTCAAATCACGCATGGACATCGACAAGGTCCAATACCTGATCCGTTTCACCCGCCTCATCGACAAGCAAGCCACCATCAACGCCGGCGCCGCGCTGAGCAAAACCGCCTTTGCCCAAGTGCAGTCACTGGAACAAGTCAAACAGCTGATCACATACCTCGATCCCCGTTACAACGAGGTGATTTATGCCCCGGCGCTCGAGGCCGCGCAACGGTTCCTGGAATTGAATCGGGATTACGTCTACAAGAAAGGCGGCACCATCCCCAAACCGGCTCAGGATCTATTTGCGGACCCGGCTTTCATTCAGGCACTGATCGGCTTGGGAGCCCAGGACAAGAAGGCCTGGGATTGTCTGATGCTGATTGAAGAGCCGGCACTGGAACATCTGCAGAAAAATCCGGTCGAATGGGGTGAACGGGTGATCCGGGAAATCCAGCGCCGTATCGAGTGGCGTTTGAAAAAATACCCGGAAAGCACATGGTTCAGTGCGTTTCCGCCAAGCGCTGCGCAAGCGGGAACAGGGGAGTGACCGATGAGCAATCTGGCCATGCTTGACGAGTGCAAAGCCGCCGTAGCGGCGCTGCAGAGCGGTAAAAAAAATTACTACCAGTATCTGGCCTTACCGGTTACGGCGACCCAGAGCGAGATCGAGACCGCCCTCGCTCACAAAAAAAACCTCCTGACCACCATCAAAAGCCAGGATCCGGCACTGGCCCAACAGCTGGCGGCATTGCTGAACCGGATTCAAACCGTTCTGCTCGACTATCAGGAGCGCGCCAAATACGACGGACGCGGCTTCCGGGAGTTTTCGGCCCAAGATGTGGTGGAACCCGAACCGGACGAGCAGGCCAAGGAAATTTATCTGAAGGCCAAAGCTCTGTACGCCCAGAAGCGTTACCGGGATTGCTTTTTGGCCATGACCCAGGCCTTGAAACTGGACGCCAACAAACCCGGCTATTACCTGCTGATGGGCCTGGCCCAGTCCAACCTGGTCGAATACCGGCGCGATGCCGAGATCAACCTCAACAAAGTGGTCGAAATGGAAAAATGGAACGCCGAGCCGCTGGTGGCGCTGGGCTTGCTGTTTCACCGTGAAAAGCTGTTCAAGCGGGCCGAGACCTATTTCAAGCGCGCCCTGGAACTGGAGCCCAACCATGCGGTGGCCCGCAAATATTACGACGAACTGGTCGGACCGGTCGACGGTTTGGCAGACAAGGTGATCGGCACCCTGAGCAAGGTCATGCCGACCTTCTTCAAAAAGAGATAAACGGAAGCCAACATGAGGGCATACCTGGTGGCTGTCGGCGACGAGCTGCTGACAGGAGAGAGACAGAACGAGCACGGACCTTACCTGGCCGCAGCGTTGCGGGAATATGGCATTCTGTCCGACATGATGATCGAGGTCGGCGACCAGACAGACAACCTGAGCTGGGTAGTAAAAAACGCCCTCAAGCGGGCCCAGTTGGTCGTCATCACCGGCGGCTTGGGACCAACCGAGGACGACCGCACCCGGGAAGCGGTAGCCGATGCCCTGGGACTGGAATTGGATTACCATGAAGAAATCGTGGAACAGATCCGGCAGCGCTTCGCCCGGCAGCGACAGGAGATGCCGCAGATCAACGCCCGGCAGGGCTTCATTCTCAGGGGCGCGGAAATCCTGGAAAACGATCTGGGTACAGCCCCGGGCCAGTGGCTGCCCCTGGGCCATGGGGGAGTCCTGATGCTTCCTGGACCTCGTCATGAGCTGCAGCCGATCTTTGAAAAAGCGTTGAAGACCCGAATCGCGCCATTGGCGAATTTCACTCTGTATAAACGGGTTGTACACTGCTCCGGAATCGGAGAATCAGACCTGGATTCCCGTATCTCACCGCTGTTCATGCCGCTTCAGCGCCTGGTGCAGACAACGGTTCTGGCTTCACCGGGTCTGGTCGAAGTACACCTGACCGGCCGATCCCGCAAAGACATGGACGAGATGAAACGACAGGTCGACGACCTGCACGGCCGCATACGCGCCACGCTGGCCGATTATGTTCTCGATGACGATCTGGCTTCGTTGCCCGCACAACTGGTTCGCAACCTGGGCCGCCTGGGCAAGACACTGGCTTGTGCCGAAAGCTGCACGGCCGGCGGAGTAGCACGCCGCCTCACAGAAGCTGCTGGGGCCTCCAAGGTTTTCGTGGGTGGCGTGATTGCCTATGACAATCGTATAAAGCAAAGCCTGCTGGGTGTTGAAGCGACCCTGCTGGCGGAACACGGTGCTGTATCGGCCCGTTGCGCCGCCGCCATGGCGCAAGGAGTCAGGACGCTCTGCCGTACGGATTTCGGCCTGGCAATCACCGGCATCGCCGGTCCGGACGGAGGTTCTGCCGGAAAACCCGTCGGGCTGGTCTTCGTGCACATCAGCGGTCACGATATGGAAGTTCCGTTCCACCAGGTTTTCCCGGGTACTCGCGACCAGGTCCGTCTGCGTGCGGAGATGGCCGCATTGGATCTGTTGCGCCGCCACCTGGCATAATGTGCCCCGTCCCCAACCGGCAACAAGGCCGAGAACTGACCCGCGACACATTCTACCGGGGCCGGGTGATCATCCATCAACCGCGACGGGGCTGGCGTTTTTCCGTGGACGCCCCGATTCTGGCCGATTTCATCGGCCTTCAGCCCCGCACAATCCGAGCCGTCGAAATCGGTGGCGGTTGCGGTGTCATTTCCCTGCTCCTCCTGACAAAAAATCATCTGCAACAGGTATCGGTCTACGAAATCCAGCCGTTTTACGCCCGCCTTTGTGCCTGCAATGCCCGGGTCAACGGTTTGCAGGGGCGCCTCGACGTCGTCTGCGCCGATTACTTGTCCCCATGCAGCCGGCACGAACCCGCCGACCTGATTTTTTCCAATCCTCCTTTTTTTGCGCCGACGGCCGGCCGCATCAGCCCGAATCGG
This sequence comes from uncultured Clostridia bacterium, assembly GCA_964465065.1. GTDB lineage: Bacteria > Acidobacteriota > Aminicenantia > UBA2199 > UBA2199 > CAYMND01. The sequence continues at coordinate 29,220 of CAYXHZ010000026.1, forward strand.
GAAATCGCCCTTGCCAAATGGGAAATCGGCTTGAAAATCGAAACCCTGTTGAGCGTGATCCACGACCGCCTGTCGCCTTCGGGACGCCTGATCATGATTCTGCCTGCCGAGCGGGAAGAAGAGTTTCGTGCTTTGATCAGCCGATTTTCTCTGTTCATTGAACGCTACCGGGCGGTCAAGCCCTTCCCCGATGGTAAAACCGAACGCTTTTTGATACAATTGACAGCTGAATCTGCAGTCGAGCGACGCCAAGCACCGCTGGTACTTTTTTCACGGCCAGGCGTACATTCTGCGGAAATGACAGCAATTCTGCAAGGACAGTGAACAGAATGATCAAAAAGGTCATAGAATTGTACCGCTACCGCGAATTGATCGTCACCCTGGTCAGTCGCGACCTGAAAGCCCGCTACCGAGGCACCGTGTTGGGCTTTTTCTGGAGCTTTTTCAACCCGCTGCTCCTTCTGGCAGTCTACTCCGTCATCTTCGGGATGATGCTGCCCAACCGCTTTCCCGGCATAGAGGGCGCCCATTACTCCGTTTTCCTGTTCACCGGTCTCTTGCCCTGGACCTGGTTCAATTCCTCGATCATCGAATCGTCCAACGTTCTCTTCGCTCAAGGCAACCTAATCAAGAAAATCCAGTTCCCGGTGGAAGTGTTTCCGGTGGTGGTGGTCCTGACCAACCTGATCAACTTCGTTTTGGGCCTGCCCATCCTGATCCTGTTTTTCATAATCTTCGGCAAGGGTCTGACGCTCTGGATCCTGTTTCTCCCCGTCGCCATGCTGGTACAGCTGGTTTTCACCATGGGCCTGTCTTTTCTGGTGGCCTCCCTGACCGTTCATTTCCGCGACCTCAAGGACATCCTGTCCAATCTGCTGACGCTGTGGTTCTTCTCCACTCCGATCATATACCCCTACGCCGCCGAAATGATTCAAAAGAACGCCTTGGTCAAATGGGTTTTGACCCTTAACCCCATGACCCATATCATCGAGGCCTACCATTACGCGTTATATTACGGTTCTTTGCCTCACTGGAAAAAAATTCCGGTCACTTTCGCAGTCGGTCTGCTCCTTTTTTACCTGGGGTACCTGATTTTTGACCGGCTTCGCGACACTTTCGTCGAAGAGGTTTGACATGAACGCCGTTGTTGCCGAAAACATCTGCAAGTACTACAAAAAATATGCCAATCGTCATAAATTTCTGACTCTGAAAAGCGCTCTGGTCAACCGCACCCTGTTTTCCGAACTGGCTGCCGCAGAAAAATTCGAGGCGTTATCCGATGTCTCCTTTACCATACCCAAAGGCAAAACCGTCAGTATCATCGGTGAAAACGGATCCGGGAAAAGCACTCTGCTCAAAATCCTGGCCGGCATATCCAGACCGACTTCCGGCTCCATCGTCACCGATGGACGCATTTCCGCATTGATCGAGCTTGGCGCCGGCTTCCACCCGGAAATCTCAGGCCGGGAAAACATCTTCATCAACGGCATTATCCTGGGCCTGACCCGCAAGCGGATTCAGACTTTGTACGACGAAATCGTCCGTTTCGCCGAGTTGGAAGACTTCATCGACAACCCGGTGAAGTCCTATTCGTCGGGAATGTATATGCGGCTGGGTTTTTCGATCGCCATCAATGTCGATCCGGACATTCTGCTGGTCGACGAGGTGCTGGCGGTCGGCGACGCATCCTTCGTTCCCAAATGCCTGGACAAGATCAACGAGTTTCGCCGCAAAGGCAAAACGATCATTTTCGTCTCCCACGATCTGTCCACCGTGGAGCGGATCAGCGACGAAGTCATCTGGCTCAAGCATGGTCGGATCGAAATGCAGGGGCACACCAAGCGGGTCACGGACAGTTACCTGGAATATGTCGGCAAAAAGGACGAAGTCAAGGCCGAAGCCCTGCACGAAGAGCAGGAGAAAGTGGCCGAAGAGGAACGCGAGAAGCGCTGGGGCAGCCAGGAAGTGACACTGCAGAACATCAGAATGCTCGATACCGATGGCAAGGAAAAATACATCTATGAACCCGGCGAAGCCCTGACTCTGCAATTCGAAGTCGAGAGCAAAGAGAAGGAACAAGACGATTTTGTTTTTGGTATCGGCATTTTCAATTCAGAAGGCATTCAATGTTACGGCACCAACACCCATATCGACCGCCTTACCCCCAAACGGCTGTTCGGCAAGGGTCTGGTCCGGGTCCAGATTCCCTCCCTGAACCTGATCAACGGCAGCTACTATCTCAACGTTGCGGTCCATAAACGGGACGGTTACCCCTTCGATTACCATCATTTCCTGTATACCTTCCGGGTTGGCTCAGCCAGCCGGGATGTGGGAATCGCCCGCATTCCTCACCATTGGAGCTTCTCTGGAGGTATCGACTTTGAAGCCGAAAGATAAGCTGTTTAGCGACGCATTGGCCCTGGACGCCCGGCTGCGAAGTCTGCAGCCGGCCAAAACGGTATTCACCAACGGCGTGTTCGACATCCTGCACCCCGGCCACGTCGACGTCCTGGAATTCTCCCGCAGCTGCGGCGACATCCTGGTTGTCGGCGTCAACGACGACGAGTCGGTCAAGCGTCTGGCCAAGACTGGGAACCGTCCTGTTTTCCCGCTGCTGGAGCGTATCGAAGTCCTGGCCGCCCTGGCCTGCGTGGATTTCGTGATTCCGTTTGCACAGGACACTCCTCTGGAACTGATCCGCACTCTGTCAACGGTAACGGTTCTGGTCAAGGGCGGCGATTATCGTCTGGAGGAAATGATCGGCCGGGAGATCATCGCCGAACGTGGCGGCGAGGTGCGCCTGTTCGATTTGACCCGTGGATATTCGACCACCTCGATCCTCAGAAAGGTATGGGATCAGCAAGTCTGATTCTCTTGCCTTACACCTCAGCCGATGTTATAACGATGACAACGTAAAACTACAAGGAACAAATCATGCTGGAACAACTTTCGGATCGATTTCAGAAGGTATTCAAATATCTGAAAGGTGAAGCCAAAATCACCGAAGACAACATGAAGACCGCCTTGCGCGAGATCAAGCTGTCGCTGCTCGAGGCTGACGTCAATTACCGGGTCGTCAAGGAATTCATCGAAAAAGTCCGCACCCAGGCCCTGGGCAGCGAAGTGGCCCAGAGCCTGTCCCCCTACCAGCAAGTCATCAAGATCGTGCGCAGCGAACTGGAAACCATGCTGGGCGGAAGCTTCCGCGAACTCAAGACCAGTTCGATCAAACCGGCGGTCATCATGATGACCGGACTGCAGGGAACCGGTAAAACAACCTCCACCGGAAAACTGGCTCTTCACCTGCGCCAGCAGGGACGATCCGTGTTGCTCTGCTCGATCGATCTCAAGAGGTTGGCCGCCGTGGAACAGTTACGGACCATCGCCAACGACATGCAGCTTCCCTTCTTTGAACCCCAGGGCGACGACCCGGTGACAATCGGCAAAAATCTGCTGGCGCATGCCCGGGAATACGGTTATGACGTCGTCCTGGTCGACACAGCCGGCCGCCTGCACATCGATCAGGTCCTGATGGACGAGCTTTTGGCCGTACACCGCAGCCTCAATCCCCTGGAGGTTATCTACGTCGCCGACGCATTGACCGGCCAGGATGCCGTGAACTCGGCTCTGGCTTTCAACGAAAAGATCCCGCTGGATTCGGTGCTGCTGACCAAAATGGACGCCGACGCCCGAGGTGGAGCCGCCTTGTCGATCGTCAGCGTAACCGGCCTGCCGATCAAGTTCGTCGGCGTCGGCGAAAAGCCGGCAGACCTGGAACGTTTCTACCCCGACCGCATGGCTTCGAAAATTCTGGGCATGGGCGACGTGTTGACCCTGATTGAACGCGCCGAACAGCAATTCGACGAAAAGCAGGCCGAACGCATGGCTCAGAAACTGATGAGAAACGAGTTTACGCTCGAGGACTTTCGGGATCAGCTGCAACAGGTCAGCAAGCTGGGTTCCATGTCCGACATCATGTCCATGCTGCCGGGGCAGATGAGCGCCGGAATCAAGAAAGACCAGATCGACGATGAAAAAAACGCTAAAAAGATGAGGCATATGGTGGCCATCATCAATTCCATGACGACTGCCGAACGGAACAACCCCAAAATCATCAACGGCAAACGCAGGGTCCGCATCGCTCGCGGTTCCGGCCGCGCCGTCTCGGACGTCAATCAACTGCTCAAGCAATTCATGGAGATCAAATCGGTCATGAAGAAACCTATGTTCAGAAAGATGTTGAAAAAATTTGACTTTCTTTCGAAAATGGGTTAAATTGGACATTATTTTATCAACGGAGCAATTAGGCATGGTAGTAATCAGACTTACCCGTATGGGTACAAAACATCGGCCGTTTTACCGCATCGTGGCCACCGACAGGCAAGCACCCCGCGAATCACGTTATATCGATTTGATCGGCCATTACGACCCTCTGGCAGGCCAGACCCAGTTGAAGGTCGACATGGAAAAATATAACAGCTGGATTCTCAAAGGCGCCAGGCCGTCCGATACAGTCAAGTCCTTAATAAAGAAGGCAGGTAGCGATAACTAACCAAGGAGGCTAACGTGAAACAACTGGTTGAGACAGTCTGCAAATCACTGGTAGACAATCCTGAACAAGTAGCGGTAACTCAAATTGACGGAGAACAGACAACCATTCTCGAGCTGCGCGTACACCCTTCAGACCTCGGAAAAGTAATTGGAAAACAGGGCCGGACCGCCCGCGCCATTCGCACCATTCTGGCTGCCGCCGGTATGAAACAACGTCGCCGTTTCAACCTTGAAATCATCGAACGCTACGAGGGACAATAGCCATCTTTGTTTTTATTCGCTAAAATCGTAAAAACCAGAGGCAACAAGGGGGAGGTTGTTTGTTCCAACCTTGAATATTTTCCGGAAAACCTGGAAATGGGCAGCGAAGTGGAATTGATCCGAGGTAATTTTCGTCATCGATATCAAATTGAATCACAACGCACGGTAAATGACTGCCTGTTGCTTAAATTCCAAGGAATCGACACCATCAGCGCCGCCTACAACCTGATCGGCTGCTCCATTTACAGCGACATCGAGCCCAGCGCCGAACCGGAATCTGACGGGAGCGGAACCCCAGATTTGAGCGGCTGGACAGTACTCAATGAACGAGGGCAGATGGTCGGTACCGTGCAGGAAGTGCTGGACCGTACCTTACAGCCTCTTCTTGACGTTCTCGGCCCGGACCAGCGGGAGCACCTTATCCCGCTGGTCACGGAATGGCTGCTGGAAATGAATGAATCCTCCCGAAGCCTGACCATGAGCCTACCGGAAGGTTTGCTCGACATCAATTGACCATGCGTTTTTCAGTGTTGAGCATATTCCCGCAATTGATCCACGCTTTTTCACAAATCGGTCTGATTCAGAAAGCGCTTGAAAACGGCATTATCGACATCAAGGCTTATGACCTGCGCCAGTTCAGCAACAATAAACACCGCAAGGTGGATGATCGTCCTTTCGGCGGCGGCGCCGGCATGGTCATGATGCCGGGTCCGTTGTTTTCAGCAACTGAAGCCATTGTCCATGAACAGCCAGGACGAGTGGTCCTGCTGTCGGCCTACGCCGGAAGGTTCACCCAGGAAAAGGCCAAGATGCTGGCCAAACAGCCTCACCTGATTCTGGTCTGCGGCCGTTACGAGGGGGTCGATCAGCGCTATATCGATACTCTGGTCGACGAAGAACTGTCCATCGGCGAATACGTGCTCATGGGCGGTGAAGTTGCGGCTATGGCCGTCATCGAAGCGGTCAGCCGGATGATTCCCGGTGTCATCGGCAACCCGGAAAGCGTTGAAACCGATTCCTTCTTCGAAGAAGGCCAGATTGCGTTTCCGCAGTACACTCAACCCAGTGTATTCCGGGGGATACCGGTACCCGAGGTGTTGAGCTCCGGTCATCATCGAAACATCGTCGCCTGGCGGAAGCAGAACCAGAAACGAAAAGGCATAAAAGACTAGGAGATACAGGATGCAAAAAATTGTTGAATGCGTACCCAACTTTTCCGAAGGCCGTGACATGGCCGTCATAGACCAGATCAGCGCCGAGATCACCAGACAGAGCGGAGTGCAGCTGCTCAACGTCGATCCCGGAAAAGAAACCAACCGAACCGTCATCACCTTCGCCGGCGAACCTCAAGCGGTTGTCCAGGCTGCATTTTCAGCTATTCGCAAAGCGAGCGAACTTATCGATATGAGCCAGCACAAAGGAGCTCACGCCCGTATGGGCGCCACCGATGTGTGCCCTTTCGTGCCGGTATCGGGCATTACCATGCAGGAATGCGTACAATTGGCCCATCAGCTGGCGCAACGGGTCGGCAGCGAACTGGGCATTCCGGTTTACCTGTACGCCGAAGCGGCGACATGCGAGGAACGTAAACGCCTGCCCGATATCCGGGCCGGAGAATACGAAGCGCTGCCCGAAAAACTGAAAACCAAGGAATTCCAGCCGGATTACGGACCGGCCACCTTCAATCCCCGTTGCGGAGCCACCGTCATCGGCGCCCGGGATTTCCTGATCGCCTACAACATCAACATCAACAGCCGTGACACCAAGATCGCCAACGATATCGCCAAGCGTATCCGCGAAAAGGGCCGAACCGTCAAGGATCCGGTAAGCGGAGAATCCAAAACGATTCCCGGAACCCTGAGCGGAGTGCAGGGAATGGGCTGGTATATTCCGGAATACCAGATGGCCCAGGTGACCGTCAACATCCTGGATTTCAACGCAACCCCCATATACCGGGTTTTTGAAGAATGCGAACGCTTCGCCTGCGAATCCGGCGTACGGGTAACCGGCAGCGAGCTGGTGGGACTGGTACCGCTTCAAGCTCTGCTCGACACCGGCCGCCACGCTCTCGAAAAACAGGGAAAGAGTCGCGCTGTATCCGAGCCCGAACTGGTCCGCCTGGCCATTCAAACCCTGGGATTGAACGAAATCGCCCCGTTCGATCCGACGGAACGGGTCATCGAGTACCGGTTCAATCGCCCGGGTCCTTTAGTGTCCATGAATCTGATCGAGTTCGCCGACGAACTGGCCTCCGATTCTCCGGCACCGGGTGGAGGCAGTATTGCGGCCCTTTGCGGCGCCCTGGCCTCCGGATTGACTTCCATGGTCGGGAATCTGACCTACGGAAAAAAGAAATACAAAGACCTTTGGCCGGAAATGGAGTCTATATCCGTCAAATCCCAGGCCTTGAAGGCCTTTTATGTACAAATGATCGACCGCGACACCGACGCCTTCAACGGCATCATGAACGCCTTCGCGCTACCCAAGAGCAGTCCTGCCGAGGTTGAAATCCGCAATCAGGCCATACAGAGCGCCACAAAGGACGCCAGTCTGGTTCCGTTATCTGTCCTGGAAAAGAGCCTCGAGATTGCCGAATTGGCGGCGCTTGTTACCCAGAAAGGAAATCAGAACTCGCTTTCCGATGCCGGCGTTGCCGGGTTGTGCGCCCAGGTGGCGGCCGAAGGGGCTCTCTACAACGTGCTGATCAACCTGCAAGGCGTCCAGGACAAACAGTGGGCCGACGAACTCGCCGCCAGGGCCAAGACGGCGTATCGGGCAGTACAGGACAAAACCGACATGATCCGCAAACTGCTGCACACCACGCTGAGCGCAGATTAAACTTTTTTATTCAGTATACCCCAGAGACTCGTTTTTTTCTTGCCGCTGAGCAGCTTGATCTCCTCTATCTTTTTGATGGCCCGTTTGTGTTGAGGATCAATCGATATCGCTTTTCTGAAAAAATTCTCGGCACGGGTGTACATTTTCTCTTCCATGAACAGACAGCCCAGGCCATATTGAGGCTCCGGGTTGTAGGGAGCCAGTTCCGAGGCACGGATCAGGTTAGCCTGGGCGGCGTGACGCAGGTCGGGAATTTCCATCTGGCTCAGTCCCAGCAGCAAGAGGTATTCGGAACTGTCTTTTTTAATTCGCACCGCTTCTTCCAACAGGTGCGACGCCTCCCAGAATTTACCGGATTTGTACAAGGTCATCGCCTTTTTGTACAGCATAACCGCCCGTTCGGAAAGGTTTTCCTCGACCTTGCCGAATTTGCTGCCGGTCCGAGTTAAGGACTCATCGTAATTCCGCCGTTTGTCCGTATTGCTGAGCACATCGTAAGCCTGATTCACCAGTGAAAAAATGTGGTTGGCCTTATCGCGAATATCCGGATCCGGAAGACCGGTGAAATGATCCGGGTGATATTTCTTGGCCAGATCAAAATAGGCATTTTTTATCTTGGCGAAGTCCGCCTTGGGTTCGACACCCAGGATCTGGTAATGAGTCTGCACGTTTTTTGCCAGGTTCTCGTGAAGTTGGAGCATCTGTTCAACCAGTTGATTTTGCATCTGGAAGGCCTGATTGTCCTTGATCTCGATCAGATCCAGCATGAAAAAGAGCGCCAGCTCCTTGAGGGCGATGTCGGATTGGGAACCATGGTGATCCAGCCATTGTTCAACGGGGGTGTTGGGTATCTGGCTCAGCTGGTGATGGTGATACATCTCCTGTGTATTGAGAAAGGTTTTGATACTTTCGGGTAGCGGGCGGGCGGCAACAATTTTTCCGAGGAACTGATTGTGGAAGAAATCCAGATTTTGGCTGGACTTGATCCCCTCGGACAGAATAGCCGGCAGTTCGATACTGAAACGGGAATCCTTGGGCAGTTCCGGAAAATCGGAGGTGAAGTTCCACTGTCCTTCGGAAAGGTTGAAGACGGAAAGTGCGATGGTACGGATTTGATACAGCAGGGCCAAAAAGAGATCCCGCTGGGAAATGATTTCCTGGGATACCAGTATTTTCCCGATTCTTTCCGTGGTGTTAGAGAGCAAAGCGGATATGGTGGAGAATTGTTTGGCGTTTATTTTCCCGATTTTGAAGAGTATCTCTCCGATCCGTTCCTGAATCAGACTGGTTTTGGCAAATGTCAGGTTGCCTTCCGAGAAGTACAGCTCCTTGGAAAAATTCGGACTGATCAGGTACAGCGTACCCTGAGTCTTTTTTTTGAGAATCTCTCTAAAAATGAGAAATGCCGGTTTCTGCATCGTTAGGTGAGCCATTGGATTATGTCCCTTAACATTTTCAAATGTAATATAGTTCTATCGTAAGAATAGTCTACTGTCAACTCCGACTCGACTAATCACCACACTGTGCTTTCAACGGACACTGGACTCGATTTCGCT
>CAYXHZ010000027.1:0-11963 GCA_964465065.1 uncultured Clostridia bacterium
GCCCATGGTTACAAAAAATGCGGAGCCCCTGCAGAAAGATCGTCCGCGGATCGGGATCGGCGTGATCATCGTCCGCGACGGCCGGATACTGCTCGGAAAGAGACGGAACGCCCACGGTGACGGCCAATGGAGTTATCCGGGCGGTCATCTTGAATATGGAGAAAGCTGGGAAGTCTGCGCCGCTCGTGAAGTGTTCGAAGAGACAGGGCTTGAAATAAAAACATCCACCTTCGTATTCGCCACCAACGATGTGTTTGTTTCCGAGGACAAGCATTACGTCACCCTGTTCATGAAAGCGGAATGTCCGGATGGCGAGGCGGTCAACCGCGAGCCCGAAAAATGCGCGGAATGGCGATGGTTTTCCAGGAACGAGCTCCCCGAGAACCTGTTTCTGCCCATCCGCAACCATCTGCTGAACGGATATGATCCCTTCGCGCAATGAGATCGATAGGTGCCGGATAAGCAAAGGGCTGCTGGAACGCGACGGGAGACACGAGACGGGATTCGGAATTCGGGATTTGTGAAAGACAGATGTATCCTTGGCTAAACTCTCTCAACTATCTAAACCTTCTCAACCTCCTGAATACCTTGGGAGGCTCCCATTGAAAGGACAAGTCAAACAACGACAGGCGCCCAGGATGTTATGGACGCATACACTGTCTTGACTTTTATTGAAAATAAAGTTAGAGTTCTAATCATGAGTCGATCGAATCAGCTGCCCATTTCCCGAATCGGCATCATTTACCTGACCTGGACCCGACGCCTGCAGAGGCAGTTGCTGCCCCATGGCATCACCATCAAACAACTGCATGTATTGCAGGAACTGATGCGCGGCAAGACGCTCCATCCGGCCCAGGTGGCCGATATGCTCTATTGCGATCGTCCCACGGCCACGGTGATTCTGAGGAATCTGGAAAAGCAGGGCTGGATTGCCAGGGAGCAGGACGAAGACAATCGCCGGCGATTCCGGATCGAGATCACCCGGGCCGGACGGGACAAGGTGCAATCGGTGATGGCCGCGGGCTTCAAGGGCAACCGCGGGCTCGATCTCAGCGCTATTTTCTCGATCGAAGAGCAGGACCGCCTGAACCAACTTCTGGCTCGCCTGCAGGAGCACCTCGTGCTCAAAGCGTAAAAAATTTTATGGTTAAGATTAGAATTCTAACTTATTGGAGGTGAGCGCATGAAAACGATCTTGTGTTACGGGGATTCCAATACCTTCGGCTACAATCCAGCGGACGGATCCCGCTTTCCCTGGCGTCAGCGCTGGCCCGGCCGCTTGTCTGAAATGCTGGGGCCTCAATTCATGATCATCGAAGAGGGGCTCAACCATCGCACCACCGTCCTCGATGACCCCTTCAACGAGGGACGCAGCGGGTTGAGCCATCTTCGACCCTGCCTGGAAAGCCATCGGCCCATCGACCTGGTGATCCTGATGCTGGGCAGCAACGATATGAAAGCCCACTATGGTGTCGATCCGGAATTGATCGCCCGGGGCATTGAGCGTCTGCTTGAACAGATCGGAATCTGTACCTGGCAGCCCTACGGTTCTGCGCCGCGGGTGCTGATCCTGCCGCCGCCCCTGCCTGGACGGCTGTCGGCCTTTACCGACCTGTTTGCGGGCATGGAGCTCAAGGCGTCCCGCCTTCCCGAGTTGTATCGGCAAGTATCCATGGCTCACGGATGCTGGTTTCTCAATACCCAGGAATTCCTGCGCTGTCCGGATACCGATGGCATTCATCTCGATGAACAGGGCCATCGACTCTTGGCCGAGGGCGTTTACGCCTTTCTGCAGACTCAAGGATTTTAGAGATCGATATATGGGGATTCGCTGTCGGATCGCCAGGGCACATTGTTTTGAAAAAAATGGAGGCAGACGGTGATGGAACAATGGGATCACAAAGGTGAAGCGGAAGTCTTGAAACGGGCCCGCGAGGAATACGATTTCGGCAAGGCGAGTTTCGACTGGGATGCGGAGCACACGGCTCTGCTGAACGGATATGATCCGCTTGCGTAGCGCCGGACATTCTGGACAGGGACCACTGGATTTTTAACCGCAGATGACGCAGATGAGAATCGGGTTGCCACCCGATGGGAGGGGATTTTATGAAAAACCGTTCCGCCGAACGGTAGTTCGGCTATCCATCTGCGTAATCTGTGATTAAAATTTTTCTGTTGGAAGGTCGTTGATACGAAGGGGCGGTGCTGGTCTCCACCTGTGCAGTAGTATGATGCCCTGCCTATTCTGAGAGCAATGATTTGATATTTTGAAATTCCTTCATTTTCCCTTCATGATTCGACCAGCGCTCAATTTCGGCGAGATTGATTGTTTCATGCATTGCCACCATTTCCGCCTGCTTCAGCGATTGCCGGTCATTCCAGTAATAATATGCCGCCAGGCGATCCTTTATGCATTCTGTGGGGGATATAAGGATTAATGTTCCTGTTGCATACTGTCGTTCAATAATCTCAGTGATCGGTTCGTCTCCGGCGGAAAGGGGACCGGCAGGGAATTCAACAAAATATGGTGTGTCTGGGTGGACGAAATATCGGTTTTTGGGAATGAAATCCAGTTCGCCCATGATGCGCTTCAATTTTTTATACGGAGTACTGACATTTTCGATGAAATCAAGATCGAACGACTGGTAATCGTTCTGTGAGTAGACTGTGACGCAGGCACCACCTGACAATACGACCTGAACCCCCGAAGCGCTTAAATGAGAAGAAACAAACGCTGCCAGTTCGGGTAGTGTCATTGCAGAAATCGGTTTCACAGCGGTTTACCACGGCGCCGTGGCCGACGGCGGTTTTCGAGCAGGGCTTCTCGATCGGCCTGCGGATAGAAGGTCAGCGCCTTGGCCAGTAAAGCACGGAGTTCGCCGAGGAACGGGTACCTGGGGTTGAAAGAGTAGATCACTGTTTTTCCGACTGCTTTGCTGAACAGGATGCCGGCGCCTTCCAGCTTCTCCAACTGTTTCTGAACCGGGAACAGGTCGGTTTGGAAAAATCGGGCGATTTCCCGGGCGTAGCCTTCGTCACGGGCCTGTATGAAGATCAATACACGTTGTTTGTTAACCGATCCCAGAAGTGGACTCAGCATTGCAATGACCTCCATGATATGTCATGTGACTTATAATATATGTCAATTTTATGTTGGAATCTGTGAATATGCAAGGGGCTCGTTGGGGATGTCCATGAAAAGAACACGGGATCATGGGTGTCAAGCGGCATATCATTCAGTGAAATATACAGGATTTTTTAACCGCAGATGACGCAGATGAGAATCGGGTTGCCACCCGATGGGAGGGGATTTTATGAAAAACTGTTCCACCGAACGGTAGTTCGGCTCTCCATCTGCGTAATCTGTGGTTTTCTTTCTTCTGTCGAAGCTTCCAGGTCAACGCGGTGAAGCCTGCAGGTTTCGCCGCCAGTTCAGCGCATGCAGATTCCAGCATTCTTCGTCGTCCAGGGCCAGGTAATAATAGCCATCCCCGTCGAAACAGAAGAGACGGTCGAGCCGGCCGGTGAGGGCGTCGTCCAGGGCCACGGATTCGACGGCGGGCAGCAAGGTCGAACCCAGAAAACGCCCGGAACAATCCAGTACCCAGAAAAGCGATTGTCCGGCGGCTTTTACGGTGGTCCAGATGAAGATCGCGTCCCGGCTGACACTCAGCTCGCGGACGGAAGAAATACGGCCGGGGCAGAGCAGATTCGTCCTTTTTTGAAGAGCCTCGAGCCCCCCCGACTGCCGGATTTCATCGTCCTCGGCCAGTCCGGCCAGTTGGGCGGCCTTCAAGGCCTCGGTCACGGGCATATCCGGTTCCGGTAACGGGACAGTCGCCGGTTCTTTGCCGTCCAGCGGGACGATGTGGATGCGGCCGTTCTGTTCGAAGACGACGGATCGGGGCAGGACGGCGAAATTCAGGGCGTCGGGGAAGAGGTCGAGACTGTTTCTTGAAGCGGAAGGCGGCTGGGACGCCAGGGCAGGGGAATCGACGCATCGGCGGTCGCTCCGGTGGAGTTGAAAAAGAATATCCCCCCGGTCCGTAGACCGTCGGCTCAACGAGACGAATCCGTCGCCCGCCGGGAGGTTGAAAAAATGGGCCTGGTCTTTTTTGATCTCCTCTTCCAGAACACCGGAAAATGAAAAGAAGATGATCTTGTGCAACCCGTCTATCATGACCCGGTTTCCGGAAAGCGCAAGCATGCCGCCTCTTCTTGCGAATATTCGGCTTTCTCCCGGGCCGTCGCCGATACGGCCGAAACGGTTCAGGAGCCTTCCGTCGGACAGTTCGTGAATGAAGACCGTCCCGTCCTGGAGCACAAAGACGCGTCCGTCCGCTACCCGCAGGCAGTGAGGATGGGTGAGCAGGGGAAGAGGAAAAGAAATCGCGCTCAGCCGGTTGTTGATGGATGGGGAAAACAAGGCCATGATAAAAAACGCAGACCAAATCTTCATGGGGAACGCCTCCGCTCGTTACACCATTGGACCGGTGGCTGCTGACCAGCGTTACATGTCCGCGCCGTCGTCTTCCGGGAAGGCATGGGGCATGAGGGGCGGGGCTGGTCAAGGCCCGGGACGTGGATTCGGATCGGTCAAAGGGGTATGATAAACAAAACCGCCCTGAGGCGGTTCCGGATGACCAGCACGGCCTTTCCGGACGGAGGGGAGATCCCCGTCTCTTACACCTGCGTCGGTGAAATGGGAAAAACCGGAAAGTCCGAGAGCGTATGCCTCAGTGCGGCAGGCCGAAGCGTTGACGAATGGCATTTTCCTCCCGGGTCAGGGCTTCCGAACGGGATTGCAGGAGACGGCCCTTGGCAGCGAGCTCGGTCAAAGCTTCCATATCGGACTCGATGACGGCCGTTTTCAGGGTTTGCATCAGCTCCAGACCATCGTCAATGCTCGCCAGCATCAGCTGATGGTAGTTTTCGCATGGCGGCGGCGGGGTCAGGGCGGTCAGATTTTCTTTCGCGTCTTCCGACTGCCGGATCAGATTGTCCAGACCCGAACTGTCTCCGAGCGTCAGAGCGCCCATGATTTCATTGGCCATGGCCGAGACATCGCCGCCCAGCTGATTGGGCTGAATGGCGGCGATCTTTTCAAAATAGGATCGGACCGCCTCCTTTGCGGTGTTTTCGGGAGAAGCCGTAGCGGACTCGGCCAGAACTTCCTGCCCGGCTGGAGGAAGCGGGGCGGCGAGTTCGTCCGGTGCGGCCGCCGCTGTCGGAAGAGACGGGCTTTCCGGAATGCCGACCTCCGGTTCGGCTTCATTCTCGTAAGGCACGGCGGATTGAGGGACGGGGAGAACTTCGACCTTTTCCGGCGAATCTTCCGGGGATTGAGTCTCTGTCCGGGCGGATTCCCGGCCGATGTAGAAGGTCAGGGCCAGCAAGGCGAGCCCCAAGGCCGTTACCAGTCCGATGAGCAAACTTTTACGGATGGCGACCTTCTTGTCATCTTTTTTAGCGAATCTGTTTTCGTCCATTCGATGGCCTCTCGCGATGGGGGTGAAATCGCTGCAGGTTGCGCTCTGATGGTACTGCGGAGGCAACGGATTGTCAAAGGCCCGCCTTGCCTCTCGAATAATCGCGATGGAAACGGGGCCGAACCTCGGCGCGCCGGTACCAGCGTAACCGGCGATTGTGCTATGATGGCAGCGGACTAGGGCCTTGTCAAGCAGAGGTACCACGCATGATCAGGGAAATGGCACAAAACCACGCTCAACGGCAAGTTCGGGAGGTATGGAAAAGTGTTCAAACTGGATATCGATTCGAAAAACAAGACCATTTCCGCCGAAGTGTTGCTCAGCGGCGAAGCGGAATCCATCCGGATCCAGGTGGGGAACTACGAAGGGCAGACCGAGGGACGCCAGGGCCTGCGCCGGTCGCGGGCCGTCGCTTCCCGGACCTGGATGACCGAGCTGGCCGCCGCCCTGGGACCGGACATCTTCATTCCACTGGAAAAAGCGGATCTTCTGAAGCTGTTGTTGTGAACGTCTGGTTCACCCTCCTTTTGGCACGTCGCTGTGGCGGCGGGCGAACAGTTGCTTCTGCAGCCGGTAGAACAGGTAGTAGAAAACGGGCAGAATCACCAGGATCAGGATGGTGGAGACGGTCAGACCGCCGATGGTGCACAGGGCCAGCGAGGACCAGTCATCGCAGTCATCGGGGACGGAGCGTCACGATGTCACAGTTGGAAAGTTCAAATCTGAAAGCCGTTGGTTTATTGGAGTGGGGCTTGTATCCACCCCGAAAGGTTATTTTTTCCAGATTATCTCGTTAGTAAACGAGAAATATTATATTATTTCTCGTTTGAAAACGAGAAAATAGGGTGTTATCATGAATGCATGATCAACAGAATCATATTGGCCGATATCGAAGAGCATCTTTTTGCCGGAAAGGCCATTCTGATCATGGGGCCGCGTCAATCGGGGAAAACGACATTGTGTCAGACCCTGGTCCGGGACAGGACGGATGTCCTGTGGCTCAACGGCGATGAACCGGATGTGCGCGGCATGCTGCCGGGGATGGGGTCCACCGCGCTCCGACAGATGTTCGGTCAGAAAAGGCTGATCGTGATCGACGAGGCCCAGAGAATCGATCAAATCGGTCTCACCCTCAAGCTCATCGTGGATCAGATCCCCCAGGTACAGGTCATCGCCACCGGTTCGTCGGCCCTGGACTTGTCCAGTTCCATCAAAGAGGCCTTGACGGGGCGGAAAACCGAGTACCGTCTGTTACCCATTTCCTTTGAAGAAATGGCGCTTCAGAACGGACTGCTGGAAGAACGGAGATCCATCGGGCATCGGCTGGTATATGGGTATTATCCGGAGATCGTCGCTGAAGCGGGTGGAGAAAGGGACATCCTGAAGAATCTCAGTGACAGTACACTGTACAAGGATCTCCTGGCCCTGGAACAGGTCAAGAAACCGTCTCTCATCGAAAAGGTTCTGCGGGCTTTGGCCTGGCAACTCGGCAGCGAGGTGTCCTACAATGAAATGGCTCAGCTGATCGGTGCCGACAAGGAGACCGTGGAACGGTATGTCGATCTGCTGGAAAAGGCCTTTGTGGTCTTTCGTCTGCCGGCGTTGAACCGGAACCTTCGCAATGAGATCAAGCGGGGTAGAAAAGTATATTTCTATGACGTCGGTATCCGCAACGCAATCATCAACAATTTCAACGCGGTGGAATTCCGCCAGGATAAGGGCGCTCTGTTCGAGAATTTTGTCATTGTGGAACGGTTGAAGTTTCTGGAAACTCATCGACACTACGTCAACCGGTATTTCTGGCGTACCAGTCAACAGCAGGAGATCGATTACATCGAGGAACACGGAGGCAAGCTGTTCGCCTACGAGATCAAATGGAATCCACTGCGGAAAGTCCGTTTTTCAGCGACATTTCTCGGCGCCTACCCGGGAAGCGAGACCCGGTTGATCACGAGCGACAACCTGGACCGGTTCGTCATGCAGGACATGCAGTCTGCCCCTGATACCTTTCAAACCATCTAACCTTCAAACCATAGTCCCGAAAGGCAGAAACAGCAAATTCCGGTTCACCCTCCTTTTGGCACGTCGCTGTGGCGGCGGGCGAACAGTTGCTTCTGCAGCCGGTAGAACAGGTAGTAGAAAACGGGCAGAATCACCAGGATCAGGATGGTGGAGACGGTCAGACCGCCGATGGTGCACAGGGCCAGCGAGGACCAGATGTCGTTGGACTCGCCCTTGTCGATGACCATGGGCAGCATGCCCAGCACGGTGGTGGCTGTGGTCATGAAAATGGGCCGGACGCGTTCCTTGGTGCCGGCGGCGATGGCCTGCAGGATGTCGCCGCAGCGGTCCAGGTGCTGGTTGATGTTGTCGATGAGGATGATGGCGTTGTTGACCACGATGCCGGAAAGCAGGATGATGCCGATGTAGCTGCTGGTGTCGAAATTGTAATCCGTGATCCAGTAGATCAGCCAGACGCCGATCAGGGCCAGGGGGATGGCCAGCATGATGATCAGGGGCTGGAAGAGGTTTTCGTAGAGAATGCCCAGGACGAGGTAGATCAGGCCGACGGCCAGGAAAATGGCCAGGTTGAGCTGGTGCTCTTCCTCCTCGGTCATCATCCGGTATTCCTTTTCCTTGCTCTTCTTGAAGCCTACCGGCAGGTAGAGGTTGTCGTAGACGGCGTTGAAGAATTTCTCGCCGGCCTTGTTGGAGCCCAGGTATTCCCAGCGCACGTCGGCGATGTACTCCTGGTTCTCTCGGGATATGCCGCCCTTCTGGGTGGTCAGTTCCACCCGGACGACATCACCGAGGCGGAAGGGGATGCCGGTCGACGAACTCAGCTTGAGGGTCAGCACATCGGTCAGATCCAGATTCTCGACATCCTCGCTTTTGACTTCGACGTAGAGTTCCTGGTCCTGATACTTCAGACGCCGGCTGCCGCTGCGCTCGGCCAGGACGGCCGACAGGTAGTAGCTGAGTTCCTGGGGGGTGATGCCCACCTGGCGCATCTTGTCGCGCTCCATGATGAAGGCGTAGTACTTGGTGGCCGGCCGCCAGTAAAACAGTCGGTCGGTGCTGATTTCCACGTCCTTGATGCGGCGGTTCTTGAGCAGCTCCGCCTTGAAGGAATTGGCCTGTTGCAGCAGTCTGTCCAAATTGTAGCCCTGCAGCTGGATCAGGTAGGGCAGGTAGGCCCCGGTGTCGGGGTTGTAATAGTAGGGTTCCGGGTCGAAGCCGGACACGTAGACGCCGACGCCGGACAGGCTGGAGGCCAGTCCGACCAGCTCCTGCTTGAGTTGCAGGGGGTAGGGGGAGAACTCGATGTCCCGGGGGAAAGAAATCTGCATGTAGGCGTTGTTGGGCGAGATGTTGACGCGGATCTCCTTGCGGTAGGGTTTGTCCATGGCCAGCTTTTCGAATTTCAGGATCTCTTCCTTGACGTCGGAAAACTCGGTGCCGGAGGAGAAACGCAGGTTGACCTGGATGCGTTCCTTGGAGTACCAGTTGAAAAACTGGCCGAAGGAGACGTTGGCCTTGAACTGGTGGTGTGCGTAAAAACCGGCCAGGATGACCGGCAGGACGGCCACCAGGGGGTACTTGAGGATGAAGGGGATGAATTTGCCGGTGCGGTACTTGAGGTCGGTGGTCTGCAGCTTGAGTTTCATGCGCGCCGACAGGGTGGGGATTAGGGTGTAGGCCACGACCATCGAAGACAGCAGCGAGATGGCGATGATGTAGGCCAGGGGCAGGTAGAACATGCGCAGGCGGTCCTGGAAGAGCAGGGCGAAGGCGAAGAAGACGATGATGGTGGTGATGGTCGAGGCCAGCACGGGCATGACCACGGCCTTGGCGCCGTTGACGGCCGCCGAGTGGGGATCCTCGCCTTTCTCGCGGTGGCGCAGGATGGAATCGAAGACCACCACGGCGTTGTCGACGAACATGCCGAAGCCCAGGGCCAGGCCGGACAGGGTCAGCAGGTTGAGCTGGATCTTGAAGAGGTAGATGAGCGTGAAGGTGAAAAAGACGGAGAAGAAGACCGACGAGAAAACCAGGATCGAGGATTTGACGTCGCGGATGATGATGAACAGGATGACGAAAACGATGAGCAGGATCAGCAGGGAAAGGCGGATCAGGCGGTTCAGCTGATCGCCGAGTTCCTTGCTCTGATCGGTTTCGATGTAGAAGCGGATGCGTCCTTTCTGTTTGTTGGCGATGCCCTGCAGCTTCTCTTTGACGCGGTCCGACAGGTTGAGGACGCTGATCTGCGGTTCCTTGTAGATGCGCAGGCCGATCACCGGCAGGCCGTTGTTGCGCTGTTCGTAGCGCTGTTCCTGGAAACCCAGCGAGACATCGGCCACTTCCCGGAGATGGATCTCCCGCTGCCCGCTGCGGCGCAGCACCATGTCTTCGATGTCCTTGAGCCGGCCGGCCGTCTCGCTCAGGGTCAGGGTGATCTCGTTGCCCTCCTGCTGCAGCGAGGTCGATTGCACGGTGAAGAAGTACTGGGTCAGCCGGTAGGAGATCTCGTCGATGCTCAGGTCGTATTGGCGGAGGCGGTCCAGGTTGGTCTTGATCTTGATCTCCGGTTCCACACCGCCGGTGATGTCCACGTTCTGGATACCGGGAACGCTCTTGACGTACGGGTAGATCTCGCGTTCGACGATACGCCGCAGCGACGAGATGGAATAGTCGCCGGAGACGCCGACGTTCATGAATTCCTGTTTCTCGAATTCGTCGGGCAGGTTCTCGCTGATGACCGGCCGGCTCACCTGGGGCGGCAGCTCGTTGTGCAGGCGGTTGAGCCGCTCCTTGAGGACCACGCTGGCGAAGTTCATCTTGGTGTCGCGCGAGAATTCCACCGTGATGGTGCCGTAACCCTGGTCGGCCTGGCTGCTGAGCTTCTTGATGCCCTTGAGCTCCATGATGGCGCCCTCGGCCGGGACGAGCACCTTCTGCAGGATCGTCAGCGGCGAGCCGCCGCTCCAGGTGTAGCTGACCGTGAGCGAGGGCAAATAATTGTCCAGGCTGGGCACCATCTCGATAGGGGTGTTGCGGAGCGAATAATAGCCGAAGATGATGACGATGATGAAGAATATGGTGGCCAGTACGGGTCTGTCGACGATCTTACGCATGGCTCCTCTCGCTGCGGCGCTGCATTTTCTTTTCTTTGCGGTTTTCCAGGATCTCGTAACAGACAGGGATGAACAGCATGGTCAGTAACGTGGTGCAGGTCAGGCCGCCGATGAGCACCAGGGCCAGCGGCCGTTGCAGCTCCGAACCGGTGCCGGGCATGAGAGCCATGGGCACCAGACCGAAGATAGTGGTCAGCGAGGTCATCAGGATGGGTCGCATTCTGACATGCGATGCCTCCAGGACCGCCTGGCGGACGCTTTTGCCTTCGGCGCGCATCTGGTTGGCGTATTCGATCCAGACGATGGCGTCGTTGACGCCGATGCCGATGAGCACCAGAAAGCCGATGCCGGAGATGACGTTGAGAGTCTGGCCGAACAGGAGCAGGGCGGCGAAGGCGCCGATCAGTCCCATGGGCACGGTGAACATGATGATCAGCGGCTGCATCAGGTTCTCGAACTGGGCGGCCATGATCATGTAGACCAGCAGCAGGGCCAGCAGGATGGCCCAGTTGAGGGAATCGAAGGCCTTGCGGCGTTCCGTTTCCTCGCCGGCGAAGCTGTAACGGGTGTCGGCCGGCAATTCGACCGTTTCCAGGCGCTTTTCGGCCTGGGCGATGATGGCGTCCAGTTGTGATTTGTCCACCTGGCCCGTGATCAGGAAAAAGCGTTCCTGGGCTTCGCGGGTGACTTCCTTGATGGAAGGCCGTTCGACCACGCCGACCAGGTCCTTGAGGTAGTAGGTGCTGTTGCCGGCGTACAGGGGCAATTCCAGCAATTCGTTGACGGCCATGACTCCGTCGACGGGCACACGGACGTAGATGTCGTAGTTCTTCTGGGTCAGACGCAGCTCGCCGGCCTTCTCGCCGCGCACGGCCTGGTTGATGAAGGCCGAAACCTGCTGCTTGGTGATGCCCAGCTGATCGATGAGCTCCTGCTTGAAACGCACCACGTACAGGGGTTTGCCCTCGGCGGTAGTGTCGCTGAGCTCGCGGACGGGCAGGCCCTGCAGTTTGTCGCGGATCCGCTTGACCGCCAGTTTGCCGCTGTCGATCTCGTCGTAAAAGACCTTGATCTGGAAATTCTCCCCCTCCAGGGTCAGGTATTGCGACAGGGTGTTCTTTTCCAGAAAAACCGAGAAATCGGCCAGATCCTGTTTGGCCAGCAGCTGACGCACCTGTTCCATGACCCGGGCGCGCTGCCGGGTGCTCCGGCAGGCCACGATGAAGTGCAGGCTGTTGACCGAGAAATCCTCGCTGCGGGCGTTGAAGTTGGATACCGCCCCCGCTTCGGAGAAGACGAACTCGACACCGTCTATGGACTTGATGCTTTTCTCCAGTTC
>CAYXHZ010000027.1:12063-18419 GCA_964465065.1 uncultured Clostridia bacterium
CGGTTGAAAAAGGCCATCAGGAATTTGCCGAGCAGGCGCAGCAGCAGAAACGGCCCGACAATGAAGACGAGAACGATGTAGTAGAAGATGTAACCCAGAATGGTTACGATCAGGGTCAGCAGCGCGTTGAGGCCTTTGAGAGGGGCGACGGCCAGGCGTATCTTTCGGGACTTGGGGCGGAAGCTGATCTGGCCCAGGCTGTCCTGGAACTGGTACTGGAAGGTGTGGTGGAAAGCCGACAGGGCGGGCAGCAGGGTGATGGCCACCACCAGGGAGGCCATCAGCGAGAAGGAGACGGTCAGGGCCTGATCGCGGAACAGGCGGCCGGTGATGCCGTAGAGGTAGATGACCGGCACGAAGATGGACACCGTGGTCAGGGTGGAGGCGCTGATGGCCCCGCTGACCTCCTTGGCGCCGCGGATGACCGCCTCCATGGGGCTGGATTTGTCGCGGTAGCGGAAGAGGGCCTCCAGGACGATGATGGAGTTGTCGACGAACATGCCGACGCCCAGGACCAGGCCTCCCAGCGACATGATGTTCAGCTGGATGTCGAAGAGGTACATCAGCACGAAGGTGGCGATGATGGAGATGGGGATGACGGTGCAGATGTAGATCGGGTCGCGGTAGTTCTGCAAAAAGAAGAGCAGGACGATGAAGGCCAGGATGGCGCCCAGAATGAGCGAACCGTTGAGCGACTCGATCGAGGAGATGATCAGGTCGGCCTCACGGGCGATGGTGAAGAATTCGAGGTCTTTGAAGTCGGCGGCCATTTCCTGGAAGGCGTTCTCGGCGTTGCGGGTCGCCTGGACGGTGTTGCCTTCGGATTCCCGGTACAGGAGCAGAGCGATGGACGGTTTGTCGTCGAGGCGGATTTCCCCCTGCTTGAGTTTGGGCTTGTAAAAGGCCCGGCCGATGTCTTTGATCTGGATGGAACGGTTGCCGAGAATGCGGATGACGGTCTGTTCGATCTCCTGCGGCGTCTTGACCTCGCCTTCGACCTTGAGCGTGTAGCGCAGCTTGTCCTTCTTGACCGTGCCGCCGCTCTGAAAGACGTTGTTGGCGTTGATGGCGCCGGCCACCTGGCTCAGGGTCAGGTCCAGGTTCTTGAGCTGTTCGGGGTCGATCTCCACCGAAATTTCCTGTTCGTTGCCGCCGCGGATTTCCACCCGGGAAATCCCTTCGAGTTGCTCGAGACGCGGCTTGATGATGTATTCGGCCGCCTCCTTGAGTTCGTCGATGTTGCGCGGCTGTTGTCCGGCCACAGGCTTGTTGCGCAGGATGGCGATCAGCACCGGCGAGGAGGACGGGTCCCACTCCAGGATGATGGGGGTCGAACAATCGTCGGGCAGTTGACGGCGGCTTTCCTCGATCTTCTCCTTGGTGTGCAGCAGGGCGAAATCCATATCCGTACCCCAGTGGAACTCCAGGGTGATGATGGAGGAGCCTTCCTTGGAGGTGGATTTGAGCTGTTTGAGCCCCTTGACCGAACCCAGCGGCCCTTCCAGCTGGTCGGTGATGAAGCGCTCGATCTCCTCGGGACCCGATCCCGGGTACTGGGTCAGCACGGTGATTTTGGGGTAACTGAGATCGGGCAGCAGGTTGATGGACAGTTTGACCAGGGAAATGACGCCCAGCAGGATGACGCCGACGTAGACCATGATCGTCCCGATGGGACGTTTCACCGACAGGTTGATGATGCTCATGGCTGTTCGATCCGGACCTTGGACTGATGGGCCAGGGTCATCTGTCCTTCGATGACGATGGTTTCACCCTCCTCCAGACCGCTGCTGACGATGATCTCCTCGTCGTTGCGTTCGGCCAGTTCCACGTAGCGCCAGTCGGCCACGCCCTTGTTGCCGTTGAGGTCCTTGACGGCGAAGACGACCGGCCGGTCGCCGCGGATGGTGTAGGCCTGGTGGGGGATCTTGATGACATTCTCGAAGACCTTGTACTCGATGTCGACTTCGGCGTGCATCCCGGGCATGATCAGATGCTCGCGATTGTCCAGCTTGACATACAGGGTGATGGTCTTGTTGCTGGCGTCGACTTCCGGCGATATGGTGTCCAGTTCGCCCTCGAAATAACGGTCGGGGTAGGACTCGAAGCGGATGCGCGCCTTGACGCCCGGCTTGAGATGGCGGATCTCCGATTCCAGGGCGAAGCCCTTGAGGTAGACTGTGTTGAGGTTGACGATGCGCAGCAGTTCCTGGCCTGCGCTCACCTTTTCCCCCTTGCTGACCAACAGTTCGCTGACCTGCCCCTCGAAGGGGCTGCGAATTTCGGTACGCTTGAGGTCCAGTTCGCGCTGCTTGAGGGTGACGGTGGCGTCGGTCAGGTTCTCGGTGGCCTTGAGCACTTCCTCGCGCATGATCCCGGCGTATATGCGGGCCTTGTCGTAGCTGTCCTGTATCTTCTCGAGCTCCTGCTCGCCGATTTTTCCAAGTTCGTATTCCTTGAGCGTCTGCTGGTACTTTTCCTTGAGGGTGCGCAACTCGTTCTGCTGCTGCTCGCTGAGCTGCGGCTGGTCGTAATCGATCAGGCCTTCCTTGATCAGAAAGTTGGACAGGGTCTGCAGTTTGCTGGCCCGGGCCCGTTCCACATCCAGGCGCTTTTCGGTGTCGTCGATTTTGATCAGCTGCTGGGAATCCTTGACCCATTGGCCGACCCTGACGTTGATCTGGTTGATGTTCCCCGAAACTTCCGATTTGATGACCGTTTTTTCCCAGACATCAGCGCTGGCGGATATCCTGAGACGCATGGGCAAATTGCCGCGTTGTACGTTCTGCACCTTGACCGGCAGGGCGGTGTCGCCGCTGCTCTGCTCCTGCTCCTGGGCCTGGATGGTCTCCGTCTCGTTCTTGGGCTCGTCTTTTTTCAGCAACAGATAGGATGCGAATCCGAGCAAGGCGACGAAAAGAATCAGGGACACGACTTTGATCACTCTGTTCATGGGCACTCCTTAGGGCTGTGTGAATATGTTTTTACGCTGAACGGTTCGATTTGGTTTATGTAATACGACCATCGCGGCGGACATCCATCAAGTTCATGATAAAGAAACGAGGTATGGAGAGTCAATAAGGTCTCAAAAAACGGCAGGAAAGATGTTCTCATATTGTTCTCTACCAGTTGTATGCCGGAACTTTTGCATTTGCTTCCAGATTGTCATACACTGTTTATTCCATTTGGATACAACATGGCCTGCAAGGTTATGATCGTCCGTTCCGTCAGCTTTCAGCATCTGGACTGGGTGCTCAGCGAAGTGAAATCCCTGTGGCCGGATTCGACGCTGACCCTGCTGACCCACGCCCACGGCCGGCAGGCCGCCTTGCAGACTCGAGGCATCGACGATGTGCTGATTTACGGCGACAGCGGGGATTTTTCGTTCTGGCGCATCAAAAAAACCGTTGCCGGCCATGGCCGCTACGATCAGCTGATCGTTCCCTTCAGCAACTGCAGCGGCGCCGGTTTCGGCAACGTCGTCGCCATGGCCTTCCGTATCCAGGCCGGTCGGCGCTGGCTGCTGCCTCTGAAGGGAAAGCCGCTGCCGCTGCGCTGGAGCTGGTGGCTGCGCGCGCCGGCCGTTTTCGTTACGAAAACGCTCAGCCTGATGCTGACGATCCTGGCGGCGCCCCTGCTGCTGGTCTACCTGCTGGCCCGCGTCGTCCTGGACCGGCTCGGCCGTTCCGACGCCGCCTGACCCCGGAACCTGGGCCAGGCCGGTTCTTGATTTCATTTTTTCACAATTGTAGTATGGTGTCGGTTCGACCATGAATGCAGATTTTTTATGGAAAACATGATTGCCGGAGCCGACCATGAAAAAAAACCTGTTCCCGATCCTGATGCTGCTGATGAGTTCGCTTTTGCTGGCGCAGTCTTCCGATGCGCGCAAGCTGGTGGAAAAAGGCATGGCGCTGCGCGCCAAAAAGGATTATAAGGAAGCCCTGTCTGTCCTGAGCAAGGCGGTCAAGGCCGATCCCGATTTTTCCGAGGCCTGGCGGCAACGGGGGCTGGTTTACAGCGATATGGAGAAATGGAGGAAGGCCAAAGCCGATTTCGAACGGGCTATCCAGGCCGATCCGCGCAACGCCAAGGCCTACGTCGGCCGGGCCTTTGTCAAGAGTTCCAAAAAAGACTGGAAAGGCGCCGTGGCCGATTGCAGCCAGGCCATCGCCATCGATCCCAAATACGCCAACGCTTACCTGAATCGTTCTTCCAATCTGTACAAGATGGGAGAGCTCAAGAAAGCCCTGGACGATCTGGATCGGTGCCTGAAACTGGATCCGAAGAACGCCCTGGCCTTTTATAACCGCGGTTTGACCAAAATCGATCTCAAGGATTACCAGGGAGGCGGTCGCGACCTGTCCCGCTCGCTGCAGATCGACGATAACCATGCCTTTGCCGACAGTGCCCGGCAGCGCCTGGCCAAGCTGCCGGCGAGCGGCGTCAAAAAGACCGCGCCGCCTGCCCCCCCAAAAGGAGCGGTCGGGACCGGGCAGCAGAAAAAGGGGCAGGAAGGCCGTACAGCGGCAGCACCGGTCAGGCTAAAACCGCTGGAATCTGTTCCGCAACCCTCTACGCCTGCAGCGACTCCCTATGTCTCGGCGGCCCAGTTCGAACGCTTGTCCATTCCGCTGGAACAATTCGACGAGGCCCGTTACCCGGCTGCGGAGCGCTTCGCGCCTGAAACCATTCCGGGGCCGTTGCCAGTTCCCCCGAGTCGGGCGCTGGCCCATATTCCGGAAAATCTGGACATCAACCATCTGGCCCCGGCGGCCTACAACGCCGTCGTGGTGGCCGCCAAGGAGGGAATGCGCCTGCTGCTGGGGCCCATGGAGGCGGCCGACGAGGAACGCTTCGAGAAGACATGGGCCCCCCTGTTCGAATACCCCTGTCAGCCGGTGATCGAGTATTTCAACCGCCTGAACCCGCTGTTGAACCGCTTCATCGAGACCCGTTCGGCGCTGAACATGGCCTTGTTCCAGTTCAACGGCGCTTACGAGACGGCGATCGTCGCCGCCGGCCTGCAGGATGACGAAGCCGTCCAGGAGGTCATGGAGGTGGTAGGAATTCACCGCCATGCCGTCGCCGCCCTGGACGCCCGGCTGATCGAAACGGCCCGAGCCATCGAAGCCCTGGGCGAGCCGCCCGATCCGCTGGTTCACAAGGCCAAGGCCAGGAAAAGTAATGAAGATGCTCTTAAATTCTGCCAACATGCTTCGACGGCCGTTGAAGAGGTGAGTGATACCGAAGCCGGAACGTATTGGGTACTGAGTGAACTGAAGGTGGAAGCAAACCCCTATCAGTCAGATAGCAGTACGCGCAAGACCTTCTCTCATTCCGAAGGTTTCGCTGCCGGATCGGTACAGGTCGTTGAAACCAGTCCGACCACTGGGAAGGTCATTCAATACGGGAAAGCCGGCACGGTAACCTGGACGCCTCCCAAACGATTGATCCCCGAATCGGAGAGCCAGTACGAATACACGGTCGAGACGGCCAGTACGAAACCGCCTCCGGCGTTCTGGGCGGAGATGCCCTGTGCAACCTTCTCGATCGAAACGGAATACGGTAACCAGCGCGATAACCTGAAGGCGACCTTGGCCAAACCAAATGACAAAAAAACGGCAACCCTGCTGTTTGACGATCACCGTGGTTCTGGAGTGACGGATTTTGGGTTCGTTGTCCACGTCAGTGCCAGTGGCGGAGAGGCCACCTACACCTATTCATATTCAAAAATGGCTTTGAATAAAGCTCAGATCGCCGAAATTGAGGCCAAGGCCGCCCAGGAGGCGGATCAACAGGCCAAAAACAAATCCGATGCTCAGGCAAGACAATCCGCAGCCGAGGCGGAGGCCGAGCAAAAAACCCAGGCCATCGCGCTGTGCCGGGCCAACCAGCAGCATTTCCAGGAACAGCTGGACCGCTATCAGTCGCAGAGCCAGACCGCTTCGCCCCAGGATCGTGAACGCTACGATTATCTGTCCATGGTCGCCCGGGCCAACCTGCAGGCCGAGCGGGACAACCAGACGACTATGGAGACCGGCCAATGGACGCGCACCCGCACCGATTATGACGACTGGAATTTCCACTACATGGCCGCCCAGGGCCAACAGGCGGCCGAGGAATGGCGCAAGCGCACGGCCGCCCTGGCCGCCGTCCCGAACCTGATCGCCCAACTGCCGCCGGAAATGCGCGAAAGCCAGCGATTTCTGGCCAACGCCGCCATCGAAGCCGCCGTCAGCCGCGGCGATTACGAGGCGCTTCAGGGTAAGGTTCACCAGTTGGCCGACAACGTCAAGGAATATTGGACCCGGCGCAAACAGGCTCAGGAACACATCGCCGAGGTCAGCGACATCGCC
>CAYXHZ010000027.1:18519-37968 GCA_964465065.1 uncultured Clostridia bacterium
TACAACCAGGTGTATCGCGACGCCAGCGGCCGCACGGTACAGGGAGGGGTGGAAGGAGCCGCGAAAAGCGCCGCTACGAGCGCGATTTACGCCCTGGCCATGCAGAAGGTCGTCGGGCCTGTACTGGGGAGGTTTATCCAGAAGCTCAAAGGGCAGCCGGTCGGGAAGTGGCCGACAGTGGAGCAGCAGCTGGGTGACGCCCAATTCCAGTCGCGCTATGCCAACGGCCGGGCCCTGGTCAGGCTGTTCCAGGAACGTGTACAGCTTCTGCGTCTGGCCCGTTCGAGCAACGACAGGGCCATGGTCGCCAGGCTGGAAGAGCAGGCCCGGCAGGCGGCTCAGGCCATCAAGTGTGACTATACGGCCAAGATGGTCCTGAATCAGGTTGGGAAAAATGATCCACCCACCATGAAGATGTACCTGGCCATGGACAAGGTCATGATGGAACAGGTCGAAAAGACCTTTGCCGCCAAGATGAAGGCCCAGGGGTATACTCCGGCCGAAGTGCGCAGCTTTTCCAATTCCGCCTCATCGGGGCGGGCAGGCATGGACGTGGACATTGGTCTGGTCGAACCGCCACGCTTCATTCGTGGCGCCGACGGCAAGCCGATGCGCAACCCGGTCTGGGATCACTGGCGAAAAAACAACCTGTGTCAGACCGATGCCAATGGCCGATCGCGGCGGGTGAGTCTGTCCGAATACCAACAGAAAGGCCAGCAAACATTACAGGCCGCTTTCAACGAAGTCTACGGCGGTCCGGGCCGCTCCACCCAAGGTGCTTCCGTCAATTTCACCACGTCCTTGCACTCCGAATCGTATGCCGATATGGGTTGGATCGGCCGCCGCGGTCTGCCGCACGCCGATTTCGACGCCATCGACCCCCGATCAGCCCAGCAGGCCGGGGATGTGACCGCCTTCAAGATCGGACACAATCAGGGTACGAGCATCTCACGAAACCCGGATTACCTCACCATGCAGGAGGGCTGCCGCACCCTGGTCAAGGACATGAACACCAAGCTGATCGGCAACAGGGCACCGGCCGGACAAGCGCCCGTCATCAGCCCGAATGCTCCGCTGGCCAAGGCCAGCCCTCAGGTCCAGCGGCAGATTCTCGAGCTGAGGCAGGTGATGGACGATTTCGCCGGCAACCGCATCGGGCCCATCGAGGCCGAACGGCGTATCAAGCAGCTGACCGGCGGGCAGGGACTACCAGCCGTTGTGGCCACTTATCAGGATCTGCTGATCGCTTTAACCCGTTGAGTTGTCATCGCGAAGGCGTCTGCTCGGCCAGCATGTCGGCCAGTTTGATCTCCGGATGATGGTAGCGCGGGTAAGCGTGGGTCTTGGGACCCAGCTGAATCGCGGTCTGCGGGCACCACTGCAGGCAGGCCAGACACTGGGTGCAGCGATGCTGCCAGGCTGGTTTGCCCTCGACGAGGGCGATATTCTGAGTCGGGCAGACCCGGGCGCAGACGGCGCAGCCGTTGCAGCGTTCATCGACGGTGAATCGGCTGTCCATGGTCGGTATCTGCTTGAACGACATCCGGTAGAACAGTGTGAATAAAATCCGCTTCCACAGCGGCCCCTTTTCCGGCGGCCAGGTTTCCCGGTTACGGATCCGTTTGGCAAAGGCGGCTATTTTTATCCGGGCGGCGGCGATACGGTTGCCGATTTCCTCCTGGCTTCCGGGACCGCCCCAGGGGATGTAGTTGCTGGGCAGGCGGACGCCGACGGCGGCGGCCAGAGTCAGACCGTTACTGGAGCAGACCTCGTCCAGCTGGATCAGGGTCCGCGAGATCTCACCGGCATTGACGGCGGCCGCGAACAGGTATCGCGGTTGCATGGTTTTCAGTCTGGCGATGAAATCCAGGACCGGACCGGGCACGCCCCAGATATGGACCGGGAAAACCAGACCGGCGCATTCAAGCCTGCCGACCCGTTCGACGGTCCGGGGATCGCTGATGGAAACGATCTCGGTATGACCGAGCTCTTCGGCCAGCTTACGGGCTGTCCACAACGAGTTGCCGCTGCCGCTGAAATAAAAAATGGTTGAGCTCACGCTTGCCTCCTGTCCAGAGTATATCAGAATCGAAAAAAAAAGACCGCCTGTCGGGGGACAGACGGTCTTTGGCAGACAGAACCGCGCTTACTTGATGCGGTTTCTGGCTTCAGCCAGACGGCTGTTGTATTCGGCGTCGATCTGTTTTTTCTGTTCGTTCAGCTTGTCGGCGGCGTCGGTGGTCTGGCTCGAGGCGCCCGATTTGGCGGCGGCGATCTGCTTCTTCAGCTTGTTGATCTTTTCCATCTCGTAATCGGGAGTTTCCAGATCCTGATCCTCGAACTCGCGGCGGATGCGGCGCTCTTCGAGACGCAGGTCGTTCTCGAGCTTGCGGATCTTTTCCTTGTTCTGGGCGGCCTGTTTCTGGCCCTGGGAGGCTTCGGCGTTGATCTTCTTGACGGCTTCGTTGAATCCGTACTTGTTGCACAGCTCGTACATGGCGTGATCCATGGCGGCCTTCGATGACTTGCTGTTGCCTTCTTTCTGGTAGAGCAGGCCGGTTTCCAGGTACATGTCGATACCGGCGTTGTAGCTGTCCGGATTGTTCTTCTTGGCTTTGTTGATCAGGACTTCAGCCAGTTTGACGGCGACACGGGCCTCTTTCTTGGCGGCGTACATGGCTTCGAGTTCCTTGACGCCGGCGGCTTCCTGGTTGGTGTTGAGCAGGGCGTTCACGTACAGGTAACGGTTCTCGGGATCGTTCTTTTCAGCGTCGGACAAGGCCTTGTATTGGGTAATGGCGTCCTGCCAGTTCTCTTCGGAAACGGCGTATTGGAACTTCTGCAGCTGGCTCATCTGCTTGGGCGGCGGAGCGGACAGTTTCTCTTTCAGCTGTTCGGCGGTCTTGACGACTTCGGGATCGTCGCATTTCTTGCCGAGCTCGATGGCTTCCTTGGCGTAACGCAGGGCTTCCTGAGAGTTGAAGGTGTCGGCGGAGCGGATACCGTGGGCATTGGCCAATACCAGGACCAGACGGGCCTCGGCACCGGGGTCTTCCTGGCCGATCTTCATGTCGTAGGCTTTCTTGCCCATGGCGACGGCGTCGGAATACTTCTTGGCTTCAAAGTAATTGATAGCCAGCTGATAGTGAGCCAGACGAACAAATTTGTTGTTCAAGTCGGTATAGGTCTTGAGGTAAGCCTGAAAGGCGGCGATACGGGTTTCCGGAGTCTTGTTATCGTACATCGCCTTGGTGAAATCAATGCCGGCATTGTTGTAATCCTGGGCCAGGGCCGGAATGAACAGGGCCACAGCCAAGAAAATGAATAAAGCAGTTTTCATCATCCTCAACTCCTTTTAATCATAATTCTCTTCGATTAAAGAATTTTTTTCAGTCTGCCATATTTACGGTAAAATATCAAGCGGCTCTTGAGTTTTTAGGGATCAGAATCTACAATGGCAGGCAGCGAAAAATGTGCAGGAATCCTTCAGCAGAAAAAAAAAGCGCCGTCACTTCCCTGAACATCCAGCTGAAAATGGGACCAGTGCCTGGATTGCGGGGACGGACCTTCCGGTTTTGTCCGGGCAGATTGACGCGACTGACCGGAGACAATCCCGCCGGAGCCAGCCTGCTGCTGGAAACCCTGCAGCATTTATCGGACCTCGAGTCGTCGGTCCTGCAGACCCGTTATTGGCCCAGGATGCAGACGCGGTTCGGTACGGATATCGAATACAGCGGCATCGCTCCCTGCTTTTCGGCCGTCCAGGAACGATTCTTCGCCAGGGAGCGGAGGACACTGGGCGAATTGTTCAAGCTGGACAGCCTGATCTCCGCTTACCGGGAGCAGCAGACTCCAGCCGGCCGCTGCCCGGACTGCTCCCGGCCGTTGCGGAAAGCGGACGCGGCGGTTCTGGCAGACTGGATTCGCGCACAGACCGCAGATACCCAAGCGCTGACCGTGTCGGCGCCGTTGCCCAATCCGGGCCCCAAGCGCAGGCGCAGTGTCATCGGCCGAGGATTCCAGCGCTTCTGGATCGCCGACCGCCTGGTCGACAGCGAAGACATCGACCAGGCCGGGCTGTGGCCGCAGGTGCAGGCCGTGTTGATCGACATGATGCAGACGGCGTCCGGCGACCGGATCGAGGAAGCCCTGCTTCTGGCCCGGCAGGTCGGGGAAGGGGGTGTCTGGCTCAAAATCGGGCAGCAAACCCGGATCATCGACATGCAGGAACTGATATGCCCCAATTGCCTGCGCAACCATCCGGGGACCGTTGCAAACGCCGCTTCTTCACGGCAAGACTGCCCCGACGCCGCCCGGCTCAGGGCCTGGTGGGAAAAAAGCTCCGCCCCAGTATCGGGTGCCGATCCGGTCTTTGTCGCCCATATTTTCCAGCTCCTGGATCGTTTCGGACTGTCCGACTTGTCGCTGGGGCTCAAACTCGAAGATTTGGACTGGGCGGCGAAGGGATTGTTGCTCATGCTGGCAACGATCGCCAACGGCGGACAGAACCGTTTTCTGCTCATAGACGCCCCCTTCTGGGGATTGGACCGCCGGCAAGTGGAAACGGTACGGCGCTTGATCGACGAAACCCTTGCCCAGGGTTGGGGCTGGATCGTCGCCGCCGACCAGGGTTTGTTGGCCGATAGCGGCGCCGACGACATCGATCTGGCCAGATCGGACGCTGTCAGTGCCGTCACTGCCGATCGAGCGACGGCTGGAACGCTTGCCCGGAACGCGTCATGTGCCTGGCGGGGCAGGCTGCGCCTGAGCGAGGAAGTGGAGCTGGAACTCGAAAGCGGCAGCCGCGAAGAGTTGTCGGACCGGTTCAGTCTGGAGGGCGACTGGGGAAGCGACGCTTGCCGCTGGGTGCCCGAAGCGGATCGGCGGGGCTTTCTTCCGGTCCTCAAAGTGGCCAGGCATGATCAGGCCTGGGTGCTGTCGGCAAGCCGGCGCCGTACACTGGCCGGCTATCTGGGTTGGGAACGCTTAATCGGCCAGAGGATGGCGCAGCTGCCGGAAAGCCGGGCCCGGGGGATGACTCAGGCCAGATTGCTGGGCCGTGGCAGTATGGACAGCTGCCCGGCCTGTCGCGGACTGGGCCTGGAACTCAAAGAGGGCGTCGGACGTCTGGCCGCAAACTGCCCCGTTTGCCGGGGCGTGGGCGTGCGGGGCGGTGCTGCGGCGGTTCGCTACCGCCGGCTCAGCCTGTATGATATAATGTGCCGAACCGTCCGGGAAATGCCGGGAATCGTTCCGTTCGTTCCCAGGCTGGAATTGTCGACGGCCAACGCCCTGCGACTGGGTTTCGGGGATACGGTCCTGTGTCGCCGTATCTGGACCCTGTCGGTTTCGGAACGCTGGCTGCTGGTGCTGCTGGCGCAGTTGACCAGCTTGGCGAACGGCGGTGTCTGGATCGTGGAGCAGCCGTTTCTGGGCTTGTCGGCCACTCAGCGGGCAGCCCTGGATGGCGTTTTTTCCGATTTCACCCGCTGCGGCGGAGCCTTGGTGACTGTCGGCTGCGATTCGGCTACAATACGTTGAAGGTACCAGATGAAGTTTGACGATCTTTTGGGTAATCCGCACATCGCCTATCGCCTGCGCCGTTACCTGGAGGAATCCCGCCTGCCCGACAGCATGATTTTTTCCGGACCGCAGGCGGCCTCGCCGCTGAAATTCGCCCAGGCCTGGGCCAGCGGCTGCAATTGTCTGCATTACGAAAACGACAGCTGCGGGCAATGCCGTCCCTGCGTCGAGATCGATTCCGGAATCTTCCCGGACCTGACGATTCTGCATCCCGACGGTATGGTTTACAAAAAGGAACAGATTACCGATCTGATCGAGTCCAATTCCTTTCGTCCCATGGTCGGACGACGTAAAATCACGGTCCTGTGCGACGCCCAGCGTTTGAACGACAGCGCCGCCAACGCCTTCCTCAAAGTTCTCGAGGAACCCTCGGCCGATCACAGTTTCATTCTGATCTGCACCAATATCCACGGTCTCTTGTCCACGATCCGTTCCCGCTGCCACATCCTGAATTTCTCTTCCCCGGCCCAGGGACAAGTGCAGCGGATTCTGGAAGAGAAAGGCTTTTCGCTCGACCAGGCGCGCCTGCTGTCCTTCGTCAACCCGGACGGGGGCGTCGGCTTGCAGAAAGCACAGGTCGGCAAGTTCATGGAACGACGTCAGGCATCCCTGGATCTGCTGAGCGCTCTGCTGACGGGCCGGGGATCCGAACAACCCCTGCTGGCTCAGGAAGCCCTGGCATCGAACCGGCAGAAATTCATCGAATCCTTCACGGAGCAGGTCAATTTGATTTCTCTGTTTCTCCGCGATATAATGGTGATCCAGATCGATTCGGAAAGTCAGTTTGTGGTGAACATAGATTTACGGGATACGCTGTCTCAATTGGCTCAGCGCACAACGCCGGCACGGGTTCTGGCCCTGATCCGGGCCATGGAGCGTCTGCTCCGTGACGTGATGCGCAATCTCAACACCCGGGTGTTGATCCAGGAACTGATCCGAACCATATCTTGGGGCGAGGTTATGCATGGGTAAAGTCATTACGGTCAAAATAGATTCCCGCAAGGATGTACATCACTACCGCACGGAGGACGAATCGGTCAAGCCGAGCGATATGGTGATCGTCAAATGCCTGACCGGAGAAGAAATGGGGGAGGTGATGAAGACCTTCGGCTCCCTGTTCGACCATATCAAGAACATCGACACCATTCCCGATATCCTGCGCAAGGCCAACGAACGGGATCTGGAAACCTTTCGCAAGAAGAGGGAAGACGAACACCGGGCCTTCGAGTTCTGCGTCAAGAAGATCAGCGAGCGCGAGATCCCGATCAAGCTGGTCAAGGTGACCTATTTCACTTCCGAACGCAAGGCGATCTTTTATTTTTCCTCCGAGGGCCGTATCGATTTCCGGGACCTGGTCAAGGATCTGGCCAAACGGTTCAAGATGCGCATAGAAATGCGTCAGATCGGGATACGGGACGAGGCCAAAATGATCGGTGGCCTGGGGGTCTGCGGCCGTCAGCTCTGCTGCAAGACCTTTCTCAACAGCATCGAGCCGATCACCCTGCAGATGGCCAAGCGTCAGAACGTGAACATGAACCCGGTCAAGATTTCCGGCCAGTGCGGTCGCTTGATGTGTTGCCTGTCCTACGAAGAGGATTGCGGCGGACGGGTTTTCCTCGAGGATCAGGACGAGTTGATCGGTTACGACGAAGAAGGTCAGCTCAATACCGACGAATCATGATCCGCCAGGTCGTCATCGGCTTTTGGATCCTTTTTTTGACCGGTTCCGCCGCGCTTTCGGCCCAGCAGGAATCCTTCCTGACGCGTTTTTCGGCGGAATCCTCGCCCTTGTCCCTGGCCTTGGGCGGACTGGGCGTTTCCCTGTTCTCTCGTGCCGACGGGATATTCCTCAATCCGGCTCTGGCCGCTTCGCTGAAAACTCCGGTACTGCAGTTCAACCTCAACAGCGACACCATCCACGGGGAATGGCCGACACAGAGCGACAGCAAAACCGGTCGCAGCGTGGGCTACGAGCTGTCCGGCGACCAGCAGGGCGTCCGTTCGCTGCGGCTCGCCTACCCCTGGCGCTGGCAGGAATTGACGATCGCCCTCTGCGCGGGCTGGCAGCGTTCCATACCGTACGGGTACAGCGGCTACGGTCGGGATGCCTGGCTGGACGAGGAAAGCGACCCGCTGGGAACCGACACGATGGCTTACCAGGGCAAAGGGGCGCAGGACGCCCTTTGGCTGGGGGCCGCTCTGGCCTATCGTCAGGATTGGGGGATCGGAATCGGCCATACCTTATGGACCGGTTCAGGGGAATGGTGGCAGCGCTACGATTCGGATCTCGATGAGTTCAGCTCGATGAGTGGTCGGCGCGAGCAGATCAACGGTGGGTTCTGGACCATCGGCGCCTTTTTCCGACCGGCCGATATCGTGATGCTGACGGCTTCTTTGCAGAGCCGGACGCGTGGAAAGCTGATCTATGCGCTGTTCGATGACGAAGCGAGCGCCGAACGGAGCGCAGACGACCGGCTGACCGCATCGCTCAAGATTCCTGAAACCATCAGCTTCGGCTTTTGCCTCGGACCGGTGTCCAGAACCAGCCTGCATCTGGAATACTGCACGCAGTTATGGAGCCAGGCGGCGCTCACGGATTACCCCTTGGCGACGATGTACCCGGCCATGGAGATCGGCCGTGACAGTCAAAAGAATTCGGTTCTCTTCTCGACCGGTCTCAGCCACAACCTGAGCGTCAACCGGGTCCTGAGCTGCACTTTGGCGGCTTCTTTGGGCTGGGAACAGACGATTTTTGCCGATGACGCCGGAAAAGCCGTGGTATTGAAACGTATCGGTCTGGGAGTCGTCCTGCAGATCGGTCCCAGACTCAATCTGTCGCTGGCCTACCGCTCCAGCCGGGGCGATTGGCCCAAGAGCGGCCGTTTCGAAACGGACAGTTTCTTCAGCTATACCTTTTCCCGGTCGACACTGATGGTCGGCATCGAGCTCTTCCCTTTCCCGTAATCCTGAACTATCGGTCATAAAAGAATATATTTCCCGAGCTGGGCTACGCATCCCGCAGCTCATGATGAAAAACAGTCCGCAGCAAATCGTTGAAAAAAATCGTATACACCGCAAAAAAGTTGACAAAACAAACAAAAGACACCAATTTTGTAACCGGCGATGAAAAGGCTTGTCGATCGCCGATAGGCGTACGGCCTCCGCGCTAAGAACGGCTTGATTGCCGAGCGGGTGTTTCTTAATCATGATGAATGAGGAGGATAAGGGCATGCGCTTAGGATTGTGTTCCGAAGGGGCTTGTTGTTTCAGCGGGCGGTATCAGCTTCTGTTTCAGGGAGAGATACTGTCCAGAAAGGAAAGCTTCGATGCCGGAAAGCCAGGGCTCGAAAACTGGAATCCTTTACAGGATGTCATGGAGAAAATCCGTCCCGGAAAATTCGCCGTACTGTCCCAGGACCTTGATTTCGAAATCGCCAAACGGCAGATGAGAAAATTTCGCTCCCTGGGTATTGTCACCTACATCGAACCGATGGGCAACGCCCTGACTTTTTCACGAACTTTTATCTGATCCGTCGTCTATCCGATCAACGGCCTGCGGCCACTTGACCTTCCCGACAGTTCTGCTACAATATCTTTTCTTAGCCATTGTTGAGGATGGAATCTCGATGAATTACAAATCCAAAGATGTAGTCTATAAGATCTACTTTTTTTTATTGAAACTGTTCGTGATCGAAACGATAACCATGGTCATCGTCTGGATCTGGCGCAATCCCGATGTACTCCGCAAAGGGCGAGAATTGCTGATGAACAACGATTGGGGAGTCCAGCTCATGCTGCTGGCTCTGCTGTTCGCCTCTTTTCACATTTTCATTCTGGGTTGGCGCCTGATTCTGTTTTTACGTTATCGATCGGTGGTCTCGGTCTCCGATGCCGAGCTGCCCCGGATCACCGTCGTGGTACCCGCTTACAACGAGGGCCAACACGTCTACAAGACCCTGGAAAGTCTCCTGGCCTCCGCTTACCCCGCGGACAGGATGATGCTGGTGGCCGTCGACGACGGCAGTAAGGATGACACCTGGTCCTGGATCGAGAAAGCCTATCAGGAAAATCCGGACCGTATCCTGCCTTTGCGCCAGGAATGCAACCGCGGCAAGCGGCATGCCCTCTATCGGGGATTCCGTTCGGCGCCGGCCGATGTGTTCGTGACCGTGGACAGCGATTCGCTGGTCGAACCGGACACCCTGCGCAACCTGGTCTCGCCGTTCGTCAGCGATAAACGGATTGGAGCCGTTGCCGGCAATGTCCGGGTGTCCAACAGTCGCAGCGGGGCCATTCCGATGATGATGGATGCGGCCTTCGTTTTCAGCTTCGAATTCATCCGGGCCGGACAGAGTGTGATCAACACCGTGATGTGCACTCCCGGTGCCCTGTCGGCCTACCGCGGCGATGTGCTGATGAAGGTGCTCAACGAATGGCTCAAACAGACCTTCATGGGCAAGCGGGCCAATATCGGCGAAGACCGGGCCATGACCAACCTGATCCTGCGCGAAGGGTATCTGACCCGTTTCCAGAAGTCGGCGCTGGTGTACACCGAAGTGCCCAACAAGTACCGCACCCTGTATAAGATGCTGTTGCGCTGGGCTCGCAGCAATGTTCGGGAGACCATCGCCATGAGTCGGTTCGTCTTCAAGGACTTCCGCAAAGAGGGCAAACTGGGCGCCCGGATCAATTTCATCGTCAACGGTCTGGTGCTATCCAAAGGTCAGCTTCTCTGGCTGGCTTCGATCGGTTACCTGATTTTCGACCCCAGCGGCCTGGGTATGAACTTTCTGCTGGGACTGCTCATCGGCGCCACCATTCCCTCCCTGTTCTACATGCTCGTATACAGATCCAGCAACGGTCTGTATATCTACCTGTACACCCTGTACTGGTTTTTTTCGCTGTCCTGGATCACCCCGTTCGCCTTGATGACACCGCATGTATCCGGCTGGCTGACGCGCCAGGATCCCGAACCCAAAAGAAAGGGATTGAACTTTCTGGGCCGTTCAGCTCTTGAGAAAACGTCGTAAGGAAATCAGCGACGAAAACAGTCCGATCAGGGTGCCCAGAATCACGATCCTGACGAAGAGAATCATCGGGATCCGCGACAGATCGATCATGCTTTTCACGGCATCGAATATCAGCGCGGCGGATATGGGGAACAATTTGAACAGGACGATCAGCAGGATACAGGCCGTAACTCCGCCGGTGAAGCCCATCACTGCCCCCTCGACAATGAACGGGAAACGGATGTAGGCGTCCGAGGCGCCGACCAGGCGGTAGAGTGCGATTTCGTCCTGACGGTATACGATGTTGATCTTGATCGTGTTGAAGATGATGAAGATCGATATGATGATCAGAATGGTGCTCAGAAACCAGCCGACGGCGTTGATGAAGCGGTTGACGGCCACCAGTTTGTCGGCCCATTCCAGATTCACTTGCTTGCTTTCCACGATGGCCAGGGCGGAAAGATCGTTGATCAGGGAAGTGATTTTACCCCGGTTTTCGACCTGGATGGGGTGAAAGGTGATCTGGAGCGACGCCGGAAATGGAGATTGCTCGAATTCGGCCAGTATGTATTTCAAATCGGGATACTGGAGACTGAAATCGCGCAGGGCCTGGTCCTGGGAGATGAAGACGACCTCTTTGACCAGTACGTTGCTTTTCAGACGGTTGGCGAGCTGCTGAATTTCGCTGAGACTGGCCTGACTCTGCAGGTAAAAGACGGCCTCGATGTTCTTGGAAAAGCGGTCGATGTAACTGTTGATCTGTTGGTTGACGAAGGTGAAGACGCCGAAGATCAGCAGTGAAAAGGCGATGACGCTCAGGGTGAGCAGGCTGACGATGCGGTTGCGGATGATATGGGTGATGCCGTTGCGCAATGCGCCTCTAATCAGCATTGGGCAACCCCCCTTCACGGTCCAGGACGATCTTGCCCTGGTCCAGCGATATGATCCGTTTGGGGAACATGTTCAGCAGGTGGCGATCGTGAGTCGCCAGAACGATGGTGATGCCGTTGGCGTTGATGCGTTCGAAAATATGAAATATCTCGATGGACAGCTCGGTGTCCAGGTTGCCGGTCGGTTCGTCGGCGATGAGGATTTTCGGGTTGGCGACGATGGCTCTGGCGATGGCCGCCCGCTGCTGTTCACCGCCGGACACGTGCATCGGATAATAATTCCGGCGATGACTCAGGCCGACCAGCGACAGCGACGAACTGACCCTTTTTTCGATGATGTTCTTCCGTTCTCCCCGCACCAGCAGGGGCAGGGCCACGTTTTCGTATATGGTCTGGCTGTTGATGAGCTTGAAATCCTGAAAGATGATGCCAATATCCCGGCGCAGTTTGTAAACGTCTTTTTTGCGGATCATGCTGATGTTGTTGGAATCGATCAGAATCTGACCCTTGCTGGGCACTTCGTCCTTGTAGATCAGCTTGAGCAACGTCGTTTTTCCGGCGCCGGAAACTCCGGTCAGGAAAACGAAGTCTCCCTTTTTTATGGAGAAGGTGATGTCGTTGAGAACCCAGACGTTTTTTACGTACTGCTTGGAAACGTGATAAAACTCGATCACTGGCCTTTCATGATCGATCGCGCGGCGGCGACAATGTGGGCGGTATCGAGTCCGAAATGTTCGTACAGCTGCTCGGAATCGCCGGAACGTCCGAATTGTTCATTCATGCCTATCAGCCTGACCGGCAGGGGGTGATTCTGAACCGCCCATTCGGCGACAGCGCCTCCAAGTCCTCCATGAACGGAATGGTCTTCGACGGTGACCAGTCCCTTGCTTTTCTTAGCGTACTTCATCAGCAATTCTTCGTCAAGCGGCTTGATGGAACTCATGTTGAGAACCGCGGCCGGAATCTGAAAATCCCGGGCCAGCGTTTCGGCGGCGGAAAGGGCGACATGAACCATGGAGCCCATGGCGATCAGACTGATCATCTCGCCGTCGCGGATGACCGTGCCTTTTCCGGGAGCGAACGGAAAGCCCTGCGGGTGCAGGTCGGGGAGGTCCTGTCGGGTCAGGCGGATGAAAAAAGGTCCCGGTGTCCGGGCGGCGTAACGGATGGAAAAATCGGTTTCCTGGGCGTCGGCGGGAACGATGATCCTCAGGTTGGGGAGGGTGCGGGCCAGGGCGACGTCCTCCAGAGTCTGGTGGGTGGCGCCGTCTTCGCCGACGCCCAGACCGGCATGGGTGCCGACCAGCTTGACGTTGGCCTGGTTGTAACAGACCGACTGCCGGACCTGATCGAAGGCGCGACCGATCAGAAAGACGCAGAAAGAACTGGCGAAAACCGTTTTGCCGGTCAAAGCCAGGCCGGCCGCCGTGGATATCATGTCCTGTTCGGAAAGGCCCATGTCGAAAAAGTGGTCCTTTATCTCTTTGGCGAAGGTCAGGGTCTTGGTGGATTTGGCCAGATCGGCATCCAGGACGATCAGTTCGGGGTCGTGACGGCCCAGTTCCAGCAAGGTTTTTCCGTACTGTCCGCGCAGGCTCGATTTAGGCATTGGCCAACTCCTTGAGTGCGATTTCTTTTTCAGCGGGGGTGGGGGCGACACCGTGGAAATCGACCTGGTTTTCCATGAACGAAACCCCTTTTCCTTTGACTGTTTTGGCGATGATCATGGTCGGGCGGCAGAATTCGGTATGGAAAAGGCGGATCGCTTCGTGAATCTCGATCATGTTGTGGCCGTCGATCTGCAGGACCTGCCAGCCGAAGGACTCCCACTTGCGGTCGATCGGCGCAATGTTTTTGATGTCGGAAACCTGGCCGTCGATCTGCAGATTGTTGTAATCCAGAAAGACGCACAAATTGGACACCTTGCGGAATCCGGCACTCATGGCGGCCTCCCAGATCTGTCCTTCCTGGGATTCACCGTCGCCGATCACGCAGAACACGTTGCCCGGCTTGCCGGTCATTTTCAGACCCATGGCCATGCCGACGGCCATGGACAGACCTTGTCCGAGCGAACCGGTCGATGCCTCCACGCCGGGCGTGTCCAGCCGGTGCGGGTGGCCCTGCAGGTGAGAACCGATCTTGCGGAGGGTAAGCAGGTCCTGTTTGGGGAAGTAACCCCGTTCGGCCAGAACGGCATAGAGCGCCGGTGCCGCATGACCTTTGGACAGGATGAAACGGTCCCTGTCCTCCTTGTCGGGGCAGGCGGGATCGATATTCATTTCGTGGTAATACAGGTAGGCCAGGATGTCGGCGATGGACAACGAACCGCCGGGGTGTCCGGAGGCCGATTCGGCCAACATTTCGATGATCGATACCCGGAGTCTTCTGGCGATATCTTTGAGCTGGTCGGGATCAAAACGCTTGGGCATGGGAAAAACCCCCTCTAATTATCTATAAAATCAAGAATAAAGGGTGCGCTTGCTGTTTTCAGCAGTGCAGGCCGGATCATTTGCTTCTCTAGTCGTCCCGGGCGTTTCCGGAGTTTTTGGCCGTGAATACTTTGAAGAGAATTCTGCCGCAGTTTTCACAGACCTGAATATCGCTCGAAGTGATCAGTTCGCTGAGGATCTGGGGGCGGATCATGACATTGCACACCCCGCAGAAATCGCTTTCCACCTTGGAGACCACTTTCCCGGCTTTCTTTACGAACAGGTTTTCGTAAATTTTCAGGAAAGGGGCCGGCACCTCGGCGTGAACGGTGACGCGGTTGCGGTTGGATTCCTCGATCACAGCCTCGATTTCGGTGATCTGGCCTTTGAGGGCGGCGATTTTCTCGTTGTAACCGTCGGCGATTTTGGCAAACTCTGCTTGACTGTTGCTGACTTCTCCGGAAATCTCATCGGTTTCGAGCATCTTTTCGATGATCTTTTCCTCGATCTTCTGGATGCTCTCCTCTTCGTAGCGGATTTCAGCCATGAAGCCCTGGTACTCTTTGTTGCTGGTGGCCTGATTCATTTGATCCTTGTACTTTTTGATCTTCTCTTTGATGAGCTGGATCTCTTTTTCGTACTTTTCGCGGGATTTCAGGTTTTCGGCCAGCTTGGCTTTGGATGCCTCAATCATTTCCTTTTTGCTGTCCCGTTCGTTTTCGATTTCACGGATCATTTGCGGGATCTGTTTGAGGCGGTTCTGATGCGACTTAATGGCGTCATCCAGTTGCTGGAGACGAAAGAGCTTTTCGAGTCCTTCTTTCAAGGTTGTCCTCGCAGGAAAAATTTGGGTCTACCAGGATTCGAACCTGGAACCGACCGGTTATGAGCCGGAAGCTCTAGCCGTTGAGCTATAGACCCAGGCAAGTTAGAGGGTATCAGAAGCTTTGAAAAATGTCAAGGAATGATGAGGGTTAACGGGAATTCTTTTTTAGACGCCCCTGTGGCTCGAAGCGAGACTTTTTTTAGCCGGCTTGGTATATTTGGAGATCAGGGTAAGGAGGTCATCATGAACAGAGCACTGGACACGAAGAGTTTTCTCATCGGGTTTCTGCTGGCGCTGGTGATCGTGCTGCTGCTGGGAGCGGGGACTTCGCCGGCAGTACAGGAGGTGCGGGTCGTCGGCTTTTCGGGTCATGACTGCCTGCCGGTCACCGTGAAAGACGGCAGCCTGAAGGTGGAGCTCGTCGACGTCAAGTACGGTGTCGAGCTGCCGGTACTGCTCAAGGAAAGATGAACTCTTGAAAAAATTCTGAATCGAGAGCCATCCGTTCCGCTTGACCCGGTTTGTGGTACAATCCCTTTTACGGCTCGTAACCGAGGGGGTGATAATGAAGGAAGAGATCGATCTGGATAATTCTCTGATCAAACTGGCCTACGATTTCATCCTGTCCACCAACCGGCACTTGTTTCTGACCGGCAAGGCCGGCACCGGTAAAACCACCTTCCTCAGAGCTCTCAAGACCGTCATGCCCAAACGCATGATCGTAGTGGCACCGACCGGGGTGGCGGCCTTGAACGCCGGCGGCGTCACCATCCATTCCTTCTTCCAGCTGTCGTTTGCTCCGAAAATACCGCGCCGTTACCTGGCGGCCGGAAGCGTCGAAGAGAATCCGGAAGAAATGCAGGAGAAGCGCATGTTCCGCTTCAGCCGCCAGAAGATCGACATCATCAAGGCCCTCGATTTGCTGATCATCGATGAAATCAGCATGGTGCGGGCCGACCTGCTGGATGGTATCGACGATGTGCTGCGCCGTTTCCGCAGGGCGGACCAGCCTTTTGGCGGGGTGCAGCTGCTGATGATCGGCGATCTTTTCCAGCTGGCGCCGGTTGTGACCGACGAGGATCGCCAGATCCTGGATAATTTTTACGACAGCCATTTTTTCTTCGGCAGCCGGGCGCTGCAGGCTACCGATTACGCTTGTATCGACCTGCAGAAGGTGTACCGTCAGCAGGACGAGGCTTTCCTCTCCCTGCTCAACCGCGTCCGCGAAAACCAGCTGGATCACGCCAGCAGCGCCGCCCTGACGAGCCGGTACCGTCCGGATTTTTCACCTCCGGACCGCGAAGGCTATATCACGCTGACGACTCATAATTACCAGGCGAACCGGCTCAACGAGCAGAAGCTGAACGCCCTGCCCGGCGCGGCTTTCGGCTACCAGGCGGTCATCGAGGGCGATTTCCCGGAATACATGTTCCCGACCGATGCGCTCGTACAGCTCAAGATCGGCGCCCAGGTCATGTTTTGCAAAAACGACATGGGCCGCGAAAAACGCTACTATAACGGAAAGATCGGCACCATCAGCGCGTTGCGCAAAGACATGGTCGAGGTGCGTTGTCCGGGTGAAGAAGACCCGATCACGGTCGGCTTCGAGAACTGGGACAACATCAAATACGAGATTGACGAGCAGAGTCAGGAAATCTCGGAAAAAATCATCGGCAGTTTCAGTCAGGTGCCCTTCAAACTGGCCTGGGCCATCACCATCCACAAGAGCCAGGGATTGACCTTTGAACGGGCGATCATCGACGCCGGTTCGGCTTTTGCCTTCGGCCAGGTCTACGTGGCCTTGAGCCGTTGCAAGACCCTGGACGGTCTGGTGCTGCGTTCGCTGATCACCCCCCGTTGTCTGCGCGGGGACGACAGCCTGCAGGAGTTCGCCGCCGCCCAGGACCGCCATGCGGTGGATCGTGAAGCGCTGCGCAACTCGCAGATCGCCTATCAGTGGAAATTGCTGCAGGATCTGTTCGATCTGACGGCGGTCCGTTCCAGACTGTACTACCTGAAAAAAATCGTCGATGGTCATGGCGAATCCCTCGCTGATCGGGTCGGCCCGGCCCTGGAAGATATCCTGCTCCAGATGAACCGTGATCTGTTCCATCCGGCCGTCGCCGAGGTGAACTCGATCCGGGCCCGGTGGGGGGAAAGCTGCGACATCGAAACCGAGGCCGAGGCCGGACGCCAGATCGCGTCCTCGGCCGAGAAGTTCTCGGCGCTGCTGGATCGGATCGTCTGCCAGCCGCTGGACCGGATCGATTTTTCCAGCCAGAACAAAGCGGTCAGAAAGTCGATCGGCGCCGCTCTGG
The DNA here is from genome assembly GCA_964465065.1 of uncultured Clostridia bacterium. Lineage (GTDB taxonomy): Bacteria > Acidobacteriota > Aminicenantia > UBA2199 > UBA2199 > CAYMND01. Next base: position 35,575 of record CAYXHZ010000027.1, read on the forward strand.
AAGCATGCCGGCAGCAGGTTTCGACCCATCTGGCCATTTTTCGGGCGGCCGTTTCCGGATTCAGCGTACTGCGGCACCTTCAGGCCCGCGCCAGCGTGGACCGCGCCCGGGAGCAGGACGTGGCGAAATCGTCGATGCCGGTCAAAACGGCACCGCAGCACGAGCCGGACGAACAAATCGTCGCGGCGCTCAAGCACTGGCGCAAACAGAAAGTGGATCGACAGGGCGGACCGGCCTATCTGGTGTTGACCGACGGCACCATTCAGTCACTGGCCAGCATCTGCCCGCGCACATTGGCAGAAATGGCCGCAGTCAAGGGGATCGGTCCGCACAAGATCGCCAGGTACGGCGACGAGCTGCTGGCCATTCTATTGAACCGGACTGAGGAGGAGCGATCGGCGGCCGTTATCTCGTCTCGTAGCTGATCTGCAGCAGAATTTCCCGCCCGATGGAGGGCAGCGGCGCGTTGCCGCCGAAGTAGGGCTGAATGAACCGGTAGCGGCAATTACCGATGTCGTACACGCCCAGCCCGATGCTCAAACCGTCGAGAAAAACCGGCGATACGTGCACAAAGGCATTGGCAAGAAGCTGGGGCGCCTGGGCGATCTGCTGCCGGGTCGAACTGTTGTCGTAAATCCGTTTGGACAGGTAGGTGGCGGACAGGTTGATCGAAACGGATTTCAACGGCACGCAGGTCGTGCTCAGGCAGACTTTGTGCCTGGGAAAGCCAAGATAGCTTCGCTCGTCGTCCAGGACCGTGTAATCGGCAATCTCGTTGTTGCTGGCCTGGTAGTAGGAGTAGCCGAGACGGCAGGTGAGGGCGGCGGTCTTCCACAGCAGGTTCATTTCCAGACCGTCCGAACCCAGCCTGGTTCCGTTATGGTAGGCGCTGACCTTCATGACCGGGTCGACGGCATATATAATGGGATCCCGAATGACGATGTGAAAGATGTTGGCGGCCCAGGCGAGCCTTTCGGTGAACTGCAGGCCCGCTTCCAGTTCGTAGGTCGAGGTTCTTTCGGGGGTGAGCGGGGTGCTGGCGTAACGGCTGAGGTTCTCGATGTTGGGCGATCGGAATGCCAGACTGGCCAGGGCTTTGAAGTGAAAACGGCCGATGGCCCTGGTCAGAGCCAGTCTGGGGACGAAGGCGGCTCCGGCCAGCGAGTTGTGATCGTAGCGGGCACCGACCGTGAGGTTGGTTGCCGACAAGGCGAACAGTCCTTGACCAAAAACGGAAAAGTTGCCGAAGCTCAGACTTTTCTTTGCCGGGTCGCGGCTGAAGTAGGTTTTTTCATCGGCGTAGCCGGTGTTCCGGAAATACTCGACTCCGGCTTTCAACGAATGATTGCTGCCGAGTTTGTAATCCACTGTCAGCGACGCCGTGTGGCGAACTGTCCATTTATCCTGGTATACCGGTGGTTCGTAATCGGCCTCACGGGTTTCCCAGGGTGCGTTGCGCTTGAAGGTGTAGCGGGGAGTCAGACTCAGTCGCCGTCCGCTGTCGAATCGGCGGCTGATATCGAAGATGGTGGTACGAAAAGAGACGGGAACCGCCGACGGCAGGTTCAGGCCGTAATGGGTGCGGTCCAGCAGGGTGTAGTGATCGATGAACAGCCGGCTGGTAATCCCTTGGAACTGCAGGCCGATGTTCAGTTGCCGCGGGGTTATGGTCGACTGATCGGTCAGGGAGTAGCTGTGGTAGGGGTTGTTCGGGTGGTAATCCTTCATCAGCTGGTCGCTGCGCACTGCCGTACCGGCAAACAGGGACAGGTCCAGACGAACGTCGTTTTTGGTTCTGGCGATGGCCAGGCTGGCGTTTTGCCGGAATAAGGTACCGGAACTGAGGCCAAGGTTGAAGTCGGCCTGCGCCCCTTCCAGCGCGGCGGCCTGTCGGGAGATGATGTTGATGACTCCCAGTTCGGCGTTGCCGCCGTACACCGCCGACCCCGGCCCGCGAATGACTTCGATCCGTTCGATCAGGTCGACCGGGTAATGGCTGCCCAGTTGCAGGGAGCCGAACAGATCCTCCTGCATCTCCAGGCCGTCCCAGAGAACCAGTATTTTCCCCTCCAGGGCCCAGATCCCCCGGATCCCCAGGCCGCTGACTCCTTTGACGTCGATGCCGAATTCGATTCCGGGCACCATACGCAGCACATCGATCAGATCGCGGGCACCGCTGGCCAGGATCTCTTCCCGGGTGATCAGGGTGATGATGCCCGGTGCGTCCCGTTTGGACATGGCCGAGCGGGTGGTGACGCTGACTGGGGCGTTGAGCAGCTGCTCCAGGGACAGGTCTTCGACTTCGATCGGTTGGGACGGTTTTTCCTGGGCGAGAACCCCGATCGGCCTAAACGCCAGTACGACAATTGCGCAGCAGAGGCCCAAACGGATGAA
>CAYXHZ010000028.1:0-37884 GCA_964465065.1 uncultured Clostridia bacterium
AACTGGATCAAGCATTGGGAAACATGCTGTGAATGATGGTAAAATTGAAACCAGAGATACAATCCATGAAAGACAGTCCCATGCCCGACAAGCCGGATGACAACGTAACCGACGCCACACCCATCGAAGAGAAAATCGCCCGCATGCTGCTGGTCGGTTTCCGCGGCCTGACCATCGACGATGACGATCCCGTCGCCGATGACCTGTTGCAGAATCGTATCGGCGGCGTCATTGTCTTCGATTACGATTCCGAACTGAACAGCCCGCGGCGCAACATCGCCTCCCCCGGGCAGCTCCGCGAATTGATCGCCGACATCCGTCGCCGCTCCCGTCATCCCCTGCTGGTCGCCGTCGACCAGGAGGGCGGCAAGGTGGCCCGACTCAAGCCGAGGCACGGTTATCCCCCGCTCGAATCCCACCGCTTTTTGGGCCGGGCCGACAACCCCGACCTGACCCGCCAGCAGGCGCAGATCACAGCCGAAATTCTGGCCGAAGCGGGCTTCAACCTGAACTTCGCACCGGTCCTTGACCTGGACAGAAACCCCGACAGCCCGGCCATCGGACGCTATGAAAGAAGTTTTTCCGCCGATCCGGAAACGGTCATCCGCCATGGTCGCATTTTTCTGGAAGCCATGCGGCAACACGGGATCATCGCCGCTGCCAAACATTTCCCCGGTCATGGCAGCGCCTGCGGCGACACCCATCTGGGCATGGTGGACACAACGGACAGTTGGGATGAATGCGAATTGATCCCGTACCGGTGCCTGATTGCAGAAAACCTGATTTCCATGATCATGTGCGCCCATGTCTTCAATCGCCGCCTCGACCCCGATTACCCGGCCACACTGTCCCGCAGGACCATCAGCGGCCTGCTGCGGAAAGAACTGGGATTCACGGGGGTCATCGTTTCCGACGATCTCGACATGAAGGCCATCGCCACTCATTTCAGCCTCGAGCGGGCCGTGAAACTGGCCATCGACGCCGGTATCGATCTGCTGATGTTCGGCAACAACCTCGCTTACACCCCCGATATCGCCAAACGGGTTGTGGACATCGTTGTCGATCTGGTGCAGAGCGGGGCTGTCAGCGCCGAACGCATCGACGAATCCTATCGACGCATCCTGAAGCTGACAGCCTGCGGCTGAGCGCTCAGTAGTTCTTTTCCGGATAGAGATCGTTCCACTGCTGCGGCTGGTCCTTGAGCATCTTATCGAACCAGGACATGATGGTATGGTGCCATTTGACCCGCTTGCCGTAGTCGACGATCCAATGGTTCTGACCTTCCACCAGAACCAGCTCCGCGTTCTTGCCCAGCAACTTGAGCGCGGCGTAATACTGCAGACTCTCGCCCACCGGCACGTTGGTGTCGGCCTGACCGTGCAGCAGAAGAATGGAATTCTGAAACTTGTCGGCATTGTAGATCGGGCTGTTTTCGACAAAGATGTCGCGACGGTTCCAGGGGTAGCTGTTCCTGGCGGCGGTGGTGTTGTAGCTGTACCCCCAGTAGCCTTCACCCCAGTAGCTGGTGATCGAACTGATACCGGCATGGGAGATGGCCGTCTTGAAGATATCGGTACGGGTCTGAATCAGCATTGTCGTGAAGCCGCCGTACGAAGCGCCGATACAACCCACGTTTTTGGCATCGACCATCGGATGGGCGGCCAGGAAGGCCCGGGTGGAATCGATGATGTCGTCGATGGCGTCATAGCCCCAGCCGTTGACATGCAGCGCGGAAAAGTCCTGTCCGAAACCGGTGGCACCGCTGGGTTGCATCACGTAGACGATGTAACCGGCCGCCGCCCAGGTTTCGATCGGGTAACGGCCGCCGAAGGAGCGCTCGACCGGTGAGGTGCCGCCGTAGAAGTTGACGATCAGGGGGTATTTCTCCCCTGCGCGGTAATCGGGAGGAAAGTAGACGCGGCCGCTGATGGTGTCGCCTTTCTTGTTGACGAAATCCCAGTCGTCGCATTTCCCGAATCGGACAAGACTGTACTTTTCCTGACCTGGAAAAGCGATCAGCTGGCTGCGGCCGGTCTTGAGGTCCACAAGGTACAGTTTATCGGGCATGGAGACACCGCTGCCGTTGAATGCGGCCCGCTTCCCCTCGAGGTCGAAATCGATGCGATCCAGCACTTCGACCGGCAACGGTATGAGTTGATAAAGTCTGCTTTTCGGATTGAAACGGTACAAACGACCGTAATCCTTTTCGGTCACCTGCAGGTAGATATTGCCGTCCTGACTCCAGTGCGCCCGGTCGATGGCCGGGTCGAAATCGCGGCTGACGGGTTCGACCTTGCCGTTGCGCGTGTCGTACAGGTAAATCTGGCCGTCGCTGCTGTTGGGAATGCGGCCGGCTCTGACTTTGACCCCCAGTTCGCCGAAGCATTCCGGACCGCCGCTGACCAGCAGGGTATGTCCGTCCGGAGAATACTGGGCATAACCGTCATGGAGCTTGTCCTGCCAGACGATTTTCAGCTTGCCGCTGGTCAGGTCCATTTCGTAAAGGTTCTGTTTGTGAAAAGGCACCTGACTGTAATCCATCCGCTGGGTTGAAAACAGGATACAACGACCATCGGGGCTGAAATCGTGAAAATCGGCCGACAGGTTTCCGGCGCTCAGGGCTGTGACCAGTCCGCTGCCGACTTCGATCAGGTGAAGGCTGGAACGGTTGCGGAAATACGGCAGGCGGTCTTCGACACCATACACCCGTTTCAGTTCGCCGGGTTTGTCGGCCTCGCAATAACGGCTGAACACGATCCTGTCTTCGCTCGGCGCCCAGAAGTATTGGGACAGGTTCTTCAGTCCTGCGGCGATTTTCCTTTCCCGATTGTTGCTCAAATCGTAAACGTACAGGTCATCGGCGCCATCGAACGAGACCGTGTAGGACAGTTTGTCGCTGCGCGGCAGCCAGTCGAAATTGCCCATTTCGCCGTTGCGCAGCAGAAACAGGTTGCGGCGGGCGTCCAGATCGTATATCACGGTATGCTTTTTACTCTTGCCGCTGCCGGCGACTATCTCCCGATATTCCAGCAGCAGGTAGCGTCCGGAAGGAGAAATCCTGGCCGCATCCAGCTTCTCGCCTTCCAGGACATCGTTGACTGTCAGGGTGCGGTACGGATCGGTTCCGTTGACGAGCCGGCAGGAGCTGAATTCCTTGTCGGCCTCGAAAGCGGCCCGGACTGTCAGCTGCGCCTCGTCGCTCAGGTTTTTGACGACAAGCTGATGCTTACCCTGAGTCAGAGCCATTTCGATCCGTTCCTCTTTGTCGGCACTGTTTTTTCGGCTGAAAACCGACTGGCCGTCGAGCTCGACCTCCAGGAGGCCCTTCATGGTCAGCAGCAAAGCCCCCTTGGTCCAACGCCCGGTTTGGATATAGGCCTTCAGGACATGCAGATGGTAACCCGGTCCGCCGGAAAGGGTAAGGATGCCGGCGACGGTCTTCAATGTCCGCCAATCGCCTGCATTCCCGTACCGCTCGTCAAAATAAAGTCCGGCTTGCAACGATGCGGCATCGAAAGGGTGGTTGTTCACATCCTTCTGATCCGAGAAAGCCGGCATGGACACGCTCCGCGGGCCGTACACCAGCCATTGGCCGAACTCGCTGCGCTCCTGGGCCAGGGCAACCAGGGTCAGAAAGATCAGGAATACTATAATCAGCTTGGTTTTTCGCATCGTTACCTCCGTATTGTTTGCATACCGGAATCAAGGATATCACAAAGCGGATTTCCGATTCAAAACCGGTATGGCTTCCCGGAGCGGAGTTTTCAGCGCTACGGCCCGGGAGCGGAGGCGTTCATCCCATGCATAGAGCCGCTGAACATCATTTTCTTCAGCTTGACACGCCAAACGGAATGCGGGAAAATCGAGGCATGAAAGCACAAAACAACCACCCCATCTTTTGTTCCGTTTGTCTGTTGACCGCGTCGTTATTTCTGCTCTCCGCCTGCAGCAAGGCCCCCGCGCAAAAGGCCGATGAAGTCAAGATGCCGGAGATCCAGACACCGCAAGCTCCTCAGGCCCAAGTCATCGCCGCTTCGGTCAGCGAGTTGATGACCGACCCCATGAAGTTCGCCGACAAGCAGGTCCGCATCGAGGGTACCATCACCCATGTCTGCCGTCAAAGCGGTGACAAGATGCGGGTCTCCCAGGACGGGACGGAACTGGCCATCCTGGTCAAACTGGGCGAATTCACCGGACAACTCAACGCCGAATCCGAGGGCAGCCGGGTGATCGTCACCGGTACCCTGAAGACGCAGATCGTCAGTCCCGAGCAGCAGCAGGTCCAGGCCGAACCCCAGCAAGATGGCGAGGCCGGTCACGAGTGCGCAACCGATAAAGCCGCCGCCGAAGTGGAAAAGGCCAAGGGGCTTGATCCCAAGACCGTCGTCTACATCGAACTCAGCAAATACGAACTCGTTAAAGCCGAATAACCCGGTTTTTCCGATCCGGAACGGCAAGTATGAAGCTCAAACGACTCAACCGGGCTTTACACAGGGATCTGGGTTATTTCTTCTTTGGAATAACCCTGATCTACGCCGTTTCCGGCATCTCCCTCAACCACCGTAACGACTGGAATCCGAACTTTATCATCAGCACACGGGAATTCACGTTGAACCAGAAGATCCAGACCGATCGCATCAACCGGGACAGCGCCCTGGCCGTTTTACGGGAGTTGAAGATCGATGCCGGATACAAGACCCACCTGCTGACCGGCAAAAACCTGCGCATCTACGTCGACGGCGGCTCGGTGAACATCGATCTGGACCAGAGTCGCGGCAGTCTGGAAATTCTGCGCAAAAGACCGCTCTTCAATCAGATCAATTTCCTGCACCGCAACACTCCGGGAAAACTGTGGACCTGGTTCTCCGACCTGTACGCCCTGGCGCTGATTGCACTCGCCATCAGCGGTCTGTTCATCATCAAGGGACCCAAAGGCATCAAGGGACGTGGCGCCTGGCTGACCGTTGCCGGCATCCTGGTTCCGATCGTATTCCTCTACTTCTACCTGTAAAAATATCAGAATCTATCCCAGCGAGTGATGATCTCCAGCACACTCATTGCGATTGCCTCCGCTCTGTAACGCTCAATCCTCGGATCCACCGGAGCCGGGCAACTCGAGTACCTCGCGGGCTTCATACTCCGGCAGGGATTCCACCAGGCGAAGTTTTCTCTCCATGGCACGCGTGCGGATTCCAGTGGCTTCGATGGTTTTACTGGCCGAATCCAGCTGCTTGTGCACTTTGTCCAGCATATCGCCGAATTTTGCAAACTCCGTCTTGACGGCGGCCAGTACCCGCCACACCTCGGCGGCCCGCTGTTCGATGGCCAGGGTCTGGAACCCCATGCGCAGGCTGCTGAGAATCGCAGCCAGGGTGGCCGGACCGGATACCACCACCCGGTACTTCTGAGACAGTTCGTCGATCAGTCCGGTATTGCGCAACACTTCCGCGTACAGACCTTCCGTACCCAGGAACATGATGGCAAAATCGGTGGTCAGCGGCGGATTGTAATACTTGTCGTAGATATCGCGGGCGGAAATCCGTACGGCCCGGGCCAGACAGTCGAGAGCCGCCTGCACGGCATCCGCGTCGCCCCTGTCCGCAGCCTCCTGCAGGCGCAAGTAATCCTCCTGGGGAAACTTGGAATCGATCGGCAGCCAGACGCAGGCCGACCGGTCCCCTTTCGGTCCGGGCAGGCGGATGGCGAATTCCACCCTTTCTGCGGAGTTCTCTTTAACGGCCACGTTTTTGTCGTACTGATCGGGAGTCAGAACCTGTTCCAGGATGGCGCCGAGTTGCACTTCGGCCCATGTTCCCCGGGTCTTGACATTGCTGAGCACCTTGCGCAGGTCGGTCACGCCGGATGCCAGACTCTGCATCTCTCCCAGCCCACGCTGCACGGCTTCCAGCCGATCGCTGACCAGTTTGAAGGATTCGCCCAAGCGCCTTTCCAGAGTTTCGTGGAGCTTCTCGTCCACTGTTTTGCGCATCTCGTCCAGCTTTTTCTCGTTGGCGTCGGCCAGTTCCCGGAAGCGGCCGTCGAAGGTGGACCTGACCCGATCCAGGGCCTGCTGGTTGGATTCGATCAGATCCTTGACCTGCCGGTTTATGGCCTCCAGCTGCCCGAACTGCCCCCGGCTCGATCCGTCCACGGTGAGGAGCAGCGAATCGCTGGCGTTTTTGATGCCAGAGGATACCTCCTGCCGAAGTTCCCTGGCCGAGTTGCGTGCCTCTTCGCGGTTGCGCTGCAATTCCTCGCGGAACTCCCGTTCCAGAGTGGAATGCGAACTGCCGAGACGGTAGAGAACGGTTACGACTGCCGCCAGGGACAGCAGGGACGCGATCAGGCTGAGGAGGATGACGGTGTCTTGCATGGTAATCGGATTATATGCGCAGACCGTCCGCGATTCAATCCGCTATATGCCCAATCCGTCCGCAATACCGGCCGAGCCCTGACCTGGCTGACGGGATAAAAGGCGAACAGGATCGTACCGGAGCGACGTTTAAGCCTCGGCTTCGGGCATGACCAGCCACATGATGATGTAGACCAGGGTGCCGGGGAAAGCGGCGCTCAGGATCGAACCGATGACGTACAGAACGCGGACCAGGGTCGGATCCATATCGAAATATTCGGCCAGTCCGCCGCAGACACCGCCGATCATGCGATTCTTTCGGGAACGTCTGAGTTGTTTCATGCCTTGTCACTCCTTCATCATCCCAATAACGGATAGCCAGGGAAAAAAGTTCCGCACCTGAGGCAGCTACACGATCTGACCGAAATGGTCCAGACCGATGGCCTGACAGATACGGAAAATCTGCTGCGAACGATTCAGGGTGTAGAAATGGATCCCCTTGACCTGATGGTCCAGCAGGTCCCGCACCTGTTCGGAGGCCCAGTGGATACCGACCCGTTCGACCTGTTCGTCGGTGACCGCCCGGTTGACGGCGCGGAGCAATGACGCCGGGAAGCGGCTGCCGGGAGACAACTCGGCCATACGGCGCATCGAGTTGATCGAGGTGATGGACATGATACCCGGGATTACCGGCACTTTGATCCCGGCCAATTCGCAACGTTCGCAAAAATCGAAGAAATCGCGGTTGTCGAAAAACAGCTGCGTGCAGATGTAGTCGGCACCGGCGTCGACCTTGGCTTTGAGCAGCTCGATCTCGCGCAGCCGGTTGGGCGACCGTGGATGACCCTCCGGGAAACCGGCCACACCGATACCCATCGCAGGGAAATGTTCCTTGATGAAGGCAACCAAATCGGCTGCATAGCGAAAATCGGAATTCGCCACGGACGACCCGTCCTTGGGCGGATCCCCGGCCAGAGCCATGATCGTGTGGATGCCGCTCTGCTGGTACCGCTCCAGAATCTGCAGCATTTGTTCACGACTGCTTCCGACGCAGGTCAGATGCGACACGACGGTCAGAGCGGTTGTCTGCTGAATTCGGGTCACCAAATCATGAGTCAGTTCCCGGGTCGAGCCCCCGGCGCCGTAGGTGACGCTGACATAAGCCGGTTGCAGTTTGGCCAGCTCGGAAATCGTCCGATACAACGACTCCGCGGCCTGCGGGTTTTTCGGGGGGAAGAATTCGTAGCTGAAACTGACGGCTGGACTGTTCAGAATTTGTGAAATGTGCTGGGCCATCGGCCGCTTACTCCTGATGGCAACGAAATGCTGCCGGCTTCCATTGTACGACAGCCCGCAGCCCTTGACAAGGGTTCAGCGGCCGAGGTAGGCCTTGAAGCCGACGGACAGCAGCCAGCCGTTCCCCTTGATGTCGTTTATGGGTACGGTATGGACCAGATCTTCCTTATCCGTCCAGATGGCCTCGGTTGAGAAGCGGCTCAGTCGGTAGCCGCCCTCTACGGACAGAGCCAGCTTGCCTCCCAGGGAGAATTCGATCCCCATGCCCAACCGTCCGCCCAGGGCTCCGGTTTTGGCAAGATTGACCCGCTCATTCTCCTTGATGTTGGTGACCGGTTCAGGCAGGAGAGCCATGACTGCCGCCTGATCCTCGGTGTCGAATGAATAGAATGTGTACTCCAGTCCGGCGAAAAGAAATATGAACGACCTACGGAACCTCAACACATGAATTTGTTCGGTCAGCGCGATGATCTTGGCTTTGCAAAAGAGCGACATGTCGTCCTGAGCACCGGTGACCGGGGTATGCACACCAAAATAACCGAAGGAAAATTCCAGGTTGAGCAGAGGATGGAAACGGAAGCCGTAGTTGATGTCGTATATGGCACCGGACTGGATGAGGCTCTGGTGGTTGACGAACAGGGAGGCCCGCCCGAAAGGGCAGCCCACTGCGTAACGCGATTGTTCCGCGGCTTCCAGCCGGAACATGCACAGAATCAGGAGGGATAAATACCAACATGAGCGGCGGCGCCCCACAGCTGACGGGCTTGATGGTCTTGGACGGGTCATTTGCTGATCACCTCGCAGTTGTTGGTCAGGACCGCTCGCCGGCGGTCAAGATAATGACGGCAGGAACCTGATGTCATTATACGCTGGATGCCATCGTTCCTTCAAGGGAGCCGGCGCATTGACCGACGATCGGACCGTACTTAACAACTGAGAATTCATCATTAATCACCCCAAAAAATTGTCGAATATTTTTATTATGTCAAAGAGATTGCAATTTTCAGTTGTTTTTCGTAATATTATTGCACAAATAAGCCATACGCTATGGAGGACTGACCGATGAAAGAAAAAGTCGAACTAAACCCCAACCGTCTCGTTCAATACCTGCAGAAACCCGCAGAAGAATTCACCAAGGCCGATATCATCCGCTACATCGAAAACAACGGCATCCGCATGCTCAACTTCCGTTATGTCGGCGGGGACGGCCGTCTGAAAACGCTCAACTTCATCATCAACAACCGTGCCCATCTGGAAAACCTGCTCAGCACCGGCGAACGGGTGGACGGTTCCAGTCTGTTTTCGTTCATCTCGGCCACATCCAGCGACCTGTACGTCATCCCCAGGTATAAAACCGCTTTCGTCAACCCATTCGCCGAAATTCCCACTCTGGACATTCTCTGCTCCTATTACACCTCCGACGGCACGCCGCTGGACAGCTCGCCGGAAAATCTGGTCAAAAAGGCCCACAAACTCCTGACCGAGAAGACGGGCTACCGTTTCGAGGTTCTGGGCGAATTGGAATACTACCTGTTCAGCGAAATCGACAGCATTTACCCGATCGTCGAACAAAAAGGCTACCACGAGTCTCACCCCTTCTCCAAATGGGGCGCCATCCGCAGCGAAGCCATGAAGGTGATCAGCGAGATGGGTTGTTCGATCAAATACGGACACGCCGAGGTCGGCAACATCATTCATGACGACATCGAAATGGTTCAGCATGAAATCGAGTTCCTGCCGGTGCCGGTCGAAGACGCCGCCGATCAGCTGGTCCTGGCCAAGTGGGCGATCCGGGAAGTCGCCTACAAGTACGGTTACGAAGTCAGTTTTGCCCCGAAGATCATCGTCGGTCACGCGGGCAGCGGTCTGCATATCCATACCCGGCTGATGAAGGACGGCATCAATGTCATGTCGGACGATTCCGGTCTCAGCCCCCAGGCCAAACAGCTGATCGCCGGACTGCTGACCTTCGCTCCCTCGCTGACTGCCTTTGGCAACACCGTACCCACTTCGTTTCTGCGACTCGTCCCCCATCAGGAAGCGCCGACCCGAATCTGCTGGGGTGACCGCAACCGCTCGGTGCTGGTCCGCGTGCCTTTGGGCTGGCATGGAGTGACCAACATGATCTACGACGCCAACCCGCAGGAACCCAGGCAAGGCGATCTGATACAGAAGAATCAGACCGTCGAGCTGCGCAGCCCCGATGGCAGCGCCAATCTGCACCCTCTGCTGGCCGGGATGACCCTGGCCGCCCTGAACGGCCTGCAAAATCCCCAGGCTCTGGAAATCGCCGACCGTCTGTACGTGCAGAAGGACGCCAGCAGCCGCACCGATCTCAAAGACCTGCCCGCTTCGTGTTACCAGGCAGCCGTGGAACTGGAAAAAGCCCGGGACATGTATGAACTGTCGGGCGTTTTCCCCAAAGGCTTCATCGACCGTACCATCAAGGATCTCAAGGCCCACAACGATGCCGACCTCAGCGAAAAGCTGTTCGGAAACGTAAACGCCATCTCCGATCTGGTCAAGAAATTCATGCACTGCGGATAAGCGGTTCAGTTGCCCCTTATCTTGGTATCCGAGCGTTTGGGGTTTCTCTTGAGGTGAATGCTGCGCTTGCAGATCGGCTGAGCGAATCTACCGATGATCTGACGCAGATCGGAATTTTCGTAAATCTGCCGGAATTCCTCTCTGGCCAGAAGCGGCTCGGCCATACGGTAGCCGTCCTGGTGCTGCGGATCGATAATGAAGTCTTTCACGTTTATGTTCATATGGGCCAGACTGGCGCTGTTGACAATCTTGTCCACCATGTGGTGAAACAGATTTTCCAATTCGTTGGGATCTTGCGACAGAATGACCCGGTTACGGAATTCGTGGAGAAATTGCTTTTCCAAACCTGAAAAAGACAGGCTTTTTCCCATAAATACCTCCCTATTTGTTCATGATTTTGTGTCAATGTTCCCTTTCCGTTCGACATTGTCACATCAAATATGCGCTATTTCCGTACCCTGTCAACAAAAAAAAGCGGTCTTAGAATTGATCCAGCAAGCCGGCCATTTGCCCGAGCAGGCTTTTAAGCTCGTCCCGCTTGCGGTTTTGCGCGGTACGGAAATCTTTCAGATCATGGGTAGCCGCCTGTGTCTCCTGAACCAGGGCGATGTTCTGCTCGTTGAGCGATCGTTTTTCGTCGTCGAGCAGTCCGACCTTCATGGTCAGCTGGTCCCGCATCTGATCCCATTCCGCCTTTTCCTTTTCCAAACCTTCCACATAGCTCCGCATGGAACTGAGCTGTTCGTTGAGCTCATCCATGATCAGGTTCTTTTCCTTCTGCAGGGCCAGAATCGACGTGTGGTACTCCTGCTCGTGTTCCTGGGCGATTCGTTCGAGCAACTCGGTTTTTTCGTGCAACTGCCGATCCGCCTCCGCCCGTATTTCTGCGATCGCCTGGTCTTTTTTCTTCAACTCTTCATCCAGACTCTTGACCCGAGACTGCGCCGTTAGCCGCTCATCCTCGGTCAGGCGTTTTTGATCGAGCAGTTCCTTCTCCAGTCGCATCACATCTTCCTGAAGGGACAACTTGCTTTCCTCGGTCTTGTCCACGGCCGCCATGAGCCGCAGCAGTTCCTGATTCTGACTGCTGTGCTCCCGTTCCAGGCCCTTCTTGAGGATATCCTTTTCCCGGTTCAGGCTGTCGAATTCCGCCCGGCTTCGCGCCAGTTCCTGGATCAGGTCCTCGTTCTTTTTGCTGAAATCCAGAACCTGGGAACGGAGGATTTCGTTGTTTTGCCGCAGAGCCTGCAGCTCTTCATCAGAAGAATCGGCATCCTCGAGCTCTTCCCTCAGTTCCAGCTGATTCCGCAAATCCTGATTGGCCTCCTCCAGTTCACTCACTCTGGCCTTCAAGCGCACCCAGGCGGCCTTGGTTTCCGGAACGGTGTAATCGTATGGATCGCCGTCGATCAGGCTGTCTCGGCTCTTGAGTTCAGGCACCTTGGTGTCGTCGTCGGGGTCCGTAGAGGAAACGATGGTAGCCGGCGTCTTGTCGGTCGGACTACCCTCCCGTCTCGTCTCCTCGCTTGAAAACAGCTCGTCGCCCAAGCCGAACTTGCTTTCCAGCAAACGATCGAAATCATCCTCGGTAAAATCTTCATCCAAACGTGGTGGCTTAAATTTTTCACTCATACGAGCCTCGACCGGTCAGGGTCTGGAAGCCTGAAAAAAGGAAGGCTGAACCGGTAAATGCCTTTCCAGGAGCTGCGGGGGGAAATGGTTGACATAGGACTGGTTGCTGTACTGATAACCGTTGTTGTAATGGTGCAGGGCCAATTTGATGTCGCCATGGGTCGTCTGGTAATAGTGTCGCAGAATCCGCAATCCCAAATCGATATTGTACTCGATATCGAATATTTTTTCCCGGTCGATGCGCAGTTCGTCCTGCCAGACCGTCAGGTTGACCTGCATCAGGCCGTAGGCCCCTCGGGACGATACGGCATTGGGTTTGAAGGCGCTTTCGATCTGAATGATCTTCAGAACCAATTCGGGATTGAACCCGTACTTGGGGGCGATCCGGTAGACCGCTTCCAGAATCTGGTCGAACAGCGGGAAATGCAGGGCCAGCGCCGAACTTTTGTATTGCAGGCGTTCCTGCCCCATCAACCCTTCCAGGGAACGGTTGTGTTCGCTGGAAAGACGTTGAATCTTGGAATCCATGATCATGATCAGGTCTTTCTGCTGAAGGTATCGGCTGTGAAGATCGACCACCCCGATAAAAAAAGCGAACATGGCGACCATGATGAAAATACAATTCAAAATGACGATTCTTTTTACGGCGGTTTTAAGCATAACAGCGATTATAACTCAGCGTAAAACGCCGTGCAACGAATTTAACCAGGAATCTCTATAATGAAGCGGGCGCCACTGGGTTCATTGTCGATCAGCTTGATCTGCCCGTTGTGCTCTTCGATGATATTGTGGGCGATCGCCAGTCCCAATCCGGTTCCGGTACCCTTGGTGGAAAAATAAGGCAAAAACAGCTTCTGTTTGTCCTCGTCGCTGATCCCCGGACCTCGGTCGGCGATCTCGATGCTGGCGAACTGGGATTCCCGGTTGTAGCGAGTCAGGATTTCGATTTCGCCCTTCTTGTTCATGGCTTCGATACCGTTGTCGATGATATTGACCAGAATTCTCTTGATCTGATCCGGATCCATCCGGATCATCATCGGCATGTCCAGATCCAGATCCACCTTCAGCTTGACCTCAGGGTAGATGGAATCGTAGACCGAGACCAGTTTTTCAACTATACCGTTCAGATCGACGGCGCTGAATTTCAATTCCGGCAAGCGGGCGAAGTTGGCGAACTCGTCGGCCAGATTCTTGATGGATTCGATCTCCTCGAGAATGATGTTCAGGCTGTCTTCGGTGATTTTGCGGAAGACCTGTTCCGGTTGCTCGATGGCCTTGAGTATCCGCTGCGATGAGATCTGAATCGGCGTCAGCGGATTCTTGATTTCATGAGCGATACGTTTGGCGACTTCCCGCCAGACCAGAGTTCTTTGCGCCCGGATCAGGTCTGACAGGTCGGTAAGCACCACCAGCAGACCGGAAAACTTGTTGTTGATCGGATTCCGGTTCTGGGTGATCTTGGCCGCCAGATTCATGATCTTGCCTTTCAGTTTTATATCTACTTCCTTTTCGATCAATTTGAATTTGGCCTTGTAGGCTCTCTCGATCAGACTGTGGATTTCCCGGTACGGTTCTTCACCGAAAACCTTGCTGAAATGTTCCCGGAGCACCCGGTCGCTCTTGATACCGAGCATCCGCTCGGCCTCCGGGTTGAGATCCATCAGCTCGCCACGGGAATTCAGGGCGATCACGCCGGAAGTGATGTTTTTGAGGATGTTTTCCGTGATACTGCGCCGTTGCCGGAGTTCTACCGTACGCCGGTTCAGCTTGTCGCGGTTGTCGCGCAGATCGATGGCCATGCGGTTGAACTCTTCGATCAGGGTGGAAAATTCATCACGCCCCTTGTGCTCGATCTGGACATTGAGGTTGCCCTTGGTGATCTCGCTGGCGGCATCGACCAGCTTGGCGATCGGTCCGGTGATCCCTTTGGCCAGATAGAATCCCATCCAGGAAGCGGCGAAGACGATCAGGATCATGATGAAAAGGAAGAAAAGCGTGTAGCTTGTCTTGACCGGATCCTTGATGGTTTTCAGCTGCTCGTATTGATTGACCTGAGTCGACACCGTGCGCAGGTCCTGAATGTAACGATCCGGATAAAATTTTCCGGTGATGATCAAGACCCGCTGATTTTCCCGGGTGGTGTAGACCACGCCGCTGCGGATCAACTGACCGTTGGGGAGATTGTCCAGTGACCGGTTGTCGATGCCGCTGAGTCCCTGGTACAGGAAATCCTGGGTCAGGTCCCGGTAATAACTCAAGGGAATTTCCGAGCTGATCTGCGAGACGATTTCCTTGTCTCCCATAAATATGTTGACGACATCCAGCGCGAACATGCTCATGTCGGCCGTAACGGTATTGATCAGAAACTGCCGGTTCTCCAACGTGTGCATCCGTTTTTCTTTGTACTTTTCCGCCATTTGAGAGGATATGTGCTTGAGGTCGTCCTGGGCCTTGGCGTAATAACTCTGCTCCAGACCCTTCATCCGGGACATGATGGAATCGATATCGGAAGAAAACAGGCGTTCGATACCTTTTTCATTCAGTTCGGTGGCCAGGAAATACAGAAAAAAACTGGGCACGATGGTGAAAGCGATAAAGAAAAAGATCAGGCGGTTCTTGAAACGCGCCCCGGTCTGATGACTTTTTTTCTCGAAAAAAAGCTTGATGACATTGCGCATGAGGATGAAGAGAAAAGTCAGCGCAAACAGGGTGATCACTCCCCAGAGCGAAAAGATGATCGTTTTGCTGCTGACGGCGAACTGAGGATCGCTCGGCGTATCGGTGGAAAACAGTCGGAACAGGATAAACAGAATCAGGACAATGATGCTGCCGGCAACCACCAGCTTGACACCGCGATGACCATTTTCTTCCATTTTTCATCCATCCGTTGGCATTTTTTTTCTGTATTCAATCTACACAGCTGCCACTTGGATGTCAATTGACACAAACCCCCAAAAATGCTATCTTTTGCCCGCATGCGCCTGTAGCTCAACGGATAGAGCGTGGGATTCCTAATCCCAAAATGAGGGTTCGATTCCCCCCAGGCGTATGCCCAGCGCGAATTCAGATAACGACTCGGTTTCTGCCCTGTTGTTTCGCCAAATACATTTTTTTGTCGGCCCGTTCGATCAATGTTTCCTCTTTCTCGCCGATGGCGGCCAGAACGCAGCCCATCGAAACCGTCACCTGCAAATTTTTCTTCTCCCGGAGATCGAGCCAACTGCTTTCGATTTGCACACGGATTCTTTCGGAAACCTTCTTCATGTCTTCCGGTGATATACCGGGCAGGAGAGCCACGAATTCCTCACCCCCCCAACGGGCCACCGTATCGAATTCCCGAAGGCTCAGCTCGATCGTTTTGGCCACCATCGCCAGGACTCTGTCACCGATATTGTGCCCATAGTTGTCGTTGACCGCTTTGAAATGATCGATATCGACCATCATCACCCCAAGCGGGATATGCAGGGAATTCAGTTCCTGGAGATGACGGCGCATCTGCAGCAGCAAGAATTTCCGATTGGCGATCTGAGTCAGTTCATCCTTGAAAACTTCGTTACGCAACCGTTCCAGTTCCTGAACCATTTTCCGTTTCGGTTTTTTTTCCATGAAAAATTCGACAGCGCCGATGATCTGTCCGTCTTCCGCTCGTACCGGCGTCACCCGAATCTGTACAGGAACCCGGTGTCCGTCGCGATGGTGAAGGAAGGCGTCGGCCTGCCGGTTCAGTCCATCGGTCAGCGTAGACTTCAATGGACAACCGGACAGGCAAAGCTGATTGCCCTGCCCGTCGACATGGCACAGCAGGTTGTCGGCACATCGTTTACCGACCACCTGCTCGGAACTGTAGCTGCTGATTCTTTCCGCCGCCTGGTTCCAGCACAGGATCTTATTGTCGGCATCGACATAGTAAGCGCCTTCAAAGAGCGAATCCATCAGTGTATTCATAAAGAAATCCATTTCCGGTTTCGTTTCCATCGTGAAGCCTCCACTGGAAATGTTGCCTGAATACTGTCTTTTTTCAACCACACCACACCTCGAGATGGACATTTTCTCAAACATATCGGGAGCTTACAATTTTTCTTCAATGCATGCATAAAATTTTTTAAATTTTCTTGAGTGTGTTGTTGACAGATTTATCTATTTACGCTATTATCATACCGAAAATAAGCACCGGCAAGATCCGGTAAAGGAGGACAACATGATGCTTAAACAATGGAAACCCTTTCGGGACAGCCTGAACCTTCAGGATCGGATCAATGGCATCTTCAACGACCGTTACGATTCGTGGACCGGCAACCAGGAGAACCTGATGGCCTGGGATCCGAGCACCGACATCTACGAAGACAAAGACGCCTACCTGTTCAAGGTGGAACTCCCGGGCGTCAAGAAAGAGGATCTGGAGATCGAACTGAACAACCAGACCTTGACTATCAAGGGCGAGAAGAAGGAATCTCAGGAAATCAAGAAAGAACAGTACCATCGAGTCGAGACGGTTTCGGGTACTTTCTACCGTTCCTTCAGACTGCCGAAAACCGTTGACAATGAAAAAATCAAGGCCAACCTCAAGGATGGCATCCTTGAAGTGCGTGTCCCCAAGCAGGAAGAGGCCAAACCCAAATCCATACCGATTCAGATCGGTTGAACTGTCAGGAGGTGAAAAATGACTTTATTACGTTGGCAACCCTTTGACGAGATGCTGCGCATGCAGGAAAGCATCAACCAGGTTTTCCGCAAACACTACGACGAGATGAATCAATCCGGAGAAGCCCAGCAGAATTGCTGGACTCCAGCCGCCGACATCTTCGATACCGACAAGGAATTCTTCATTCGGCTGGAGCTTCCTGGAGTGCAGAAAGAAGACGTGAAAATCGATTTCAACGAGAACATCCTGTCCATCAGCGGCGAACGGAAACGCGACGGATCGATGCTTCAGGAGAACTATCACCGCATCGAGTGCCTGCATGGCAAATTCAGCCGCTCTTTCACCCTGCCCCAGCACATCGACGGTGAAAAAATAGAAGGGGTTCTTCGCGACGGCGTGTTGAACATCCGCATTCCCAAAAGCGAAAAGGCTCAGCGCAAATCCATCCCCATCAAGGCGGAATGAACGCAGATACAAGGGGGAGCGTCGGCTCCCCCTTGATCTTTCCGATCGTTACTGAGGCGCCTGTTCTGTCGTTTCTTGGCTGACAGGCTGCGTCTGATTGACGGCCAGATCCAGCAGTTCGATCGGGCCGGTGGAGAGCAAGTTGACCATATTCTGGTCACCCACCTGCAGATTGTAATGGGCCACTATCTCGCTCAGAACCGTATCTTTCTTGAAAACCGACTGGCCCCGGTTTTCACCCAGATAACCGTTGCAGGCCCCGAACTGGGCGATATCGGCATCCCGGAGAGCCAGATATTTCCCATTCAGTTCGATCATTCTAGGACGATAACTGTTCAACAATTCTTCGATCTGCGGCTTGATCACCGCCACTTCCGCTTTGTCCTTGGCCATCTCGGCCATCTTGGTCACCACTTCGTCAAAGACACCCAGAATTTCTTTGGCCAACAGGACGCCAGCTCCTTCCTGAGCCGGTTCAGCCACGGTCTCCTGAGCCGGAGCGGCTGCCGTTTCCTCGACCTTTTTCTCGCCGCTGCAGGCAATGAACAGCAGGGAAAGCGCAATGAAAACTACAATCGCCAGACCTTTTCTCATCTTGAAACCTCCGTTCACGACAAAATCTACTCATCAGACTAAACCTGTAACCTATGATAGTCAATAGTTGGCTCTGCGATATTTTCACAAAGAATTGGCTGATTGCAGATTGCGTATACAAGAACAGAGTCAGTCGGACCGGACCTGACGCGGCGCAGGCCTCGATTCAGGCTAGCGACTTGTCAGGTCCGGGTCCAATCCAGCCAGGTCCGCTATCGTTGTTTATTTCTTACGCAGCAAACCGGCCGCGGTACGGTCTTCAAGCAGCGGAGCCGGAGTTTTCCGGCCGGGCTTGGTTTGTAAAAGTTTGACAAGCTCGTCGACCAGACGTTCTATCTGCGGATCTCGGCCGTTCATCATAAGGTTCGGATCATCCCATACCTCGATATCGGGTTGAACACCCTGTCCTTCCCAGAACCAATGGCCGTCGTTGTCGTAAAGACGGCCGTCGGGAACGGTGATACCACCGCCGTCGATCAACTGGTGCCCGGTAGCCGGTCCGACCAGAATGCCCAGAGTTCGTTCGCCGACGATGGGGCCGGCCTTGAGTTCCTGAAAGGCCCATGGCAAGCCGTCGCCGCCGGAACCGGCCCAACCGTTGATCAGCATGCCCATGGGACCGTTGTTGGCCCGGATGGGTTGCGTATTGATCTGCCCGTTACGCCAGTACAGGTTGTACACCACCGGCCGACGCAGCAGTTCCAGAAAACGGTCGGCCAGTTGACCGCCGCCGTTGAAGCGTTCGTCGATGACGAAGCCCTGCTTGTGCAGCTGACCGTAAAACATGCGCACCAATTCACTCTGTCCTTTACCCGAAGTGTTGGACATGTATATGTAACCCAATCTGCCCCCGGACAGCCGGTCGACCATGCGCCGGTTGTTGTCGATCCACTCCAGGTTGCGCAGCTCGGCTTCTTCGGCGGGACTCAGGCAGTTTACAATCAACTCCCTGGCCTGGGCGCGGTTGCCGTCGCTGCTGACGAGCAGGGTCACCGTTTTGGCGGAAAGGCCCTCGAAGGCGGCATAGGGGTCTCGTTCGGGATTGAGATCGATGCCGTTGACCGCATGGATGGTGTCGCCGACTTTCACATTGACAGCGGTCTTATCGAAGGGGGAACGCACGCGGGTGTCCCATGGCGCCGGTTTGACGATACGCTTGACTTTGTAGCCGTTGCTGGATTTTTCCCAGTCGATGCCCAGAAAGCCGGTAAGCAAAGGTTGGACGGCTTCGGCGTCTCCGCCGAAATTGTAGGTGTGTCCGGCACTGATCTCGGCCACCAGGTCCGAACAGATCTGGGTCAGGTCCCAGCGGGTACGGGCGAATTCGACCAGAGCGCCGTAACGGGTCATCATGGCCGGCCAATCGACGCCTTGCATATTGGGATCGTAAAAGAAATCACGGTAGCGCCGCCAGGTGTCACGGAATATCTGACGCCATTCCTCACGGGGTACGAGGTTCATGCTCAGCTCCATGGGGATGGGTTCCGACAATTTCTGGCCCGGTTGCAGCTTGATCACCCCAAGGCGCGAACCGCTCTGGGCCAGAATCGATTCTCCGTCCGCCGAAATCGACACATCGTCGATACCGTCGATGACGCATTCCTCCTTGCGCTCGTCCAGATCGTAGTACATCAGGCTGACCGTCCGTTCGTCGGATCCGCTGCTCGGGGAACGGACGAAGGCCAACTTGCCCTTGAAGGCGAACATGGGACCGAAATTGCCGGCTTTGGGCGGTAACAAGTAGATGCGTTCTTCCATGGCCTCGCCGTCGACTCTGATCATCGCCGGCTGAGGTTTGGCTTCCTCTTTAGCCTGCGCCTTCTTGTTGTCGGCGGTTTTGCCTTCTTCGGCCTTGTCCTTTACGGCGGCCATGTCGTTTTTCGGCGCCAGCAACGAGGGTGCGTCCAGGGTCAGCGGCATGCAGGCGATCTGGGTGGAATTCGCGTAAATCCAGGTGCCGTCATCCATATCGGAATAGAGCGCCGACATGGAACGGTTGGTGTAATAGAACAGGTATCGGCCGCACTGACTGAACACCGGGCCGAAGTCCTGATAGAAACCGCTGCTGGCCTGAAGCGCCTTGCCGGTCTTGAAATCGTATAAAAACAGCGCGCTGTGCTCGTTTTCCAGCTTTTCAGTGTAGGCTAGCCAATTGGAATCCGGAGACCAGGAAACCCGGTACCCCGACAAGGCTCCGTTGCCCAGATGCCAGCGCGTGTTGCCGATCACCGTGGTCTGACCGCTGCCGACAGCGACAGCCTGGATGGTGTTGGTTTCATCGATGAAGGCGATCCGGCTGCTGTCCGGTGACCAGTACAGGGTATAGCCGAAGCCTTTTTCCCGGTGAGTCAGTTGACGGGCGCGGCCGCTGCCTTTCGCTTCGCGCAGGTAAATCTGATATTCACCGCTCTGATCGCTCCAGTAGGCCAGGTACTTGCCGTCCGGAGACCAGGCGGGACTGTGATCGAATGCTCCGCTGGAGTTGGTCAGATTCAGCGTGTAGCCATCCTTGACCGGCAGATCGAACAGCTCCCCGCGGGCCTGGACGACCAGGCGCTTGGCCTGGGGGGCGAGCGACGCGTTGCCGATCATGCGGGACACATCGACGCGGCGCGGTAATTCCGTAGCCAGATCGCTGACCACGTTCACGTCCACCGTCATATACCGTTGATCTTGCAGATTCATCCGGTACAGGGTGCCTCCGGCCTCGAAAACCAAATCCTGCGGACCGGCGGCCATGTAGTTGATATCAAAATCGCTCAGCTTGGTGAGCTGGCTGAGTTGTGCATTCCGGGTGTCGTATTTCCAGACGTTGAGCCGCATGTTGGCATCGCGGTCGGACAGGAAATAGATCTGATCCCCGACCCAGGCCGGCTTGCCGTCAATGGCATGGTTGTCGGTGATGTTCTCGGCCCGATCTTTCTCGAGATCGTAGACGATGATGTCCGAACTCAGGCCGCCGCGGTAGCGTTTGAACGGGTAGTTCTCGGTGATTTTGGTGATGTAGGCCAGTTTTTTGCCGTCCGGCGAAAAGCTGGCGAGTTCCCCGTACGGAACCTTCAATTTGCTCGGCATTCCGCCGCCGACCGGCACCATATAAAACTGGCTGACGCTGCGCGGACCGCTCTCCCGCGCCGAAGCGAACAGGATATGCTGACCGTCGGGGTGCCAGTCGATCATGCGGTCCGGAAAAGAAACATAGGTCAGACGCAGAGGCTGGCCCCCGGTCACGGGCATGACATAGATATCCGGATTGCCATGATAACTGGCGGTAAACGCGATCTGACGGCCGTCGGGTGAGAATCGCGGCCAGGATTCCTCGCCAGGTGAATGGGTGAGTTGGCTTGCCGTTCCGCCGCTTTTGGCGACCAACCAGATGTCGCCGCCGTAGACGAAGCAGATCTGCGTTTCCGATACATCGACATACCGCATCAAGCGGGCCGGGACCTGGGCGTGTAAGATCATGCCCGTCACCAGCAAACCCAGCAACAATCCGAGACACTTTCCCTTCATGGTGAACACTCCTCGTTAGATGAATTGCGTACATCCATGAATACGGCGTACTGCCGGGGACGGTTCCACTTTTTTAGAAGTTTGGAGCAGGATCAGAATCTGCAGCGATCGCCCGGCCCCTTCCCCCGATTCCCCCTTCCCTTCAGGGCAGGGGTTCGGGGTGGGGTCAAGATCTGCAGCGATTGCTCGGACCCTTCCCCCGTTTCCCCCCTTCTCTACAGGACCGGTGGCTCGGGCTTGAGCGGCAAGCGGTAACGGCGTATCCCGTCAAGCTGATACAGGGCATTGGCCACCGCCGCCGCCGTCGGCACCAGACCGATCTCGCCGACGCCCTTGGCGCCGTAAGGACCGAACTCGTCGGCCACCTCGACCCCGATCACGTGGATCGGCGGCACCTGATGGGCTTTGAGGAGGCCCAGGTCGGCCATGCGGGTGCTGACGGGCAGACCGTCCTGCAGGGGCAGGTCTTCGGTCAGGGCATAGCCCAACCCCATGACCACCGCCCCCTGAACCTGGCCTTCAAACAGGGTAGGATTGATGATTTTACCGGCGTCCTGGGCAGCCCAGACCGCGTCGATCCGGCCGTCGTCGGTCAACACCACCAGCTGACAGGCGTAACCGTAGGAATAATGGGTGACGGTACGACCATCGTCTCTGGGCAGTGTCGTCCAGTCGCAACGCCACTGTCCCGGATAGGTTTTTCCGGCGAGTTCGGCCAGAGTCCTGGTCTGCAGATCCCGTTTCAAGGCCTTGCAGGCGTCGATCAGGGCGTTTCCGACCAGGGAGGTGGCCCGTGAAGCCGTAGTCATGCCGCTGCGGGCACCCGACGATGTGTCGTTGCTTACCTCCATGATCCCGGCGTCCAGACCGGTTTCCTGGCAGACCACCTGCTTGGCGACGGTGTGTACCCCCTGGCCCATTTCGGTCCAGCCATGGTGGATGACGATTTTCGAGTCCGAAACGATTTGAATTTTCACCACGGAATCGTCGACGATACCGTTGCCGATACCGGTATTCTTGATACCGCAGGCCAGACCGGCGAAACGGACCTTGCTGAACTCGTCGCGCAGGGCCAGCAGCGAGGCGCGCACGCCAACCCCGGCACCCAGGACCTGGCCGGTGGCTGTCATTCGGCCCTCGCACAGGGCGTTGTCGTAGCGGAACTGCCAACGGTCGAAGCCGCCTTTCTCGCACAGTTCGTCGATCAGGCTCTCGATAGCGAAGGTCACCTGGTTGACGCCGAAACCACGCATGGCGCCACAGGGAATATTGTTTGTATAAACAGTCTTGGCCTGGACGTCAGCGGCCGGAACGTGGTAGGCGCCGCTGGCATGGCCGGCGGCCCGTTCCAGCACCTTGGTACCCACCGAGGCGTAGGCACCGGTGTCACCGATGATCCGGGCCTTGAGGGCCGTCAAGCGACCGTCCGTATCGCAGCCCAGGGTGTAATCCATGATCAGAGGGTGACGTTTGGGATGCATGCGGATCGACTCGGGACGGCTCAGTTTCACCCGTACCGGCCGCTGCAGCAGCCAGGCGAACAGAGCGGCATGGCCCTGAACGGTGATATCCTCCTTTCCGCCGAAACCGCCGCCGTTGGCCACCTGGACGACCCGGATTTTCTCTGATTCCAGGCCGAGCAACAGGGCCACCATGCGTCGGTCCTCGTATACTCCCTGCCCCTGTGAATACAGGCACAGACCGTCGTTCTCCGGCAGAGCGACCGCGGCCTCGGTCTCGAGAAAGGCGTGTTCGATCATCTGGGTTTGGAAAACCCCATGGGCGACGTGGACCGAAGCGGACAGAAGCTGATCGATGTCGCCGCCTCGACTGAAACGACAAGTTTCCAGGAGATTGCCGCCTTCATGGACATGAATGGGACTGTTCTCGGCCTGGAGCACATCGGTCAAGGCCTCGAGCACTTCGTAATCCACCGCAATGGCCGCTGCCGCCGCCCGGGCCTGGGTCTCGGTTTCGGCCACCACTCCGGCCACGACATCGGCGCAGCTGCGGCTGATTTCTCCGCTGACCAGCATCAACGGCCAATCCTGAACGATGTTGCCCGTCAAACGCTGACCGGGAATGTCGGCGGCGGTGAAGATGCGCAGGACTCCCGGCATTTTTTCGGCGGCCCGGGTGTCGATGGCCACGATCCGGGCCCGGGCGTGGTCGCAGAATCTCAGCGCCCCGAAAAGCATACCGGAAAAATTCATGTCGGCGACAAACGGCCGCTTGCCCAGTGCCGTCTCATAGGCCTGATACTTGTCCTGCCGGGCGCCGACACCCTGAATGCGTTCCGAACCCGCCGGCTTCACTCCGGAAAGAGCCAGGGCGGCATGCTCGATGGCTTCGACGATCTTCACGTAACCGGTGCAGCGGCACAGGTTCAGCTTCAGGGCGTCCAGAATCTCCTGGCGGCTGGGAGCGGGATGGTTTTGCAGCAGAATTTTAGTGCGCATCAGAAAACCGGGACTGCAAAAACCGCACTGCACGGCGCCTTTTTCCACAAAGGCCCGACCCAGCGTACTCCGCAATTCTTCCGGCAGTCCTTCCAGGGTGATCACTTCCCCACCGATCACCTTCTTCATCCGAGTGACACAGGCTAAAGTCGGTTTACCGTTCAATTCCACCAGGCAGGCGCCGCAAGCCCCCTGCCCCGAACAACCGTCCTTGACCGATACGATTCCGGCCTGTTCGCGCAGGTACTGCAGCAGGGACAGGTTCTCGTCGCCTTGATAGGTCACCGTTCGACCATTCAGCGTGAAATGGTTCATGTTTTCCTCCACCGCCATCCGCTAGGCAGGCACCGCCGTGATTTTCTCATAGTTGACGGGATCGGTGTCCCCCTCGGTGTTGAGCAGCAAAACCCGCGCGTTCCGGTTCAGCGGCAAGCGGGAACGGGCGGCGGCCAGTTTGTCGTTGCCGGTCAGGGCCAGCAAAGCGGCCATACAGGAGGCGCCCGATTCACCGGAAACGATCTGCGGGTCACCGCTCAGCGGGTACCGGTAACGACGCATGGCCTGTTCGGCATATTCATCGCCGACGGCCAGGAAAAGATCGTAGCAGTCCCGGACGATGGGCCAGGCCAGGGGCGATGGTACGCCGCAGTTCAGCCCGGCCATGATCGAGTTCTGCCGGCCACGGGTGGGCAGAGGAAGTCCCTTGCCGAAACGGATGGATTCCAGGAAACAATCGCAGGAAACCGGTTCGACACAGATGAGCGCCGGGCGATCGGCCCCGTAGCGGCTGGTATAATAGTAAGCCCCTGCCGCGGCCAGCCCACCGACTCCGGCGGGCAGAATGACGGTATCCACCGCCGGATCGCCGGGTTGATGCAGGATTTCCTCCAGTTCCCGGAAGATCGAAGTGTAGCCGAGCAGGATCCAGCCGGGAATATCCCAGTACCCGGCGTAGGCGGTATCGGACACCGCCTGCCAACCGTTCCGGGCGGCCTGGGCGGCGCAACGCTCGACGCAGAGATCGAAGGTCCCCTCGACCAGGACCACTTCGGCGCCTTCGCTGCGGATGTTCTGCACCCGGGCCGACACCGAATCGGCAGGCATGAAGATCACCGCCTTCTGTCCCAGCATGCGGGCAGTCCAGGCCACGGCCCGGCCGTGGTTGCCGTCGGTGGCGGCGCAGAACGTGAACGGACCGAGGGCAGCCAGTGCGTTCCGGTCCTGGAAGACGGCCGGAGAAAACGGGCTGTCGAAGCGGCGGCGCCACTGTTCCCCCAGGAAACGGTACATGGCGTAGGAGGCGCCGAGAGCCTTGAAGGCCTTGATGCCGAAACGGCCGGATTCATCCTTGACTATGATTTCCCCCAGGCCGAGTTGCCTGGCCAGCTTCGGCAATCGCTGCAGCGGTGTCGGCCGGTATGCGGGCAGGGAACGGTGAAATTCGAGCATATCAGTACAGTTCAAGAAAGAAAACTCGGCGGAGTCCCACTGTGGACTCTGCCGGCGCAGATCGTTGAAGGCGTATTCACACATCTTGTTTCGTCTCCGGCCGCAGCGGCCTCATGCCTGGAATCTCTGCCAGAATTTGGCCGCCAATTCCCGCGATTTGGCGCAGATCGCTTCCGCATCGACGCCGACCAGTTTCTTACGACGCATCAGTACCCGACCGTTGCAGATAACCGTATCGACGACGGCGTCGACCAGGCCGAAGATCAGGTGACCGAGGAAATTGTCCCGGTTCAGCGGTGTCGGCGGGATGTAATCGACCAGGATCAGGTCGGCCGGGGCGCCCATCGTCAGACGGCCCAGTTTCTGACCGAAAACCGTCTCGGCGATGACGGCGTTGTTGTCCAGCAGCATGGCCGGCGCCTCGCAGAAAGCCAGGCGCGGATCTTTCTTGTCGTGGCGCTGCAAGAGGTAGGCGCAACGCATCTGGGCCAGCATGTCCGAAGACATGCCGTCGCTGCCCAGGCCGACACAGATACCCGCTTTCATCATGGCCAGCACGTCGGCGCAGCCCACGGCGTTGTTCATGTTGCTTTCCGGGTTGTGCACGACCTTGGCGCCGCTGGCCCGGATCAGGCTCGTCTCCGCCTCGTCGATGTGCACGCAGTGCACCAGCAGGGTCTTGTCATCCAGAGCGGAGAAGCGCTGCAAACGTTCCACGACCCGCATTCCGTACTTTTGGATGGAATCCTGCTGGTCGGACAGGTCTTCGGCGCAATGGACATGCAAGCCGACTCCGTACTGTTTTGCCAGAGCCACCGCCGCCGCCAGGCTGTCATCGTTGACCGTGAAGGCGGCATGCAGACCGACCATCCCTTTGACCAAGCGGCTGGGTTTGCGGCTCAGTCCGGCCAGAAAACGCTTGTTTTCAGCGATCCCGACCTCGCCCCGGCCGTAGCGGTCGGAGGCGCCCAGGCAGAGGGCGGCGCGGATCCCGGTTTTTTCGACGGCCTGGCGCAGGACATCGAGCGAACCGGTCTGTACCCCCTGTGATTCATGATGGTCGATGATGGTCGTCACACCGTTGCGGATGCATTCCAGCAGCGGAACGACGGCCGAATAGTACATGTCCTCGGCCGTCAAGCGATCGTCGAGTTTCCACCACAGCTTCTCCAGCACCTCGGTGAAGTTGCTGGCCGGTGTCCCGGGAATTGCCATGCCGCGGGAGAAGGTCGAATACAGGTGATGGTGACTGTTGATCAGTCCGGGCATGATCAAGCGCCGCTCGGCGTCGATCCGCCTCACTTTGGCGTTTTCACCGTAACTTTTATAAAATCGTTCCTTGACCTGGGCGCTGTCGCCGATATCGGCGATCGTACCGTCCTGGCACAAGACTGCACCATCCTGGATCAGTTTGGACGGCGCCAGAACCGTCCCGTTATGTATCAGAGTGAACATGAATATCCTCCATTGTCAATCTTCACGCAGAAGCGCCATCTCCCGGGCATCGCGCTCGCGCATGGACAGAGCGCCCGAGAAACATTTCTGAACGCAGATGCTGCAACCGATGCATTTGCCGGCATCGGTGACGGGGTGCCTCTGTTCGTCCAGGGTGATGGCCTGGTAGGGACAGCGGGCGCAATTGCCGCAGGACAGGCACAGGTCGGTGTCACAGCTGGAAATCCGCTTCAGCGGGGACAGGTCCATGAAACCGGTGACCGGATGCGGCAGGGCGATACCGATCAGCTCCCTCATCGAAGCGATGCCGCGTTGCCGCATCATGGCGCTGGTACCGTTGACCAGATCGCCGAATATACCGTAGCCGTACTTCATGACGATCGTGCAGAACTGGACGGTTTTGGCGCCCAGGGCCAGAAAATTCATCGCCGCCCGGTAATCCATCGGACCACCGTTTCCAGATACCGTCACCCCCAGATTGGCCACCGAGGCCAGCGTCAGGTTGCTGATCGGAGTGACGCCGTCACCGCTCATGCCGACTACAATGCCCTCGTCCCAGTCCGCTTTGGCGCCCGGGCGGAAAAACAGGCTGGGAAAGGTGTTGGCCAGAGTGATACCGGCCTTGGCGGCCGGGTAGCGGTTCAGGACTCTCTGAATGGCCTTGACGATGACGGCGATGGAAGTCACCGCACCGGTCAGTTTGAACAGTTTGGGTACATCGGGATTGCCCGCACTCAGGACCCAGTCGATGATCTTGGCCGTCAGGGCCGCATTCTGAGAAACGATGTCCCCTTCCGTGCCGTCGCCGCCCTGAGGGCAGGACAGGCTGTATTCGATGCCCATGACCCCGCTTCTTTCGAGTTTGCGGGTGTTGTTTTGCCATGCGGCCTTGTCGCGCTCGTCGTTTCCGCTGACCGGACCTCCGGTGGAAGCCATGGTCAGCCGGTCGGGAAAGAGCTTGACCAACTGATCGATCTCGCGACAGACCCGATCCAGGGAATGGCCGGAAACGTTGTCGCAGTTTCCGTAGGTCAGTGAGTTGAAGGCATGCATGTAGGCGCCGGGGATGTGGATGGGCACTCCGTCGAAGGCGGTCTTCATGATTCCCCCCGACCAGCCGGCCCGGTAGGCCGCCTGCATCTGGTCGATGCCGTCGGAAGGCGGGGCAGCCGACAACAGAAAGGGCGAGCTGATGCTCCGACCGAAAAAATCACAGCGCAGCGATACCGGGCTGTGGACATACCCGGCCAGTTCCACCGTGCTTTTTACGGCGTTCGGAAATTCCGGTTGAGCGGCCTTTCTCAGATAGGAGTCGATGGCTTGGGCCGCATTCTTGCCGGCAGCCACCGCCTCGACCACCGTGGTCGGTCCGTTGACCATGTCGCCGGCGTAAAACACGGCTGGATCGATCGAACGACCGAAGCGGTTACGGGCACCAATGGCGACGACGACGGCCTGAATATCGCCGCGGGTCTGCTCCGAGCCCGGCAGGTCCCGGACGTCCTGGGGCTGGAACTTTTCCCCCGCCGGCAGGCTGACGCGGATGGTCTCCAGTCCGGCGATTTTACCATCCCGGACGATGAACGAACGGACCCGGGTCCTGCCCGAGATCTCGATGCCGTTTTCCAGCAATTCGTTCATCTCTTTAGCGGTCAGGGGCATCTCGCCGATACTCTCCAGCGCGAACAGCTCCACCGCGGCGGCACCGTTGTTTTTGGCGGTCATGGCGCAATCCGCAGCCACGGCTCCGCCGCCGACGACGGCAACCCGCCCCGAGAAAGCATAGTTTGCCGGCCTTGACAGATAATCCAGCCCGCTTACGGCCAGGTCCTCGTTGTCCAGACCCAGACGCAGAGCCTCCCACAGGCCGCCGGCCACCAGCACCGCGGCGTAGCCTTTTGACAGCAGCGCTTGCGGTTCGGCGACCTGACAATTGAGTTTGATGGCTATATCACCCATTTTTTGGGTGAAAGCCAGATCGTCCTCCAGCATCTTGCGGTCGAGGCGATGGCCGGGAATCAACCTGACGGCGCCACCGGCCTGGGCTTGTTTCTCGAAAAGGTCGACTGTATAACCCAGCCCAGCCAGAACCGCGCTGCCAGCCAGTCCGGCCGGACCGGCACCGATGATCGCCACCTTCTTGCCCTTGGCTTTCGCTTTGACAAAGGGAGGGATTCCGCCCAGTTCGCGCGCCTTTTTCACGATCGTGGCCTGTACGGCCGGGATGTTGACGGCACCGTCGAACTTTCGGTGTACGCAGGCGTCCATACAGAACTTGTCGGGACAGACCAGTCCGCAGACTCCGCCCAGAGGGTTGTTCTTCAGTATCTGGGCCGCCGAACGCCGGAGATCCGCCGTGCTGAACACCTGTGCCGCCATGATGAAATCGGCGGCCGAGCAGTCGGCGGGGCACTTGGCCATGCATGGCTTTTCCTGACA
Source organism: uncultured Clostridia bacterium (assembly GCA_964465065.1). GTDB lineage: Bacteria > Acidobacteriota > Aminicenantia > UBA2199 > UBA2199 > CAYMND01. The sequence goes on from CAYXHZ010000028.1 coordinate 28,844, forward strand.
GTACTCGCACTTGGCCAACTCGTTGCGGAGTTGAGCGTCGCTCAGGTACAGGTCTTTCACGGTCAGCCACGTCCGCCCATGGTCAGGCTCATAATGGCCTTGGCGGTATGCAGCCGGTTCTCGGCTTCGTCGTAGACGATGGAGATGTTTTCGTCGTCGATCACCTCGTCGGTCACCTCCCGGTTGCGGTCGGCGGGCAGGGCGTGCATCATCTTGACGTTTTTATCGGCCAGACCGACCCGACGCCGGTCGAAAATCCAGCTCTTGTATCTGGCCAGGTTGGCCGCCATCTCCTTCTTGCATTCCGCTTCGTTTTTCAGGTACTCCTCGACCCCGTAGGCACCGAAACCGCCCCAGTTCTTGGGAATGACCACCTGGGCGCCGCGGATGGCCTCGTCCATGTCGTTAGTGAATCTCAGCTTGCCGCCGCCGGCCTCGGCGTTCTTTTTCGCCTTGTCGACGATATGTTTGCTGAGTGGAAACTCGGGCGGATGGGCGACGGTGACGTCCAGACCGTAGCGCGGAAAGAGCAGGATCTGGGTCTGGGGCACCGACAGCGGCTTGGCGTGGGATTCGGCGTAGGCCCAGGAAATGGTCACCTTCAGCCCCTTCGGGTCACGGCCGAAGTGTTCGAAGATGGTCATCATGTCGGCCAGGCCCTGGAAAGGGTGGTAGACATCGTCCTGCAGGCTCATCACCGGGCATTTGGCGTATTTGGCCATCTCATTGAGGTAGGCGTTGCCGCTGCCGTAAAAACAGTTGCGGCTGGCGATGCCATGGCCCATGCGGGACAGGATAATGGCCGTGTCCTTGGCCGATTCTCCATGGGAGATCTGCATCTTGTCGGCGGTCAGATCGTGGGCATGGCCGCCGAGCTGGGTCATGCCCGCCTCCATGGAATTGCGGGTGCGGGTCGACTGTTCGAAAAAGATCATGAACAAGGTCTTGTCGGCCAGCAGCCGGTGCGATTCACCCAGGGCGAAGCGTTTCTTGAGATCGAAGGATACGTCGAAGACCGTATCCAGGTCGTTTTTGCTCCAGTCGTCCTCGGTTATGAAATGACGGTTGTGAAAGATCGAATTCATGGTTTCTGGCTCCTTTTTTCTGCTTATTGAATTGAGAAAAATATAGCACTCGCGGTCGATGATGTCAAAGAAGCCACCGGCAAAAAAGGCAAAAATCCCCTCGAAAAAACGTCGTTTTTTCTGATTAACACCCAGAAACATGAAAAAACAAATAAAAATCCGCTCGCCATGAATCTTCCGCACATGGTAAAGATCATGAAAGCGGACGTTAATTCCCATTCAGATTACTGCGATCTCTCGGACATTCATCAGGAATGTGGGGAGGCATAACCCCGTGGTCGTCCCATGTCGCTGATCACTCGGGAATTCATCAGTGGCGGGCGGACATAGCACCCACCCCCATGAAAATGAGTTCTCGCTGCAAATCAGTTAAAGATCAGTTCTAATCGGCGATAAAAACAGTCTGAAACGATTATCTCATCGCCAGGGCGTACAGGGCGTAGAACGCCGTTGCCTTGACCAGATCGTCGATTTGCACCTTTTCGTTCGGCGCATGGGCCAGTATCTCGTTGCCGGGGCCGAAGCCGATGGTCGGAATGCCGTAGACTCCATTGATGGTCACGGCGTTGGTCGAGAAGGTCCACTTGTCGACGCGGGGATCGGCGGCGAACAGGGAGCGGTACACGTCTTGCGCCCGGTTGACCAGCGGGTGGGACGGCTCCAGCATCCAGGTCGGAAAATACTTCTCCATTCCGTACTCTTTGCCGGTATAGGCCTTGCCGTGGTAGTGCAGCACCTCGACCTGGGCCGGCAGGCCGTCGACCTGGTCCCGGACTTCGGCCAAAGCCGATTCTTTGGTTTCTCCCCAGGTCAGGCGCCGGTCCAGGTGCAGACGGGCCGAATCGGCAACGGCGCACAGCGACGGCGATCCGGAGACGAACTCGCTGACCGTGACCGAGCCCTTGCCCAGAAAAGCGTCATGACGCAGTTTTTCGTTGAGCTTTTCGATGGCCAGACAGGCGCGCGAGCCCATGTATATGGCATTCTGGCCGCGTTCGGGCGCCGAGCCGTGGGCGGACAGCCCCTTGAAACCGACCCGGATCTCCATGCGGCCGCGGTGACCGCGGTATATACCCAAGGCGGTCGGTTCGGTGATGATGACCATCTCCGGGCGGATGTTCTCCTCCTCGATGAGGTATTTCCAGCACAGTCCGTCGCAATCCTCTTCCATGACCGTACCGGTGAACAAAACCGAAAAATCGTTGTCCAGTCCCAGCTCTTTCAGTATCCGGCCGGCGCTGACCATGGCCGCCGCCCCGCCTTTCTGATCGACCGTTCCGCGGCCGTACACCCAGCCGTCGGCGATTCTTCCCGAAAAGGGATCCTCGGACCAGTTGGCCAGGTTGCCCTGATCGACGGTATCGATGTGGGCGTCGACAGCCATCAGTCTCTTGCCGTTGCCGACGCGGCCCAGCACGCTGCCCAGGCCGTCCAGGCGCACTTCGTCGAAACCGGCCTGCTGCATCTGCCGCTTCAATTCGGCGGCCATGTCGGCCTCCTGCGCGGACAAGGAGCGCGCCCTGACCAGGCGGGCCAGGTTTTCGGCGGTATCGTTGCGGTAACGTTCTGCCAGTTCCAGTACTTTTCGAGCGATCTTATCCATGTATTCTCCTATTCGGCTGTCAACCAGCCCAGTATTTTTTCGTTGGTCAGCGGAGAGCTGAACGGCAGCGGCCGATCGGGGCGAAAGGCGCGCAGTGCGGCCAGCAGGGCGAAATAGGCGCCGATGCCGTACATGAAAGGCGGTTCGCCGACAGCCTTGGAATTGAGCAGCGCCGCCGGATTCGGGGCGTTCTGCAGGAAGCGCACCTCGATTTCGGCCGGAGCGCTGCGGATATCGGGGATCTTGTAGGTGGACAGGGTATCGGTCAGCAGCGATCCCCTGTCGGAATAGACCAGTTCTTCCATGGTCATCCAGCCGACGCCCTGAACGATGCCGCCCTCGACCTGTCCCCTATCGATCAAGGGATTGATGCTGTTGCCGGCGTCATGGACCGCACGCACCGAATCGACCGTGCAGGTGCCGCGCAGACCGTCGACGGTCGCTTCGACCAAGGCGGTGCCGTAGACATGGTAGGCGAAAGGCCGACCCTGTTCGCTGGCGCGGTCGAAATGGAGATGCGGCGTGGCGTAATGAGCCTGGCAGGACAGGTTGATCCGTTCCAGATAGGCGGCGGCCACCAGCTTCTCCCAGTCCAGATCCGTCTTTGCCCCGGACTTGAAGACGGCATCCTCGCAAAATTCCAGAACGCCGACATCGCCGCAGGCCAGCTTTTGGGCGGCCAGGGGCAGCAGGCGGGCACGGATCTCCTGGCAGGCCAGCTCGACCGCCTTGCCGTTGAGATCGGCGCCGGTCGAAGCCGCCGTCGGCGAGGTGTTGGCCACCCGGTCGGTGCTGGTGCTCTCGATGCGAACGCGCCGTTCGGTAACGCCCAGGGTCCGGGCGGCCACCCGGATGATCTTGTCGTTGACGCCCTGGCCCATCTCCACGGCGGCCGTCGATACGGCCACACTGCCATCGGTGTAGACGTGAACCAGCGCGCCGGCCTGATTGAGGTGTTTGGTGGTGAACGAGATGCCGAAACAGACCGGCATCAGAGCCAGGCCTTTCTTGCTCATGGTCTGTGTCTGATTGTACGTGCGCACCCGTTGCCGGGCTGCAGCCAGGTCGAAATCCGTCACGGCCTGATCGAAACATCGCTCGGCCCGGCAATTTTCGACCCGCTGACCGAAGGGCAGCTGATCGCCCTCGACCAGAAGGTTTTTACGCTGCAGTACGGCCGTCTCGATTCCCATCTTCTCGGCAGCCTGGAAAATCGCCGATTCCAGGACAAACATGGCCTGGGGTCCGCCGAAACCGCGGTAAGCCGTGAATGGTGCCAGATTGGTGCGGCAGGAAATGCCCTGAGCGCGGACGTTGGGAATTTTGTAACTGTTGGTGGCGTGAAACAGGGTGCGTTCCAGAATGGCCGTCGACAAATCGGCGCTGGCGCCGGCGTTCTGGTAGTAGGTCACCTCGTACGCCAGAATTCTGCCATCGCCGTCCAGACCGATACGGAAATCCGATGAATAGGGATGGCGTTTCCCGGTAAAGCGCATGTCTTCGCGTCGTTCCAGTACCAGTTTTACAGGTCGGAGCAGCCGGTGAGCGGCCAGCGCGGCCAGAGCCGCCCAGGCGGTGGCCTGGTCTTCCTTGCCGCCGAAAGCACCGCCCAGACGAAAAACCTCCACCGTCACCCGGTTCATGGGCAGACCGAGAACGCGGGCGATGGTGCGCTGCACCGCCGTCGGCGATTGCGTGGCCGAAATCACCCGCAGGCTGTTTTTTTCACCGGGTACGGCCACGGCGGCCTGGGTTTCCAAATACAGGTGCTCCTGGCCTCCGGAATCGACACGTCCGGACAAGACCAGCTTGCAGGCTGGGAAAACCCGTTCCACATCCCCCAGAACGAAGGTGCGCGGTGGGGCGATCAGGCGGTTGGCCGCAGCGGCCTGACGCGGGTCGAATATCGGCGGGAGTTCCTGGATTTCGTAGCGTATGGCAGGCAAGGCCTTCCGGGCCAGCTGCGCACTGTCGGCCAGCACGACGGCCAGCGGCTGACCAATGTAATGGACTTCCCCTTCGGCCAACAGGGGTTCATCGGCGATGATGCCGCCGATCTGATTGTCGCCGGGGATGTCTGCGGCGGTCAAAACGGCCGCGACACCCGGTTCACGGCCGGCCGCCAGCGTGTCCAGCCTGACGATACGTCCATGGGCGACCGGCGAAACCAGTACCGCCGCATGCAACATACCGGAAAAGGTTTGCAGGTCATCGACATAGCGGCTTTCACCACGACTGTGGAAATAGATGTCGTCTTGTCTCATAGCAGATCTCCGGCAGTGAAGCGCCCGGGAAAAAGGTCCAGGAAATGGGCGCACAGCAGACGGCGCAACAGGGTACGTTTGTAAGCGGCCGAACCGCGCACATCGCTGATGGGGGCGATTTCGCGATCGGCCTGATCCAGAAAATCCCGCAGAGTATTCACGTCGATATCACGACCGGCCAGAACGGCGGCTGCCTTCTTTAAATAATAAGGCACCGGAGCCACACCGCCGGCGGAGGCGTGAACGGTAACGACCCGTTCCCCATCCATTTCCAGACTGATGGCCGTATTGACCGAAGCGATATCCTGATGCCTGCGCCGGGACACCTTCTCGAAATGAAAGCGGAAACGATCCCCCCGAACCGGAATACGCAACCAGGTCACCAGCTCCTGGTCCTCGAGGTCCAGTTTCTTGTAACCCAAAAAGAAATCCCGCAGCCTGACGATCCGCAAGTCATCGCCCCGGACCATAGCGATTTCGGCATCCAGAGCCAGCAGAATGACACTCAGGTCACCGATCGGCGAGGCGTTGACGATGTTGCCGCCGACAGTCGCCCGGTTGCGGATCTGCTGCGAGGAAACCAGGCGCAGGGCATCGGCCAGACCGGGCAGGGCGGCCGCGAGCAAGGGCGATTCCATCATGTCGCTGACCGTTGCCGCGGCACCGATGTACAGGCAGTCCGGTTCCGGCCAAATGGCGGACAGGCCGTGGTGGCGGCTGATCCGCTGCAATTCCCGGTCCGCCAGCTCGGCCCCCTGGCGCACGTACAGATCGGTTCCGCCAGCCAGGACCAGGTCCTTGTCCCGGAGCTGCGGCAGTTCTTCCGTTGCGATCGCTGGCGGCAGGCGGTCGGCGATGGTCGCGAAATACTCCGGCACCACTCCCAGTCGGATCAAGGCCTGCAGACGGTCCTGCCCGGATTGAAGCCGGGTCCGCAACTCGTCCAGCAGACCGGCCAACGCCCGCCGGATCGACGTGTAGCCGGTACAGCGGCAGATATTGCCCTCGATGGCCGTGATGGCGTCGTCTTCCTGCAAGGTATGGCTGTCGAGCAGAAAACCGGTCAGACTGACGATCAGGCCCGGGGTGCAGAAACCGCACTGGCTGGCGCCTTCGACAACGAAAACCCGTTGTACTGGTGTCAGACCGTCGCTGCAATTGAGTCCTTCGACGCTGACCACATGACAACCGGCGGCGTCGGCCAGCGGGAACAGGCAGGAAGTCACCGTTCTATAGCGGATTCCAGTCGGTCCAGGCGTTCCCAACAGCACCGAACAGGCGCCGCAATCCCCTTCACGGCAACCGATCCGGGTGCCGGTCAGGTGCTGGTCATTGCGGATGAAGTCGACCAGAGGCGTACCGGCCGGCAGAGCCGTATGAATTTCCCGATCGTTCAAGACGAAAATGATCTGCTTTTTGTTGTCCATCCTCACCGCACTATTTGATTTCCAACCTATGCCCATAACATTTGCGGCACACCGACACGTACTTGTCGTTGCCGCCGATCTCGATCTGCGGACCGTCACCGATCGGCTGACCGTCCTTGTACTTGAGCAGCATGGTCGCCTTCTTGGTGCAATACCAGCAGACAGCTTTGACTTCCTCGATCTTGTCGGCAAACAGCAGCAGGGCCTCGCTGCCGCTGAACAGGTGGTTGCGGTAATCGTTCTTGAGACCGTAGACGATGACAGGAATGTTCAGCTGATCTACGATGCGGGTCAAGACGACCACCTGCTCGCGGCTCAAAAACTGTCCCTCGTCGACCAGCACGCAATCGGGCATGGCCTCTTTGGCCAGCTGCAGCATGTCGGTACCTTCGCCGATGATCTGCGCCTCGCGCTGAAAGCCCATGCGCGAGGTGATTTTTCCGCGGCCGAAACGGTCGTCGATGGCCGGGGTGAACAACAGGGCGCGCTTGTTCTGTTCTTCGTAATTGTGGGCGATCTTGAGGATTTCGGTGGACTTGCCGGCGTTCATGGTCGAGTAGCGGAAATAGAGCTGGGCCATAGTTTATTCTCCTGTATGGATCAATCGGGTTCTTCGGTTTGGGGTGGATCACGGAATGCCCGCTGGATCTTCTGGTAAACAGACAGATCGGGGCGGCTTTCCAGAAAGCGGATCAGAGCCTCGGCGGTGGTCGAACCCAACGCCCGGCCGGGATCCTGGTGACTGAATTTGTAGGAGCTGGCGATGTAGCTGGAGACACCGACCTTGTAACTGCGGTTCTCCGCCAGCGGACGGCCGCCGAGGTCCTGCAGTACGATCTCCTTGACCTGCTGATCTGCGTCGACGCGCACCAGGTACTGCATGCCGGCGACCTGCAGATCGATACTGCCGTGCCGACCCAGCGAGCTGCGGATCAGGCCACGCAATTCTTCGGCGCTCAGGGTGAATTCGACGACCTGGTTGTTGAACGGGTCCAGGGTGTACACGTCCTTGAAAGTGATCTTTTTCGGCAGGCGTCCCATGCGGATGCCGCCGTTGTTCTGGAAAGCGATGTCCGTTCCGTGCACGCGGCAGACGGCATCGGCCATCAGGCTGCCCAGAGCATCCTTGCCGGTGATCTCGAAGGGCGCCTCGATGAAGACCCGGGCAAAGGCCGGATTGTTGTTGAAGTTTTCGATCATGGCCCGCACTTCGGCCGATTCGCCCTGATGGGCGCGCACGTCGATCAGTCCGCCTTTCTTTTCGACCAGCCGCCCGTTGCGCAGGAGCAATTCCACCCGCCCCAGGTGCCGGATGTCGGAGCCGGCCTGGGCGATGAGTACGCCGTTGACCGTCTCGGCCGGGTTGACCCGGGTATGGGAATGTCCGCCGATGATCAGATCCAGTTCGGGCATCTGTTCGGCCAACTTGAGATCCTGGTCGTAGCCGATGTGGGTCAGGGCCAGCAGGATCTGATTGCCCTGGCGCAGGGACTTGAACTCCCGCGCCTTGACCAGGGGGTCGCCGAAGCGTAGTCCCTTGACCTTGTCGGGGTGGGTGGCCGGAATATCGAGGCCCGGTTCGATCTGGATCAGTCCGAAGACGGCGATGCGGGTACCTTGGGCCGTCGTCAGCACCAGAGAGGGTTTCAGCTGCGGAAAACGACCGGCCGGCACGTCGATATTGGCCGACAGCATGGGAAATTTGGCCTGGGCGGCGAAGCGGCACAAGCCGTCGAATCCGTAGTCGAACTCGTGGTTGCCGATACACATCAGGTTCAAACCCAGGTGGTTGTAAAGCTGCAGGATCGGTTCGCCGGGCGGATCGAACTGATCGATGACCGGGTTGCCGGTGAAATTGTCTCCGGCGGATACGAACAGGACTTCGGCGCCGCTGCGGCGCTCGTTGGCAACGATGTCGGCCACCTTGGCCAGGTTGTCGATTTTGCCGTGCACGTCGTTGAGGTGAAAGATGACGATCCGCTCCTCGGCCGCGGCTCTGGGCACAGTGTCGATCTCGGCCTTCGCAGACGGGGTGCAGGATTGCAGAAACGGCAGAACCAGCAGCGGCAAAATCAAGGCGAGCAGGACACGACGATACCGGCAGCTCATGAGCGCTCTCCTGTCTGCCTGCATTCCCGGGTGACCAGTTCGTCACCGCCGCACAATTCCCCGTCCAGTTCCAGGGCATGCCCGTGACGGTCGCAGACCGTTTTGCAGTTGTCCCGGACCTTCTTCCATTCCGCCTGCGAGTATTGACGCAGCGCATCGCCGACCGTCGCTCCCGAAAAGATCTCGATAGCCTGTCCATTCACTTTTATCTGCATTGTACACTCCAGCACCGGACTCAGCCGGTAAACTTTCATTTTATGAGACGGACCTGGTCTTGTCAAGAAACTCCGTTCCTATACATAGAATCTGCCGAGAATGCCTTCAAGGCATGACAATTCAGCTCTTGTACCAAGTGTCCCCCACCTTATTGTCGTCCTGATTTTAAGACTTCGGCTTGACAATGTCGGATTGCTGGGTGCCGTCTCCTACGAGTCCGTCATTCCGTCTCGTTTCGTGACTCGAGGGCAGCGCAACAATGTCAAGAAGTACAACACGCCCCTTTATTTTCCATACAGTCAAAGTACCCCATGGGGTCAGTCTGCAGGAAACGGCC
>CAYXHZ010000029.1:0-37736 GCA_964465065.1 uncultured Clostridia bacterium
TCCGTGAAGGTGGACGCACGATCGGGGCCGGTTCGGTCACCGATATCGTCGAATAGTAGGATAAAATGATCACAAAAATTCGTATCAAGTTAAAATCGTTTGACAGCCGCATTCTCGATAAGTCTTCCGCCGAAATTGTGGCCAAGGCCAAACGGACGGGCGCCAAAGTGGCTGGTCCCGTGCCCATACCGACCAAAATCGAGAAGTTTTGTGTTTTGAGATCTCCGCATACCGACAAGAAGTCCCGTGAACAGTTTGAGCGCCGGACCCATTGCCGTCTGATTGAAATCCTGGAGCACAATGACGACACCATCGCCGAGCTGAAGAAAATGGATTTGCCGGCTGGTGTTGAGGTCGAAGTTAAATCTAACTGAAGGGGTTCATCATGATTCAAGGAATAATTGGAAAAAAGATCGGTATGACGCAGATTTTTACCGATGAAGGATCTGTGGTGCCGGTGACCGTGATCAAAGCAGGCCCCTGCCTGGTTGTTCAGAAAAAGGACAAGGAAAACAATTCCTATACGAAGGTTCAACTCGGTCTGGTGGAAGAGAATCGGGTCAAGAACGTCAACAAGCCTATGAGCGGTCATTTCGCCAAGGCCCAGGTCCCGCCGACGGCGATTCTCAAGGAATTCGTCACCGATGCGGAATCGCTGAATGTCGGCGACATGGTCAAACTGGACATTTTCAGTGAAAAGGAAAAAGTGGACGTGACCGGTATGACCAAAGGCCGGGGTTTTCAGGGCGCCATGAAGCGTTGGGGTTTCAGCGGCGGCCGTGGTTCCCACGGTTCGATGTTTCACCGTCGCGTAGGTTCGATCGGTATGAGCGCCTACCCCAGCGAAGTCATGAAAGGGAAAAAGATGCCCGGTCACATGGGTGACAGGCAGAAGACGGTCAAAGGACTGAAGATCGTGAAAATCGATCTGGAAAAGAATCTGCTGCTCGTGAAAGGCGCCGTCCCCGGATTCAACGGTAATTATGTCTTCATCAGCAAAGAGTCCTTTAAAAGAGGTTAACCATGGCCAAATTGATGATAAAGAATCTGCAGAACGCAGATGTACGAGAGATTGAGTTGCCGGAGGAAATCTTCGATTATCCTCTCAAAGAGCACCTGATCTATGAAGCAGTCAAGAATTTCCGAGCCAACCAGCGTCAGGGTACCCATGCCAGCAAGAACCGGGCCCTGGTTACCGGCAGTCTCAAGAAACTGTGGCGTCAGAAAGGTACCGGTCGGGCGCGTATGGGTTCGGTGAAGAGTCCCCTGTGGAGATCCGGCGGAACCGTTTTCGGTCCCCAGCCCCGCGATTATTCCTACGAAATGCCCAAAAAGGCGCGCCGCAATGCGCTTAAATCCGTTTTGTCCGAGAAAATTCGCAACAACTGTCTGTACGTCATCGACAACCTGCAGATCGAATCCGCCCGGACCAAGGATGCCGTCAACACCTTGAAAAATTTTCAGTATGACAAACTGCTGATCGTCGATGTGGTTGACAATGTCAACCTGATCCGCTCCACTCAGAACGTTCCCAACATCAAGACCATCGATTATCGGGAGATCAATGTCTACGATTCGCTCGACTACGGCTACATCATGTTCAGCGAGAATGCTGTGACCCGGCTGGCGGAGGTTTTGAGATGAAACTGACTCAATACGAGATTGTTATCGAACCGTTTCTGACGGAAAAGTCCAATGCGCTCAAGGATGAGCAGCGCATACTGTGCTTCAAGGTTCACCGTCAGGCCAACAAGATCGACATCAAGCATGCGATTGAAAAATTGTTCAATACGCAGGTCGACACGGTCAGAGTGAGCAACTTCACCGGTAAAATCAAGCGGCACGGGCGTTTTTCCGGTCGGCGTCCCAACTGGAAAAAGGCTTACGTCAAACTGAAACCCGATGCCAAAATGGTCGAATACGTCGAGGTGGTATAATGGGCATAAAGCAATATAAACCGACAACCCCCGGGCAAAGGGGCAAAACCGGTTACACCTTTGAAGAGATCACCAGCGACCGCCCCTATAAGAAACTGGTCGAATCCTTCAAGCAGAACGCCGGACGCAACAACAACGGCAACATCACCAGCCGGTTCCGTGGCGGCGGTCACAAGCGGAAATACCGGATCATCGATTTCAAGCGCAACAAGTACGATGTGACGGGGACGATCGAGACCATCGAGTACGATCCCTACCGTACGGCGCGTATCGCCCTGGTCAAATACGAAGACGGTGAACGGCGCTACATCCTGGCTCCGGCCGATATCGCGGTCGGGCACAAGATCATGGCCACCCGCAAGGAAGCGGAAATCGTTGTCGGAAACGCCATGCCGGTAAAGAACATTCCGGTCGGCACCACCATTCACAACGTCGAGCTCCATGTCGGCCGCGGCGGACAGATCGGACGTACCGCCGGCTGCATCGTCACCCTGATGGCCAAGGAAGGCGGAATCGCCCTCTTGAAAATGCCGTCGGGTGAACTGCGCAAGGTCAGCCTGGAATGCATGGCTACCATCGGCGCGATCGGCAACAGCGAACATTCCAACATCACGATCGGTAAAGCCGGCCGGAAACGTTGGCTGGGCATCCGTCCTCATCAGCGTGGTACGGTTATGAACCCCGTTGACCATCCCCACGGCGGTGGTGAAGGTAAAACCAAGGGCGGCCGTATTCCGGTCACTCCCTGGGGTAAACCGACGAAGGGGTACAAGACCCGTCGCAATAAACGGACGACAAAATTCATCGTCAAGAGGAGAAAGTAATCCATGGCACGTTCGATTAAGAAAGGCGTATATATCGATGAAAAGCTGTTGCTCAAGGTTCGCGTGTCCAAGAAGGACACCCGCCGCGATGTGATCAAGACCTGGTCGCGCCGTTCCACCGTCGTACCGGAGATGGTCGGTCTGACTCTGGCGATCCACAACGGCAAGAAATTCATCCCGGTCTTTATCACCGAAAGTATGGTGGGGTTCAAACTTGGCGAATTCGCCGAGACCCGTAACTTTAAAGGCCATTCTTCTAAGAAAAAGTAAGGAGCTGACACATGGCGGAAGTAGCTAACGCTCACGGTAAATACCTGAAAATGTCAGCCAGGAAATCCAGACTGGTTGGCGATATGATCAGAGGCAAGGATGCCGGAGAAGCCTTGACGATTCTTCGTTTCTCCAGAAAGAAGAAAGCGGCGGACATGGTGGCCAAGGTGTTGAATTCGGCCATCGCCAACGCTCAGGTCAGGTTTCCCAATATCGATGTGGACAAGTTGTTTGTAGATCGAATCTACATCGACCAGGCTCCGGGCCTGAAACGGTTTCGTACTGCTCCTCGCGGACGGGGTGTGCGGATCAAAAAGCATTATTGTCATGTTTCCATTCATCTGGGTGAAAGAGAGGAGAAATAATGGGACAGAAAACGCACCCTTACGGGTTCCGATTGGGTTTCAACAAAGGCTGGCTATCTCTGTGGTACAGCCAGGGCAAGAATTACATTGATCATCTCCATACAGATCTCAAGATCCGGAAGGCGGTCAAGGACCAGTACAAGCATGCCGGTATTTCTTCGATTGAAATCAAGCGTATATCCGATACCATCCGTGTACAGATCAACACGGCCCGCCCCGGTATCATCATCGGTAAGGGCGGAGCCGGGATCCAGGACATCAAGAAACTGATCCGTCAGTTCACCAAAATGACCCTGGACAAGATTCTGGTCGATGTCATCGAAATCAAGTACCCCGAATTGATCGCCCAGCTGGTTGCTGAGGGCGTCGCTTACCAGATTCAACGTCGCATTTCTTTTCGTCGGGCCATGCGCAAGGCCGTCGATTCCTCGCTCCGTGCCGGGGCGGTCGGGATCAAGGTGCGTCTGTCCGGACGTCTGGGCGGCAACGAAATCGCCCGTTCTGAATGGTACCTGGTCGGCAAGCTGCCCCTGCAGACCCTGAAGGCCGATATCGATTACGGTTTTACCGAAGCCTACACCGATTACGGCCAGATTGGAATCAAGGTCTGGATCTACATCAGCGACAAACTGAAAGAACGGTACAAGAGACCGGAATTGGAATACGGCGAAAAAGGAGAATAGACCATGTTGATGCCGAATAAAGTAAAATTCCGTAAGGCCCAGCGCGGCAAACGGCGGGGTGTGGCCACCAAGGGCAATACCCTGGTATTTGGTGACTACGGCCTGCAGTGCATGGAAAACTGCTGGATCACCGCCAGACAGATCGAAGCCGGTCGTATCGCCATCAACCGCTACATCAAACGAGGTGGAAAATTGTGGATCCGCCTGTTTCCGTATAAACCGGTCACCGCCAAGCCCATCGAAGTCCGAATGGGAAAGGGTAAGGGCGATCCGGAATTCTGGGTCGACGTGGTCAAGCGGGGCAAGATCATCTTCGAACTTGAAGGGGTCACCGAAGAATTGGCCAAAGAGGCCATGCGCTTGGCTCAGGGCAAGTTTGCCGTCAAGACCCGCTTCGTCAAGCGTGAGAAATAGGAGTCGGTCATGAAAACGAAAGATATCAGAACCATGACACGAGAAGAATTGGAACAGAAATTGAAAGAGTCCCAGGACAAACTGTTCAAGCAGAAGCTGCAGAAGAGCCTGGGGCAGGCAGAGAACCCGTATAAAATCAAAGAGACCAGACGGGATATTGCCAAGATCGTCACCATTCTCTCGGAAAAGAGGCAATAATATGGAAGAAAGAAAACGCGTTGCGACAGTGCTGGAGGGTTTCGTCAGTTCAACCAAGGCCGACAAGACGGTTACGGTCGAAGTGGAACGCAGCGTTCAGCATCCTGTTTATAAGAAAACGGTACGGCTCAAGAAGAAGTACCTGGCCCACGACGAAAGCAACCGCTGCCAGGTGGGTGACAAGGTGAAGATCCAGATGGTTCGCCCCATCAGTAAACGGAAAAGATGGTTGGTGATCGACATTCAGACCATCGCTGGCAGCAACGAAGAGGTGATCATATGATACAGATGCAGACACGCCTGAAAGTGGCCGATAATTCCGGAGCCAAAGAAGTCATGTTCATCCGCGGCGTCGGTGGGGCCATCGGTAAGATCGCTCATATCGGCGATGTGTTTACCGGATCGGTCAAGACTGCGGAACCCAACGGCAAGATCAAGAAGGGCGAAGTCATCAAAGCGGTGATCGTCCGCACCCGTAAGGAAATCCGCCGTCGCGACGGTTCATACATTCGGTTTTCGGACAACGCCGCCGTCATTCTCGACAAGGCCGGTGAACCCGTAGGAACCCGCGTTTTTGGCCCCGTGGCCCGCGAGCTTCGTGAGAAGAAATTCATGAAGATCATCTCCCTGGCTCCGGAGGTGCTGTAATGGGTAAAATCAAACTGAAGAAGAATGACCCGGTGGTCGTGGTCAACGGCAAACGCGCCGACCAGGGCAAGGTGGGCAAGATCATTCAGGTGATTGCCGACAAGGACCGGGTTGTGGTCGAAAAAGCCCATATGATCAAGGAATATGTCCGTCAGAACCCCCAGAAGAACATTCAGGGCGGCATCGTGGAACGAGAAGGAACGATTCAGATCTCCAACGTGATGTACTATTGCAAGGAGTGCGAACAGGGTGTCCGTATCGGCTACGAAGTCAAGGACGGTAAAAAGGTTCGGGTGTGCAAGAAGTGCCACACTCAGCTGGGATAGGAGTGGACGATGAGTCGTTTACTGGAGAAATACAATCAAGAGATCAAGCAGAAGCTCAAAGAGGAGCTGAAGCTGAGCAACGTGATGCAGATACCGAAACTGGACAAGATCGTCATCAATTCCGGTGTCGGCGAAGCCACCCAGAACATCAAGCTTCTGGACAAGGTGGTCGAAGAGTTGACGACCATCGCCGGCCAGAAGCCGGTGATCCGTCGCGCCAAGAAATCGATCGCGTCTTTCCGTCTGCGTGAAGGTCAGCCCATCGCCGCCACCGTGACCCTGCGCGGGAAAAGGATGTACGAGTTCCTGGACCGGTTCGTCAATGTCGTCCTGCCCCGAATCAAGGACTTTCGCGGCGTGCCGCCCAAATCCTTCGACGGCAACGGCAACTACACCCTGGCCGTCAAGGATCAGCTGATTTTTCCCGAGATCAGTTTCAACAAGGTCGAAAAGACCAACGGCATGTCCATCACCTTCGTGACCTCGGCCACGTCCAACGACGCCGGCAAAGCGCTGCTCAAGCATCTGGGAATGCCCTTTAGATGAGGTAATGATAATGGCCAAAAAATCGACAATAGCTAAACACTTACGCCAGAAGAAATTTAGTGTCCGGCAGGGTTCGCGCTGTAAATTGTGCGGCAGATCCCGAGCGGTATACCGCAAGTTCGAGCTGTGCAGGCTCTGCTTCCGCGAGCTCGCCCTGAGAGGCGAATTGCCCGGCGTCACCAAATCGTCCTGGTGAGGAGATAACCATGAGTCACACAGATCCAATCGCCGATATGATCAGCCGCATCAAGAATGCGATCAACGCTGACAAACACGATGTGACCATTCCCCTTTCGAAGGTCAAGGTTGAGATCGCCAAGATTCTCAAGCGGGAAGGGTACATCGAAGATTTTCGAATTGAAGAGGCGTTTCCCGCCAAATTGGTGGTCACCCTCAAGTACGTGCAGACAAACAAGAAGAACTATGTCATCGGAGACATCAAGCGCCTTTCGAAACCCGGACAACGGCTGTACGTGGCCGTCGACGAGATTCCGAAGGTGCTCGGTGGCCTGGGTGTGGCCCTGTTGTCCACTTCCAAGGGGCTGCTGACCGGAAAAGAGTGTCTCCAGAACAATATCGGCGGCGAATTGATGCTGCAGATCTGGTAGGAGGTCACCCATGTCACGATTGGCGTCAAAACCGATTATTATCGAACCGTCGGTGACGGTTACCGCGGGAGACGGGCAGGTTACCATCAAGGGACCCAAAGGCTCGTTGCAGATTCCCATCACCGGGGATATCAAAGTAACTGTCGAAGGCAAAGAAGTCCGAGTCGATCGCGAGAACGACCTCCAGAAGGCATATCAGGGTCTGGCATGGAGCCTGATCCGCAACGCCATGGTTGGAGTCACCAAGGGTTTTTCCAAGAAACTTACGATCACCGGCAAGGGCTGGCGTGCTCAGGTCGCCGGCAACAAAATCATTCTGCAGGTAGGCCATTCCCATCCCGATGAGTTCGTGCTGCCGGCCGGTGTTACGGCCAGCCAGGATAACCCGGGCACTTTCACCGTCATCTCGCACGATAAACAGCTGCTCGGCCAGGTATGTGCCAACATCAAGAAAGTTCGCCCGATTGAACCCTACAAGTTGAAAGGTATCCGCATCGAAGGCGAATACATCAAGCAGAAAGAGCGCAAAACGGCAGGAGCGTAGAGCATGATCACTCAAAAATATATCATCAAGGATCAGCGTAAGGACCGGGTACGGAAAACCATACGCAAGAAAATTTTCGGGAGTCCCGAACGGCCGAGAATGATCGTGGTGCGCAGCAATAAATACCTGTACACTCAGGTGATCGACGATCAGAGCCATCGGGTGCTCGCCAGCGCCTCGACTCTGGAAAAAGGGCTCGCTGAAACCCTCAAGAGCAAGAAGGATCTGGATGCGGCCAAGGCTCTGGGTAAAGTCATTGCCGACCGATTGAAGGAAATCAAGGTGGAACAGGTGGTTTTCGACCGCAACGTCTACGCCTTCATGGGGCGGGTCAAAGCCTTCGCTGACGCGGCCAGAGAAAACGGCCTGAAATTTTAAGGAGAGGAACCGTGCAAGAATTTGATAACAATATCGAATTGATCGAAGAACAAGTCATCTCCATCCGCCGGGTCACCAAGGTTGTCAAGGGAGGTAAGAACCTCCGCTTCTCAGCTGCCGTCATTGTCGGAGATAAGAACGGCAAGGTCGGTCTCGGTAAGGGCAAGGCCCGGGAAGTCCCGCTGGCCATCAAGAAGGCGGTGGCCGATGCCAAAAAGAACATGGTGACCATTCCCTTGACCAAGGATACCATTCCCTATTACACGGTCGGCAAATATGGCGCCGGTCAGGTCGTTCTGCGGCCGGCGGCTCCCGGTACCGGAGTTATCGCCGGTGGCGCGGTACGCGTCATCATGGAACTGGGTGGGATCAAGAACATTCTGACCAAGAGCCTGCGCAGCAAGAATACCTTGACTGTCGCCCGGGCCACCATCGAAGGTTTGAAGACCCTGAGCGCTCCCGGAACCATATCCAAAAAACGGGGTATTGCGGAGGAAGAACTATGGCAGTAAAGAAAAAAACAGCTTCGATGCTGAAGATAAAGCTGGTTCGCAGTCTGATCGGTCGAACCGAGAAACAGCGCGCCGTGGTGAAAGGGCTTGGCCTGACCAAGATCAACTCTGAAGTGGTTCGCGAGAACCGACCCGAAATACTGGGCATGATCAAGAAGATCGAGTTCATGCTCGAAGTAACGGAGGTTGCCCAATGATTACCCTCTCCAATTTAAAACCGGCCGAAGGTGCCGTCAAGAAAAGAAAACGGGTCGGCCGCGGCCCCGGTTCCGGAAACGGTAAAACGGCAGCCCGCGGTATGAACGGCCAGAAGTCGCGCAGCGGATATTCGCGGAAACGCGGTTTCGAAGGCGGACAGATGCCCTTGGTCCGGCGTATCCCCAAACGTGGATTCACCAATATTTTTAAAAAGGAATTCAATATCATCAACCTCAGCGTGATCGAACAGTGCGGCCTGGAAGAGATCAATATCCATGATTTCTTCGAACTCGGCGCCGCCAAGAAACCGGAGGCGATGATCAAGATCCTCGGCCAGGGCGAACTGACCCGGAAAGTGAAGGTATACGCGCACAAATTCTCGAAATCCGCGCTGGAGAAGATCGCAAAAGCCGGCGGTGAGGCCGTTGTTTTGCAAGGAGAATAAATGATCACCTTTTTCCGCAACATCCTGATCATCCCCGAGCTGAGAAAACGGGTAATATTTACCTTCCTGCTTTTGGCGGTATACCGGATGGGCTCCCAGATCATCACCCCGGGAATCAACGTGGAGGCTCTGGAACAGTTTTTCCAGCAGGCCAAAAGTTCGATCCTGGGCTATATGGATTTATTCACCGGGCAGAACCTGTCCAGAATGACCATCTTCGCCATCGGCATCATGCCTTATATCAGTGCGTCGATCATTCTGCAGCTGCTGCAGGTGGTTTGGCCCTACCTGGAACGCATCTCCAAAGAGGGCGAGCTCGGCCGCAAGAAGATCACTCAGTACACCCGCTATGGAACCGTATTCATCGCGGTCATCCAGTCGTTCAGTATCGCCGTGGCTCTGGAGAAGATGAATCCAGCCGGTCTGCCGGTCGTCCTCAACCCCGGCTGGGGCTTCAGGCTGTTGACCATTCTCACCCTGACCACCGGGACGATTTTCGTCATGTGGCTGGGTGAGCAGATATCCGAACGCGGTATCGGCAACGGGATCTCCCTGATCATTTTCGCCGGTATCGTTGTCGGTCTGGTACCGGCGACGGCCCGCACGATCAACGACCTGTCAACCGGTGACACCAACCTGTTCAAGATTCTGTTTTTGCTGATCATGATGGTGGCGGTCATCGCTTTCGTCGTCTACATCGAAATGGGCCAGCGGCGCATTCCGATCTCGTACGCCAAGCGCATCCAGGGGCGGCGCATGATGGGCGGCCAGAGCACGTTCCTGCCGCTCAAGGTCAACACCGGCGGCGTCATCCCGATCATCTTCGCTTCGTCGGTGATCACCATCCCGGCCAGCATCGCCGGCTTTATCAATCATCCCTGGGCGCAGAAAGTATCGTCGTCCCTGGGCTTTGGCATGCCGCTGCACAACCTGTTCTATATCGCCGCCATCATCTTTTTCACCTATTTCTACATCTCGATCATATTCAACCCCTCCGACGTGGCCGAGAACCTCAAGAAGCACGGCGGATTCATCCCGGGTATCCGGGCCGGGAAAAACACCTCGGATTACATCGATACGGTGCTGTCGCGTCTGACCTTCATCGGCGCGTTGTACCTGGTGTTGATCGCCATCATCCCGACATTTTTGACCAGTGGCTTTCACTTTGACGCCCTGCCGTTCATCGGGGAATGGATCGAGACCAACATGCCCAAATTCCTGATCGAAGGCATGGGCTTCAACTTCTGGTTCGGCGGCACCTCCATCATGATCGTCGTCGGCGTGGCCATGGATACCGTGCAGCAGGTCGACGCCCAGTTGGCCATGCGCAACTACGAATCCTTCGGTATGAAAGGCCGGGTTCGCGGGAGACGATAAGGATCATGAAACGAGTCATTCTCTTCGGGGCTCCCGGCGCCGGTAAAGGCACACAGGCCGAAATCATCCGTACCCGTCTGGGCTACGTCAAGATTTCGACCGGCGAGCTGATCCGCGCCGAGGTCAAATCCGGGTCGGCGATCGGTCTCGAAGTGAGATCGGTCATCGATCAGGGTGAGCTGGTCCCCGACGAGATCATGATCGATATGGTGAAGAAGCGTTTGGCCCAGGCGGATATTCAGACCGGATACATTCTGGACGGTTTTCCGCGGACCCCCGCCCAGGCCAGAGCCTTGGAAATGATACCGGTCGATCACGAATTTGTGTTCTATATGAAAGTCGGTGATCCGGAAAAGGTCGTCGGCCGGGCGGCTACCCGCCTGACCTGTACCCGTTGCGGCGTCACCTTCAGCCAGTTGAGCAAACAGCCCAAGCTGGAGGGGATCTGTGACAATTGCGGCGGAGAGTTGATCCGCCGCAGCGACGACCAGGCGGACACCATCCGGCAACGGATTCTGATCTATCGGCGCGAAACCAAACCGGTGATCGATTTTTTCAGACAGAGAGGCACTTTGATCGATATTGACGCTTCCAAAGACATCGAAACGGTTGCCGGCGTGATTGGAGGGTATCTGCAATGATCATCCTCAAACGGCACCACGAACTCGAGTTGATGCGTCAAGCCAACCGCATCGTCGCCGTGGTGCTTTCGGAAATCGCCGACCGGATCAAACCGGGAGTCAGCACCGGAGAACTGGATGAATGGGCGGAGTCGCGGATCAGAAGTTTGGGTGCCGTTCCCGGGTTCAAAGGCTATCGCGGCTATCCGGCGACGCTGTGCACATCGGTCAACGAGCAGGTGGTGCATGGGATTCCTAGCCGGAACTGCATTCTTCAGGAAGGCGACATTGTCGGGATCGACACCGGAACCTGTTATCAGGGCTACTATGGCGACGGTGCCTGCACCTTCGCGGTGGGCGCGATCCGTTCTGACCTGAGCCAGATGCTGCGAACTTGCCAAGAGTCGCTCGAAGAGGGCGTAAAGGCCGCCCGGATCGGCAACCGGGTGAGCGACATATCGGCGGCCATTGACAAAGTGGTCCGGTCCAAGGGTTTCGAGATTGTCCGGGACCTGACCGGTCATGGTATCGGGGCCAACCTGCATGAAGATCCGCAGGTGATCAACTACAACGACGGCAGAAAGACGGAAAGGCTCAAGACCAACATGACTCTGGCTATCGAACCGATGATCACCAACGGCACGTATCGCGTAAAGACTCTGGCGGATGGTTGGACGGTCGTGACCGAAGACGGCAGCTATTCTGCGCACTTCGAACATACCGTGGCCATCACCGACAACGGCCCCGAAATTTTAACGAGGATTTAATGGCTGCAAAAGAGCGAGATGTGGTTGAAGTTAAAGGTGTGGTGATCGAATCATTGCCAAATGCTACATTTCTGGTAGAATTGGAGAAGAATCATCATCGCATCACCGCGCATCCTTCCGGGAAGATGCGCAAGAATAATATTCGTATTCTGCCGGGCGACAAGATTCTGATGGAAATATCGCCGTACGATATCACCCGTGGACGTATCATTTATCGATATAAATAGAAAAATTTAAAAAAGGAGGCATGATGAAAGTCAGGGCTTCGGTAAAGAAGATATGCAGTAAGTGTAAGATCATCAAGCGCAAAGGCGTTGTTCGGGTAATCTGCAAAGACCCCAAACACAAACAAAGACAAGGATAAGGAGGTCAACTTGGCACGTATAGCAGGCGTGGAAGTACCCAATAACAAACGGGTAGAAATCGGTTTAACCTATATTTTCGGTATCGGACGGTCGAAGGCGAATTTCATTCTCGATCTGACCAAAGTCGACAAGGACAAGAAGGTCAAGGATCTGAATGCGGATGAGCTCGCCAGAATCCGTAAACATATTGAAAACGATGAAATGGTCGAAGGGGATCTGCGCAAGCGGATCAACCAGAACATAAAAATGTTGATGGATATCAACTGTTATCGCGGGCGGCGTCACAAGATGGGTTTGCCGGTTCGTGGCCAGAAGACGAAGACCAATGCCAGAACACGAAAAGGACCTCGCGGCTCGATGATCAAGAAAAAGAAGTAACGGAGGCTAAATCAGCATGGCGAAGACAACTGCGAAAAGCCGCGGAAAGAAGAAAGAGAAGAAGATCGTATCCCACGGGATGATGTTCATTCATTCTTCTTTCAACAATACAATCATCACCATTACCGATCAATCCGGCAATGTGCTCTCCTGGGCCGCCGGCGGCATGATGGGCTTCAAGGGATCCCGGAAATCGACTCCCTTCGCCGCTCAGCTGGCTGCGGAAAAGGTGTTGAAAGAGGCGGAAAACTACGGTATCAAAACCCTCGATGTCGAAGTCAAGGGGCCGGGTGCCGGTCGTGAAAGTGCACTGCGCAGCATCAGCGCGACACGGTTTCAGGTCAGAACAATCAAAGATGTAACCCCGATCCCGCACAACGGCTGCCGGCCGCCGAAGAAACGCCGGGTGTGATCGGGCAGGAGATAAACAATGGGAAGACAAACAGGACCTATGTGCCGGCTTTGCCGTGCGGAAGGCAATAAACTGTTTTTGAAAGGCAAACGCTGCCTGACCGACAAGTGCGGTCTGGAACGGCGCAATTATCCCCCCGGACAGAAAGGGGCCAAGGTGAATTTCCGCAAGTCCAACTACAAGTTGCAGCTGCGGGAAAAGCAGAAAGTGAAACGCTTCTACGGCGTGGGCGAAAGGCAGTTTCTGGTTTTCTTCGACAAAGCCGCTCAGAAGAAGGGTATCACCGGCACCAACCTGCTGCAGACCCTGGAACTGCGTCTGGACAATGTGCTCTACCGCATGAACCTCGCCTATTCCCGCGCCCATGCCCGCCAGATGATCCGCCACGGACATATTGCGGTCAACGGCCGTAAAGTGACCATTCCCTCGTACATCCTCAAAGCCGAGGATGTGGCCGGATTCAATGCCAAAGCCAGAGAGAACGAGCATGTCAAGGCGATGCTGGCCGATCTGAAGGGTTTGGTGGAAGTGCCCAGCTGGCTCTTGATGGAAGAAAACAATTTCGCCGGTAAAGTCAACTCGATTCCGACCCGTGAAGACATCTCGATAGAAGTAGAAGAACATCTTATCGTCGAATTGTATTCCAAGTAAAGGAGGGCTCCATGAATTTGAATTATCAACGGCCCCGCTGGCTCGAAATCGAGGAGTTGACCGGTTCCTATGGGAAGTTTGTCGCCGAACCTTTTGAACGGGGTTATGGAAGCACCATCGGTATCGCCTTGAGACGGGTACTGCTGTCCATGATTCAGGGAGCTGCCATCACGGCCGTCCGGATAGAAGGTGTGCTGCATGAATTTGCAGTCATGCCCGGTGTTTTTGAGGATGTGCTCAACGTGATCCTGAACATCAAGAACATTCCGTTCAAGCTGATCGGCGACGAGCCCAAGACCATCCGCATCAACAAAACTTCGGGCACCGAGGTCACTTCGGCCGATATCGAGGCGCCGTCCGGTGTCGAGGTTCTCGACAAGACGCTGCATATTGCCTACCTGGAAGAGGGTACACCTTTCCTGGCGGAAATGATCGTGGACAAGGGCATGGGCTATCGTCTGTCCGAACTGAATTTCAACGAGACCCTGTCGGTCGATTTCATCCCGGTTGATTCCAACTTCAACCCGGTCGAAAAGGTCAAATACACCATCCTGCCGGCCCGTGTCGGCAAGAGAACCGATTACGAAAAGCTGATACTGGAAGTCTGGACCAACGGCAGTATCTGCCCACGCGAATGCGTATCACGGTCGGGACAGATTCTGCGCGAGCATCTGGCCATATTCCTGAATTTTCAGGATCAGAATCCCATCGCCTCGGTCACCGAGAAAGAGGTCGGCGTCGGCCTGGAAGCCAAGAGCGATGTGCTGATGCGCGGCGTGGAAACTATGGGACTTTCGGTGCGTGCCTTGAAGTGCCTCAAGAAACTCGGAGTTGATTTCATCTACGAATTGGTGGAAAAAACCGAACACGAGTTGCTCAATTCCAAGAATTTTGGCAAGAAGTCACTCGAGGAAATTATTTCCAAGTTGAGCGAGTACGAGCTGGTTCTGGGGCAGAAATTGTCGGACACCCACCGTAAAACGATAGAAAAACGCCTCGGCAGCGAGGTGGCTGAAGAAGAAATCGATGATGATGACGAGAAGGAGTATGAAGTATGAGGCACCTGAAAGCCGGTTTTAAACTGCGTCGGAATCCGGCGCACCGTAAGGCGCTGCTGCGGAACCTGACCGCCAGCGTCATAGAAAAAAATCGTGTCGAAACGACCGTGACCAAGGCCAAGGCAGTCAAGCCGATCGTGGAAAAGATGATCACCCTTGGAAAATCGGGGTCTTTGGCGGATAAACGGAGAGCGTTCGCTTTCTTTTTCAGCCGCAAGACCGTTCACCACCTTTTCAATGAGGTGGCCCCCCGTTTCATGGATAGAAACGGCGGCTATACTCGGATCCTGAAAGGCGGATTCCGCAAGGGTGACGGCGCCGAAATGGCGATCATCGAATTCGTGGACTATCAGTTTGAAGCCAAAACGGATAAAAAGAAGGCGAAAGCCAAAGAAAAAAAGGCCTAAGCAACAGGCGGGCATAGCTCAATGGTAGAGCACAAGCTTCCCAAGCTTGGGGTTGCGGGTTCGAGCCCCGTTGCCCGCTTTTTGAAAAAAACCGAGGTAAGATGAGCGTCTTCGGAAAGAAAAACCAAAGTGCGTATACTCCGTACACGGCCAGCATTCCCGCGGTGAAACCGCAGGAATTGCCGTCCACTTCCAAACTTGGCAAGACTTTGCAGCTCAAAGGCGAATTGCATGCCCAGGAAGAGGTGGTCATCGAAGGAATCCTGGAAGGAACCATCAAGTCCGATGGCTTGGTGATCGTCGGAAAATCCGGGCGCGTCACCGCCGATGTGGTCGCCCGTGAAATCATCATCAAGGGTGAAGTCAACGGCAATGTGACCGGCCTGGACAAAGTCGAAATCGTACCCATGGGTGTGCTGAACGGCAACATCATCTCGCAGCGGGTTGTTTTGGCTGAGGGCGCGATATTCAAGGGAAATATCGATATGTCGGTCAAAGGGGAAGACAAGAAAGCCGAAGTCGACAAGAAAGTGCCATCCGGCAATCCCAAGCCTCTGATCGCCAACGCGAAAAGATAGAGGGGCCGATGGCGGTTTGGTACCTGATCGATGAGCCGGCACCGCTCTCGGCGGCCGAGAACATGGCTCGCGACGAGTATCTGTTCTCCTTTTGCCACCGGCAGCGTTGCGGGTTTCTGCGTCTGTACCAGTGGTCGGATCCGACCTTCTCGCTGGGGGTGTCGCAGCCGGTCGACAAGGCCGTCGATCTCGAGGAATTGCAACGGTGCCGATGTCGACTGGTTCGCCGGATTACCGGCGGCAAGACAGTGCTGCATCACCGCGAGCTGACCTACGCCGTGGTATCCTCGGAAGAGATTTTTTATGAGGAAAACGATCTGTTGCAATCCTACCGCCTGATCTCTCAGGCGCTGGTCAACGGCTTTCAGAAACTGGGGATTGACGCCTATCTGTCCAAGGGCAGTCCGGCGATTCTGTCCAAGACCAACAACCCTTGTTTTTCCTTTCCGACGCCCAACGAATTGGAGGTCGACGGCAAGAAAGTGGTCGGTTCGGCCCAGAAACGGGACAATCAGGCCCTGCTGCAGCACGGCTCGATCCCTGTGGCCATGGATTACGACCTGTACGCCCGGGTGGCCCGTTTCCATCCCCGTTTACTGGCACGCAGCATGACCACTCTTTCGGAAATATGCGCTAAGAGTGCCGACGAACTGAAAGCATCGCTGATCGACAGCTTCACCGAGCTGATCGGTGTTCAATTCCTGACCTATACCTGGGATCGGATCGATGATCCGGACCTGTACGACAGTCTTTGTGAGAAGTATGCGTCAGACGATTGGAATCGTTCTCTTTAGCCTGATTCTGAATGCGTACGGTGTGGAATCGATCGATTTACAATACCATTCGGCGTTTTTCAAAGAAATCGAATGGAGTCAGCTGCAAACTCTGGCGATCGATCAGGTCAGTTTACGGGCTTTTTACGACGATCCGGATCAAGGCGGTCTGTTTTTTGTCAACCGGCATTTCCGGACCATCGAGAATCGATTCAGTCCCGCCTTCATTCCCGTCCTGAACAGAAAGGTCACTCCCCGCGTCGTAGGCTGGCTGATCGCCCGCAAGTTCAAC
This sequence comes from uncultured Clostridia bacterium, assembly GCA_964465065.1. Taxonomy (GTDB): domain Bacteria; phylum Acidobacteriota; class Aminicenantia; order UBA2199; family UBA2199; genus CAYMND01. The sequence continues at coordinate 16,575 of CAYXHZ010000029.1, forward strand.
TGGATTCGCAAGAAGGAATGGTTCGACAAGGGTTTTGCCAGTCCGGCCGATACCAAACTGCAGCGGATCGAAAAGATCGACCTGTTCAACCCCGAAGCGGTGGCGGCGGTGATCGACACCTTCGCCGATCTGGCCGGCAGCGGCGTCGACGGCATACTGATCCAGGACGATCTGATGCTGCGCAGCCTGGAAGGCTTTTCCGACTGGGGGCAAGCGGCTTATAACGTCCAGACGCAGCATCCGGTCGACCTGCAACGCATGGTCACTCCCGACACCCCGGAGCAGCAGAACTGGAACCGGGTCAAGCTCAATCAGCTCAATCAGGTCGTCAGGCGGATCGTCACGGCCTGTAAAAAAGTGAACCCGGACTGCCAGGTGGCCATGAACGTGTACTACGAGACGCCCCTGACCGTCGAGCACGGCGAGGCCTGGTATGCCCAGAACCTCAACGAATTGATGCTGAACGGGTTGGACGAGATCGTTCTGATGGCCTACCATCGCCAGATGGCTCAGGAATGGAAGCTGGCCGTGGATTCTCCGCTCCTCAGAGAACGGTTCCAGACGATGCTGCAGCAGGCGCAGCGGATCTGCGGCGACAAATTACGCATCAAAATGCAGATCCGGGATTGGCAGAGTGGAGAATTGCTGGCTGTCGACGAGCTGGTATCGTTTCTGGCACTGGCAGACAGGGAGCCGCGCCGGATTAGCCTGACACCGGTTCGGCCCGGTGATGTGAGCTGGTTGCAGACCTTGCTGGCCAAGCTGAAAAGGAGAGGGAATTGAGTGAAAAATTGACAATCCAGGCCGGTAAATGGCTGTTCCGTTTCCGATCGTTCACACCGCTTCCGCTGCTGGTCGTCTGCCTGCTCTTTTTCAGGCCGCAGTCCGTTTCCGGCTGGCTGACTCCGCTGGGCCTGCTGCTGGCCCTGCTGGGTGAAGCCGTACGCATGATGGCGGTCGGCGGCTCGTATGCCGGCACTTCCGGGCGGGAAGCCCATTTGCGGGCTGACAAACTGAACGTGACCGGATTGTATTCCCTGACGAGGAATCCGCTCTATATCGGCAACATCCTCATTTTTTCCGGACTGGCCACCGTGTATGGCAACCTGTGGGTCCTGGCGCTGATGGTCCTGTTTCTGGCGCTGCAGTACCATCTGATCGTCGCTGCCGAAGAGATGTACCTGCGCGGAAAGTATGGCGACGAGTACCAAGGCTATTGCCGGCAAGTCCCGCGCTTTTTGCCCCGATTTCATGGTTTTACGCCTTCTCTTCACCCTTTTTCATGGAAAAAGGTCCTGCTCAAGGAAAACGACTCGGTCTTCAACCTCGGCGTGGTGGCCTGGGCGATCGTTCAATACCGGGTTTACCTGCAGAACGGTTCGCTGCGGCTTACGCCGGCGGTCTGGTTACCGCTGGCCGCATGGGCGGTGGCCTATGCCGGCGTCAAGCTGTACAAGAAACGGCGCAAGCCGGAATAACAAGGTGGTGTCGGTCGCCGTGGTCAGCGCTCAGCCACCCGGATCAGCAGCAGGGTGATGTCGTCCTCGTAAGCGGTGGAGCGATGAAAGGCAGCCAGTTTTGCCAGCAAACGGTCCCGGACGAGAGGTAACGGGTTGTTCCGGATCTGCTGTATTGTTTTGACGCATCGTTCCAGACCGAATTGCCGTCCGCGTCCGTTCTCGCTTTCTACCAGTCCATCGGTATACAGAAACAGCAAATCGCCAGGCTGTATCGCTACGCTGTGGCTGACAAAATTCATGGCCGCAAACATGCCGACCGTGGTGTTGTTGCTTTCCAGCAGTCGGTAATCGGAGCCGCGCAGCAGCACGGCCGGCGGGTGGCCGGCGTTGATGTAAGCCAGACTCATTGCGCTGAGGTCGATGTTACCGCAGATTGTGGTCAGGTATTGGCTGGGATCGGTGGTTTCGGCGATCAGGTTGTTGATCTTGGTGACGGTTTCCTGAACCGAGCTGTCCCGCAGGGCACGGTAACGGAAATTTGTCCGGTAGATGGCCATCAGCAGGGAGGCCGGAACGCCGTGGCCGGCGATATCGGCGATGGTGAACAGAAGATGGCGGTCCGGCAGGGGGATGAGATCGTAATAATCACCGCCGACCTTGGAGGATGTGAGGTTGATGAAGCAGCATTCGAGACCCGGGGTGAGTGGTGGGGACGGTATGAGAAAGGATTGCTGGATGCCGCGGGCGATTTCCAGCTCTTTTTCAATTTTTTCGCTGCGGATGCGCTCGGCCAGCATGTCCAGTTTATCGGCCAGTAAAGCGATGTAACCGGCCAGCCCGGCAAACAGGATCTGAGCCGGCTCGGAGAGCGGGTGGCGGCAAACGATGTCCAGCGCGCCGCTTTGACCCCGGCTGGATTGGAAAGGGAAGCGGTAGGGGATCGGGGATTCTTCGACCCGAGCCGGTTCCAGTATGGAGTAGCGGATTGTCTTGCCGGCAGCCGTGCTGAGCAGCAAGCGGATCGATACCGTGTCGGACTGGCTGCTGATCAGTTCGAGCAGGCTGGGAAAAAGATCGTCGAAACGGGCGGCGACGGCGATCTCCCGCGCTAGACGGAGCAGGATGTCCTTTTCGGTGGATTGACGGCGCAGTCGGTGAAACAGCAGTGCGTTCTGAAGCGGAACAGCGGTGTAGCGGGCGACAACCGCCAGAACCTGTTCGTCGTCGGCATCGAAGTGTCCGTCCTGTTTGTTGATGCCTTCCAGTACTCCGATCAGCGAGTTGTCGGCCAGAACCGGTACGGCGAGAATGGAACGGGTGTGAAAGGAGCTGGCCGAATCGCTCCTGGCCGAGAAACGGGGGTCGTGAGCGCAGTCGGGAATGCTCAGCGGCAAGCGGTGTTCGGCCACCCATCCGGCGATTCCCTCTCCCCGTTTCAGGGTAATCTGCTTGAGGATGTCGCCTTTTTCTCCGGTGACGCTTTCAAAGTAGAGTTCATTCTTGTCGGAATTGTATAGAAAAATGGCCGCTTCCTGGCACTGGAGATGGAAACGGACCATTTCGGCCAGTTGGTCGAGCAGATTTCTCAGGTCCAGTTCGCTGTAGAGTTGGTAAAGATCGGCTTCAATCGGTTTTTTTCGCATGCTGCTTAAAAAAAAGCCCGTCTCCACGATGGAGACGGGCTCATTATACCCGCTTTGTCAGCGTCTGAACAGATCAGAAGTTGACGCGCACACCAAACTGGAAGAGTCCGGGGTTGAGGATGCGGATCGGCTGACCGGTGGCCGAGGAACCGAGTTTGGCGCTGACGGCCATGTTCATCTTGTTGTTGGTGATGTTGTAGCCGTCGGCGAACAGGGTGAACGATGTTCGCTCGGAGACCTGGAATGTCTTTTCCAGACCGAGGTTGATCATCCAGAAAGTCGGCAGACGATCGTCGCCCAGTTTCTTGCCGGGTTCGTAAAAGCGGTTGTCGTCGGCGAGGCCGGGTCGGGTGTAGGTGATGTAATAGGGGATGACGTAGCCTTCCCGGGCCAGGAAGACGGCGCTCAGATTGATGTCGCCGGGTAGTTGATAAAGGCCGTTGATGCGGAGATCCCAGCGGGAGTTGACGAAAATGTCGGACAAGCCGGATCCGCCGCTCTGCGGGGCGACGGCGCCTTCGTTGTAGAAATCGTAGTTGGTCGGGTCGCAGGTGACTTGAAACCAGACACCGCCGGGTGACATGGCGTTACCCATGAATTCGTTGCGATCCCAGAAGGCTTTGTAATCCTGCAGGCTGAGCGAGGCTTCCAGCATCCAGCGGTTGGCCAGTTTTTTGGAAAAGACCAGCTGCAGGGCCAGATAACGTTGGTAACTTTCCTTGTAATTGCTCATGCAAGTGCCGATGTAGGATTGTTTGTAGACGTAGTAATCCTTGCTGGAGCCGTCCGGGAAGTTCAGGGTACCGCCAACCTCCCAGTTGTCGATGGTTTCCAGACTGCCGTCCAGAAGGATGTTGCGGTACCAGACGTCATGGTGGCGCTTTTTGTAATAACCGGTGATGCTGATACCGATATCGCTGCCGATAGCTCTCTCGTAGCTCAGGGTGACCTCGTCGAGCAGGGGGGAATTCAGATCGGAAGCGTAGGTGCTGGAGCTGATCAGGGCGCTGGGATCGGTCGGGTCGAATCCGTTGTAGCCGAGCCAGTCTTCCATGGGCAGGCTGGGGTCGAATTCGCCGGCCTCGACCTGCAGATTGCCGTTGGCATCGTTCCAGGGCAGCATGATATAACGCTGGCCGAGTACCCAGGTGTTGGCTGCGATATAGTTGCCGCTTTGAGAGCCGTAGCGGGCGATAGCCAGTTTGATCAGGTTGCGGCCGTCTCCGGTCAGATCGTAGGCCAGGGACAGGCGGGGCGAGATGACGTTAAAAGAGGCGTCGCAATCCCGGGATTCTACTTGGAGATCGGGTAGATAGTGCGGGAAGAGCAGGCTGCCGTTGAAGTAGACACCCTTGCCGGACATGCCGTTGTGGCTGCCGGTTTCCTTGTCATACCGGATGCCAAACTGGGCGGTCAGTTTACCGAAAGTGGCGGTGTCGCTGGCGTACAAGGAGATGCGCCTGAAGCCGACGTCGATGGTGTTGTTGGTCAGGAATTGGATGTAATTGGGGTTGTCGGGGTCGTTGCTGGTGGGATTGGCCTTGTCGTAAATGAAGCACCATCTCTGGTTGGGGTAGGCGCTGACGGTGGTGGTCGTGGCGTCGTAATAGTCTACGCCGAACTTGATTTCATGATCGGCGCCCAGGGCGCCTTCCAGGAAATAGTTGCCGTCGATGCCCAGGTTGGTCGAATTGCGGTTGGTAAAATATGTGTAGCTGGATCCCTGATGCCATTCGCTGGGATTTTCGAAGTTGACGCTCTCGTTGCCTTCTTCCATCTGGGTGGCCTCGTTCCAGGCCGAACCTCTGGGGTTGAGACTGAAGCCGCCGTCCGAATAGACTCCGCGCAGGCTGAGCATCAGGGCGCCGTTGGTGTACTGCAGGCTGCCACGGAAAAAGGACCCTGGTCCGTCCTGATCGTGGACACAGTCGTTGTCCTCGAGACCGTCGCCGTTGACGGACCGGCCCCATTTCTTTTTGCTGTCGTTGGAGTAGGCGAATTCACCCGCAAAATTTCCCAGCTGGAAATTGAGCTTGGCATAGCCGCTCTGCAGCCAGGACTTGTCCGAAGTGCCGTTGGTCTTGCGGGCGTCGATATCCTGGATGCCGTACGAGCCGTAAAACCACAGTTTGTCCTTTACTATCGGTCCGCCGAAGCCGAAGCCGTACTGGTAGAGACGGTTGATGCCCGGTGAGAGCCGGCCGGCGTCGATCATGACCTGCGGTAAGGTTTGGCTCATCTCCCATTTTTCGTCTTCGACGTTGAGGTGGAAATCGCCGGAAAACTGGTTGCCGGCCCGTTTGGAAATGAAGTTGATCTGCGTGCCGCCGGTCTGGGAAGTGATGTCGTTGGCGCCGACATTGACCTGCATTTCCTCGTAATTGTTGACGTTCAGGTAGGCAGGCGCCGAGCCGATGGCCGACGGGTCGGTGATGTTGCCGCCGTCGACGTTCCAGGTGGTATCCTTGTCGGAAGCACCGTTGCCGTAGAAGGCCGACTGTTGTCCGGATTCGTTACCGCCGACATCGGCCCGGTCCATCATCATGCCCGGGACCAGGTTGAGGATAGTCCAGGGATTGCGGGCGGTCGGCAGGGCGCGCAACTGTTCGCCGGAGATGTTGACGCCGATGTTCACCTTGCGGGTGTCGACCACGGTGGTGGTCCCGCTGATGGTGATCTCTTCCTTGACTGTGGTGGTGTCCAGGGTGATGTTGATGGTCTGGTTCTTGGAGGCGAACAGACGGATGTTGGTCTGGTTGACGGTTTTGAAGCCGTCGAGTTCGAATTTCAAGGCATAGGTGCCGGGAGGCAGGGCCAGAAAACGGTAGTTGCCTTCTTCTGAGGTTACGGCCGTCCGGGAGCCGATCACATTGCTGGTCAGGGTCACGGCCACGCCGGGAATGGCGGAGCCGTCCTGAAGCATGACCGTGCCGTAAATGTCCGACGCGCCTTGACCGAATGTCAGGCCGGTCAGGACGATCATGGCGATCATCAGAACGTAATTTTTTTTCATAAAAAACCTCCTACTGTTTTTTATTTCACAATTGATAAACGCAATATGTTTGCCAAATCAGTAAAGACTGGTAGCGGGTTCTTCTGTTCAGCTTTGGCTGTGTGTAAATTCAAAATTTTGGGCTGTAGTGCAATTTTGCGAAGCGTGTGGCTAATTTGTGTATTCCATACGCGAATGGTTGGGGATTTTGATGCAAATGACAGGTATCGATATTTCACCCGATACGTCATGTGCTTTTTGGAAAGGTTTAACAAAACTGGAAGATTTAATAAATTTTATATGTAAATTTATTATTCATGATTCGCTTTTTGGGGGACGGTGGGTCACAACGTCACTAAACTGTCCAACTTACCGCTATCGGTCAATAAGAGCCAGAGATTGTCCAAACGGTACTGTTCAGCAAAGTGTTGTGTCGTTTTTCCGGGATGTCGCATTTTCCTGTCATGAATTTCTTTTTGACCTATTTGAATGATTCCATTAATGAAAGTATGTAATTCTACCGAGGAACAGCCGAGACAGGTTATGTGATCAATAAACGTGAATGATACTTGGGCCGTATATGAACCAATCATGTCTGGTACATCTGGTCAAACGATGGCGTAAATGTACATTGTCAAGAACGATCTGTGTTAAAATTTTTATATCATGAAACGGATTCGTTGTTGTTGGGCTGTAGCCTGGGTATGGACGCTGATGGTGAATTCCGGTACCGCCACATCCGTCCCGGAGTCGTTCCGTTTGTACAGACTGACAGTGGCTGACGGCTTGTCTCAGAATTCGGTCACTGCGATCCTGCAGGACCGTCGGGGCCTGCTTTGGTTTGGCACTCTGGATGGCCTCAACTGTTTCGATGGACGCCGCTTCACCATCTACAAGACAGTCCGAAACAACGAGAACAGCCTCAGCTCCGGCCACATCACCGCGCTGTGCGAGGACCAGGACGGCAGCTTGTGGATCGGTACCCAGGGCGGGGGATTATGCAATTTCGATGCCTCCCGCAGCAGATTCGGACGTTACCTGAACGATCCCGAACAAGCCGACAGTCTGCCGGACGACAGTGTCAACGCCCTTTGTCTGGACCAGCAGGGTACTCTGTGGGTGGGTACTCCCAATGGTCTGTGTTCCCTGGCGAGCGGCACCAAGTCGTTTGTCCGATATCCGGTGCCGGATCGGGAACGTTCTCAGGGAACGAGCCACGAATACATCTCGGCTCTGGTGATGGATCGGGCGGGCAATCTATGGATCGGGACCTATAAAGGGCTTGACTGTCGTGATGTCGTCAGCCGGCGTTTCAAAACCTTTCCGTTTCGGGCGGGAACGGGTCAGGCGGAAAACTTTATCACTTCGTTGCACCTGGATCCGACGGGATCGCTTTGGGTATGTTCGCAGCAAGGTCTCGACCGTTTCAACCCCGCCATCGGACGTTTTGAAAGGATCCTGGCCAGCGATAACATCCGGGGTACATCCTATTATGGTCGTTTATTGGACAGCCGAGGCGTTATCTACATCGGTCACGGGTCTGAATTTCTGCTCTACGATACGACCGGCGGGCGGCGACAGGAAGGAGGGGAAAGACAATCCCACGGCGACACCCTTTTTTCCGCTTTCGAGGATCGGGCCGGAACCGTTTGGCTGGGGACGGGGCGTGGAGTGGCTCAGATGCTGCAGCCCACGTTTGCTCACTATCTCAACGTCCACGATGGTGCGGTCTTGCCAAACGTTAACTCCATCCATTCCTTCGCCGAGGATGGCCATGGGCGTGTCTGGGTGGGAAGCCAGGCGGGACTGGCCCGCTGGGATCGGCAAACCGGGAACTTAAGTCAGGTGCGATTGCCCTTCCTGCAGGCCGATGGGAATGTTTCCGCGAGCATCATGGGAATCATTCCGGATCCACTGGGCAGCCTCTGGCTGGCCACGTCGGTGGGACTTGTCCATATGGATCCGGCGACGGGTCGTTTCACCATGGTCAGCCGCGACTCCGCCAACCTTACCCGGGGTTTGACCCACGACCATGTCCGCTGCATACTTTGTGATCGGGATGGTTACCTTTGGGCAGGCTGTTCCTTCGGCCTGAACCGTCTGAGCCCGGATGGAAAGGTGACCGGGCAGTACTGGAACCGTACCGATGATCCGTTCAGCCTGAGCCACAATGGCGTACTGTCTTTGCTGGAAGATCGTCAAGGAGCCATTTGGGTGGGAACAAACGGCGGCGGATTGAACCGGCTCAAAGCCGATCGCAGCGGGTTTTTCATCTACCGCCACCAACCAGGGCAGAACAGGGGACCGAGCAGCAATGTCGTACTGGCCATCCACCAAGACGTTCGGGGACAACTGTGGCTGGGAACATCGGCCGGACTGGACCGTTTTGATCTGAAAAAAGGTGAGTTCAAAAACTATTCCGAGCAGGACGGCCTGCCCAACAATATGATCCACAGCATACTGGAGGACGATCGGGGCCGGTTGTGGCTCAGCACCAACCGGGGCCTGTGCCGTTTCGATACTGTGACGGAGAAGATCAGTACCTATGGACTCAGCCACGGGGTACAGGATCTAGAATTCAACCTTGGCGCCGGATACCGCTGCCGTGATGGTTCGCTGCTTTTCGGCGGTGTCAATGGTTTCAATCACTTCGATCCCCGTCATATCGTCGACAATACCCAGCCTCCGGCTGTGCTGATCACTCGGGTCGAGGTCATGCCGCGGCGACTGCTCCTGACGGGTGGGATCCAATCCAGTCGGGAACTGGTCGTCCTTCCTGGTGATACCCTGATCAATCTGGAATTCGCCGCGTTGAGTTATCAGGATTCGAAAGCCAACCGCTTCGCGTACAAGATCGAGGATCTGCATGGTGACTGGATCGACTTGGGAAATGCCCACAGTCTTTCTCTGAGCGGCTTGCCAGTCGGCCGGCATCTGTTTCGGGTCAAAGCTGCCAACGCCGATGGCCTCTGGAATGAAACCGGGGTGTCCCTGGTCCTGGCGGTTCGACCGCCCTTCTACCGTAGCTGGTGGTTCGTGTGTCTGCTGGGCTTGGTTCTTGCGCTTGGGTCTTATTATCTGGGGGTCACTCATCGCCGACGTGTGGCCGGACGGATACAGAGCCGGGTCGATCTCAAGGAAAAAGGATCCCGGCTCGGTCTTTCTCCCCGAGAACAGGAGATCGTCCTGCTGGTCCTCGCCGGCAAGACCAACAAAGACATTGAAAATGAACTGTTCATTGCCGGCAGCACGGTCAAAAATCACATTCAAAGTGTGTATCGCAAGCTGAGTGTCAAGAACCGGACTCAATTGGTCAACTTTTTCAAGAATCTGAGAAGCTGAGCCTTCGGTTTGCACCCATCCAATCAAACAGGTTCCGAGGCCTGATCAAAAAGTACTGTTTTGCAGAATGAGCATTCGTTATTATTCATGACCAGCCTTGGATTCGCTAGGATGTGGCTGTGTGCCGAAAGACAAACCTCATTCGGTTTGACGGTCACAGTTTAGCTTTAGGAGACAATGAAAAATGAAAAAAAGCTGGATTTCCATTCTGTTGCTTGCCTTGGCTTGGTTGGCTCTTTGGAGCTGCTCACCCAATCAGCAGGACACCTCAGAGCCTGCACAGCCCCAACCCGCCAATACCTGGACGCATATGGCGGATTTTCCCGGGCAACCGGTCATGAAACCGGCCGGGTTCGTTCTGAACAACCGGGCCTATCTGGGCACTGGTCTGGTGGATTGGCGCACGGTCAATGGTGCTCCGGAACTGGATTTGGTCGATGAATTCTGGGAATACCAGGCCGATGGTAACAGCTGGAAGCGTAAAGCCGATTATCCCGGAGGTCCCATGGCCAATGCCGTTGGCTTTTCCATCGATTCAGCAGGCTTCATCGGCTTGGGTACCGATTCCTCCAACCAGGCAAATCGTGAATTGTGGTCTTATGATGTCAATACGGATAAATGGACCCGCCGAGCCGACTTCCCGGGATTGAAACGGTTTAAACCGGTTGGAGAAGCCGTGGGCGGACAGGGATACGTCATTGGCGGTATGGACATCAGCAACGGCGTGTATACTCATCTCCGGGATGTCTGGGCCTACAATGCCCAGAACGACACATGGACCCGCAAGGCCGACTTGCCGGGGGAGAATCGTTGGAATTCGGTTGTTTTCGTAATCGGCAGCCGCATTTATGTCGGCCTGGGCGAGAGTGATCGGCAGCCGGCCCGCAGCTTTTGGGCTTATGAAACCTCAAGTGACAGCTGGACGGCCATCGCTGATTTTCCGGGACGTTTGCGTATCGGGGCGAATGCCACGGCAGTAGGAGGAAAGGGCTATCTGGGATTGGGTTGTGCCTTCGATAACGATGAGGATCTCAAGGATCTCTGGCAGTACGATCCTCAGACCGATTCGTGGAAACAGATCGAATCTCTGCCCGCTCAGGGCGAAGGGCGTGTCGATCCCGCCTGCTTCGCTCTGGGGAATGATCTCTATATAGGTTTGGGAAAGAAGCGTATCTCCGATCATTCTGTCCGGCCCTTTGCAGATTTTTGGAAAAGCACGTTCACTGCGAACTGAGGCATTGCCGAGATTGTTGGTTTGACAGAACAAGCTGCGAAAATTTTCCCGCGACTATGAGGAGTTGCCATGACAATCATCTCCATAACTTTCCTCATCCGTTTGATGGCGATAATATCTGGGGCCGCCGAACCGGTGAAGCCGGAGCTGATCCGCGTCGATGCCGAACCCATGTCGGGTTTTCATTCTCCCTATTTTCTGTTTCTGCCTTCCAGGCTGCGGCGGGGCCGGCTGACCACTTTGCTGATCGAGCCCAACAACAGCGGAAAACCCAGCGATGATTTAACAGTAATCGAAGCGGATGCCCAGGCTGCGGCTGCTGGGCGTTCATTGGGTGCCTCGATCGCCCGAACGCTCGGTCTGCCCTACCTGGTTCCCGCCTTTCCCCGTCCCCAAGCGTATTGGCGGGTGTACAGCCATGCACTTGACGGTGACAGCCTGCACTGGATAAAAAACGAGTCTATGAAGCGGATCGACCTCCAGCTCAAGGCCATGATTGTCCATGCCAGATTCCGCCTGTCCGGACTCGGGATTCCCATCGAATCGAAAGTGTTCCTCAATGGGTTTTCAGCCTCCGGCAGTTTCGTCAACCGCTTCACCTTTCTCCATCCCGACCTGATCAAGGCTGTGGCTTGTGGTGGACTGAACGGCTTGCTTATGCTCCCCGTTAGTGAATTGAAGGGCCGCCGCCTTTGTTATCCGTTGGGACTTGCCGACTATGAGCGTCTCATGGGGCATGCCATGGATCTGTCCGCTTATCGGGCCATCCCTCAGTTCATCTACATGGGGGAAAGCGACGACAACGATGCCGTAGGTTGCGCCGACGCCTATGAGCCGGATGAACGGGAAACGATTTACGCAGTACTGGGAAGCAAGATGATGCCGGACCGCTTCCTGGCCTGCCGGGAGGTATATCTGGCCCAAAAGATCGACGCCCGGTTCGAGATTTTTCCCCATATCGGCCACCGCACCGATGCAGGCATCAATGAGGAGATCACCCGCTTTTTCCAGCAATATCTGCCCGCTGAGGACAAGTAGTGGGCCAGGAAAACCGGGATTTTCTCCCTCTTTTTCATGATGCCGAGAGATCAGGCACTGATGGTCGCTTTTAAGCAACTCGTCATCAGAAATATTATCAAACCATTCCGCTTCAATTGGGCGTTGTCAGGGGGGCTAGCACATATCTGTCCTCCTGTTTCAGATTGGTACACAAAAAACGAACCGCGATTCCTTGAGCCAACAGGGATTGAAACGGGAAATGTTCCAATATCAGGCATCTTCGCCTGAGCACAGAACTTGGTATGAATTATGCAATGAATTGTTGAAGACGCTTGGGCGGAAAACCTGAGCTTTATCAAGGAGGATGGAGAAATGCAAAGAATCGGCAGGTTATGTGTCGCCGTTCTTCTGCTGTCGGCGTTTATGGGCTTTGAGCTGTCGGCAGAAGTGACCAACGTTGTCGCGAAGGTGACTCCGGAGAGCTTTAGCGGCAAATGTCCGACCACGTTCACATTTGAGGCGGTTGTGGTTTCAAACAGCGCCGGAAAGGTGAAAGTGCAGTGGAAGCGCAGCGACAACGCGGTCAGTCCGGTGCGCACACTGATCTTCAGGGAAGCTGGGAAACAGGTGCTGACCACTACCTGGCAATTGGGCAAGGCTGGAATGGAATACGAAGGCTGGCAGGCTCTGGCGGTGCTGTCTCCCAATGCCATGATGTCGAACAAGGCGGTGTTCAGGATGAAATGCGATCAGGAGCTCGCAGTGCTGACACCGGTTCGCGGAGAAATCCGCCGCCCCGTTCCGGTCAAGGAATGTCCGGACCCGGCGGCAATCGAGCTCCGCTTCAGTATTGTCAGCCGCAGCAGCCAGTTCAGAGCCAGGGTCAGAATCACCGGGGTAGTCAAAAACATCGGCAACAAGAATTTTCAATCCGGTCCCAACCAGGCATCAGCCTATCTGTACGAAATTCCCATGGGCGGAACGCCAATTCTCAGGGCGCAGCAGGCGATCGTCAACCTGGCGACAGGCGCTTCCATCGAATTGAATTACGAACGGGATTGGGATGCTTCATCGCCCAATGAAGGAGAATTCCCCCCCAACTACCGCCTGACCATCGGCCTGGATCCCGACATCTACATGGACGGTAACACCAACAACGACGATTGCAGCCAGGAAAACAACAACAAAGAAAGAAACGGTATGGAAATGAACACCTTGGTCCGGAGTTGACCAGAGGTACTTTTCAATGACCGGGAGATGGGGATCGTCTCCCGGATATTTTTTTTGAATCGAGGGTCTGTATTCAGAAGCGGGTGCGTCTGCGGATGGCTTTGGCCCGTTTGAGGAGTTCCCTGGCCTCCTGATTCCTCTTGAGTTCCCTGCACAAGCGGACCATCCGCTCCAGCAGGTCCGCCAGACATTCGCTGTCCGGCCCCAGGACCGTTTCGTAAATGTTCAGAGTCTGCCGATACAGGAGCAGGGCGGTATCGAACTGGCGGTTCTCCTGATGGCAGTCCGCCGCCTCTTCTGCCGTGATGGCCATCTGGGCATCCTTGTCGCCCAGGCAGTGTGCCGTGAGTCTCAGGGTCTGGTCGTAATGGAAGATGGCCATGGGCAAGTCTCCCTGCTTGCGGTACGACCGGGCCAGGAGCAGATGGGGATAGATGAGCCCGGCATGTTGGCCGCCATGAATCCGCTCCTGAATGGTCAGGACCCGGCGGAATTGCGCCGTCGCCTGGGACCATCGTTGCCGTTTCTCCAGAAAGAGGCCATGCTGCAGCAGCAACGGCACCATTTCCGGAGCGTCGTTCCCGTAGCGCTGGCGACAGCTGGTCAGCAAGGTGTTGTGAATTTCTTCGGCCTGATCCAGCTGTCCGTTCCGTTCGAAGAAGTAACTCAGGTAGTTGGCGCTCAGGGTGAGGTCGCCTTCATTGGCACCCTCGGCCTTCTTCAGAATCTCATAGCCTTTGTTGAAGTATTGCTGAGACTGGTCCAGAATTTCCTGGTATTGCCTGGTCTGATCCTTTTCGCTGGCGTCATCCAGGATGCTGGCGGCCTTTTGGAAGTGAAGCTGACCGAAATCGTTCCACAGTTCCCCCATGGCGTGATGGTCTGCGGGGTAAAGAAGCTGCCGCATGGCCAGGGCCTCCGTCAGCCAGGCCTCAGCCTGGCTGTATGCCTTGTCCAGGACAGCCACCCGTCCCAGATTGACCAGGTCCTCCGCCAGGGTGGCATGCGGGGAGGGCAGGTTCTTGCGATCGATCGCCAAAGCTCGTTGAAAGGATTTTTGGGCTTCCGGGTATCGTTGACGGGTGGCGTAGACCGCCCCCAGGTTCTTGAGGTCTTCCGCCACTCGGGGGTGATCCGCTCCCAAGGTTCTCTCGTCACAGGTCAGGGCTTCCTGGAACTGTGATTCCGCCTGGTCGAAAAGCCTGCGGCTGAAGTAGACGGCCCCCAGGTCGTTGAAATCAATACCGCGAAGGCCGTCGGTTTTCTTGTCGCTCTGCAGCGCCCATTCGTCCTGATTGATGCCCAGGGCTTCCTTGAGCAGAAAACCCGCTTGACGGAAATCGCCCTCGCGGTAGGAGATCCGGGCCAGGTTGTTGAGGGCGGCGGCCAGGTCGGCTTGGTTCACGCCCTTGGTATTCCGTCTCAGTTCAACCTCCCGTTGCAAAAAGGTCCGGGCCTTTTCCCACTTTTCCTGAGCCAGATACAGTCTGCCCAGGGCGGAAAGGATATTTTGCAGCGGGGGTTCTTTTGGACCAGAAGGTTTTTCGGATAGATCCAGCGCGGACAGCAAGCAGGGCTCGGCTTCGGCCGGTTTTTTCAGCCGCAAGAGGGCAGTGCCCAGGTTGAAGCTGTACTGGGCCAGGTTGGACTGGTTTCGGTCCGGGCGTTTCTCCTCGATGCGGACGGCCGAGCGGAATAGCTGGGCCGCCTCATCCATTCGTTCCAGCCTGCGGTAGATTTCCCCCAGGTTGTTCTGGGCCACCGCCAGGAAGGGGGAGTCGGCTCCGTAGCGTTTCCTGGCCATGTCTGCCGCCCGTCGGGCCAGTGGGGCAGCTTCTGAGTATCGCTCGGCCCGGTAGAGTCTGATCACCTTTTCGTTGAGATCGTCCAGCTCGTCCGTCCCAACGAGCGGAGTCAGCAGAAATAAAACCAGTAGCGGGAACACAGCTCGCAAAAGTTTCATCGTCGATCTCCTGTCAGTCCTTCACCCCAACCCGGCATGACTCGCCGAGCCAGACCTCATCCAATCATTACATAGTCGTAAAAAAATCACAAACACAGGGTGCTGCCAGTAGCGGTGGATCTAAGCGTATACAATGTAAAGATGTACAGCACCGTCACCTTTGGTAGTTGGTAGAATCCACAGAATACAAGCTGCTTTTGTACAACGCAGACGGCGTGTTAATAAAATCAATTACAAGGCAGAAAGAAAAGCAGGCCATAACAACCGAGGAAAAAAAATACACTTATCAACTCTTTGCTACTTATTATGAAAAAGAATGGACCAAGGCGGTTCTAAACCAGGCGATTCAGTACCCAGAAAACAGGCCGTATATTAGTGATGTGATCATGGATGAAAACAACTGGATTTATGTGCGGCAATTCAGATCCATCCTGGAACGAAATCGCAACCCAACACAGACCTATGATCTGTTTGATGAGAATGGAATATTTAAAATGACCTTGAAATGCGACATCGCAATTGACTTGATTTGTGAAAAGCACATGTATCGAATCAAAAGTGATGATGACTCAGGAGACGTTTGCATAGAAAAATACCTGATGACAAATTATTCTGAAATTTTCGGAATATAGGAAAAAGGCAACTGACTGCACCGCCACGCGAGCGTATCCCGAATGTCTCTGTCTACCATGATCCTGGGTTTGCAAAAATATACCGGCTGGGGTATAAGTTGCTCTTGTTACTGTAGATCATGATGGACCAAACCTTTCCGGAAATAGAAGATTGCACCATCCGCGCCGGATATCGGACCGCCGCCGGTATGAGACAGGCCTTTCAGCGGCGCTGGACGACGAGTAATTCAGTGTACGCTCCCGGATATATCCCGCCGGTCGCCTGTTACCGTATGCGTGGTTCCGTATTCACCATCGCCTTGCGGGAAACCGACTTGCCCCTGCTGGCTGGCAAGGATACCGAGACCGTCAAGCGTCATCTGAGCCTGATCGTGGCCGCCCGCTGCAACATCCCCGGAGCCGCTGCGGAGCTGGACGCCAAGTGCAAGGCGCTTTTTCAAGAAAGAAGGCGCTGTGATCAGAACGTCAAGTTGACGGAGAACCGTTTCCTGGTGACCTCGCTGAGCGAAGAGCCCGGTTCCGACGAACAGATCAGCAGCAAGGGGGCCATGCTGGCCAGGTTGTACCGGGAAGGTTTTCCGGTGCCTGATTTTTCCATTTTGACGGCAGAGCTCTATTCCGCTGACTCCGCGACCAGAGAGCGGCTGCTGACGGATGGGCTGCATAACCTGGAAAGCCTCACCGGCAGCTCCATCGGTTCGGATGACGAGCCGTTGCTGGTGGCCATACGCTGCGCCATGCCGTTCTACATCCCCGGCTTTATGCCCACCTACCTGAACACCGGCGTGACAGAGGCCGTTTTTTCGATACTGGCCAAATGGTACGGCAGGAACACGGCCGTCAAGATCTACCTGAACAACCTGAAAAACATCTACAGGCTGCTGTTTCCGAATTCCGAATATCAGGGAGAGGATTATTCCGGCCTTTCCTCCCAGTCATCGGCGGCCGAATGCGAACGGGCGATAGACTGCATCACGGAACGAATCAATAAAAAGGAACCAGCCCTGTTGCGGGATCCCTGGCGTCAAATCCAGTTCCTGATGAAGACCACTCACGACTTCTTCGAGAACAACCAGGATCTGCTGCTCACCTTCACCAGGGGGAAAAGACAGTACCCTTCACTCATTTTGCAGAAAATGGTGCTGACGGTGTGCAATGAGAAATCGTATTCCGGCATCCTCAACAGCCGGCACCCGCGCACCGGTCGGGGGATGCTGATCGAGTGCGCTAAAAACATTTTCGGTGAGGAGATCATGACCGGGACAGTCCAGTCCGAACAGAACGAGTTTTTCGATCCGTCGGAAATTCAGGACTCTTTCCCGGCCGTGTACCATTTCGTCCCCTTGATCAAACGCCTGGAAAAGTCGTTTGCCAGTGCGGTGACAGTGGAGTTCGCCGCCGAGACCGACGAATCGCTCAGCAGCTTCGCTCTGCTGCAGCTGAACCCCAGCGAGATGACCGGCCGGGCGACACTGGTTTCGGCCATGGACATGTACAACGGTGGCTCGATTGCCGAGAACAGGCTGACCGAATTGATCAAGCCCTACCATCTGCGCCAGATCATTTCGGATTCCATTCACGAAGACTCCTTCTCCACCTTGAAATTTTTCAGCAAGGGGGTCAGCCTCCTGCCACGTACGGCCATAAGCGCCCAGGTGTATTTCTCTGCGGCCACAGCCCTGGAGGCCAAGCGGCGTGGGGAAAAGGTGTGCTTCTGCAAGCAGAGCTTCATCCCTTCCGACACCATCGTCATGGGCGAAATGGACGCCATGATCAGCCTCAACCCGGCTGCGATCCATGTCATCACTGCCTGCCGGGGGGCGGGAATACCGGCTTTTTTGAACCTGGAATCCTTCGGGGTTTCCCTGCAGGAGCAGGCTCTGTACAATCGCTGCGGACAGGTTATGAGGGAGGGGGATTGGATCACCGTTTCCTCCAAGAGGCAAGAGATTTTTCTGGGTCGGGCGACCTACACTCCGGCCCGGTTCCAGAAATACCTGGATGGGGAACGGATGGATCTGTCGCCGCGGGAGAAAATGGTGTTTGAGATCATGGAGAAGGCCTATCGGCAGTACCGGAACATCATTCGGGAACTGAAGGCCGAGCAGATCGAAAACATCAACGACCTGATCCGCCTGGTCCGCAACGGCCTCCGTTCTGATGAGCAGGAGTCGGAAAAAATCGTCAACGGATGGTACACGGTCAACCCGGATTATTACCTGCAACAGGTCCTGCAGTGCGAAATGGGTGCCCATCTCGAGCAATCGATGATTTTTGATCGTTTGAGTCTGGCGCATCGCATCGATTTTTTCAAACGGGCCACGAAACTTTGCCGGCAAAAAGGCCTCTCGGGATTCATGGCGGGGGCCTTCATGCTGGGAAGATTTTTAAGCAATCTTCAGACGGTGGATTTTTGGATGGCGTTTGGGGAAGAAGAAATCCGTTTCGTCCTCAACGAGTGGGTCTTGTTCGAGAAGTATATGCGGGTCTTGTACGAAGTCGGCGAACGGCGCATCAGCCGTGCCCGTGAAAAGATACTCAACGAAGGGCTGGGTTCGGTACGCCTCAATCCGGGAGAGATGAAGCATTTCATCACTCTCAAGCTGACCGGTCGCGACTTGGGCAGAGTCAAGGCCCTGAGCGCACCGAAGGTGGAGCAGGAGACGCCGGCCATTCTGGACTATCTCTGTCAACCGTTCGGTGCCATTTACAACTATGACGAGCCCTGGCAGCTGGAAGAGCTCCGGAGAATATGCGCCCAGGCCCGTCTGACGCTTCCGGATCGACAGTCTTCCTGATGGGCATTGGCGAGAGTTCTGCATATTTTTTATTATGTGATAAAGTGTTGACATGAGAAGGGTACGGGTAAGGTACGAGGGGGCTGCTCATCATGGGACATGCTGTTTGTATTGAACATATGAGACAGATTCAAAAGCTGACCATGCTATGCATCCTCGTCTGCTTGCTGTGTCTTTGGTGTTCCTTGGGCGCTGCGACTCTGAAAAAGGGGGTGAAGGGCGGTGCCTATGAATCCTACTACTGCCTGCCTCTAGATACCAAGTCAGAAATGTTTTCTACAAAATACCGGAAGACCTGGGGAGAATACGATCATTTGGCGATCCGCTTTGAAGAGTCGCCAGGTAACCCCATCGCTTTCTACCACGCTGTGAGCGAGGCCCTGGGGCAGAATACGACCTGGCAGAGGGAGGGCTTCTTTTGGGTTTTTGATGCCAAGGAGCCCATCGAAAGCATAGAACATCGCCTGGGTAAATCGAGTTGTCCTGGTGAAGTGGAAATGGTGATTCCTGTAAAGCAACAGCCGATTCCAAGGGAGAATTTGCTGTTGTATGATGCGTTACCGGAGGAGTACCGGAATGTAACCGGGGGTTTATCTTCCATAGGGATCAAGATAGGGATCAAGGAATTTTGGCAATCGTCCGTGTCCTGGTCTCTGGTTGAAACGGGTCTTTCAAAAAATAGAAATAATCTGGAAATTATTGCGCTACTTGATCCCCACGGGAAGCCCATGACAAAAGAGTGGTCCGAAGCCTACTTTAATAATCCCGATGACACCTCTGGCATCGGCCTGTTGATTCGCTTGGAAGGGAGTGATCTATTGATCGATGGCCAGTTTCGGTACATGAAGGCGCACCTGGCTGTTCGGCATGACATGTCCCCTATTTTACGTTTGTCGGGGCTTTCCAGATCAATTTTCACATTCGGCGGTTTCATGTGCTGGGAAGGTCGATACATACCTAATTATTGTAAGAATGATGTGATCCATTCTATTTTTGGGTACGATGCGAATACCTTGATGGTCACCATGAGAAGAAAGACCAAGGAGATCCGTTTCATCAAAAAACCGAATCCCCGGGAGTGGGAAGATGACATGGAGTTTGTCGGCATCGATGCCCAGATTAAAATTCTGAAAAAGGAAGATGAATTGGCAATGCTGACATCCAGAAACAAATGGCCTAAAGCTTCCAATGCTTCGATTCTCTTTAGAGAATATCTCTCTCCTGCGTTTCTTCTGTTTGAATCGGAATTGTTGAGACTGTTATTGCTTTCTTTGCTTTCAGTTCTCATTATTTTTGTTGCTTTTCTAAAAAAGCATGCTCAATGGCGCAGCTGGCTGAAGATTATGGCACTTCCGGCTGTTTTTTTCTTGTTCGTTTTGTATAAAACATCCCAGAGTCCAATAGGTCAACGTTTTGTAAAAGACCCTTTGGCTGTGTTGCTGTTGTTGCTTCATGTTTGTATCTTTTTGGTTTCTTCAGCCGCTTTTACTTCATACCTGATCAATAAACCAGCCACGAGAATGAAATGGCTGAAATGGCTGGCGGTGGCAATTGTGGGTTCGTTGACAGTCTATGCTCTCAAGGGGATCATGGCTCCTTTGGCTGGTCTGATCGCGCTGTGTTGCGGTCTTTTACTGCTGGTCATGTCCATAGTCTTTGTCATTCAAGGTTCGGAATGGCTTCTGCAGCGGTGGCCGAATTGGAAGGGGATGGTCTTATCCCTCGTCAATGCATTAGGCTGTATTGAAATAACGGCGATAGCTCTGTTGCCTTTATCCTTAGGATTATCTGGTGAAGGAGGGATGGGGATAGCCATAGTCTACGTCTATTTCATTTTTGTGGCGGTTCCGGGCACGGCGATCTATGCATTTGTCCGATACAAAAAAAAGGATGTAAATTCAGCGGTTGAGAAATTGGTCTGAGATGGGGGACAAAACGCAGGCATAATGATGAAATGTGCATGAATAACTTACGAATCGCAGTCATGTTGCTCTGTGTCGGGGGCGGCTTTCAGTATTCCAGGATGAATAATGCAGCGATGGTTGAGACGCCGGACAGGACGTTATCCTTGATGTTTTGGGGATACCTTAACAATGCAATTGTGACCGGCACTTATCAGAATGGATCGGTAGAAGCTGGTTTAACCGACATCTTCAATGATTTGCTGAGAATAATACCACCTTGTTTTGTTCTTACTGCCGAATCCCCCGATCTTTTGAATATCCCCTGATCCTGATGGCTCGTGTCGTTATCTTTTTATTCACCTTGTCCGTTTTTATCGCTTTTCTAATGAACAGTCCTCAAAAGAGACAAATATGGAGTAAATACTGTCTATGGGCGGTGTCGGGATATCTGTCAGCCTTTGTTTTCAAAAACATCGCCGCTCCGATGGCTGGTTTTATTCTTCTTTTTTGTGCCCTGTTAGCACTGATTTTATCTATTGTCATCATCATTAACGAAATTCAATGGCTGCTGCAGCGATACCCGAATTGGAAAGGATTGGCAATGGCGCTACTCAACGCTCTGGGTAGTTTCGAGGTGATCGCGATCTCTTGGGTCCCATTAGTCGGTACTTCTGGCGAAGCCGGTATCGCAATGGCTATGGGCTATTACCCAATTGCCTTGGCCACAGTTATGGGAACTGTTGCTTACGCTGTTTACCGCTACATTGAAAGAAAAGAGTTATTATTGACCCGATTGAGAAATAGATGAGAGATGATAAACCAAACTTTGGTTTAACTTTTAGTATGCGAAAATATAAAATGCGAATCGTTTTTGTGCTGCTCTGCCTTTGGGCTGCTCTTGGCGCTGCGACTTTGAAAAAAGGGGTGAAGGGTGGTGCCTATGAATCCTACTACTGCCTGCCTCT
>CAYXHZ010000030.1:0-30265 GCA_964465065.1 uncultured Clostridia bacterium
GCCGGGATTGATTTGTGGCTCGGTTTTTCCTACAATGGCATCTCGCGTTCAGATGCAAATCGTGGAGGAAAGATGTGGACCATTAAAGATATCCTCAAGATCGAAGTCGCCCCGGCTCTGGGCTGCACCGAACCGGCGGCCGTCGCCCTGTGCAGCGCCTCGGCCATGGCCCTTCTGCCAGAAAAGAAGATCGACCGGATCGAGCTGTGGGTGGACAGCAATGTCTACAAGAACGGACTGGCCGTCGCCATTCCCGGCACCCGGGGCGAATTCGGCATCGACATGGCCGTGGCCCTGGGCGCGGTCTGCGGCGACGCCAAACAGAAGATGGAAGTGTTCAACCCGGTCGACCAGCAAGCCATCGCCGCCGCCAAGCAGCTGATCCGGGACGGAAAGATTCACATCAACGTGGTCCGGGATTCCCAGGGCATCTACATCCGTTGCTGCATCCGCTCCGGCGGCGACAGCGCCGAGGCCCTGATCGAGCACCTGCACAACAACATCACCTCGCTCAAGCTCAACGGTCGGGAATTGATTCAGGCCGAGGCCGATTCCGGCGATCTGGAGAAAAAGACCGAACTGCAACAGCTCGAGTCCTGGCTCAAGGAACGGAGTCTGGAGGAATTGGTGGCCCTGTGCGAAACGATGGATGCCCAGGACATGAAATTCATCGAACACGGTCTGCAGACCAACCTGAAACTGGCCAACTACGGCCTGGCGCACGGCAGCGGCCTGGGCATCGGCCGCACCCTGGAACGCTTGGCCACCGAAGGACTGCTGGCCCGGGACATGGAGCTGCAGGCCCGCATCCTGACCTCGGCCGCCTCCGACGCCCGCATGTCGGGGGTCAAGCTGGTGGCCATGAGTTCCGGCGGCAGCGGCAACCACGGTCTGACCGCCATTCTGCCGATCTGGGCCATCAAAGACTATCTGAAAATCCGCAGCGACGAACAGATTCTGAAGGCCATCGCCCTCAGCCATGTGGTGACGGCCTATATCAAGGCCTTCACCGGCCGCTTGTCGGCCATCTGCGGCTGCTCGGTGGCCGCCGGTGCCGGAGCCACCGCCGGCATGACCTGGTTGATGGGCGGCACGGTGCAGCACATTTCCTCGGCCATCAAGAACCTGATCGGCGACCTGGCCGGCGTCATCTGCGACGGCGCCAAGAACAGCTGCGCCCTCAAACTGGCCACCGCCGCCGGCACGGCCGTACAGTCGGCCCTGTTCGCCCTGCACGGGGTAAACGTCAAGGAAAGCGACGGCATCATCGGCGCCACACCGGAACAGACGATGCAGAATGTCGGCCGACTCAGCGTCGACGGCATGATCACCGCCGACCAGACCATCCTGCAGATCATGATCGACAAACAGTTCAGCAGGGTGAAAGCCGGCCCAGGCGTCGTGACCGAAACCATCGAATGAACCAGGTCCGATCCGTGATGGAGCTCCTGGAGCGGCGACGTCCCTGCCGGCCGTAGCCGGCAGGGACGTCGAAACCGGCGCCCGACTCAGCGCTGCGTCCGGCTTTCGTGCTCAGCCAGTATCTCGTCGGCGATCGCCTTGACTTTGGCCAAGACTTCGGCGTCGTCGGCCATCGTTGCCGCCTTGTCAGAAGGGAAACCGCATCGTGAGGACAGGGTCACCCGTCCTTTGAATCCGGCTTTCTCCTCGACCGTTTCGAATATTTTTTTCAGTTCGTTTCCCATAATGATCTTTCCAAATATTCCGATTCGATACGAACCGGCTTTCAGCCGACGATGGCCTCTTCGAACATGTCGATGGCCCGCGGAATGGCGACATTGAGCAGCAGACCGAGCTGAGCCTTCTGCGAATCGGTGACCAGGCCCCACCAGAAATCGCCCAGGGGGATGACGATGCCCATGCGGTGATTGGTCATATCGATGATGTAGTACTTGCCCAATTCTTCCAGACCGCTTTCCTTGAGGGCCCGGGCCAGGTAATTGGTCATCTGGGTGAAGAGCGCGCAGGTCTTGGCGTGGCCGTTGAAGGCGACCAGCATCTGGCCGTCGGCGGAGGACACGATACTGGAGCTCAAGAGGCCGGGACCGACATTGGCCTTCAGCTCTTCCATCGCTTCGTTCAGTTTCTTTACGTTCATATTCATCTCCTTATATGGTTTGTTCACTGGTTGCGGCTGCGCCGGCTCGACGACCTGATCCTCGACCGGCAGCAACAGCGGCTCGCCGACCGGCTCGTCGTAGGAGACGGACAGGTCGTCCAAGTCCTCGGGCAGGCTGACGATGGCTTCGGCCTTGCGGTTCATCTCGTCCTTGAGACGGTAGGCCTCCATGACGATGAAATTCAGGTTGGAATCGATCTTCTTTTCCCGTTTCTTGACTTTGGCGACGATCTCGATCTCGGCCTCGTCCCAGGAGACGATGTCCAGAGCCGCCGCTTCCCCCTGCAGGGATTCGGTTTCGGCATCGATCAGTTCTCCATGAGAGAAAAAAAGCATCCCGTTTCGTCCGGTCGAACGGATGGACAGCACGCACGATTTCTTCTCGATTTCCATCAGCTGCAGGAAGGAAGGCAGGGACACGCCGCGGATGAAGCCGCCCGATTTGGCTTCCAGCTCCTCGTAGATCCGCTCCAGGGTGAGCCCGAAATCGAGCGGTTTCTCCAGGTACTGCAGGCCGCCCAGGGCGCGGATCCGCTCCTCGATTTCCGGCGTTCCGAAGGCGGTGATCACGATGACCGGGACACGGGAGTGATTCCGGCTCATGTCGGCCAGCAGCTCGAAGCCGTCCATGACCGGCATCTTGAGATCGGTGATCACCAGATCGATGGGGTTGGACTTGAGCACGCGCAGAGCCTGCTTGCCGTTTTCGGCGGTCAGGACCTTGAACTGGTCGTCCTGAGCCATCAGACCATCCACAAAGCTCAACAGAAAGTTCTTGTCGTCGTCTACGATCAGTACATTGGCCATAGTTTTTCTTCCGCTGTGACAGGAGCAACAAGTCTGCCAACTGAGCCGGAATGCTGGAAAACGTTGTCAGGACTGAATGTTGCAGCTTCGAGCCAAGCCTGGAAATGCAGAATGAACCGTTCAAAATGAACGGGTGGCCGTTCAAAATGAACGGATCAGACGGAATGGCTTTCGCGCACCTTGCGCTTGAGGGTGGAGATGGAGACTCCCAGCGCCCGGGCGGCATGGGTCCAGTTCCCGGAAAAGACCTCCAGGGCCCTGGCGATGTGCCGGCGTTCGATTTCCTCCAGGCTGGGAAAAGACCCGGCCGACTCGGGGACGGCAGGCACTGCGGACCCGGTCCCGTCGAGGCGGATCAACTCGGACGGCCGCAGCTGGCGGCCGTGCAGCAAAAGCGAACGTTCCAGGATGTTGCGCAGCTCGCGGATGTTGCCCGGCCAGGAGTACTGCCGCAGGGCCTCGAGCTCGGTCTCGGCCAGACTGGCATGTCGGCCGTCGCCGCTGTGGTCCAGAATATGCCGGCACAGGGCGGCGATATCCTGGCGGCGGTGCCGCAGCGGCGGCAGTTGGATCTGCAGGACACCGATCCGGTAAAAAAGATCCTGCCGGAAGCTCCGGGCAGCGATCATTTCCTCCAGGTCGGCGTTGGTGGCCGAGATGATGCGCACGTGGATCGGGATGAAGACCTGCCCGCCCAGGCGCTTGATCCGGCCGTCCTCGAGCACCCCGAGCAGTTTGGATTGCAGCTGCAGGGGCATGGCGCCGATCTCGTCCAGAAACAAGGTCCCCCCCTCGGCCAGTTCGAAAATCCCCTTGCGGGTGGCCACCGCCCCGGTGAAGGCTCCTTTCTCGCTGCCGAAGAGTTCGGCCTCGATCAGGTTTTCGGGGATCGCCGCGCAGTTGACCGGAATGAACGGCGCATCGCCTCGGGGACCGTTGTAGTGGATGACCCGGGCGACCACGCCTTTGCCGGTACCGGTTTCACCGGTCAGCAGGACCGGCGACGACGCCCCGGACGCCAGCCCGATCAATTCGCTGACCCGGCCGTTGTCGGCGTACTCGCCGACCGGAACGTACTGTTCCCGTTCCTTGGCGCTGCGGTAGGTGGCGACACTGCGCAATTTCTCGAGCTCCAGGGCCCGGCAGGCATGGGTCACAGCCAATTGCAGTTCTTCGAGATCGAAGGGCTTGGACAGATAGTCGAAGGCGCCGGCCTTGAGCGCCTGGACCGCGTGCTGGAAACTGGGGTAGGCAGTGATGAATATGATTTTGGAGTCCTCGTTGGCCTTGAGGATATCCGGGCAGAGCAGATGCCCTTCGCCATCCGGCAGATTTTCATCGAGCAACACGATGTCGATGCGCCGCGAACGGCACAACTCGATGCCCTGCGCGGCGGTCTGGGCCGACAGCACCTCGATCGTCGTACCGGCAAAATATTCGGGCAACAACTGGCAGAAAATCCGGTCGTCGTCGATGACGAGCAAGGTTCTGGCCGTTTGGTTCATGGCGTTTTTGCCCCCTCGTTCAGCGGCAGGGTGATCAGAACCCGGGTGCCCTCGCCCTTCTGGCTGTCCACATCGATGGTGCCTTCCATCTGCGTCAGCAGTTTCTTGACGATGACCAGTCCCAGTCCGGTGCCGTTCTGCTTGGAGGTGAAAAAAGGTTTGAACAGATTGGCCAGCTGGGCGGGGGTCATGCCGCAGCCGTTGTCGGCGACGACGATCTCCATCCGCTCCTTGCGGCGGTTGACCTGGATCTCGATCCGTCGATTCAACCGCTCCTGCAGGGCATCGGCCGCGTTTCCGAAGATGTTGAGCATCACCTGGTGCAGGGCGTGCGGATCGAAACAGGCCTGGCCGCTGGCCTCGTCCAGCTCGGCGACGATGTCGATGCCCTTGCCGTCGAAGTCGCGGTCGATCAGGGCCAGGAAATCGTTGACGAAGGGCACGATATCCATCATTTTCGGCTTCTGGCGCTCGAACATGTTGAAGGTTTTCAGGGACTTGAGCAGGTACTCCACCCGGGCGATCTCGCTGAGAATTCGCTCGATGTATTCCAGGATCATGTCCTTGTTGTAGCGGTCGATCTGGTTTTTGAGCACGCTGACCGTCATCTTGATGGAATTGATCGGATTGCCGATCTCGTGACGGATTCCGGAAAAGATGTAACCGAAGTTGTTCATCAGATCCACGGACTGGGCGATCGACTCCAGACGCATCTGTTCGGTGATGTTGCGGTTGAGGACGAAGACCTGGTCCCTGGGCAGCGGCAGGAAACGGGCCTCGAATATCTGGGTTTCGCCGTTGACGGGCAGTTCGTAATCGAGCTTGACCAGCGACTTGCTGCCGTGAGCCCGGTCGATGGCCTGCCGGATCCGGGCCGCGAGCGCCTCGGGCAGGTGGACGTACAGATTTTCGCCCGGCATCAGGACGGCGAACTTGTCCGGCGGCACGTTGAAATCGATATTGAGGGCCAGGATGGTTCCCTGGCGATCGAGCCGCCAGAACTGGTCGGGGAGGGCCTGAACGATCGTTTTCAGTTCGGCGGTCATCTGGCGGATCTGATCCTCGGCGCGGACACGTTCGCTGATGTCGCTGTGCAGGCCCAATATGCCGATGACCTGGCCGGACTCGTCGGTCAGCGGCACCTTGCTGATGTCCGCCCAGATCTGGCTGCCATCGGATTTGCAGACCGGCTCGACGAAACGCCGTTTGGGAACGCCGCCGCGGATGACTTCCTGATCGTCGGCACGGTACAATTCGGCGCTGTTTTCCGCCCAGGGCAGCTGGTAATCCGTCAGACCGACGATTTTATCGGGTTCGGGCAGACCGACTTCGTCGGCGAAAACCTGGTTGCAGCCCAGGTAGGTGCTGCTGCGGTCCTTCCAGAAGATGGACATGGGCACCGAGTTCAGGATCTTGGCCAGCATGTTGCGGTTCTGGCGCAAGCGCACCTCGGTCTGTTTGAGCTGGGTCTGGTCGATCAGCGTGCTGAGCAGAAAGCGTTCCCGACCGATCTCGACGAGCTCGGCCGAGTACTGGCAATCCAGGAGAGAGCCGCTGCGGGTACGGAAACGGTATTGACGGTTACGGGCCGCCCCCTGCGTCTGCAACAGTCCGATCATCTCCTGCCGGTCGGCCGGATCGGCCCAGATACCCAGTTCCAGACTGGTGTAGCCGATGATCTCGTAACGCGAGTAGCCGAACAGTTGCGCCATGGCGTCGTTGACCTCGACGAAGCCGCCGTCGTCGATCCGGGATATGGCCATACTGGCCGGATTGTGCCGGAATGCCTTGAAAAATTTCTCCTCGGACTGCCGCAGCGAGTCTTCGGCGGTTTTGCTGGCGGTGATGTCGTCGATGATCCCGATGGCGAACGAAGTCCATTTTTCCTGCGGAACATGCTCCGAACCGGCCACCGGTCGGAATTCGATACGGATGAAACGCCCCAGCGACGGATCGGGCAGGGAGACGACGTGCGCTTCCCCTTCGTTCAGCCGCTCCAGTGCCTTGGTCCAGATATCGAGCAGCGGACAATCGATCCGCTGGCAATCCCGATGGATCAGATCGTGCAGCGACTTCCCGGGCGCTTCGCCCACCGTCCCCAGCCCCCAGCGTTCGACGGCTCGGTTGGCGCGGATCACCCGGCCATGCTCGTCGAGCAGCAGGATGATCTGGCGCAGGGCGTCGGAAACCGCCTCCCATTCGTTCTTGGTCCTTTCGATCAGCGAAAAGGATTCCCGGTCGGCAGCGGCGGCAGCCTGATCAGTCATGCGGATCTTGTTGTCGGACTTGACCTCGGTCATTGCCTTTACTTTATCAGTATTCTTTTTTACGGTCAATTTTTTCATAATGGCCGGCCAACGTGGAAATCCAGCGGGCGCTTGTGATAAAATGAGGCTTCAATCCAGTGTTTACCGCCCCGGCGCCCGACCGGTCGGCGGCCGAAACGAAATCGAGGCGGATAGAGCGAAACAGGAGGCAACGGTGTTCAAATTTCTCAAGCCCAAGGAAGACGCATTTTTCGACCTGTTCGTGCAGATCGGTTCCGGCATCATGGCCGGCAGCCGGCTACTGAAGGAGATGATGCAGAATCCGGAGCGCTGCGAAGAAATATCCCAATCGCTGAAAACGCTGGAACACGGCACCGACCAGACGGTCCACGCCGTCATGTCCCTGCTGCACAAGACCTTCATCACCCCGCTGGAACGGGACGATCTGCACCTGCTGGCCACCCGCCTGGACGACATTCTCGACCTGGCCGAAGGGGCCGGCGCCCGCTTCAACCAGTACCGCCCCAAGCAGGTGCACCGCGAAGTGCTGGACCTGTGCGACGTACTCATCGAAAGCGGCAAGCTGGTGCAGGAAATGGTCGCCCTGCTGCGCGACCTCAAGCAGAAGGACCGTCTCCTGTCCCTGATCGTGGAGATCAACCGCCTCGAGGACCAGGCCGATCACATCCGCCGCAGCACCATCGCCCGCCTGTTCCGCGATGAAAAAGACCCGTTCGAGCTGATCAAATGGAAGGACATCCTGGAATACATCGAACGGGCCACCGACCGCTGCGAAGACGTGGCCGATATCGCCGAAGGCATCGTCATCGAGCACAGCTGAGCATGATCAGCGGTACCTTGATCTACGTGATCGCCATCATCCTGATGGCCCTGATTTTCGATTACACCAACGGCATGCACGACGCCGCCAACTCCATCGCCACCATCGTCTCCACCCGGGTGCTGACGCCGCGTCAGGCGGTGGTCTGGGCCGCCTTCTTCAATTTCGTCGCTTTCCTCTTGTTCGGAACCGCCGTGGCCCACACCATCGGCAACGGCCTGATCGACATCTCGGTGGTCGACCCGCACGTCATCCTGGGCGGCCTGCTCGGGGCCATCGCCTGGAACCTGCTCACCTGGTGGTTCGGCATGCCGTCCAGTTCCTCCCACGCCCTGATCGGCGGTTACCTCGGTTCGGCCGTGGCCAAGGCCGGTTTCGGCGTCATGATCGTCAAGGGCTGGATCAAGATCGCCCTGTTCATCGTCGTCGCCCCGCTCCTGGGCATGCTGCTGGGCATCATCCTGATGATCGTCACCACCTGGACGCTGCGCAAGCAAGCCCTGCCCAAAATCAACCTGTGGTCGCGGCGCATGCAGTTCTTCTCGGCCGCCCTCTACAGCCTGGGACACGGCGGCAACGACGCCCAGAAAACCATGGGCATCGTCGCCGGCCTTCTCTTCGCCACCGGATACATCAAAGAGTTCCATATTCCGCTCTGGGTCGTGCTTTCGGCCCATACCGCCATCGCCCTGGGCACCCTTTCCGGCGGCTGGCGCATCGTCAAGACCATGGGTCAGAAGATCTGCAAGCTGCGCCCCATCGACGGTTTCTGCGCCGAAACGGCCAGCGCCATGAGCATCTTTTTCTCGACCGTTCTGGGCATCCCCGTTTCCACCACCCATGTCATCACCGGCGCCATCACCGGTGTCGGTTCGGTGTGGAACGCATCGGCCGTCAAGTGGGAAGTCACTTTACGCATCGTCTGGGCCTGGATTCTGACCATCCCCGGAGCGGCCGTCATCGGCGCCTCGTGCTGGTGGGTGATCGGCCTGTTCGGCCACTGATTCCGATCAGGAGGCATAGCCTTGCCGCTGCTGTTGCTGGTTTCGCTGATCTGGGCCTTTTCCTTCGGCCTGATCAAGGGTCAGTTGGGCGGAGTCGATGCCAACCTGGTTTCGCTGATCCGCATGAGTCTGTCCCTGCTGGTATTTCTGCCCTGGCTGCGCTGGCGCGCCATCGAGCGCCGACTCGGGCTGCAGCTCTTTTTTTTGGGCATGGTGCAGTACGGCCTGATGTACATCAGCTACATCTGGTCCTTCCGGTATCTGGCCGCCCATCAGGTGGCCGTCTTCACCATCTTCACCCCCTTGTACGTCACCCTGGTTCACGACCTGTTCAGCCGGCGTTTCCACGTACTCTCCCTGCTGTCGGCGCTGCTGGCGATCGTCGGCACGGCCGTGGTCGTCGACGGTCAGTTCGCCCGTAACGAACTGCGTAGCGGTTTTCTGCTGGTGCAGGTCTCCAACCTGTGCTTCGCCCTGGGCCAGGTGTGGTACAAGAGGCTGACCGACAGATACCGGCAGATCCGGGACGGCGATGTCTTCGCCCTGGTCTACGCCGGAGCCGTGGCCGTCACCCTGGTCGCCGCAGCCCTGACCGTCGATACTTCCGCCATCCGGCTCGGTCCCGCCCAGATATACGCCCTGCTCTACCTGGGCGTGATCGCCTCCGGCCTGTGTTTTTTCTGGTGGAACCGGGGCGCCCGCAGCACCGGCATCGGCAGCCTGGCCGTGATCAACAACCTCAAGGTTCCCCTGAGCGTGGCCTGCTCGCTGCTGTTCTTCGGCGAAACGGGCGACATCCCGCGCCTGCTCGGCGGCGGCGCCATCATCCTGCTCGCCCTGCTCCTGGATCAGCGTCTCCAAGCCGGACGCCGGGGCTGCTGAACCCGGACCGCGATCGGTTAAAACAGAATTCCGGCCGAAAAGGCGAAACCGCGGTTCTTGACGTCCGAGTCTTCGGCGTCGATCTTGGCCAGACCCAAGTTGTAGCGGGCGTCCAGCAGCAGCTTGTTCTTCTCGCCGATGCGGAACTCCAGTCCGGCTCCCAGGACGGCTCCGTAATCGAACTCCTTGAACGAGTCCTTGACGTCGACATCTTCGCTCTCCTCGGCGCCGAGTTTGGCCGAGACCAGATAGGCCCCGTAGCCGCCGGCGAACAGGACCGGCCGGACCGATTCGGACAGCGGCACGGCCAGCTGCAGCAGCACGGGCAGTTCGATGTAGTCCAGAGTGGTTTTCCATGTACCGCCGAACGGACCGACCACCTCGGCCTCGTGTCCCTTCTGGCTGTAAAGGAGCTCGATGCGGAAGGCGAACTGCTCGCCGGCCGGCATGACGGCAACCAGTCCGGCGCAAAAGCCGAGCAAGTCCTTGGCGGTGGTACCGACGACCGTGTCCGGGTAATCGAAACGGCTGACGGTGACGCCGCCCTTGAAGCCGTAACTGGCCGGCAGGGCTGCCGCCAACAGGCTCAGGCAAAGCAGACTCAGAATCGCTTTTTTTTGGTTCATGTTCTCTCCTCTCCTTGTTTTAAACACTGCAAACGCTCAGCCGTCGGCCAGCGGATCTTTGAATTCCATATCCGGAATGAAATCGAGACGACGTTCACCCCGCTGTTGCAGGTAGCGCTCGAGCTCCAGATCGATCTGCGCCGGCAGGTCCACGCCGGCTTTGGCCAGGATCTGCCGCAACAGGGCCTCGGCCTTGGCGGCGAACAGGGCCGAATCCCCCAGGATGCGCATGGCCTCGGTCGGGTTGTGGAAGGCCACGGAATTCTCGGCCCCGAAAAAGACCAGCCGGTAAAAGGCCTGCTCGTACTGCTCGCGGGCCAGCGCGTACATAGCCTCGTCGGGCACCAGGCCGGCGCCCGTCTCCCGATGGAGGCGTTCGAACAGCTTGGCACAGACGGCGTTGGCGTACCCCGCCCGGATGTAGAGGGACATGGCCCGATCCTGAATGAAGCGCACCCGGTCTTTCAGCCAGTCCTGTCCCTGGCTGTGACACTGCAGGCAGGCCTTGAAGTCGTTTTTGAGCGGGCTCATGATGCGGTGGTCGGAAATCTTGTAGTTGCCGACGCGGGTGAAGGGCATGTGACAGTCCGCACAGGCCAGGCCCGCGCTCCAATGGGTGCTGCCGTTGCTGAACAGCTCGAACTCGGGGTGACGGATGAAGCCCAGCTTGAAGCCGGTGACCGCCTGCTTCCACTCCAGATAGGCCGGATCGCTGCGGATCACGGCGATGATGTCTTCGATGCGGATCCGCCCGTACTTGGACCTCTGCCAGGGGAAAAAGGCGGCGATGGATTTCATCTGCTCGTCCTTTTTCACGACATAGGTCACATGACATTGCGCGCAGACCAGGGAACGCATGTCCTGGGGGCCCAGCCGGGTCAGATCGGTCTGCATGACATCGAGGGCCTTGCCCAGGGTGAAGCGGTTCAGAATGCGCAGGGCCATGCTTTTAGGATCGTGGCAGGAGAGACAACCCACCCCCGTTTGCCGGTCCCGGGCCGGGATCCATTCCAGAACCTGGGCAAAGGGCAGGGAAAAATAATCGGTCCCGTGCCGATCGACCAGCTCCTGGGCATAGGGCGTCTTGCAGCTCAGGCAGACACCGCCCGGCGAGCGCCGCGTGGCGTCGATCTCCAGGACATCCCGCAGCATGTGCTCGTGGCCGCGCGGTTCGTTGTATTCGACTCCGAAACCGAAACCGTTGTAGAGCACGGCCAGGAAGGGGTACTGCGACAGCTTGTCGTATACCTTTTCGTCGCTGTCCCAACCCCTCTTGTACACGCTCTTCCCGGATGGCGCAGGTTCGGCAGTCCGCCGGTGCAGATCGTAATGCAGCGGGTAGACCTTGCCCCATTGCGCGGAATCGTATTCCATCTCGGCGATTTCGCCGATCCGTACCGGCTCGGCCCGCCGGGAGCACGCGACCAGGGCGAGCCCGACAATCAGCAGCAGACTTGGCATACTATGGCTTTTCATCCTGCCCTCCCAGATGCACGAATAAATGGTTGGTGGTCATCTTGTGCCCCGCCTTGCGGTGACATTGAATGCAGCTCAGCTCTTGGTTCATGTTGGCTACCGTCTGCTCGTGACACTGGATGCAGTTCTGTTGCAGAACGGTCTGCCCGTGCCCCGTCAGGGTGATCATGTCGTGTTCCTGACGGGGGAACATTTCGAACAGCAGGTCTTTTCCGCCGTCGACCGCCTTCCAGAAGTAATGGCTGACGAAGTGGTCGTTGGGCAGATGACAGTCCACGCATTTCAGTGTCCGGTGCGGCGAATGACTCCAGGTCAGGTGCCGCTCCGCCATGGAATGGCAGGAGCCGCAAAACACCGGCGACTCGCTCTTTTCGAGCAGTTTGGGCGGTCCCAACAGCAGAAAGGCCAGCACCGGCAGGCCGATGCAGGTCGCGACCAGCAGCCGTTTGCCCCAGCGTTGCCTCAAACGGTCAAGCATAGCTGTGCAGCCCTCCCAACAGATAGTTTACACCGAAATAAGTAAAAAACACGGCCAAAAGTCCGGCCAGCAGCATCCAGGCCAGTTTTTTCTGCCGCCAGCCGCGCAGGTTCAGGTGGATGGCCAGTGCGTACACCGTCCAGGTGATCAGCGACCAGGTCTCTTTGGGATCCCAGCTCCAGTAGCGGCCCCAGGCCCGTTCCGCCCAGACCGATCCGGTCACGATGCCGATCGTCAGACAGACGAAACCGAGCCGGGCCAGTTTCAGCAGGTAGACCTCGGCCCGGCCGACCTCCCTTTGCGCCAGGCGCACGCCGGACCAGACACCGGCCACGACGAAGGCGGCGTAGGCCAGCATGGAGCTGAACACGTGAAAAAACAGCCAGTTGCTGCGCAGGGCCGGCATCAGAGGGCGAACCCGGCTGTCGAGCAGGGCCAGGACGGCGAAACCGGCCGCCACCCAGATAACGGCCGGCAGCAACAGCTCGCTCCGCTCGCCGAAGCGGAAGTACAGCACCAGGATCAGAGCTATCGACAGCACCAGCAGCACCAGCAGCGACTCGAACTGATTGGAGAAGGGAAAGTGGCCGATGAGCAGCCCGCGCCAGACCAGGACGACGAGGCCGGCGAGCAGGCAGGCCGCCAGCAGGGCCACGCAGAGCCTGGCGAAAAGCGGCTTTTTGCCGATAAAATACAGCGCGTAGGCCACGACGGCCAGCAAGGCCGACAGAAATGCGCAATTCAGTACGGTTTCCGTACCAGCCATAACAGCACCCCCGCAATCAACAGGACGAATCCGCCGTAGACCATCCAGACAAAGCCTTCCCGTTTGACCGTCAGCAGCGAACGCTGCGGATCGGCCGGGTCGTAGGAACTCTGGTAGA
Source organism: uncultured Clostridia bacterium (assembly GCA_964465065.1). Lineage (GTDB taxonomy): Bacteria > Acidobacteriota > Aminicenantia > UBA2199 > UBA2199 > CAYMND01. The sequence goes on from CAYXHZ010000030.1 coordinate 12,911, forward strand.
AGCAGTAGCCCTGGTAGGACCAGGGCTCGTTGACGGCCACCTGCCCGCTGACCGTTTGTTCCCCGTCCCTGACCCGCAGCCCGGAACGGTAGTTTTTGATCTCGGCGTCGACCAGGGTCAGCGAGGCCCGCCAGGGAAACTCCGGCCGTTCATGGCTCGGATAATGCAGAAAAACCCAATACTGATCGGATTTTCCCTGCCTGTCCACCTGCAGACGAACGGCCGGATTGTTCCACTGCGCCGAACGGCTGAAGGCCTGACCCGGGCCGGACAGCGCAAAGTCTTCATAGACGGCGACGATCTTGAATCCGGTCGCAGCGAACGCGAACTCCGTTCCGGCCGCCGCCCGGACCCGGGTCCGCTGTCCGGCTGCGCTCAGATCGAGCCACAGGTACGGGCTGCGGTAATAGTCGATGGCGAATTCGTTCAATTCCACCGCAAAGGGCAGCCGGTACATGCCGTCCTCGGCCAGGACCGTGTCGACCGGCCGGTTCCGGGTCAGATCGATGACGGCCTGGAAACGGGTGGCCATGTTCAGGACCGAGCCGACGATGATGACGACGATCCCTGCGTGCAGGACGACAAAGGACCAGCCCGCCCGCCGGCCCCTTTTGATCAGGCAGAAGGCGGTGTTGAGCGCCAGCAGCAGCGCCAGACCGATGAACCAGGCGCTGCGGTAGACGCTGTTGCTGTACCCCCCGACCGTCTGCCAGACGAAGATGGCCAGCAGGACGGTGGCTATGCCGATGAACAATGCCAGGGAGGACAGCCAATCGAGCGCTCGCCGCATAAATTTTATTGTAACCGAATCGACCGGGGAAAACAACTGCGTAAAAAATCGCGCTGATCCGCTCGTAGATCATCACGCCGATTCACAGCCATGTGATTCAAACAAATTGACGAGTCTCCTGGCGGTTTATTTGCTTCCGACGGTTGGACAGGTCAGGGTCTTGGTCAGATGGTTGTTCATTTCGTTGACTTCGGTGAACTCGTTTCTGGCATCGATCACTCCCTTCACCCGCAGAGATTTACGGACTCCCGGACTGGCGGTGCAGGTGACCTCGGTCACTTCGTGGGCCAGAAAACCGCCTTTGGCCATATTGAGTCGGATTCGTCCTTCGTACACCTTGCTTTCGCCGACCCAGACCTCCTCCCAGACCGTGACATCGATGGCTTTTTTACTGAGATTGGTGAACTTTACCCAGAGTTTTCCTGTCTTGCTGAAGTAAAGGTCACTCATCTCCACGTCGTACTGGGGGTCCACGATGACAAATTCCTCAGAGCTCTCCCGACGGTGGGAGCAGGCGGCGATCTTGAATTTTCCGCTCACAGCCGACTGGCTGCTGCCGCTCATCTCCACCCGGATCTGATACCAGCCGTCGGCGATCTTGTCCGGCACCGTCCAGTTGCAGCTCCATTGGGAGACCGGCAAGCCTTCGGCGATGGCCAGAATGATCCGGTCACCCTGGATGAGCTTCACCGTGTAGGGACCATCCGGAGTGACGACGGGATCCCAGGTGATGCGGTAGCTTTCTCCCTTGCACCAGATCACGTTGGCCCGCGGATTGTCGATACGGATGGGAAAGAGAGGTGTGGCGGCCAGAAAACACAGGAGCAAAACGGATACGATGATGGTTTTCATGTAATCCTCCTGAGACAGCCAGTTCATGGTCTGCAACCGTCTCCAAGAGAGTAGAGCAGGATGTTTGCCAAGTGGATCATGCCGATTTATCGGGTTTTTTTGAATTGACCCGTCGATTCATGTCTGAAATCAGGACAAGTTGTATCAGGTTGAGACAAGTGGTTTCCGGCGCCTTGGTGACGCCATGACGCGCCGTCACCCGTGAAGTTCCGATCCTGATCCCTTGTTTTCATGCCCTCATTGACATTTTTTCAATAGAATCTTAGCATGAACCCATATACAGTGCCGATGAACATCAATCGCAAATATAAAAATCCGGAACGATAAGAGGACCGTTACATGAAAAATGTCACAGCCTTCCTTGGCAGCGCCAGCAAGAAGCATACATTCATTGCCGTGCGCCAATTCCTTGACAACCTGCAGACACTGGGTGATGTCAATTGCGAGATCGTCGTCCTGAGCGACCATCGGCTCGAGATCTGCAGAGGGTGCAAGATGTGTTTCGAAAAGGGCGAGGAGTTCTGCCCTTTGAAAGACGATCGGGATTTTCTGATAAAAAAGATGATGGCTTCAGATGGCGTCGTCTTCGCCTGCCCTAATTATTCGTTCCAGGTCTCCGCTATCATGAAAGTTTTCCTTGACAGGCTCGGCTTCATCTTCCACCGCCCACGTTTTTTCGGAAAAACGTTCAGCGCCATTGTAACCCAGGGTGTTTACGGCGGAGAAAAAATTGTCAGCTACCTCGATTTCATTGGCAATGGTTTAGGCTTCAACACAGTAAAAGGCAGTTGCCTGACTGCGTTTGAACCCATGACAGAGAAGGAAAAACAACATAGGGACAAGGTTCTTGCTCGACAAAGCAGACAGTTCTACAAGAGACTTGTCAAATCCGATCGTCCAGTCCCGTCATTGTTCAAACTCATGGGTTTTCGGATGGGTCGAACCAGTATACGGCTGGAGCTTGATGACAACAGTTATGATTACAGGTACTACAAAGACAAGGGTTGGTTCGAATCCGATTACTATTACCCGACTCGTTTGGGAATCATGAAGAAGACCGCAGGCCGTCTCGCCGATTTGATTCAAGCGAAAATGACCATGAACAGAAAAAAGTAGCCGGCATTGTCGCACAGAGAAGCGCTGGGGACGCCCGTCCCCATGGCGCTCTATCGTTCATGTCCGACGCCTTGGCCGTCTACGGTTGAAAAATTCAGTTATCAAGTTTATCATGAATGTATGAACGATTGTCACTCCCCGAACTGCAAGGCCGTCGGTGAGCAAAAAAATTCAGCTGGAGGTACTATCATGCAAAAGAGATGGTTGGCTTTCTTCTTGATCATGACGACGTTTTCCCTGTTATTGCCCGGACAAGCCGGTTCATGGAAACAGATTGGAGAACCGAAAGCCTGGACCAACACGATCGCCGGCGTGGCACTCAACGGTAAACTCTATACGGTGGAACAGAGCGGGGCATTGTACGTGACCGATCCGGCCAGCGGCGTCTGGACGCAACTGGGCAAGCCGGATTTTGCCGCCACGACTTTGATGATGGCGGCCTCTGGCAAACTGTTCACCATCGAACAGGACGGCAGCCTGTATCAGATCGATCCGGCCAACGGTTTTTGGAAACGCCTCGGTACGGCCGGTTCCTGGGCCAACACCATCGCCGGCGTAGGACTGAACGGTAAACTCTATACAGTGGAAAAGAGCGGAGTCTTGTACGCAACCGATTCGACCAGCGGCATCTGGAAGCAGCTGGGCAAGCCGGATTTTGCCTCGACCGCTTTCCTGCTGGCTAGCGCCGACAGGCTGTATTCCATCGAAAAGGATGGGAGTCTCTACGCCATCGAGCCGGCCAACGGAGCCTGGAAAAGGGTCGGCGCCGCCGCCAGCTGGGCCAACACCATTGCCGCCTGCGGCATGCCCGGCGCCATCCTGTCCGTTGAGCGCAGCGGCATACTCTACAGCACCGATCCGGCCAGCGGAGTCTGGACGCAACTGGGCAAGGCCGACTTCGCCTCCACCCGCCTCATGTTGCCCTGCTCGGGCAGCCTCTTCACCATCGAGCACGACGGCAGCCTGTACAGGATCGATGTCGGCACTGCAGCCCCTTCCAGGTGATCGACGCCAAAGGCAACACCCTGCTGATCGAGAGCAACGAGCCCGGCAAGGGGCCGAGCCGCCAGGAGATCGTCTCCCTCGACGAAAAACGCATTCAGATGGGCGAACAAGGACGGACGGACCGCACCCTGACCTTCGTCAAGAAATAATCTCCCGTTGAAAACTTGCCTTACCCGGCCGAGGACCCCACGGCTCTGGCCATGATGACCGTAGGAATCCCGGCCGGGTTCAGGCCGCCGTCCGTTTTATCGACAAAACCGAATTTTCGATACAAGGCCCGCGCCGCCCGCCCCTGCGCTACTTCAGCCGCAAAGGTCTGGACGGTTATCTCTCTTCGTTCATCCAGTTCCCCGAGCAAACGCTCCAATATCCGGGCACCGACGCCCTTTCCCCGCTGACCGAAATCCACCACGAACCAGGCGATCTCGTTTTTTTCCCGATCCACGATGCCCGCGCCCAGCAGCTCATCGCCCTGTTTGCAACCGATGACCTGCCGCAGTTGCAGGCAGTCTGCCAGGGCCTGCTCGAACTCCGCCACCCCGACCATTTTGCCGAACAGGTCCTCGACCTGCGCCGCCAGCTTCAGGATCGCGGCCTGATCTTCCGGATTCAGGTAGCCAACTCGTTTTTCACGCTGCCCAAATTGCTGCGGACTCAGAATGTATAGCGATGCGTTTTCACCGTCCGTAGCCGTTCTGCGAAAACCGAGGCCTTCGATCATTTTCCGCGAGGCGCTGTTGCCATCGTCGATACTGGCCCGGATTTCCCGCTTGCCCATGGTCTCGAACAGGAAACGGATCACCCCTCGAGCCGCTTCGCTGCCCAGGCCCCGGCGCTGATACTCGGGCCGGACCGTATAGCCGATCTCGCAGCTGCCCTGTAATGATTCGAGAAAATGGATACCGAAATCGCCGATCAGTTCTCCGCTATGCAAATGGATCCCCAGTTGGAACCAGCTACCGTCGACATCCGGCCGGACGGTGTTGGCGGAGATAAAGGCCTGCACCTCGTTCAGCGTTTGCGGCCGGAAGGATTGGTACCTGGACACCGCCACGTCGGAGCGGTAGGCGAAGACGGCCGGAACGTCAGCCATTTCCAGCTTTTTCAGGTACAACCTGTCGGTTCGGATCAAGATTTCCATAGCGGCCTGACCGGAGGAACGCGCCCGGAGGGATTCGAACCCCCAACCGACAGATTCGAAGTCTGCAACTCTATCCATTGAGCTACGGGCGCATTGCTATGATTATACCTCAATTCCGGCCGGGAATAAATGCCCGGACCGGCCAAACCGTGGTCGAATCCACCGGACATGTGACGAATGTTGGAACTTTTTGCCGTCGAACAGTGTATATATAAATGTGGTCTCTTCGAGGCCGGATGTAAAACCCAGCAAAACGGAGGTGAATCTTGTTTTATTCCTGGAAACGTTTTTTCAAACTCAACAGGGCGCTGCCGTTCGCAGCCTGGCTGCTCTGCATCGCCCAACTGCCGGCCATCGATAACGCCCGACTGTTGCGCGACCCCGATATCCACGGCGACAAGCTCGTTTTCGTTTACGCCGGCGATCTATGGACATGCCCGACCAGCGGCGGCCAGGCCGTGCAACTGACCAGCCACCCCGGCCAGGAGCTGTCCCCCAGCTTCTCTCCGGACGGCACCCGGGTCGCTTTCAGCGCTCAGTACGACGAGAACATGGACGTCTACGTCGTGCCCGCCGCCGGCGGCGAACCTAAACGCCTGACCTACCACCCCGGTCTTGACCAGGTCACCGGCTGGTCGGCCGACGGCAAATTCGTCTACTTCTCCAGCCTGCGCGGCAGCGACAACCGCTACGCCAAAATCTACCAGGTGCCCTGCGCCGGCGGCACCCCACAGGCGCTGCCCATGCCCATGGCCTGGCTGGGCTCGGTGTCGGCCGACGGCAAGACCTTCGCCTACACCTCCCTGTCCAACCGTCAGTCGTTCGAGACCTGGCGCCGCTACCGAGGCGGCAACGCCCCGTACATCTGGATTTTCGACATGCAGACCTACGCCGCCGACAAAATTCCCCACCCGGACTGCAACGACAGTTTCCCCCGGTTCATGGGCGACTGGGTCTATTTCCTGTCCGACCGCGACCGGGTCATGAATCTGTACCGCTACCAACCCCAATCCAAACAACTGGAACAGCTGACCCGTTTCGAAGGCGCCGACATCAAGTCTTTCGCTGCCCACAACGGCCGGGCCGTCCTGGAGCGCGAAGGCTTTTTACACATCTTGGACAACGGTTCGCTTCAGCAATTGAAGATCGACATCCCCAGCGAACTCGTCGCCAGCCGCCCCGGTTACGTTCCGGCCGGATCGCTGATCTTCAACGCCGCGATTTCGCCCAGCGGCAAGCGGGCGGTCTTCGAATGCCGCGGCGAGATCGTCACCGTACCGGCCGACAAGGGCGACATCCGCAACATCACCAACACCCCGGGCAGCGCCGAACGCGATCCGGCCTGGTCTCCCGACGGCAAACAGATTGCCTACTTCAGCGACCAGCCGGGCGAATACGCCCTGTTCATCCGCGATCAAATGGCAGACAAGCCGCCGCGCATCATCCCTCTCCCCGAAAAGGCATTTTATTTTTCCCCGCTGTGGTCGCCGGACGGCAAGAAAATCGTTTTTGAAAGCAACCGGCAGACGGTCTTCATGGCCGAGCTCGTCAGCGGAAAGGTCACGGCGATCTCCACCAACCCCAAGTTCATCGCTTCTTCCAATTACGAATGGTCACCGGATTCGCAATGGCTGGCTTACACCCGTCACGGCGCCAACAACCTGCGCGACATCTTCCTCTACCGACTGGCCGACGGCAGTTCCCACCGTCTGACCGACGGCATGAGCGACACCTGGTCGCCCAGTTTCGACCGCAACGGAAAGTACCTGTACTTCCTGTCCTCCACCAATCTGGCCCAGGACATGGGTTGGGTGGACATGTCCGAATATCCGCACGAACCGGTGGCTAACCTCTATCTGGCCGTACTTTCCAGAGCCGAAGGCTCTCCGCTCAAACCCCAAAGCGACGAAGAGGAGGCTCCGCCAGCCGACAAGCCTGCCGACACCGGCAAGAAGGACAAGAATGCGGCCGCCAAGGCCGAACAGAGTCCGAAAACGGTCATCGATCTTGACGGCATCGGCCAGCGCATCCTGGCCCTGCCGGTTCCGACCCGGAGCTACGTCCGTGTCCAGGGTGGCGACAACAAGGTCTTCTACAGCGAACTCATCAAGCAGCAAAAAACCGAAACCGACATCGACCAAAGCGTGACCCTGCACGCCTACAATCACGAAAAACGGGAATCCGAGACCCTGGTCAGCCGGATCAACGCCTTCATCCTCTCCGGCGACGGCAAAAAAATGCTGTTCGCCCAAGACGGCAGCTGGTTCATCAGCGACGCCGCCAAGGTGGAACCCGGCAAAGGTCTGCTCAAAACCCAGGAAATAAAAGTGTACCGCGAACCCAGAACGGAATGGGCGCAGATCCTGCGCGACGCCTGGCGCATCGAGCGCGATTACTTCTACGATCCCGGTATGCACGGCCAGGATTGGTCGGCGGTCTGGGAACGCTACCAGACCTACCTGCCTTACATTTCCCAACGCGACGATCTCAACTACCTCATCGGTCAGCTCATCGGCGAACTCTGCGTCGGCCACGCCTACCGTGGTGGCGGCGAGCAAACCCGTATCCGTCAGACCCCGGTAGGACTTCTCGGTGCCGACATCGACATCCGCGACGGTCGCTTCTGCCTCAAAAAAATCTACCGCGGGGAAAGCTGGAACCCCGATTTGCGCTCGCCCCTGTCCGAACCCGGCAACTGGGTCGACGAGGGCAGTTACCTCTTGGCCGTCGATGGCAGATCCCTGGACGTCAAGGAAAACTTCTATTCCTATTTCCTGGCTTCGGCAGACCGCCAGGTCCGTTTGCTGATCAACAGCAAACCCGTCCCGGAAGGTGCCAGACAGATCATCGTCACCCCACTGGCCAACGATACCCAACTCCGTTTCCGCGATCAGATCGAAAAGAATCGCCTGCTGGTCGACAAACTCAGCCAGGGCCGCCTGGGTTACGTCTACATCCCCGACACCTCCGTCGACGGTTTCACCTTTTTCAACCGCTACTATTTCTCGCAACTCGACCGGGAAGGCATGATCCTGGACGAACGCTTCAACGGCGGCGGCTACGCCGCCGATTACATCATCGACCTGTTGCGCCGGCCGCTGATGAACTACTGGAAAGGCCGCTGGGGCGAACTGGCCAAGACCCCGCAGGCCGCCCATTTCGGCCCCAAGGCCATGCTGATCAACGAATACGCCGGATCCGGCGGTGACGCCATGCCCTACTACTTCAAACAGCAGGCCATCGGCAAACTGATCGGCAAGCGGACCTGGGGAGGCCTGGTCGGCATCACCGGCTACCCGCCCCTGCTGGACGGCGGTTTCGTCACCGCGCCATCGGTGGCCTTCGTCGACAAAAACGGCGAATTCCGGGTGGAAAACGAAGGGGTCGCCCCGGATATCGAAGTGGAATGGACTCCGTCCGAGGTTATTTCCGGACGCGATCCGCAGCTGGAACGAGCCATCCAGTTCCTGCTGGAGGAATTGAAAAAGAATCCGGGCAAACCGTATCAGCCGGGTCCGTTTCCACGCGGACGCTGAGCATCCGTAACGACGCCGCCCCCATCATGCCGTCGGGGGCGGCTTTTTTCTTTATTTACCCGGACGGTTGCAATACGGATTGCATTTCACTAAAATAGCCTTGATGGAAACCAAAGAAGTCACCAATATCGGCGAATACTTCAACCAAAGCCAGGACGAACGCAGCCTGGAAGACCAATGGGACCTGATCGTCGAAAACTGGGTCAACCAGATCGACCAGAACAAACTGCTGCTGCACCTGTTCGAACTGCGCCTGTGGCTAGCCTGCCTGGACGAATTTTTCACCTCCGCCTACCTCGAAGAGATCGTTTTCAAATTTCAGAAGAGCGAATCCCGCGATTACCATTTCTTTCTCAATACTTTCCACCAGATCTGCGCCCGGCTCATCATCCTGCTCAAGGACCTGGACATCAAGAAAGACCTGTACCTGATCAATTTCGAGGAATTCATCGTCGAACGTATTCTGGAATCCTATCCGACCAAGAACCTGACCTACCTCAAGGAACGCAGCACGCCGGAATCCTGGTTTTACAGTCTGCGACTGTTCCTGCAGAGTCTGCGCAACCTGACCACCGAACTGACGCGCTTCAACGAGGTCAGCCAGCGTACCTATCTGTCCTGCCGTCGCCTCTTTCACCGCGAACTGACCAACAACCCGATCATATTGTCGCTGATGAAAAAGCGTCTGATCCCCAAGCTGGACAAAGTTTACCAACCCGACATCTCCCTGATCATCAACTCCCTGCCCGATAAGAACCAGAAGAAACAGCTGGGCCTTTTTTTCATATTCTCTTTCCGCATCATGAAGATCATCAATTTTCTGGAACAAACCCTCAACAAGACCCGCTACCTGGACCAGACCATCCCGTTGATCCTGTTCATCAAGAAGAGCGGCGATTCCCTGACCGGATTCTTCGATCAAAGTCTGCAGGATTCGCTGGACGCGCCCGCCGCCGCCGCCGTTTCCCAATACCTGCAATCCTTCAATCTGGAACTCAAGAAAATCTACCATTTCGAACTGAGCCAGTATTTCGACGTCAACGCCGAAAAGACCAACCGCCGCAAACTGATCAAAAACATCGTCATCATCGCCGACTACGCCATCAAGGAGCTGATCGAATCGGTGGCCTCCCATTACAATCCCTCTTCGGACCACCCCATCTTCGAGAATTACGTTTCCCGCAAACAACAGGCCTCTCAGGTCAAGAAAAAGCTGATGTCCATGCACGGCAAAATCAACGACCTGTTCGACAACAAACCCAAGATCACATCCGCCGACATCATTTTCGACCTCAACCTGTTCATCGAAACCGATCTCAATTTCCTGCTCTACAAGGACTGGAACGAATTCCTCAAGTACTACCACAACCTGCAGTTCGCCGAATCATCCACCGAATTTTCGGCCAATCTGCGTTCCTTCCACGCCTTTCTGACCCAGTTGCTCAAAGAGCTCGTCAATGCCTGAAGATCTGGTTCAGTCCACCCTGGTCATCCTCAAACCCGACGCCTTGGCCCGGCGCCTGATCGGCCGGCTGATCAGCCGCCTGGAGGACAAGGAAATCGATATCACGGCCGCCAAGATGCTGCAGCTGGACAAGCGGACCGCCGAGCTCCTCTACGCTCAGCACAGCGGGAAATACTTCTGCCCGCGCCTGATCCGTTTCATATGCAGCGGCCCGATCCTCGCCCTGGTCTGCCGGGGCCGACAGGCCGTAGAACGTGTGCGCCGGATGGTCGGAACCGCCGCTCCCGAAACGGCTGAACCCGGTACCATCCGCAGCGACTTCTCCTGCCATCAGACTTACAATCTGATCCATGCATCGGACAATCCGGATGCGGCCGACAGGGAAATCCGGCTCTTGTTCAGCGAGGCCGAGATCTGGCCGCAGCTGACCGCCCGTTTCCCTTGGCACGACTATCCGGAAATTACGGAGCCATGACCATGAAACTCACGATCAACCGTCAGGAAATCGACCTGCAGAATATCGAATTCTACAATTGGTACCACCTGATCGACTGGCTGCTGCGCAACCAGATCGACAACCGCCAGGGCATCGTCGAAATGACCGTCGACGGCCGCTCCTGCCGTCACATCCTCTCCGACCTGAACGCCGAACCTTTCCCGGCCCATATCGATCTCATCGAGATCACCACCCAGGACGCCTACGCCATCAGCCAGTCCGGTCTGGACAAGATGCTCGGGCTCCTTACCAATCTGCAAGCCGATCTGCCCAGAATCACCGCTCTGTTCCGTGCCGGAAACCTGCCGCAGGGTTCCGCTTCGCTGGGCCGTTTCGTGCAGTCTCTGATCCCGATGATCGACTTCTTCAACTCCATCTCCCAGAACTTCGACATCGATTTTTCGGCCCAGTTCATTCGCAAAGACATGACCATGAAAGAGCTGCTGAGCCAGCTGCAGGAATTCTTCGAAACGCTGACCAAGGCTCAGGAACGCAGCGACTCCATCGAATTGGCCGACCTGCTGGAATTCGAGATGTCGCCGCTGCTGACGAACTGGCGGCAAGCCGTCGAGCAATTACAACTGATCCTGCCCAAAACCGCCATCAAAGCCGTGAAGTGAAGCCGCTCGCCATCGCCATTGCCGGTTGCGGGCGCATCGCTTTCGAATTCGAGCAGGACCGCCTGCGTCCCAAACCGGCCAGCCACTTCGGTGCGATCCAGTCCCTGCCCGAACTCTACGAACTGCAGGCCGTCTGCGATCCCGACCCGGAACGGCTAAGTCTCGTCGCGCAGCGGCACGGCATCACGAGCGTCTACCCTTCCCTTAAAAGGCTCCTGGCCAACCAGGTCCCGGATGTCGTCGTCGTCTCCAGCCCGACAGCCAGTCATGTCCCCCTGAGCCTTCTCGCCATTCAGGCCGGAGTCAGGGCCATCGTTGTGGAAAAACCGGTCTCCGCCTCGCTGCTGGAGGCCCGCCGACTGCTACAGCGGCAATACGAGCGCCAAGTCCCGGTGCTCGTCTTTCACGAACGCCGCTACGACCCGCTCTACAACTGGCTGTCCGGACTGATCCAGGCCCAGACCTACGGCACGGTCCAGTCCATTTACGCCAAACTGTCCTCCGCCTCCTTCCCGCGCGGCGACATCCGCCACCCGTTCCGGCTCTACGGAGGCGGAAGTCTGGTTCATGACGGCACCCACATGATCGACATCCTGCAGTACTGGCTGGGACCGCTGCAATCGGTCAGCGCCCGCTTGCGGCACGAGCTCCCCGACGCGGCCACCGAAACCTCGCTGAGCGCCCTGCTGCTCGACCAGGTATCCACGCCCGTCTACCTGGATGTCAACGGCGTAGCGGACTATTTCCATTTCGAACTGGACGTTTTTTTCCGCCAGGCCCGCGCCCGCATCGGCAACGGTATCCGCGAACTGTCCGTCGCCCTGCCCGCCCGCCAGTACAGCGGCTTCCAGTCATTGCAGACGCAAAGCTCCCCGCCGTTGCCGGCAATCAATCCGTTTGTGGCCGCCTATCAGGACCTGTACCGCTCGTTTCGGGAAGGCCTGCCCCTGCGCTCCTCGCTGGCCGACGGCGTAAGCAGCCTGGAGCGGATCTACGGCATCTACCGCTCCTGCGCCAGGCAGGGTCGTCCCGTGACCTTCCCCTTGCCCAGTTCGCGTCACCCCTTCCATGACCGCAGTTTTTTTCAGTCCGAAAGCTGATTGCATTCATTACACTATGCTATAATTCACGCATGCGCAGCAACGAGCGGATTCTGGTCATTTTCAACCCTGCCTCCGGGATGGTCAACAAGGACACCTCTCTGGCCACCATTTTCCGGGTATTGCGGGAACACTTCCACACCGTTTCCATCACCAATTCCAAATCGCCGCAGCACACCGACGACATCATCGCCAAACACAAGAACGATTATTCGATCATCACCGCCTTCGGCGGCGACGGCACCATCAATTCCGTCGCCCGGCAACTGGTCGACACGCCGTTGACCCTGGGCATTCTGCCCGGAGGTTCCGGCAACGGCCTGGTCCGCAACCTGGGCATCCCGCTGTCCTGGCGCAAGGCCCTGGATGTTCTGGTCAACGGACAGGATGTCCTGCTGGACTGCGGCAAGATCAACGATATCTATTTTTTCAATGTGGCCGGTATCGGCCTGGACGGACTGATTTCCAAGAAATTCAACCTGGAGACCAAGAGCCGCGGCCTGGCCCCCTATTTCTATTACGCATTCAAGGGCTATTTCGAGATGCCGGTCTACCGTGTCTCCTTCCAGAACAGCGAGCTGTCGTTTACCGACGAGATCGTGCTGTGCGCCTTCGCCAATTTCCGCCAGTACGGCGGCAAGGCCATCATCGCCCCCTTCGCCAAACCCGACGACGGCTGCCTGGACCTGTGCATTCTCAACCAGTTCAAACTGATCAAGGAAAGTTTCAACATCCAGCGACTCTTCACCGGCAACATTCACAAATTCCCGTTTTACAAGAGCCACAACATACAGGATGTCGCCGTCCGTTCCCTGAACGGCCCGATCCCGTTCCATTTCGACGGCGAATACGGCGGCTACGACAGCGAAGAATTCCGGGTGTCCGTCATCCCCAAGGCCATCCGCATCCGCGTCGCCAAGGCGCAACCGCCCCAAGCCGCGACCGAGTAGCGTATCTATCCGTTTTTTAAAATATTCAGTGCAAAAAAAAAGGGCGGCATAAATGCCGCCCTCTATTTAGTGTACTTGGATCGCTTAATTCGATGACGACTTCTCGGTCACGAGTCCGATAATCTCGATATTGGCATTCCGGATCTCGTTCATGACGTCAATTACCTTACCGTACTCGCATTCTTTGTCGGCGTTGAGCAGGATCTTGCTGTCCGTCTGTTTCTTCTCGTCCATTTTCTCTTCCACCAACATGGCCAGCTTGGAAATATCCTCAACCACAGCGCCTTCGAATGTCACCGCGCCCGTCTTTTCAACGAAGACGGTCAACATGTTTCCGGGTTCAGGCTGATCCTGGGTATTCGTCATCTGCGGCAGCGCGACATTGGCACCCTTCTTGATCATCGGTGTCACCACCATGAAAATGATCAGCAAAACGAGCAGAATGTCACACAACGGGACCACATTGGGTTCAGATTTGGTCTTTTTAGCCCCAGTATCGCCGCCAGCCATGGTTAGGCTCCTTTATTGCGCAGTTTGATAAAGTGATCGATCAGTTCGGATGAGGCGTTGGCCATTTCACCGGTGAAGATGTCGACTTTATTCAACAGAGCGTTGAAGAACCAAACCGCCACGATGGCCACACCGATACCGACGCCGGTGGAGACCAGGGCCTCGGCGATACCGGCGGCAACAGTTCCGATACCACCGGAACCGGTCAGCGACATCGAGGAGAAGGCGTTGATGATGCCGAAAACGGTGCCGAACAGGCCGACGAATGGGCCAGTCGAACCGATGGTGGCCAGAGCGTTCAGACCACGTTTGAATTCATGAACACCCTTGATGGTGGCACGGTCGATGGCACGCTTGGCGGATTCGACCTGCTGGGCGTAGCTGGAATTGCTGTCTTTCTGGAACTGCAGTTCGTTGAGACCGGCAACCAGAACCTTGGCCAGATGGCTGTTCTTGAAACGCTTGTCGGAAGCCAGCTTTATGGATTCCTCGATCTTGTTTTCCTGCCACAGTTTGCTGATCAGGCGCAGCAGGATCTGGGACTGTTTCTTGGCTTTTGCGTACACTGAAGCACGTTCAATTCCCACGGCGATAGCCCAGATCGACATGATCCCCATGATGGAGACGACGATCTTGGGCAGAAGCCCCATTGACTCCCACAAATGACGGATGTCAAATGACATAGTAAACCTCCATGATTCTCGAATTTAAAGAAAAAATCAATTGCTACCTAACTTAAAGGTCAAGATGACCGTAAAACGAACCGGCCTGGGCACACCATTGATGATGTAGGGTTCGTACAACCACTTCATGATCGCCTCTTTGGCGGCGGGATTGAGCAGGGGATGACCGCTGACTACCTTGGCATCCACGACCCGGCCGTACACATCGGTCGTCGCATCGATGATCACCTGACCGGTGACGCGAGCCCGCAGGGCCGTAGCCGGATATTCGGGTTCGATACGCGTGATGAGTTTAGGCTGCTTGATGGTCGCCACCCGGATGGCATCCTTGATTTCGGCACTGTCGCCGCCGATCGCGGCTCCCAGCACGCCACCCAGCACGCCACCTTCGACGCCACCTTCGACGCCACCTTCGACACCGCCTTCGACACCGCCGAAATCAATAGAGCCGATGCTCTCTTCGCGAATTTCTTCGGGGACCTCGATCGGAGCCACCAGACGCCCCGTGTTGACCACCTGGCGCTGCTGGACATCCTCGTCTTTTCGTTCAGTCGCCTTGGCGGACTTCTTACCGCTGCCTTTGCGGGCCGCTGGCGGCGGCGGCGGGGGCGGCGGCGGGGGCGGGGCCGACATGAAGACGTTGGTCACTTTGATTTCAGGCATCTGTTGATCGGCATTCATCAAGGGAATAATGATAAAGGAGCCGAACAAAAGAGCGTGTGCAAGAAGCGAAATAGGGAAGGTTAGCCATTTTTTGGTGGCTTTTTTCGTGCCACCAGATTCGAACAATGATTCACCGAACATTATTTAACCTCCCACGGTTAATTTCTAAAAATTATTATATATAATAAACAAGGCCAAAAAGCAAGGGGCGCTCAGACTTTTTTTCGCCCGAGAAACGCCTTCTCGAAAATGGTCAGCCAGGCGCAGGACTGGAAGACCGTGCTCCACATACCGGCGAACATACCCACCAGCATGGTGGAAGCGAAAGAATGGATGACTTCGCCGCCCCACAGGTACAGAGCCAGAACGGCGGCGATGGTCGTGCCGCCCGTCAGCAGAGTGCGGCTGAGAGTCTGGTTGATGCTCAAATCCAGGATCTCTTCGGCGCTCTCCTTCTTCATGAACTGCTGGTTCTCGCGGACGCGGTCGAAGATGACGATGGTGTCGTTGATCGAATAGCCGATGATGGTCAGGACGGCGGCGAAGACCTGCAGGGACAATTCCACCTGGAAGACCAGCAGGTAGGTGAGCATGACCAGCACGTCGTGAAGCAGGGTGATCAGCGCCGAGGCGCCGTAGACGAACTTGAAGCGGAAGGCCACGTAGACCAGCATGGCGATCAGGGCCCAGATGGCGGCCAGCGTCGTCTTGCCTTTGAGGTCCTGGCCGACCTGCGGGCCGACGATCTCGGTGTTGAGGAAGGTGTAATCGCCCAGGAAGGCCTTCTCCTGGAGCAGGGAAACGACCCGCTTCTTGAGACCGGAATTCTCGATCCGTCCGAAGTCCTCGATCAAACCGGTCTCGTTCTTACGCAGGCCGATGATGGTCGCGGCGCTGGCGTCCACATCCTCGACCGACAGGCCGTTGGCGGTGAAGAAGTCCTTGAGGGTCTGTTCGGAGGCGTTGTTGATGTCCAGCTTTTCCGACAGTTCGCCGGCCGAATGCTGCTTGAGGCCGATATGTTCGTTCATGGCCTGACGGATCAATTTCACCGTCTGCTCGTGGTCGTCTTCCAGGCTGACCTGGCCGGCCTTCTGCAGGGCCTTGATGAAGTATTTCTGCTCGGAGCCTTCCACCTTCTGGATGACCGAATCGCCCAGACCGACCTTGCTCAGGCCGCTGCGCAGGTCCTCGATGGGCAGCCTCTTGATCAGGCTGAGCTCGACCATGGTACCGCCGGTGAAATCGACGCCCAGATTGAAGCCCTTGGTGAAGAAGAGGACCAGGCCGACGGCGATGACCAGCCCGGAAATGGCGAAGGCCGGCCAGCGCAGTCTCATAAACTTGATGGTTGGGGTTTTGGTGTTCATTCTCATGGTGCGCCTCGTTAGATGCTGATCTTGTCGAGCTTTTTACGCCGGGCGTAGGTCAGGTCGAAGATGACCCGCGACACGAAGATGGCCGTGAACATGCTGGCGGCGATACCGATGATCAGGGTGACGGCGAAGCCCTTGATCGGGCCGGTGCCGAACTGGAAGAGGAAGACGGCCGCGGCCACGGTGGTCAGGTTGGAATCGACGATGCTGGAAAACGCCTTGGCAAAGCCCTGCTCGATGGCCGCTTTCGGCGCCTTGCCGCCGCGGATCTCCTCTTTGATACGCTCGAAGATCAGCACGTTGGCGTCGACCGACATGCCGATGGTCAGCACGATACCGGCGATGCCGGGCAGGGTCAGGGTAGCCTTGAAGGAGGCCATCACCCCGAGCAGGATGACCAGGTTGAGAGCCAGGGCCAGGATCGAGTTGATGCCGGCGCCGCGGTAATAGACCAGCATGATCAGCACCACGAAACCCATGCCGATCAGGCAGGCCAACAGGCCCTTGCGGATGGAGTCGGCGCCCAGCGAGGGACCGATGCTGCGGGTCTCGAGGTATTTCATCGAGGCCGGCAGGGCGCCGGAGCGCAGGGTCAGGATCAGGTCGTCGATTTCCTGGGGGGTGAAGGTACCGGTGATCTGGATATCGCGGTTGAGCACGCTCTGGATGGTAGCCACGCTCTCGATGCGGTTGTCCAGGACGATGGCCATCTGCTGGCCGACGTTGGCCGCCGAATACTTCTCCATCTTGCCCTGTCCCTGACTGTTGAGGGTGAAGGAGACGGCCATGCGGCCGTACTCGTCGGTGGAACGGTTGGCGTCGCGCACGTCCTTGCCGGGCACGACCGTGGCCGACTGCAGCACGAACATCTCCTTGCCGTAACGGCCGGCGGACGACTTGTAGAGAGTCATGTCCTCGGGGATCGCGCCGCCGAAATGCGCCTTGGCCTCTTCCTCGGTCTGGAACGGGCCGGCCTCGACATGCTTGAACTCCAGCATGGCCGTGCTCTTGATCAGGTTCTTGACGCGGTTGGGATCGTCGACGCCGGGCAG
>CAYXHZ010000030.1:30365-37700 GCA_964465065.1 uncultured Clostridia bacterium
CGCGCACGGCTTCGACCGGAATGCTGCTGTCCTTGAAGATATCGCGCAGCACGATGACCTGCTGGTCGGTATTGATACGGATGGCATCCTGAGTCTGCACTTCCAGAACCAGATGCATACCGCCTTTCAAATCGAGACCCAGTTTCAGTTTCTTGTCGAGGGGGGTGAACATGAAGACCGAGTAGGCCACCACTCCGACAATCAACAGCAGTTTCCAAATTAGTGACTTATTCATTATCTCCTCCGAACGGAGCTGTAATCGGCGCCGTCAGCCATTGTCTGGCAATCAATATACGGATCACTCCTTCTGGGCGCTGGAGACTTCCTCTCCGTCGGCCTTGAGGATGGTCGAAACCGCCGCCTTGGCAATCTGCAGATTGGTGTTCTTGTCCACCTTGATCTCCAGCCGGTCGTCCATGACCCGGACCACCGTGCCGAAAATACCGCCGCTGGTGACGATGCGTTCGCCGCCGCTGAGGGTGTTGATCTTTTCCTGATGCTGCTTCTGCTTCTTCCTGGCCGGCATGATGACGATCAGGTAAAAGATGGCGATGATGACGATCAGAGGCAGCATGCTGGCCAGCAGGCTGGTTTGCTGAGCCGTCGCGCCGGTTCCCTGTGCAAAGAGTTGCATATTACACTCCTGTGGAATATCGGGCTAAAAACCGATTTTTAAACTCGAAAAAATTGTCAGACTGGATAGAATATCGTATTTGCCGCAGAAAATCAAGGAAGAAGTGCAGGTTGTGGATGGTGTTGAGCACCGCCGCGCTGATCTCGCGGCTGACGAACAGGTGGCGCAGGTAGGCGCGGCTGTGGGTGCGGCAGGTGTAACAGCCGCAGGACTCGTCCAGGGGGGCCGGATCGTTCTTGAAGCGCTCGTTCTTGATGGCCAGTTTGCCGTTCCAGGTGAACAGCGAGCCGTTGCGGGCGTTGCGGGTGGGCATGACGCAATCGAACATGTCGATGCCGTGTTCCACGGCGTACAGCAGTTCCGGCGGCGTTCCCGAGCCCATCAGATAATGGGGGTGGCCGGCCGGCAGTTGCGGGGCGACGGCGCCGACGACCTCCTCGAACTCGGACTTCTTCTCGCCGACCGACAGACCGCCGATGGCGTAGCCGTCGAAGCCGATTTCCTGCAGCTCGTGCAACGAGCGCTGGCGAAGGTCGAGGTGCAGTCCGCCCTGGACGATGCCGAACTGCAGCTGCCGGTCGCGCCGGGCCAGAAATTGCGCCCTGGCCCTGGCCGCCCAGGCGCTGGTGATGCGCTGGGCCTTCTCGTCCTGCTCCCGCTCGGCCGGGTAGCCGGCGAAGTAATCGAGCACCATCTGGATGTCGGAGTCGAGCAGCAGCTGATAATCGACCACGCTTTCCGGACTGAACTGGTGCAGACTGCCGTCCAGATGCGATTTGAAGCGCACCCCCGCCTCGCTGACCTTGGTGTTCTCTTTGAGAGAGAAGATCTGGAAGCCGCCGCTGTCGGTCAGAATGGGGCGCTTCCAGCCGGAGAAGGCGTGCAGCGAGCCGAACTGGCGGATGACCTCGGCGCCGGGACGCAGGTAGAGATGGTAGGTGTTGCCCAGGATGATCTGGGCGCCGAGTTCCTCCAGCCGGTCCACGGTCATGCCCTTGACGCTGGCCGCCGTGCCCACCGGCATGAACACCGGGGTCTGGATCCGGCCGTGGGCCGTTTCAAAACAGCCGGCCCGGGCCTGGCTGCGACTGCAACGCGCCTGCACTTCGAATATTTCGCTCATTGGACTCCTGTTTTCGTCAGCAGCGCCCGGACCATGGCTGCGGCCACATCCGCCGGGTCCTGCTCCGACACTCCCGGGTGGGGAAAGCGGGCGCCTCTCAGCGGCGGAACCGGCCAGTACAAGGCCGTCAGCTCCGGCCAGACCAGTTGCCACGATTCAATCACCATCTCGGCCGCCGTCTTGGCGCAGGCCTGGGTCAGGATGTACCGGTACGCGCGGCCGGGTCCGGCCTCAGCCAGGCCGGAGACCATCACCCCGCTCAGGCGCCCCTGACTGCGCATCCGTCCGGCCAGCGTGACCAGCGGTGCCAGATGGGCGCAGAAATCGGCCTGGAAATCGCCGTATTCCAGTTCTTCGGTCTTCTTGTAGGTCAGGGGACCGTAGTTGCTGAAAAAATAATCGACCTGCAACAAGTCGCGATGGTTGGCCAGCCAGAAACTTTCCAGGCCTTCGGCCGTGGACAGGTCGCCGCAGACCGGGCTCAGCAGAGCGCTGGCGGCAATGGCATGGCGGTGATATTGGCCAAGCACCCGCACCGCCCGTTCGTTGAGCGCGCGCGTCAGGCAGGTCCCCAGCAGGCCCGAAGCCCCGCTGACCAATGCGCAGAGTTCGCCGCTCAATCGGTCTCGATGCCCATATGCCGTTCGAAGAGCCGGATGGTGTTGGCCATCAGCATGGTCACGGTCATCACGCCGACGCCGCCGGGAACGGGGGTGTAGTAGGATGATTTCTCGAAGGCCTTGGGATGGATGTCGCCGGTGATGGCGTAGCCCTTTTCGGAAAATTTGGCCAATTCCTCGGGCAGACACAGCTCTTCGGCCTGCTGTCGCTCCGCGATGTGGTTGATGCCGACATCGACGAGCACCGCGCCCGGTTTGACCATTTCCGGCCGGAC
Organism: uncultured Clostridia bacterium; assembly: GCA_964465065.1. Lineage (GTDB taxonomy): Bacteria > Acidobacteriota > Aminicenantia > UBA2199 > UBA2199 > CAYMND01. The sequence continues at coordinate 33,018 of CAYXHZ010000030.1, forward strand.
CATGCCGGCCTGACCGACGGCGGCCACCAGAATGTCGGCGCGGCCGATCTGCGCGGCCAGATCGGCGGTACGGCTGTGACAGACGGTCACCGTGGCGTGGCGGTTGAGCAACAGGCTGGCCATGGGCCGGCCGACGATGAAGCTGCGGCCGAGCACGACGGCGTGTTTGCCGGCGATCGGCACCTGGTAATGCTCCAGCATCTTCAGGATGCCGTAGGGCGTGCAGGGGACGACCGCCTCGCGCTGCACGACCAGCTTGCCCAGGTTGCAGGGGTGAAAGCCGTCGACGTCCTTGCCGGGGTCGAGATGATCCAGAACAGCCCAGCTGTCCAGTCCGCGGGGCAGGGGCAACTGCACCAGCAGGGCGTCGTAATTCGGGTCGGCATTGATGCGTTCGATTTCGGCGATGACCTCGGCCTGACCGGTCTGCGCCGGCAGGCGGATCACCTGCGAAACCAGTCCCAGCTTACGGGCGGCCAGGTCCTTGGAGCGCACGTAGCTGCCGGAGGCCTCGTCGTCGCCGACCATCAGTACCGCCAGGCCGGGAACACGGCCGTAGCGGCGGCCGTAAGCCTGTACCTGCTCCTGGTAGCGGGCGTACAACTGTTTGCGGATCGTTTTGCCATCCATGGGGATCATTTTCGTCGCTCCTTTCCCGTTTTCGACTGTCCGGGAAAACTGCCCCTATGGTACCCAAACCGACCCCATCGAGTCAAGCCGGATCAGAAACGGTACAGGTAACTGGCCTTGAAGAACAGGCTCTGTGTCGATTGATAGTAATGGCCGCTGTCGGCGAGTTCCCGCCATTCCTGCATTTCCTCGTTCCAGACCCGTTTCTGGTGCAGCGAACCGTAGCCCAGGTGCAGGACCGTGCCCGGAATCAGGGTGAACGAAGCCAGAACGTCGCTCAGCACACGCTTGTTGTAACTGTCGTACTGGATCAGGGCCCGTAAAAACAGGGAGCGGTTGAACTGGTAGCTGGTGCGCGAGGCGATCAGATTCAGATCGTAAACCAGTCCGGCGCCTTCCAGACGGCTGAAACGCTGGTAGGTGTACTCGAAACTCTGGCTCAGCCGGGAATCGGGCTGCAGGTCGAGGCTCAGGTCCACGCTCAGGCGCCGTCCCAGGAAGGGCTGACTGGGATGATAGTAGAGGCGGCGCCCGTAGCGCAGCTGACCGTGGAGTACAAGCCAGCGCGTCGGCCGTACCTCTCCCATGCTCACCAGTTCGCGCTGCCAGAAGTCGCGACCGGCCCAGTTTTCGCGCAGAATGCGGTAGTCGAAGCGGATATTGGCCTGGCGGGTGAAAAAAAACCGTAGAGCCGGGAAGAAGAAAATGTCATCGCCGCCGCTGTTCTGATCGTGCAGGTAATACCCGTATAGAAAGGGATTGAACCGTTTCAGCCAGGGCATGGACTTGATGACCGGATAGAATTGGGGTCCGATGTAGGCCGTGAATTTGGTGATGCCGCTGCGCTGGTAATAGGCCGTATCCATACGGAAATCGTCCTGCATGTATTCCAGCAGCCCGAACAGGTCGAGTTCCTTCTGGTCGTACTGGTACAGCAGCGAGGCGGCCATGCCGTTCTCGCGCCGGTCTTTGCCGTCGTCCGAAAAGCTGAACATGGCGTTCATGCCCAGACTGTGCTTGCCGAACAGGCGCAGATTGGCATCGGCGGCCAGAACATGGTTGCCATCCCCGTCGAAGCTGCGTCCACTGTAGAGCAGACCGACATAGTTGCCCCCGCGCAGGCTGCGCTTGAGCCGGGCAATAGCGTACAGGGCCTGACCGCTGCGCTGGCTGTCGGTCGTCTGCGGCCAGTCGTCGCCGGCGATCAGCAAACCGGTGTAGGTTTTACCGAAATTTCCCGACAGTTTGCCGCCCCAGGCCGGATCGACGATCTGCCGGGAGTGCACCGCCGACCAGAAATTGCCCTCGCCGTTCAGACCGGCGACACTGAACAGGCTGGAGACGTCCATGAAAAACGGCCGCTTTTCGTTGTAAAAAAGCGGATAGCGTTCATTGGCCTCGACCTGAAACTGGTCGCTCTCCACCTGGCTGAAATCCGGATTGACGGTGATTTCGGCTTCCAGCGAGGAAGTGATACCGTACTTGACGCCCAGACCGACCTGCATCGCGTCATCGGCCGCCGACCAGTCCCGCGGAGTTCGCCGGTCCCACAGGCTGCCGTAGGTCACCGCCGGCAGGGCTTCCAGACGCAGCTGCTTGCCCAGGCCTTGCAGGCGGGTCGGTACCAGAGAGTTGAAATAGCCCTTCTTCTGGTCGATCTGCGGCCAGGAACAGTTGGTACCGCTGTGACTGATGTAACGGTAGAAAGCCAGGTTGATCTCGACGTCCGGTCGATTCTGGAACTTGAAACTGCGCAGCGGCAGACGGATTTCGACGATGTAGCCGTCGTCCACGATCCGGCCGGCGCTGTACCAGACCCAGTCGGGGTCGGCGGACTCCCCGCCGGCGACGGTGTTGATCAGGTCGGCCTGCATGCCCAGCGGATTGCAGATGATTTCCTGGGTCATCTCGCGGTTGCCCAGGGTGTCGAGGTCGACGCCGATCCAGTCATCGTTGAACAGGTTGTCGCGCCGGCAGACCGAGGCCCGGATCCGGGCGGGATCGCTGTCGTGGCAGTAGAAGGCCAAATAAATGTTCTGGCTGTCGTAAGCGATCCAGATGCGCGTCTTCTGCTCGGCCGGCTGACCGTAAACCGGATTGTTGGTGATGAACGGTTCGTCGACCAGCGGCGCCTCCTGCCAGACGGGCTCGTCGAGACGGCCGTCGATGACCGGAATTTCATCGATGACTCTGGGCTGCAGGATCACGCCTTCTCCGACCAGCCTGACCGGCTCGGCCGCCGGTACCCGCAATGCAAACAGAAACATGATCAGCAATATGACGAATCTTTTCATTGTCGGCACCCTCACTGCTGTGTTGATACAGAGTCGGCAGGCATAAGGTTACAATTCGGACCGTTCCGACCTGCCAAGCCCTCGTTCAGCCTCTGAAATCAACCGCTTGTTACCGGCAATTGGACGGAATGCGGTTGAAAACGGTTTACACGGGACGACGGAAACTTGGCCGGACGGGACGGATCTTCAGCGGCTGCCGGTCAGCCAGCGGTTGTAGAACCACATACTCAACGCCGACAACAGACCGATGGCCATCAGGATGAGCCAGCCCATACCGCTCCAGAAAGGATCCAGGCTGAGCAGACTGGTTTTTCCGTCGCTCTCCGTCAATACGGAATTTTTGCACATCACCTCGTTGAAGATGACCGCGCCGACCGGGTTGCCGACCAGGGCGCCGATGGCCGTCGGGATGCTGGCGTAGCCCAGAAACAGGCCTTCCTGCCCCTTGGGGGCCAGGGAACCGATGTATTCGTACATACGGGCCGAGGTGAACAGCTCGCCGAAGGCGATCAGGGCCACGGTCAGAATGATGAACAGGGATCCGATCGGCAGGAGATCGCCCAGCACCAGCTTTCGCGTACCGCCGGCCATCAGGATCGGCAGCAGATTGATGACCATCGACAGGCCGATGATGACCGTGCCGACGACGATCGAGCGGATCGGCTTGAGTTTGCCGAAGGTCCGGGTGATCAGCAGCTGGAAGAAGACGATGACGAACGGGTTGGCCATGGTGATCAGGTCGATCGGGGCCGCGGCGTCGACCGTTCTGGTCAGGTAAAGGGGCAGGACGTTGTAGACCTGGGAATAAAGGAAAAAGAAACCGCTGGAAACCAGCAGGAACAGGGCGAAACGGCCGTTGCCCAGAACCTTGACCATATCGATGAGGATGCGGGAAAGCGATTTGCGCGGTTTGCGCTCGGAAGCCGCTGAACCCTGGTCGGGATCGCGGTAAAAAAACAGGACGGCCAGAAAGGCCAGGACGGAAAAGACCATGGCCACGCCGAAAATGTAACTGAGATCGTAACGGGTGCGGGTCAGGTAACTGACGCCCCGACCCAGGAGCGAGCCGATGTTGATGATCATGTAGAAGATGCCGAAACCCAGGGTGGCCCGACTGCCGGCCGTCTTCTGCACTGTGCCCGAGATGCAGGGTTTGACGAACGAACCGCCCAGGCCGATCAGAAAGATCGCCGCCATCAGCGGCAGCATCACACTCACGCCGACGGTCACATCGGCCGGTGCCTGCTCGGCCATCGCGGTCAGACCGAACCAGACCGGGTAGCCCATCAGGAAGTAACCGATGGTCAGAAGAATGAAGGCCAGCAGCAGCGAACGCTTGAAACCGATCTGGTCGGCCAGGCTGCCCGACAGGATAGGCAGAAAGTAGATCAGCCCCCACAGGATGCCGTTGAGGCTGCTGGGCCAGTATTGACCCAGGCCGAGTTTGCCCAGGTAGACGACCACGAAGCTGGCCATGGCGTAGTAGGCGCCGCGTTCGAACAATTCGGTCAGGTTGGCGGTCCAGAAGCTGCGGGGAAATTTCTCTTTGATCGGCTCGGTCATGTCGGCACTCCTTTACATCGTTTTCCTGCTGTCAGGCATTCCAGAATTCAAAACAGAGTCTAGGCATAAGGCCTGACCTTGTCAAGATAGCGAGCGGACAGCGCTGCCTGCTGCGCTACCAGGCGGGCTCTACAAACCCCAGAACAGGATCAATCCGGCGATCAGGGCCATGAAACAAACCAGGGTCAGCCGCCAG
>CAYXHZ010000031.1:0-8389 GCA_964465065.1 uncultured Clostridia bacterium
ACATCACCAACAGCAACGTGGCCCTGCGCACCAACAACGATCTCAGCTTCAGCACCTACAACATCGACTACGTCATACTGAACCCGCGGGTTTTCCGACTCGGGGTACGGTACGAATTTTAGGCCATAGGCCTCAGCGGCTCGAGCGTGGCGCTCCGCTTCGGAGCGTCACGCTTCCTTTCCCCATCAACTCAAGAAATAAAACCGTTTCAGGATTTTTTCCGCCTGTTTGAACGAATCGGTCAGGGAATCCTTTTTTTTCAGGGCGATCTCGGTGGCCACGGCGTTGATCAACACCGAATAGGCGGAAATCGACGTGATGAACAGAATGTTTTCTCTGGGGATGGCCACCACCGACGACACGAATTCTGAAATCGGTGAAAACTCGTTGTCGGAAATGGCCACCACTTCCAATCCCCGTTCCTTGGCCAGCTGGGCGTATTCCACGGTGATTTTCGAATACGGATAAAACGAATGCAGCAGTACCAGATCCCGTTCGGTGATCAGCAGGATCTTCTCTTCCACCGGCATATCCCCCTCGTCCAGGATATGGGTCTCCTTGCCGACCTGATTGAAGACGTAGCGGGTCAGGCTGGACAGTATCGAGGAGACACCGATACCGAAGACATAAACCCGCTCGGCATTCTCCACCTTGTGCAACAGGTTGATGAAGGTCTGTTCGTTCATCTGCGCCAACAGTTTATTGATATTCTTGACGTCCTGTTTGGCCACCTTGCTCAGGCTCTTTTTGCCGCTTAGATCGGCATCCAGGCGAAAGAATCGATCGACCGGATTGATGGACGACTTGAGCTCGTTCTTGATCTGGTCCTTGAAATCGTAAAAGCCCTTGAAGCCGAACTGACGGGTGAAGCGGGACACCGAGGCGGTGCTCAGACCCGTTTCCCGGGCGATGTCGGTGATGGCCATCAGCGGAAGTTCGTCCCAGCGTTCGATCAGAAAGGATGCCAGCTTCTTCTGCAGCCTTGAAAAATCGTTCAACCCCGCTTCAATCTGTTTTTTCAAATTTTTCTGGTTGTCGGCAGTCATCTGACCTCACTGCGTTTTCTGATCCCATGTTGTCAGGAAAGCCCAGAATTGTCAAGCTTTTTAAGCATTTTCACCTGCCTGACACCCTCGACATCGCCCGGAGTGCCGATCTGGTCTTATGCCTGATTTTTCGTTTATTTGGTAATGTTGACGGTAAAGTTTTTCATGGCCGAGACACCGACGGTGATCTGACTGGACGGATCGATGACGATGCCGCGTCTGCTGCTGAAACGGAACGGGGCGAAGGCGCAACTGATATGGACACTGTACAGCTGACCATTACTGAACATGCCGACCGGAACACCGTAACTGTTGGTCATGACAGCGGACTGGGTGTAAAAATTCAACGGCGAAGTGGTCGGGTTCCGCAGCAGAGCCAGGGTATACGGGGCCACGCCACCGCTCCAGGCAAAACCCACGGTTTTCTTGACCAGCGTGGGAACCGCCAGGTTAGCGGCGTTGATATTGACGACATCACCGGCCGGCTGGGTGATCATGATCACGGCGCCGATGTCGGCCGTTGCGCTCACGATGGGGTCGCTTCCGCCAAAAACCGGCGGCGTGGTCGATGGCAGGCCTTTGGGCGGACGGATTTCGAGTCGGAGCGTCGAACCGCTGACGGCCAGGTACTGATTGGGCTCGCAGTGGTAACTGCCCGGCTGCGCGTAGGCCTCATGGACCATCTTCACCTTGTCGATAGTGATATTCAAACCGTCCAGAGCGCTGCCGCCCCGGGCGACATACAGATCGCAGGTCATGAAATGCGGCACGACGGCAGTGGGTGTCTGGGAAATGCACAAGCGCAGATTCCCGATGATTTTGATGGGGGATGGGACCGGGCCGGCCGTACGAGCCGAAACAGTCTGAAGCGAAAAAGCGCCTGAAATCGACAGAAAAACTATGATCAGCAAAGCGGAATTTTTCATGACAAGCCTCCAGCTATTTTCATGGGTCATCGTCGGTGAGCAAGATTTTTGCCAAATCCTCGTCAGCGCTGTTCATTGGCGACAGCCGCCACCAGGTCAAATCGACGGCCATATGGCTGCCCAGCCTTTTTTACAAACTGTAGTAAAACAAGACAGACGCGACACAGACGGTTCGACAGTTGAAAAATCCAACGAAAAAATACACCTATCTTTATATCATGCTCATTATCTTCTTGCAGGTTTGAGGCAGGTATGGCACAAGCTGTGGAACAATTGCGAAAGTTCGTGGCTCCGGAGTTCATTTTCGGCAACGGTGCCAGACGGTTGTGCGGTGAATACTGCAGCAAACTGTTCATGCACAAACCGATGATCGTCACCGATCCGGGGGTCATCGCCGCCGGCTGGACTGGTCAGGTCGAACAGAGTCTGACCCAGGCCGGGATCGAATACGTTGTCTTTTCCAACATCACCCCGAATCCCAAAGACTGGGAAACCATGGAAGGGGCAAGAATTTTCATCGAGGAAGGCTGTGACGCGATCGTCGCCGTCGGTGGCGGCAGTCCGATGGACTGCGCCAAGGGCATCGGCATCGTGGCCGCCAACGGCGGACACATTCTGGAATACGAGGGCGTCGACAAAATCAGCGAACCGCTGCCGCCCATGCTGTTCATCCCAACCACAGCCGGAACCTCGGCCGACGTATCCCAGTTCAGTATCATCAACAATGTCAACAAACTGGTGAAGATCGCCATCATCAGCAAAGTGATCATTCCGGACATCGCCCTCATCGACCCGGAGACCACCCATACCATGACACCGTACCTGACCGCCTGCACGGGGATGGACGCCTTGGTTCACGCCGTCGAGGCGTTTGTATCCACCGCCAGCTCCCGCATCACCGACATCCACGCCCTGGAAGCCATCCGCCTGTTGAGCGCCAACCTGCCCCGCGTGAGCCGGAAACCCAACGACAAAGAAGTCCGCGAGAATATCATGCTGGCCAGCCTGGAAGCCGGCCTGGCCTTCTCCAACGCCATTCTGGGAGCCGTGCACGCCATGGCCCACAGTCTGGGCGGCCTGTTGAACCTGCCGCACGGAGAATGCAACTCCCTGCTGCTGGAGCACGTCACCAACTTCAATTTCAGTGCCGCGCCCGAACGGTTTATCCGGATCGCCGACACGGTCGGCCTGCAGACCCGCAAGAAAACACCCGTCGAAATACAAAAGGATCTGTTCGCCTACTTCCGCAGTCTCCGCCACGACCTGGGCATCACCAAGACCCTGTCCGGCGTCAAGGTCCGCAAGCAGGACATCCCCGATCTGTCGGAAAAAGCGTTTCACGACGCCTGTCTGCTGACCAATCCCAGAAAGGCCGACAGACGGGACATCGAAGTGATATACGAAGAAGCCCTTTGAAACAGACAGACGGCCGAGATGAAATTTTTTCCAGACTGATCGGACTGGGTGAACGATCCATCAAAAAGAGTTATTTCCCCCAGCTTCAGAAAAAAATCGAGGAACTCGAAAAAAGCGAAAAAAAGTACCGCCTGCTGGCCGACAACATCTCCGATGTCATCTGGGTCCTGGACATGGACCTCTGCTACACCTTCGTCAGCGCCTCCATCGAACGCATGACCGGCTACAAACCGGAAGAACTCGCCGGGAAACCCTTTGCCGACCTGTTGAGTTCCGACTCGGCCCGGCTGTTTTCCGCCAGAATGCAGGCATTCACGCACAGTGACGTCGCCCAGCAGAAATTCTCCCAGGCGATCGAGCTGCAGTTCTGTCACAAGGATGGCTCCTCCCATTGGATAGAAATCGCCGTATCCCTTTCACAGGACATCAGCGACCGCGGCCTCAGCATTCTGGGCATCTCCCGGGATATCACCGTACGAAAAAACACCGAAGCCGAAAAGCAGCACATACAGGAGCAGTTGCTGCAGGCCCAGAAAATGGAATCCATCGGCACCCTGACCGGCGGCATCGCCCACGATTTCAACAATGTTCTGACCATCATCAACGGGTATTCCGAGAAACTGTTGCGGACCATTCCGGCCGAACATCCCTACCATCACGATATCCTGGCGATACACCAGGCGGGAAAGAAGGCGGAGGCCCTGACCCGGCAACTGCTCGGTTTCAGCCGCAAACAGCCGTACAAACCGGAAATCGTCGATATCAACCGAACAATCGGCGACCTGAACACTCTGCTGCGCCGGCTGATCGGCGAAGACATCTCGGTAAACACCCGACTGGCAAGACCGATAGACCCGATCGAGGCCGACAATTCACAGCTCGAGCAGATCCTCACCAACCTGGTCATCAACGCCCGTGACGCCCTAAAAGGCCCCAGACGCACCGACTCTCCCAAAACCATCATCATCGAAACCGGCCAGACCGAATTCAACGACGCTTCAGCCGTCAAAAAGGGCCTCAAACAGGCCGGAAAATACGTATTCTTCTCGATTTCCGACAACGGAAGCGGCATTCCGGAAGAATTGCGCAGTCGCATTTTCGAACCGTTCTTCACCACCAAAGACAAGCATGAGGGAACCGGGCTGGGACTGGCGATGGTCTACGGAATCGTCAAGCAGAACCAGGGCGGCATCGAACTGTCTTCCGAGCTCGGGCGCGGCAGCCGGTTCACCATCTACTGGCCGATCAGTGCGGTTACGGCCGGTAAACCGATCGAAAAAACGCAAACGGCAGCAGATTCCGGCGGTAACGAAACCATCCTGATTGTCGAAGACGATCCGGATGTCTGCCGCTTCACCGGCGAAACCCTCCGCACCCTGGGTTACACCGTCCGTACGGCAAATAACGGCCAGGATGCGCTGGCTCTGATCGAAACCGACCGCCATGCCCTGGCCATGGTCATCACCGACCAGATCATGCCGGGCATGAACGGCGTCGAGCTGATCGCGGCCATCCGCAAACGCTTTCCGGACATGAAAGCGATCCTGGTTTCCGGTTACGCCGACCGCCAGGTCTACCAGACCGGACCGGCTCAACCTGAACTGGATTTTCTGCACAAACCGTACACCATCCAGGCCCTCGCGGAAAAAGTGCGTACCGTTCTGGACCGCAGTTGACGCGCCCGGCACTGACGCTCGGCGAGTCATCAAGCCTTCTCCGGTTGCCAAGAAACAGGTCCGGCAACCAGCTCGTTCAGTCCTGTTTTTTATGGTAGCCTTTATCACCGTACGGTTGCAGCTTTTCCAGCCACAAGGCCTCCAGTTCCTTGAGGTCGGATCGGTAATCCTCCGCCTGTCCCTCCCTGGCGGGAAGCCGGTCCAGGATCTCGAAAGTGAATCCCTCTCCGGCACTCGCGCTGTACTCCCGCTGCAGATTCTTGTTGCCGTGCATGCCGTTTTTGAGCTGGAAACGGTTGCTGTTGATGTTACCCGGCAAATTGACGCCGCTGCCGATGAAAATTTTACCGTTGTTTTGATTGGTGATGACATACAAACCCATGGGTTGTTCGGTTTCTTTATACTTCCGTTTCAATTCTTTCTTGTCCAACCGCTCCTCCATCCGTTTACGGCACACTGAATCGGCACATATATCCGCTTTTATGGCATATTCATCATACACCCGCAGGGCCGGAAAGCAAGCGCTGAACACATGACGTTTGCTGCAAATGGCCAGCATGATAAGATGAGGTCATGGACAACGAACCATCTGACAACCCGTATTGCCACTGGGCGCTGAGCCAGCCGGAGGATCACCCCGACCGGCTGTACCACGACCGACGCTACGGCTTTCCTCTGGACGACGACAACGAACTCTTCGGCCGGCTGATCCTGGAGATCAACCAGGCCGGGCTGAGCTGGAGCACCATCCTCAAGAAAGAAGACGCCATCCGCCGGGCCTTCGGTGGCTTTGACATACGGTGCGTCGCCGCCTACGGCGATGAGGACCGGCAGCGGCTGCTCGGCGATCCCGGCATCATCCGCAACCGGCTCAAGATCGACGCCGTCATCGCCAACGCCCGTAAAATCCTGGAGCTGCAGGAGCGTTTCGGTTCGTTCAAGGCCTGGCTGGACCGCAACCACCCTCTGGGCCACGAGGATTGGACCCGGCTCTTCAAAAAGACCTTCCAGTTCAGCGGCGGCAAGATCGTCAAGGAATTCCTGATGAGTATCGGCTATCTTCCCGGCGCCCACGGGGAGTCTTGTCCAATCTATCAGCGGATTCTCAGCGAAAAACCCGCCTGGATCGGATAAAGCCATCCAGAGTCTACTTCAAGGCAGCGTCGATCAGCGCAGGCAGATTCTCCGGATACCAATGGCCGATGTTGGGAGTCACCACCAGTTTCACGGGCACTTTCGCGGCGTTGAAAGCCTGCACGAACGCCTTCTGACGCTCGATGCGATTGTCCTGTTCGGTAGTGAGCAGGGTGCCGGCCACTTTCTGTTCCCGCAATCGGGTCAGCACCTCCCTGGCCGGGTCCGCCGGCAGTTCCGGACAGAGGATGACGAAGCCCCGGACGGGAACGATGCCGGAGAACAGGGCCACCATGCTGCCGTAACCTCCGGAAGAGAAACCGCCGATATAGATCCGTTTCGAATCCACGTTCACCTGGGCCTTTATGTCCTGGAAGGCCAGGGTCAGTTCCTTCTTGGTGATCTCATCGTCCTGCCAGTGGAAGCCCTTCATGTCGGCCACCTGCGAGGATTGGACGAAGGCGACGACAAACTCCTTGTTCAGGCGGGGTGAAGTCCAGTGCGGCCGGAAATCGGCGATGCTCTCCCCGCCGCCGTGCAGGGCGATGAACAGGGGGTACTTTTTCTTGGGATCGTAACCAGCCGGCTTGACCAGCTCCAGTTTCATCTGCGCCTTCGCCTGGGCGGCGGCTATTCGGCGGCCATTCTCTTCCAGGAAAGCCTGGAAGCGAGGGTGTGCGCCGAGGGGCTTCCACAACTCGGCCAGAAAAGCCCATTTACTGAAAAACAAGCCGCGCCGATGACCTTCTTCCAGCCAGTAGATGGCTTTTTCGGAATCGCCCTGCATCAGGGCCGTCAGAGCCAGGTTGATGCTGTTGGCCTGCAGGTTGTCGGGGAATTTGTCCAGGCCGACCTTCAAAATGGCCGCCGCGGCCGCATACTTCTTCTGGGCGAACAGCTCACCGACCCGTTTGCGCATGGATGCGTAATCCTCGTAATCCTCGCTGGGTTCCTTCCCTTCGTTGCGGATCTCCTCGGCCACCTTGTCGGCGGCGAAGGAAAAATGACACTGGGCAATGACCCATTTACCCTGCCGTTTCTCGACCACGCCCGTCCAGCGGCAGTCCTTCCAGCAGAACTCGCGACCGCCGTAGGAACCGCAATCGTCGATGATGGCCGACCACCAGGCCACGCTGCCCGATTCGGATATTTTGATACGCAGGTCGCGGATCTCGTGGCGAAGATAATGGTTTTTCGGGTCCCGCCACAGGGCCGATCCTTCCCGAAAGGCCTGGCCGCCGATGACGGTCCCCTGCCAGGTCGGCTGAAACATAAACAGATCGGGATCATCCGGGAAGATCTCGAACAGCCGGTCGAAGTTCTTGGTCCGAAACCAGGCGATGCTGTCCTCGATCACCCCGGCGATCAGATCCCGATCTGCCGGCCCTTCCGCCGCCAGGGGACTGAAAACGAACAACCACAAGCAGATTCCAAAGCCGATCCACCTCATGCTCCGCCTCCTTACCTGCAGAACTTGCGTCTCGCACGCTCCATATTCCTTATGGATATTACTATTATGCTTTATAAAGAAGCTTTTAGTCGTTTGAAAGATCCAAGCCGTTATTTTGTGACCAACGGACCTGGCGATGGTTTAAATTTCACTCCGGATTGATGGATATTGACTACAATCTTAAAATAACCCTTGAAATCAGAAATTCCGGCCGGTAAACTGAGAATTGTGTCCTTGCTGCATATTCCAACACGAAACGGAGGGGAAAATGAATCGAAAACTCGTTTCCTTACTGATCGGACTCGTCTCGCTTCTGGGTTTGTCATGGGGGGAAGGGCCAAACGTAACGGATGCGATGGTGACCATCGGCTCGACCCGCTGGTACAGCCAGGAGATCGCCCACGAGGATCTGCTGCTGATCGCGCAAAAAGAGAACAAGCCGGTCCTGACCGTGTTCTCGGCCATATGGTGCGGCCCCTGCCAGCAGTTGAAGGAAACCGCTTTCAAAAAAGATGAATTCAAGAGCGTCGCCGCCAAGGTGATTCTGCAGTACATCGAGCAGACCACGCCCAAAGGCCAGGCCTACTGCCAGCGCTTTGCCGTCCGCGGCTACCCGACCATGAAGATCTTTTCACCGGAAGGGAATCAGCTGGAAGAGGCCGGACAGCCGGAACGAACCCCGGAAGGCTTCAGCATCTGGATCGACAACGTGAAGTCGGGAGACAACATCTACGCCCACAG
>CAYXHZ010000031.1:8489-35428 GCA_964465065.1 uncultured Clostridia bacterium
GGGCAGAAAGACAAGGCCAAGGCGCTGTTCATCGGCGGACTCGAGGACCCCGAGCTCATCGCCGGTCTTCCCGCGGATCAACAAGCCCTGATGAAGGCCCAGATGATCCACGGCCTGGCCGAGAACGAGATATTCGACCCCGAAACCCTCCGGGTGGGAGAAGAACTGCTCAAGAAACAGAGGACTGTATCCACCCTCAGCGCCGTGTCCATGTTGAAAGCGGGTCTGGATGATGCGGCCGGAGCCATCGCCTTGCTGGAAGAGGCAAAATCTCTCGAAAGCGATGCCCAGAAGAAAGCCGATTTCGAGAAACGCATCGCCGATTTGAAGCAGAAGCAGAAATAAAGACGATCTCTGTCATTCAGCACTGGGCGGAGAACATTCCCGAGCTTGGCTCCGCTCGCAGTGCAGCCCACAGATCTGCCTCAGCTCCGCCCAACCGTCCACGGGAAACAGGTCCGGACCGGCCTGGATCGTCTCGTTCCAGGGCCGGCGCATCAGGTAGACCGGAAGCTTCATCCGCCGGGTCAGAAACTCGGCCATCAGCGGCGAGTCCTCGACGGCGAAGGCGAAAGAGCCTGCGGCCAGATCTTCCAGACTGAGGACCGCCCGCCGATCGTTTTCCCGGCCGTACTTGTCGACGATGTGGAATTCCTGAAAGGGAATGTCTTGCTGCCGCAGCCATTCCAAGGTCAGTTCCCGGGTGCTGGCCGGCCGGCCGGTGACGATATGGATCCGGCGGCCCGAGCCGTACCAGGCGCGGACCGTCGCCGCGGCATCCGCCAGCGGGGACAGGGAGAGCAGGTAGTCGGACTGATGGAAGACCGAAAACAGATGACGGAATTCAGCCGGAGTCAGGGAGAAGGAAAGCGACAGGTCGAAATGGCGGATCTGTTCAAACGCGAACACCTTGCCGAACTCTGCTTGCACGCAGCGGCACAGGGCCTGCCCGGTTTGGGACAGGACATCGTCGACATCGATGTAGATCGGCAGTTGCGAACGGGGGTTGAGCATACTCGGGCACCTCATGGATTGTCTTTCAGAATAGCAAAATACGGGCGGCGACACAACGAAACTGCCGGGATTGCACCATATTGCCGGGGCCGATGGTATAATCCGAACCGATGACAGAAAACACCCCCCGCAACGAACCCGGTCGGGCCTCCTGTCCGGTTCACCTGGTACTGGTCGAGCCGGAGATTCCCCAGAACACCGGCAACATCGCCCGCAGCTGCCTGGCCGTCGGTGCAAAACTGCACCTGGTCAAACCCTACGGTTTCTTCATCAACGACCGCCTGCTGCAACGCGCCGGCCTGGATTACTGGCCGGAGGTGGATCGGGTAGAACACCGCGACTTCGACCATTTCCTGCAGGAACACGGACAGGAAGCGCTGGCCTTTTTCAGCCGTACCGGCACCAGACTGTACACCGAACTCCCGACCTCGGGACCGCTTTTTCTCATCTTCGGCGGCGAATCGCACGGCCTGCCGCCGCAACTGCTGCAACGCTTTTCCGCTTGCCTGTACCGCCTGCCCATGCGTGAAGGCGTACGCTCCCTCAACCTGGCCAGTGCCGCTACGGCCGTGCTGTACGAGGTCTTGCGCGCCCGTGGTTTTCCGGGCCTGGCGTAAGCCGGCATTTGCCAGGATCATCGAAAAGAGATAGAATGGCCTCTCCGAAAAACCATCATGAAAGACCTCACTACGGGCAACCCGGCCAGACTGATCTTTGTTTTCGCCTTGCCCATGCTGCTGGGTAATGTCTTCCAGCAGTTTTACAACACCGTCGACAGCATCGTCGTCGGCCATTTCGTCGGCAAAACGGCTCTGGGAGCGGTCGGCGCCAGCTTCCCCATCTTCTTTCTGCTCATTTCCCTGGTCATCGGAATCACCATGGGCTCCAGTATCGTTTTCTCGCAGTTCTTCGGCGCCAGGGATTACCTCACCGTCAAAAAAGCCATCGAAACGACCTATTTGTTCCTGTTCTGGGCGGCCCTGATCATTACCGCCCTCGGTCTGCTGTCCGCCGGCTGGCTGCTGCGCCTGATCAACACTCCGGCCGAAATCATGCCCCAAGCCAAACTGTACCTGCAGATCCTGTTCGCCGGCTCGCTGCCATTATTCGGCTACAACAGCATCAGCGCCGTCATGCGCGGCCTGGGCGATTCCAAAACCCCGCTGTACCTGCTCATCGTCGCCACCCTGGTCAACATCGTCCTGGACCTGGGCTTCGTCCTGCTCTTCCACTGGGGCGTCGCCGGCGTGGCGCTGGCCACGGTCATCGCCCAGGGCGTCTCCTTCGGCCTGGGTATCTACATCCTCAACCGTCGGGAAAACCGATTGCTCCATTTCCACGCCCGGTCGATGCATTTCGATGCCCCGGTTTTCCGCAAGATCCTGCGCCTCGGCCTGCCGACCACCATCCAGCAATCCCTGGTCGGACTGGGCTTCATGGCCCTGACCGGCATCGTCAACGCCTTCGGCACCAACGTCATCGCCGCCTACGCCGCCGCCACCCGCATCGATTCCCTGGCTTCCATGCCGGCCATGAATTTTTCGATCGCCGTGTCCACCTTCGTCGGCCAGAATATCGGCGCCGGCAAGCTCGACCGGGTCAGAAAAGGGTATCGGGCCACCCTGACCATGTCATCGGCGCTGGCTCTGTGCACCTCGATCCTGATCATCCTGCTGCGCGGGCCGTTGATGCACATCTTCACCAACGATCCGGAAGTGATCCGCCTGGGCGGCGACTACCTGTTCATCGTCAGCGCCGGCTACCTGTTCTTTTCGGCCATGTTCATCAGTGCCGGAGCCATCCGCGGCGCCGGAGCCACCTTCTTCTCCATGCTGGTCACCCTGTTCTCGCTGTGGCTGGTGCGCATCCCCATATCCTGGTTTCTGTCCCGGAAAATCGGCGTCAACGGTATCTGGTGGGGCATCCCGATCGCCTGGATCGTCGGCTTTCTGGGTGGTTGGCTGTACTACCTGTCCGGACGCTGGCAGAGCAAGGGCCTGGTAAAAAAGGCGGAGGAAGTGCCCATTGTTCCGGTGGAAACCTGAGTCTTCCTCCCTATCTGACCGGCCACAACCCCGGCAAAATTGAACCCCACTTCATATTTGTCTTGACAATTCTGAAGTTTACTTCATAATAGTCACCATGAAGCGTTACCTGGAAGTTCCGATTATTAATGATCTCGATCGAAAAATAGTTTTTCTGTCGGGCCCAAGACAGGTCGGGAAGACAACCCTATCGAAGCAACTGTACAAATCATTCACATATCTGAACTACGATTCCACACCAAACCGCGACATCATCGTAAAAAACGAATGGGATCGTTCTACTGACTTGGTTGTATTCGATGAAATCCACAAGATGAAGAAATGGAAATCATGGTTGAAGGGAGTCTATGACAGCGAAAGCATCCCCCCCCGGCTGATGGTCACCGGTTCGGCCCGCCTGGACACGTACCGGAAAAGCGGTGATTCTCTGGCCGGTAGATTCTTTTCATACCGGCTTCACCCCCTGACCCTGAAGGAAATCGGCCAGTTTCTATCCATACCTCCGCAACAGGGTCTGGACTCATTACTGATCCTGGGCGGCTTTCCGGAACCGTTCCTGAACGGTTCCGAACAGAACGCCAGAAGGTGGAGACGCACTCATATCGACACGATCGTAAGACAGGACCTTCTCGATCTCGAGACAGTCCGAGACATCAAATCCATTGAAATTCTGATCAGTCTTTTAAAACAACGAGTCGGAAGTCTGATCAGCTACTCTTCCCTGGCCAACGATCTTCAGGTGTCCATACACACTATCAAACACTGGCTGCAAATTCTAGAAAATCTGTACATCATTTTCCCCGTGCGCCCTTTTCATCGGGACATCACCCGCAGTATACTCAAGACCAGTAAATATTATTTTTACGACACCGGGGCGGTAGACGGAAACGAGGGCGTCAGGCTTGAAAATCTGGTTGCCGCCGCCTTGCTCCGGGAAATTCATTATCTGGAAGACACGGACGGCCGCCACGGAGAGCTTTGCTTCATCCGAGACCGCGAATCGAGAGCAATCGATTTCCTGGTTGTCATCGACAACATCCCCCGGCAACTCATCGAAGTAAAACTGAGCGACAATCAGTTTTCCCCATCTCTTTCCAGATTTTCAGCTATGCTGAGAAACATCCCGGGGGTTCAAATCGTGAAGAACCTCAAGCAGAATAAAAGCCACGGTTCGCTGAACATGACCTCAGCCGCCGAATTTCTCAGTCGGTTGAACCCTGTTGACTGGACAACCGATCCCGCCATCTGATGCGAATCAGGATAATCGGATCGCAATCAGGGTCCAGACCTCCTGTTTCGCATCGTCAGCCAATTGACAGACGGTAAAAACGGAGACCGTGAACGGCAGTGTCTCATTTGAATTCTTCCGGATCTTCTCCTTCCCGCCCGAATTTTATGGCCCGGTTCAGCTTTTTCTGCAGTAATGCTATAATCAGCGGCATGGAGATCCAAAGACCGCCGAAAGATCAGTACTATCTGGACATCGCCAAGGTGGTGGCCAGCCGCTCCACCTGCCTGAAGGTGAAGATGGGCGCCATCATCGTCCGCCAGGACCAGATCATCGCCGCCGGCTACGTCGGTGCGCCGCGCGGGGCCAAGAGTTCGCTGGAGCACGGCTTTTGCCTGCGTCAGAAGCTGAAAATCCCGTCCGGCAGCCAATACGAACTGTGCCGGTCGGTACATGCCGAACAGAACGCCATCATCAACGCCGCCCGGGCCGGAGTCAGCCTGCTCGACGGCGACATTTTCATCTACGGCGAAAGCCGGCAGAGCGGGCAGGTTCTCAACGCCTATCCCTGCTTCATCTGTAAAAAGATGATCATCAACGCCGGTTTGAACCGGGTCGTCTGCTCGACCACCGGCCCCGAGCCCTTTCAGATCTTTTCCTGCGGCCAATGGGCGGCGGATTGGCGAAGCCAGGACATCATCGAAGACAAATACCAGTATGGCAAGGAAACGGCGGAGAAATCATGAACGACACAGTCGAATCCATGCATATCGGCCTGACCGGACCGATGGCGTCCGGAAAAGGAGAGGTGATCCGCATCGCCGCCGAACTCGGTTTCCGGATGATTTCCCTGTCGGAGGTGGTGCACCGGGAAGGCGAAAAACGCTACGGCAGGCCCAGCCGTGAACAACTTCAGGACACGGGCAACGACCTGCGCCGCCTCGGCGGCCCCGGCATCCTGGGCAAGCTGGTGGCCGAAACCATTCGCTCCCAGGCAGCGGGACGCTGGCTGATCGACGGCATCCGCAATCCGGCCGAGATTCCGTACCTGCGCAGCCTCAAGCCGTTTTACCTGCTGGGGCTCGGCGCCGAGCGCCCCATAATTCTGCAACGTCTGCTCGACCGGCGCCGGCCGGACGATCTGGCCGATGAGGCCGCCCTGATCCGGCGCCTGGACCGCGAATGGGGCATCGGCGAACCTGAAAACGGCCAACAGGTCGGCCGCTGCATGAGCCAGGCCGACCAGACGATCGACAACAACGGCAGTCTCGAGGAACTGCGCGCCAAGGTGCTGCGCTTCCTTAACGCCTGCTTGCAGGAATGAAACCATGAGCCAACGTATCGCCATTTATCCGGGTTCTTTCGATCCTTTGACAATGGGCCATATCGACATCGCCCGCCGCGCCGCCCGTCTCTTCGACCATCTGGTCGTGGCCGCCATCCACAACCCGGGCAAGGCGCCTCTGTTCAGCCTCCAGGAGAGGCTGGACATCCTGCGCCAGAGCTTTGCCGACGAACCGGAAATCGAAGTGGACGCCTTCAAGGGACTGCTGGTCGATTATCTGCACTGCAAGGAAAGCTTCATCGTCATCCGCGGTTTGCGCGCCATTACCGATTTCGAGATCGAGTTGCAGATGGCCCTGATGAACCGCAGCCTCAGCCCGGAAATCGAAACCCTGTTCCTGGTGCCGTCGGCCAAGTATTCCTTTCTCAGTTCCAGCATGGTCAAACAAGTCTACCAATCCGGCGGCCAGGTCACCAACCTGGTCACGCCTTTGGTCGACAAGCTGCTCAGAGAGAAGTTCCCCCAAAAATAAGCCGGCGAGCCGTCACAAAGCTTCGATCTTGCGAGCGATGAGCACGGCCTGGTAGGCGGCACCGAACCCATTGTCAATATTGAAAACCGACACTCCCCCGGCGCAGCTGTTGATCATGCCCAGGAGGGCCGAAACTCCGCCCAGGTTGGCTCCATAGCCGACCGAAGTCGGTACGGCCAACACCGGTGTCCGGGTCAAGCCGGCCACGACCGAAGGCAGCGCCCCCTCCATGCCGGCGACGACGATCAGTACCGAAAAGGAGTCCAGCGCGGGCGCGATATCCAGAACCCGCCGCAGGCAGGCTACACCGACATCGTAAAAACGCTGCACCCTGGCGCCGAGAAACTGGGCGCTCAGTGCCGCCTCTTCGGCAACCCCCTCGTCGGAAGCACCGGCGCTGAGCACGGCAATGGGCCGCTTCAACTGGGCGGCCGGCATCTCTCTGGGTGCCAGCAAGCGCGCCTTGGGGTAGTGCGCCAGCACCGGGTAACGCTCGGCCAGACAGACTGCCAGCGCGTCGGGCAGACGGGTGATCAGGGGCTGTACACCACCCGCAAGCAGCCGTTGCAACAATTCGACCAGCTGCGCCTCGCTCTTGCCCTCACCGTAGACCACCTCGGGCAGGCCGCGCCGGTTGGAACGGTGCAGATCGAAGGTCAGGCCTTCGTCGATACGCTGATAGAAAACACCGTCTGGCGTGGAACGGCTATCGGGGCTCATTGCGGGGGGGCACCTGGGGTTTGGGCGGTCTCTGCTCGCGCGGCCGGCCATGGTTACGGTTGTGGGCAGAACGCGATGCGCCGTTTTCCGAACTCTGGCCTTCGACGCGTTGCCACTGTTTCTGCTTGTTGTAGAGCGGATGCGGCCGGTAGGGAAACTTGACTAGCAGGGGGTCCACGCCGACCACCCGTTCCCAGCTGGTCTGCCCCAGACCGTCGAGATGGGCGTAGTGCAGATAGGAGACGTCGGCGACATCGAAGCCCATGATGAACGTAGTCAAAGAATCGACCAGCACCAGATCCTCGGAGGCGATGGAGAAACCATGAAAGACCGGGCTGCCTTTGACCGGTCCCTTGCCCTCCATCCCGTACAGACCGTCGATGAGGGCCATCGACGGATTGACTTCCCTGAGCAGCTTGGCCGTGTTGCGCCCGGCCATGTGGATCAGGCGGGCGAAGCGCTCGGCGTCGTTGTAATTGAAACGGCGCTGCTCGGCGAACGAAGCGCCCAGCATGAAGGCCCGATGCTCGGGTTCGACAAAACCGATGATGCTGGGAATGGCCAGAGACACCGGGAAAACGTTATGGGTCTTGGGTGGAGCGATGATGATCGTATAATCGGCCTCCACGGTCGCGTACGCGATATCGCGGGGACCGGACAGGGTCTCGACTGTCAACAATTTGTCGTGGGGCAAGTCGTCCAGGTTGACCAGCTGGGCGCCGTTGAGCTCCACTTCCTTGTATTTGAACTTGTAAAAAATGTCCCAGGTTGTCTTGCCGGCGTGGTAGGCGCCCTCGGACCCTTCGACGACGGCGAAACGGCTGACTCCGAAATGCTCCTTGATGTAATCGATCAGCGATTGTACGGTTTCATAGTGGGTGTTGGCATAGATTTCACGTGCACCAGAGAGGTTGATCTTGATGGCTACCCGATCCGAGGCCTTGAGCGTCAGGTGCGGAGCGATGCAGTCCATGATCTTGCCGATGAACGCTCCCTGGCGCGTCTCCTTGATCAAAGCGATCTCTTTGTGATTCATTGACACCTCGTGTAAGCGGAATTATACACCAGCGCCGCCGGGCTTTACAAATAGACGCCGTCTGCGCAGCGATTCGCTCCGGGCGATGACCAGCGCTCCCAGCGGCAGTCCGGAATGACGGGCGACCACTTCGCACTTGACCTTGAAAACGAAGTATACTTCCCGGCTCACATTCTCCAGCGTTTCGTAATTGCCCTGACCTTTGGAAATGACCAGGTCGGCCTGTTCGAACAGGCTGCGGAAGGGTTGCGAGGCCAGTTCCGGAACCGTGCCGGCGAAACTCGAACCGCTGTCGATCAGTTCGGCGCAATCCTGCATACCGATTTCCCGGGCGTCCTGCAGAGTCATGTCGTTGATGGCCGGCTCGCGGCGAACAGCATAGATCAGCCGCAGCTCCGGGTACGTTCTGCGGATTTCATCCAGCCAGAAGCGGTCGAAAACCGCCTCCCCGGCGTTGTCGCCGATCATCAGCAGGCAGCGGGCCTGGCTGAGGCGCCGGGCCAACCCGGGGTAGTCGTCTATGGTCAGACGCAAGGCCCCGGCCTCGGCGAAGATGCTGTTGGGATCGAACAGGGTCACCCCGCCGTAGTCGATGATGTTGCCCAGCAGGGACAGCTCGGCGCTCAAACGCAACGGGTCCGACGCGGCGTCCAGCATGGCCCGGATTCGCGGCGCCTGAGCCAGAGCCCAGTCGTTTTGCTCCCGCTTCAGTTCTCTGTAGGGATCTTTTTTCCCGGTCAGTTCGGCAATGCGGTCGTAGAGCCGTTCTGCGTACTGGGGAGAGCTGATACCCCTAAACGACTGGTTGGCCGCTTCGGACAGGGCGGCGCCAAACAACAAGTCGGCCTGATCCTCAGCCAGCCCCAGGTGATCGGCCACCCGCAGCATCTGGTTCAAGATGCAGATCACGCACTCTCTCCCCATGTTCATGAAATCACGCTCCTTTCTTCACGTTTTCGCCGGCAAACGAGCGACAATTATAGCCGCAGAAGGCGAATCTGGCAAGCATGCCGCAACATTTTCCCACAGACCGGGGCCGGGGGATCCAATCGATGCGGACGGGTGATTGACAAAAATTTCACAGTCACTACAATCTGAAGGCAGGAAACACATATGCATTTGGTCACCATCGCCTCCGAAGCGACTCCATTCATCAAGACCGGCGGGCTGGCCGACGTCGTCGGCAGCCTGTTTTCCATCCTGAGCCGCGAACACCGGCTGACCTTGATTCTGCCGTATTACCAGTCAAGCCCCGCCCTGTTCCCGGACAGCGCCCCCGTCGGCGCCTGCAACGTTCTGATCGGCAACCGCAGCTTCAAGGCCGTCTTCCGCCACCGGCAGCTGGCCGAGAATCAGAATCTGATCCTGATCGAACAGGATCTCTTTTTTCACCGCCCCGGACTCTACGGCATCGACGGCGAGGATTACCCTGACAATTTCCACCGTTTCTTTTTCTTCTGCAACGCCGCCGCCCAATGGCTGCTGCGTCACGGTGGCGATGTCGACGCCGTCCACTGCCACGACTGGCAGACAGGCCTGGTGCCGCTGCTGCTCAAAACCGGTCCGCGCAACCGCCTGCCCTGCCTGTTCACCATTCACAACGTCTCGTTCCAGGGGCGTTTCCCGGGATTCTGCTACACCCTGACCCATCTGCCCGCCCAGCATTTCCAAGCCGAGGGCATCGAATTCTACGGAGACCTGAACTTTCTCAAAGGCGGCATCCGCTACAGCCAGGCCGTCAGCACTGTCAGCCCCAGCTACGCCCATGAGATCCAGACCTCCGAATACGGAGCCGGTCTTGACGGTCTGTTGCGTGCCCGTTCCAATCAGTTGCATGGCATTCTCAACGGCATCGACACCGAGATCTGGGACCCGGCGCACGACCCGCTGATTTCCGAGCCGTATCGCGGCGATGTCGAGGTCTGGAAAAAGTCCTGCCGCAGCGCTTTGCGCCGTGAGCTGAACCTGCCCGATGGGCCGGAGCCGCTGATTGTCATGATCGGCCGTCTGACCCACCAGAAGGGTATCGACCTGGTCCTGGACGCTTGGGAACACAACCCTCCGCCAGTTCAACTGGCCGTCCTGGGTACCGGTGATCCTCAATACCTGCAGCGCCTGACACATCTGCAGAATCAGCTTCCTGGCCTGCGCTTCGTCAACCGCTTCAGCGAGGAAATGGCCCACCGCTTTCAAGCCGGCGGCGATTTCTTCCTCATGCCCTCGCGCTTCGAACCCTGCGGCCTGACCCAGATGGTCGCCCAGCGCTACGGCACCATCCCCCTGGTCACCCAAACCGGCGGCCTGCGCGACACCGTCACCCCGATCGGTCCGGGTGAACCGGCCACGGGTATCGCCATTCTGGGAAGCGACGCGGCCGCCGTCAGCCGCGCCATACATCAGGCTCTGAACCTGTACGCCGAACCGACGACTCTGCTGGAAATGCGTAAACGGGCCATGGCCCGCGATTTTTCATGGCAGCAATCCAGCCAGAGTTACAATCGTCTGTTTACCGAGATCACGGCTCAAGCCCATGGAAAAAGAAGCCCTCTTCTATGAAACGGACGGCCTGGGCCGACTCGACTGCCGCCTCTGCCCACGGCAATGCCGGATCGAAAACGACCGGACCGGCGCCTGCCGGGTACGCCGCCGGCGTGGCGACCGGCTCTTTTCGCTCAATTACGGCCGCCTGGCCGCCTTGGCCGTCGACCCGGTTGAAAAAAAGCCCCTGTACCACTTTCTTCCGGGCAGTCACACCCTGTCTTTCGCCGGTCTGGGCTGCAACCTGAACTGCCGCTTCTGCCAAAACCACAGCCTGTCCCAGCTCAGCGGAAACGAGACCGATTTCGGCCGGGAGATGCAACCCGACCAGATTGTCGCGCTGGCCGTATCCCGCGGTATCCCGTCGCTTTCGTTCACCTACTCCGAACCGACGGTTTTTTATGAAATGATGCTGGAATGCGCCAGGCAGGCCCACTGCGCCGGCATAAAAACCATTCTGGTCAGCAACGGCTTCATCAATCCCGATCCCTTGCAAAAACTGATTCCGTTCATCGACGCCGCCAACATCGACCTCAAGGCCTGGTCGGACGAATTCTACCGGACCCTGTGCGCCGGCCGCCTGGCCCCCGTCCTGGACAGTCTGCGCGCCCTGCGACAGGCCCGCGTCTGGCTGGAGATCACCACGCTGATCATCCCCGGCGCCAACGACGATCCGTTCGAGATCGACGCCCTGATCGCTTTCATCGCCGATCTGGGCCGAGACATTCCCTGGCACGTTTCCCGTTTTCACCCGCAGTACCGGCTCACCGATCGGCCAGCGACACCGGAAAGCCGGATCGGCGCCATCCTGGAACGGGCGCAACAGATCGGCCTGCAGCACCTCTACGCCGGCAATCTGCCCCACAACCTCTGGCAGGACACCTACTGTCCGCAATGCCAGGCGACACTGATTCGGCGCCATGGCTACGACATCCGGTTCGACCGCTTGTCGGCCGACGGCCGCTGTACGGTTTGTCAACACCCTCTTCCCGGCGTATTCGTCCCAAGCGGCACATGAAAAAAATCAAGGCCGATCTGCACATCCACTCTGTCCTGTCTCCCTGCGGCTCGCTGGACATGTCGCCGCGCGCCATCGTCCTCCAGGCCAAACAGATCGGCCTGGACCTGATCGCCATCGCCGACCACAACAGTCTGGCCAATTCCCTGCGCATCGGCGCCTTCGCCCGCCGACAGGGCTTGGAATTCCTGTACGCCGCCGAGCTTCAGAGCCTGGAAGAGGTTCATCTGCTGGCCTATTTTTCGGCCGGCCATCAGGCCGAACGGTTCAGCCAGGACCTGGAGCCCTGGATGACGACGCAGCCCAACAATCCCGATTTCTTCGGCGAGCAGCTGATCGTCGACGAACAGGACGAGATCGTCGCCTGCGAGGAACGGCAGCTCATTTCCTCGCTGAACCTGGACATCGACCAGCTGAGCGAATTGATCCGCACCCGCGGCGGCATCGCCGTTCCGGCCCATGTCAACGCCGAACAGTTCGGCATTTACCGCCACCTGGGGTTTTTACCCCCCTGCCTGCTGCACAGCCCGCTGGAGATCGATTACCTGACCCCGGCCAGCGCCGTCCTGAAAATCGATTCCAGCCTGGACCCGGGCCGGTTCATCTGCAGTTCCGACGCCCACTACCCTCACGATATCGGCCGCGGACTGACCGTCTTCGAGTTCAGCGGCAGCGAGCTTCTCGATATTTTCCAGTCTCCCCGTTCCCTGTACCAGCCCCGTCTGAAAAAAAAAATTTGACCTCGCCGTCCATCGGTCAACTTTTCCCCTCTTCCCTCTTGCCTGTCCCGACACCGCCGGTATAAAATCAGTACAGAAAAACAGGGAACCAACTGCCACCGTGGACACCCGGACGGTTTTAACTTTTCTTACCCTGACCGCTCTGCTCATTCTGGGGCTCATCGGGCTCTGGCTGTACCGGCAGCGCCAGGGCGACTGGCGAATCACCAGCGTATCCTGGACAAGTCGGGAAGGTCTGCGCTTCGTTCTGGACCGTGAACCGGCACAACTGAAAGCCATTCTCCTGGTGAAACAGCGCCCCTTGACTCCTTGGCTGCACCGTTACCAGGTGACCGGTCAGGCAGACTTCGAGCAGGAAGGCACCGTTTTCACCCTGACTCCCTACAGTTTCAAACCCGCTTCACCCTGGCGTTGGCCGCTCAGCATCGTCTCGGCCGGCAGCCGTTCCAACCTGCTGCGCTTACGGGCCGAAAGCCAAACCCTGTGCCAGATCCTGGCCGGACAAAACCGCCGGCAGAGCCGATCGGCCCTGATGGGCCTGATGCGCAGGCGCCCGGACCATCGCCTGGGAATCCGTCTGTCCGGATCCGGAAGAACCCTGCATTACGATCTGTCCGTCGCCTTCTGGACCTCGGAAATCTCCCGGTGAAGGGCCAAGGCCGCACGAAAAGCCGAACCTTCCTTTTTCAACTCCCGTGAGCCGCGGGTGATCTTGCACAGACTGAGCCCCAGGTCGGCGGCGATTTTACGCTGACTGGCCCCCTGATCCAGACGTTTGACCAGTTCCCAGCGCGAGGCGATATCCTGCCGTTCGGCCGGCGTGAACAGTTCCAGCAAAAATTCCTCGATCAATGCCGAATCGCTCATCCGGGCCAGAATTCCGGCCAGTTCGACGATCCCCGCTTGCTCTGTCATGGGTTGTTTCATGGGGACACTTTGCCCCATTTCCCTCTGAAAAACAAGGCCCGTATCGTCGTCAGTCGACGGGACTGGCCGTGAAATCCAGCCGGGCGGCGTCCAGCAGACGATGGATATCCTCCCGGCCGAGTCCGGGGCTCAGCCAGGAATGATGCAGCTGTGCGGGCAGCACTACCGGCATGCGCGGGTGGAGGAAGGCCAGACCAGCCGATGCCGACCGGGTAAACAGGGCGCAGGATTTGATCTCATGGCCGTCGGGGCTGCGCCAGCGGGCGGACAATGCGGCGAAAGCGATGACCTGAGCATCGGCGGCGCTTACCCGGAAGGCTTGTTTGCACTTCCGCAGGCCGGTCGGACCGGCCTGGCCGTCCTGTGTCTGCCGCCATTCGTACCAGCCCCTGGCCGGCATCAGGCAACGACCGTGAAAAAAACCGTCCCGCCAGACCGGCTTGTTGTCCGCTTCTTCGCTGCGGGCGTTGAAGGTCAGGCGCGGAGGTTTCTCCTGCCGCCACCAGTGCGGTATCAACCCCCAGCGCATCATTTCCAGCCGCAAGCGGCCCGAGTCGTCGGCACACAGAACCGGCACCGAATCGCTGGGCGCCTGGTCGGCACTGCCAGTAAACAGGGCCGGCAGATCCGTATCCAGTTGCCAGGTTTCGACGATATCCCAAAAATCGGGACGGATGTAGCGGTAGCACATGATCCTAATGATAGCCCAAGCAAGAAGTCAAAGGGAAGGTTTGATTGCAATACGCCTCACCTTTATCTATAATCATGACGGATATCAGGTCGGTTCGACCGGCCAGGAGGCCTGCCATGAGAAAAATCCTGTTTTCCGCCCTCGGCTTGTTTCTGTTGTCATCCCTGCTGCCCGGGCAATCCGGCAGGCAAGACCTGCTCAGCCCCAAGCCCCTGAGCCAGCTGATCCGAACCGGCCTGCGCCCTGTCAGCGGCGGAGTTCTCAAGGTGCCTTTGATCACCTGGGGCGGCGACGTGGCCACCATCCTGGCCCACGAGAACGGCCTGTTCAAGGCGGAGGGACTGGATACCCAGCTGTTCGTCGAAAACAACTTCCCCAAACAGGTCGAGATGTGCCTGTCCGGTCAGACCCCGCTGCTGCGCGGCACCATGGGCATGATCAACGCCGCCGCCGAACTGTTCAGAAAACAGGGCAGCGAACTGGTCGTCGTTTACCAGATGACCTGGTCCAGCGGCGGCGATGCACTGGTCACCCGCTCCAACATCAAAAAGCCCAAAGACCTCCGCGGCAAGACCATCGCCCTGCAGCTGTACGGCCCGCACATGGACTACCTGGCCAACATCCTGCAGAGCGCCGGTATCTCCAGCCGGGACGTCAAACTGAAGTGGTTCACCGAGCTGAGCCTGCCCGGTTACGATCCCCAAGGCCGGATCGTCGACCCGGTCAGCGCCTTCCTGGAGGATCCGGCTATCGACGCCGTCATGTGCATTTCCACCGATGCCCTGAACCTCAGCTCCGGCGGTAACGAGGGCAGCGGCGCGGCCGGATCGGTCAAGGGCGCACGCATCATGCTCAGCACCAAGACCGCTTCCCGGATCATCGCCGACGTGTACGCCGTACGCGCCGATTACCTGCAGCAGAACCAGAATCGGATCCGCAGCCTGGTCGCGGCCCTGACCAAGGCCCAGCAGAACCTGTCCGGCCTGACTAAGCCTCAACGGCAGAGCCTGCTGTCCAAAGCGGCGCGCTGGTTGCTCGATTCCGCCGACGCCAGCGCCGACGTCGAAGGACTGCTGTCCGACTGCACCTTCGTGGGCGAGACCGGCAACCGGCAGTTTTTCAGCGGTGTCGGCACCACCCGCAGTTTCAGGAACCTGACCGAAGAGATTCAGAACAATTTCCTGCAGATGGGTCTGATCGGCGCGAAAACGCCGCTCCAGGCCGCCGATTGGCTCAACGAGCCGCAAACCCTGGAAGCACCGGTGCAAACCAAACCCCTGTTCGACACCAAAAAAGTCGAACAGAAAATCTCGGTCGAGCCCAGTTCCTGGGCCGAGGCCGGCACCCTGTTCCAGGTGGAAATCACTTTCTCGCCAAACCAGAGCGATTTCCCCATCGAGCAGTACGCCGCCGACTTCAAGAAAGCCCTGGAAATATCCCAGACCTACGGTGGCGCCCTGATCATCATCGAAGGCCATTCCGACCCCTTGGGTATACTGCAGGCCCGCGAAAGTCGCAAACCGGCCATCGAGATCCAGCAGATGGAACAACAGGCCAAGAATTTGTCGCTGCTGCGCGCCCAGGAAGTCCGGAAAAGCTTTCTCGGTTATTGCCGGCAACAGAAAATCAGCCTGGACGAATCCCAGTTCGTGGCCGTCGGCCTGGGGATCACCAACCCCAAGTTCAACCCGCCGCGCACCAAGGAGGAATGGGCGGCCAACCGCCGCGTCCAGTTCCGCATCAAGCAGATCGAAGCCGAACTCGACGAATTCAAACCGTTGAGAAGCAACTGATGGCACAGCGCAACCCGATCCACACCGGCCTGAGCTTCGCCCTGCCTTTTCTGCTGCTGTACGCCGCCTGTTCCAACCCATCCCGCCCCGGGTCGCCGGCGGCCCAAGACAGCTGGTCAGAGGCTGAAACGCAGAAAAAGGATCCCTGGTTCAGCGTCAGCCGCCTGCCGGTCAACCTGCCTCCGGGCAGCAACGCCGCCGCCGAACTGACCCGCAACTTCTACATCGTCTTCGACGGCAGCGGCAGCATGGCCGAGAAAGTAGACGAAAACTGCGGAGCCAACGAGCGCTTCGAACGGAAAATCGACGGCGCCCGCTGGGCGTTGAACGAATTCATCCGCTCCGTTCCCGACGATGCCAACCTGGGGCTGTTCGTCTTCGACCATCACGGCGCCCGTCAGGTTCTGCCCCTGGCCAGGCTGGACCGCGAGGCCTTCCGCAAAGCCGTCAGCGAAATCCGTGTCGGCGGTACGACGCCGCTGGCCAGCTCCATCCGCTTCGGCAGCGATCAACTCAATGAACAGTACATCAAACAACTGGGCTACGGCGAATACAGGCTGATCGTCATCACCGACGGTCTGGCCGAATCGATTCCCAGGGCCGCCCTGTACGCCGCCGAAAGGGGAGTACCGATCTACGCCATCGGTCTGTGCATCCAGGCCGATCATCCGTTGCGGCATTATTCGGTCAGCTACCAGGCCGTCGACAACTTCACCGACCTGCACAAACACCTCGACGCCACCCTGGCCGAACTGCCGGAATACGATCCTGGCGATTTCACGCAGCTGGAGACCGAACAACCATGAAACGGATAACCGTCGGCATCATCCTGATCGTCATCGTCGGCGCCGTCGGCATCTTGGCCTGGAAGTACCTGGCCCCCCGGCTGTTCGACCGCAGCCAGCTCGAAACCTCCGACTCGCAACGCAACATGAGCCGCCTGACCATCGGCGCCGACAACTACCTGGGCTATTGGTTCATCACCAGCCCGGAGATGATCAAGGCCGCCGCCCGCGCTGGCATCCAGATCGATTTCCATGACGACGGCGGCGCTTACGCCGAACGCCTGGAGCGCTTCGCCGCCGGAGAATACGATCTCATTCTGCTGCCGATCAATTCCTACCTGCAGCACGGACAGAAGCACCGCTACCCGGGTGTCATCAGCGCCGCCGTCAGTGAATCCAAAGGTGCCGACGGCATCGTGGCCTTCAGCGACAAGGTTCCCGGCGGCCAGGTCAACGATCTGGACAACAACCGCCTGCGCTTCGTGTTGACCCCCGATTCCCCCAGCTCTTTTCTCCTGGACCTGACCATCGCCGATTTCGACCTGCAGTCTTTGCGTTCGGCGCCGCCGGGCTGGATTCAACCAGCCCCGGGTTCGGCCGAGGTGCTCAAGAAACTGCGCAAAAGCGAGGGCGACGTGTTCGTGCTTTGGGAGCCCGACCTCAGTAAGGCCCTGGAAATGCCGGGAGTCCGGTACCTGTGGGGATCGGACAAGTTTTCTGGCTACATCGTCGACGTCTTCGTCTTCCAGCGCAGCCTCATCAGCCGCAAACCGGAGCTGGCCGAACGTTTTCTCGATATTTATTTCCGTACCCTGTCCGTATACGCCGCCAACCGGGAGCGGATGATCCAGGAGATGAGCCAGTCCACCGACATCAAGGAAAAGATCATCACCGCCATGCTGAACAAGATCGACTGGTTCAGCCTCAGCGACAACACCCGCCGGCAATTCGGCATCCGGGATGCAACGGCAGGCGGACAGCAGACCACGGAAGGCGTGGTCAACACCATCATCGCCTGCACCGACGTCATGCGCCGCGCCGGCGTGTTCAGCGAAGATCCGTTGCAGGGCAACCCCTACCTGATCACCCACAGCGCCATCCTGGAAAAGCTGATCGCCCAGGGCGGGCCGGTCGAGATCGACAGCCGTGCCCCGCAGTCATTCCAGGATCTGAGCGACGAGCAATGGCGTCGCCTGAGTCCGATCGGCACTTTTCGCACCGAACCGATCACCTTCCAGGGCTGGAACAACCTGCTCAGCGCCGACGGCAAGGACAAAGTCGACCGAATCGCTCAGCTCCTGAGCCA
The DNA here is from genome assembly GCA_964465065.1 of uncultured Clostridia bacterium. GTDB lineage: Bacteria > Acidobacteriota > Aminicenantia > UBA2199 > UBA2199 > CAYMND01. Next base: position 26,148 of record CAYXHZ010000031.1, read on the forward strand.
CAATTACCCGGATTACCGCATATTGGTGCGCGGTCACACCGCTCCCGGAGGCGACGAGCAAGCCAATCAGGCCCTGTCGTTGCAGCGCGCCCAGGCGGTTGTGCAATACCTCAAGGCCGTCCACCAGCTCGATCCCGCCCGTTTATACGCCGAAGGCCTGGGTTCGAGCCGCCCTCTGCCCAGAAAAGTCGACGAATCGCAACGGGCTTACAATTACCGCCTGCCGCGGGTGGAATTCATCGCTCTGGAAAAGAATCGGCAGCAGCCATGACCCCACCGACCACGGATGAAATCACCCCCGAATCGCTGAGTAAAAAGGTTCTGTCCGAGTCCCTGCAGCACCCGAGCACCCTTGTTCCGGCCGCCGCGGCCATCCTCAGCGGCCTGTACATGGGGCTCATCCAGCCCTCTCCGGCCTCGTTCGCCGCCACCCTGGCCGCCGCCACCGCCTCCGTCGTCTCCGCCCTGTTCCACTACTTCATCCGCGGCGAGACCATCATGCGCCGGGAACTGGCCAAAAAAATGCAGATCCGCAAGCAACGGGAACGCCAGCAGGCCGAAACGCTGATGAGCAGCTGCCGGACTCACGCCTTCTTCCAGGGAGCCCAGGCCATTCAGGAATTGCTGACGGCCTACGACCGCCTGACCGGTTACCTGCATGAAAAATTCTCAGCCGAACGCCGGGCCAGCGCCGAACGTTTTCTGGTGCTCAGCGACGAGGTGCTCGCCCAAGGGCTGGCACTGATCAGTCGCAGTCTCGAACTCTTTCTGGCCATCCGCAATCTGGATTACGAGAAGATGAGCAGCGAGATGACGCAGTGGCAGCGGGAACTCGATTCCGGAATCGCCCCCGACACCCCAACCAGATCCCTGCTCGAGGGCCGCCTGGCCAGCCACCGCAAACGGCTGGACCTGCATACCAGCCATCAGAAAAGCCTTCTGGCCAACCTGTCGCAGTGCGAGGTGCTCGAAGCCAGCCTGGATTCCGGATACCTGGAGCTGGTCGACATCGCCGCCGGAGACAAGATTCCGGGCAGCATCAGCAGCGCCCAAAGCCTGGAGCGCCTGGTCCAGACCACCAAACGGGTCGAAGAAAAATTGCGGCGGGGCAGCTTCACGTCACAAAACGATGAAATCTATGATATATCCAAGCCAGGGAATCAACAGTAAGGAGAGCACAACATGAGTGAAGAAAAAATCGGTATCATCGCGGCCATATTCCGCTATTTCCGCTTCTGGAACTGGAAAAAGGCCCGCGGCATCATCCAGGCTGCCGACGAACAGTTCACCGGATCGGTTGACGGCATCTCGGCCGCCTTCGAGATCCAGCGCGACAAGATGGTCAAGCAGTACACCGGACTGCGTGACGCCATTTCCGAAGTGGAAACGGTGCTCGAAGACAAACGCAGCCGCCTCGAAGATCTCAACCGTGAAGAAGAGGACTTGCTCAAGAAACGCGAAGGCGCGCTGGCCATGGCCGAAAAAGCCAAGGATCAGGGCGACAGCGCCGCCTACGAGCAGCACGCCCAGGCCTTTGAACGGTTCCAGAACCGCATTGACGAGATCGAAGGGCTGCAGGCCCGCCTGGAAACCGAGGTCAAGGAAACCGGCGTCACCATGGACAAGTACATGCTGCAACTGTCCGATTTCCAGGCCCAGATCGAAAAAATGCCGCAGCAGAAGGCCGAAGCCATCGCCGACTTCGTCTCTGCCAAACAGATCGTCGAACTCAACGACCGTCTGCAGGGACTGGAGACCAGCATGGACCGCGGTCCCATCAGTGCCGTACTGGAAGCCAACAAACGTCTGACCGCCAAGGCCAAGATCTCCGAAAAACTGGCCAAGAGCGATGTTCGGCTGCAGGACAAACAGTACGAACAGGCCGGAAGGCAGTCGACCTCGCGTCTGACCATGGATTCGATGCTGGCCGCCCGCAAGGCGGAACGCGAAGGCGTCAAAACCACGGCTCAAACCGACGGCAAAGAAAGCGACGACCGTCCCAAGATATAACAACGGGAGATGACCATGAAAAAAAATATTCTGCTGGTATCGCTGCTCTGTATCGCCTTCATTTTACCCGCCTTCGCCGCGCCGCGCTTCAAGGTGGCCTGGTCGATCTACGCCGGCTGGATGCCCTGGGATTACGCCAAGGATTCCGGTATCCTCAAGAAATGGGCCGATAAATACAAGATCGAGATCGAGCTGATCCGCATGGACTACATCCCCTCGGTGGAAGCCTACGTGGCCGGACAGGTCGACGCCTGCGTCATGACCAACATGGAATGCCTGGACATGCCGGCGGCATCCGGTGTCGAGAGCAGCGCCATCATCGTCGGAGATTACTCGAACGGCAACGACGCCCTGCTGGTGCGCGACAACCTGCAGATCAAGGATCTGAAGGGAAAGGAAATCAGTCTGGTCGAGCTGTCCGTCTCCCATTACCTGCTGGCCCGCTGCCTGGAGCTGAACGGCCTGAAAGAGAGCGATGTCCGCGTGCTCAACACCTCGGACGCCGACATCGGCCCCGTCTTTCTGTCCAACGCGGACCAGAAGGCGGTCATCACCTGGAACCCGATGGTCATGCAGATCGAGCAGAGCCCGGGGGTCAGCAAGCGCTTCACCTCGGCCGACATACCGGAGGAGATCCTCGACCTGATGATCGTCAACAGCCAGGTGCTCAAGAAAAACCCCGAACTGGGCAAAGCCCTGACCGGCGTCTGGTACGAAGTGATGACGGTCATGAATCAGAAGGGACCGGCTGCCGACAAGGCACTGAAGGTGATGGCCGACTCGGCCGGATGTTCCCTGGCCGAATACAAATCCCAGCTGAGGACAACCGCCATGTACTACAGCCCGGCCGAAGCCCTGGCCTTCATGGAAGGACCGGCCATCAAGCAGAAGATGGATTTCGTGCGCCAATTCTGCTTCAAACACTCTCTGCTGGGAGAAAACGCCAAATCGGTCGACGTCATCGGCATTCGTTACCCCGACGGTTCCATCCAGGGTGACAGCAAGAACGTGAAATTCCATTACGACAACCGGTTTACGGAATTGGCCGCCGACGGAAAGCTATGAGCAAGCGCGGGCCTTTCAACCTGCATGCCAGACCGGCCCGGTGGGCCAGGACCATTTTGTCTTTTTTACTCTTCGCCCTCTGTCTGGGTCTGTACCAGGTCACGGCCATGAGACGTCACGCCGAAAACCCGCAGGACAAGATCGTGCCCACCTTCAGCGAAATGGCCGATGGCCTGAAACGTTCGGCCTTCGAGACCGACCGCGACGGCGAGATCCGCCTGCTGGTCGATTCGCTGGCCAGCCTGAGACGCTTTTTCATCAGCCTGGCCCTGCTGATCCCGGCCGTTTTGCTGGGTCTGTACATGGGCGTGTTCCCCTACTTTGAACTGACATTTTTAAAATTCATCACCTTCTTCGACAAAATCCCGGCCCTGGCCGTCCTGCCCATCCTGTTCATCATCTTCGGCCTGGGCGAAGTGTCCAAGGTGGCCCTGATCCTGATCGGCGTCTTTCCGACCATCGCCCTGGACGCCTACCTGCGGGCCAAAGAGGTACCGCGCGAGCAGCTGACCAAGGGACTGACCCTGGGCGCCAGCCACCACGAAATCAGCCTGCGCATCGTCCTGCCCCAGATCCTGCCGGCGGTACTCAACACCATCCGCCTCAATTTCAAGTCCATGATTCTGTTTCTGATCGCCGGCGAATCGCTGGCCGCCACCGTCGGTCTGGGTTACCGCATCTTCGTGGTGCGCCGCTATATGGCCATGGACATCATCATTCCCTACGTCGTCTGGATGAGCCTGCTGGCCGTCAGCGCCGACCTGCTCGTGCGCCTGATCATCAGAAAGGGCTACCCCTGGGCCACGGTGAACAAATGAACGCCACATACCTCTTGCAACTCGAAGACCTGGTCAAACGCTATCCGGACCGCTGCGGCGGCGAAATGACCGTCCTCAACGACATCGATCTGCACGTCAACAGCGGCGAATTCGTGACCATCGTCGGCCCCAGCGGCTGCGGCAAGAGCACCCTGTTGCGGCTGGTTCTGGGTGCCGAGCAGGCCGAATGCGGAACCGCACTCTTCGACGGTCAGCCGATCCGTCACCCCGAACGCAGCCGGGGTATCGTTTTCCAGAAATACTCGCTGTTCCCCCATCTGACAGTCCTGGACAACCTGGCTTTCGGTCTGGACATGGAGTCGTTCAGTCTGCCGGGACGCCTCGTACGCCCTTTCAAACACCATCGCGCCCACCAGGAATTCCGGCAGCGGGCTCGGGAATACCTGGAACGGGTCAAGCTCGCCGAACACGGCGACAAGTACCCGCACGAACTGTCCGGCGGCATGCAGCAGCGCGTGGCCATCGCCCAGGCCCTGATCATGAAACCCCGCCTGCTGATGATGGACGAGCCCTTCGGTGCCCTGGACGACAGCACCCGCCAGGACATGCAGCTCTACATCCTGGAACAGTGGCACGAGCACAAAATGACTGTGTTTTTCGTCACCCACGATCTGGAAGAAGCGGTTTTCCTGGGTACCCGCATCCTGGTCCTTTCCCAATACTACAGCAGCGACGACTCGGCCAGCCAGGGCGCCAAAATCGTCAGCGACCTACCCACGCCGGGGCCGCACCCTCACGACAGCAGCTTCAAGTACAGCCCGCAGGCCAACGAACTGATCCGCAAGATCCGCCTGGACGGTTTGGAGCCGTCCCATCGTCAACATATCCGTGATTTTGACCTGCGGCACCGCGACGCTTACCGCACCGTCAGCAACGAGGAGTGGCATGACCAACCCTGATTTTTCCACACCGGTCCGGGATCGCCCCCGTTTCATCGAGGAACTCGGCTCGGCCTACACCTTGCGCCGCAAGAACATGCTGGTCCTGACCGGCGACAGCACCGGCCTGTTCTGGAGCCCGACCGCCGAGAATTACCTGTCGCTGGAGCAGACTCTCGATCAGGAGCTCAGCGGCCATTTCCACCTGCTCAGCCTGGACATCGCCTCGGGGATCAATTTTTACCGTGACGAAACCCGTGCCGAAGTGATCCGGGTCTGCGAGTCGACCGACGGCTACTACGTGCCGCAGAAACGGCTCAAAGCCATCAGTGAGCTGCTGGAATCGGTCAAACACAGCCCGCTGACCGCGCTGGTGCTGCTCAACGCCATGATCGACGCCTTCCGCCGCGTACGCCGCCTCGAATCCAGGCTCAAGCCTCTGTGCGTCATCATCCGCTTCGCCGGCGCGCTGTTTCCGGCCGGAGAATTCGCCCGCCTTTCCGACCTCGACCGCCAGTGCCTGGTCTCGCTGTTGTCCTGGGTCAACACCCCGGCCTTTCGCGAAAGCCCGGAGCTGATCGTCCTGATCAACCCGGTGCGCAGCGAGATCAACCAGCAAATTCTCAACCTGCCGCAGAGCGAACACATCTCCATCCGCCTGCCCGATCAGTCGGAGCGGGACCGCTTCGTACAGCATTTCCGCGCCACCCGCAGCGGCCTGAACTTCGCCGAGGATACCGCAAGCTTCGCCGAGGACAGCGCCGGACTGACCTTGCCGCACATCAAGGATATCCTGGAAGTGGCCCAGCGCACCGGCCGACCGGTTTCCCGGCAGGAGATCAACGAGACCGTCAACACCCTGCTGCAGAACCAGCTCGGCGACATCATCCGCGTCAAGAGACCGAGCCACGGTCCGCAGGACATCGTCGGCTACCGGAAGGAAAGCGAAATTTTCAAGTCCATATTCCTGCGCTGCCAGGACCCCGAGACGGCCATTTCGGCCATCCTGGTCTCCGGTCCCAACGGCTCGGGCAAGACCTACCAGCTGGAGGCCTACGCCAGCGTGTCGGGACGCATCGTCATCGAGCTGGCCGGTATCCGCGGCTCCTACTTCGGCGAAACCGACCGTTTCTTCGAACTGCTGCGCTGGCATATCGAAACCTTCGGCAAAATCCTGATCCTGGTCGACGAGGCCCACACCGCCTTCGGCTCGGTACACAGCTCCGATACCCATCAGACCGAGCAGCGTCTGTCGGGCAACATCATCAAGATGATGGGCGATCCGCGCTTTCTGGGCAAGGTGCTCTGGGGTCTGATGACCTCCCGTCCCGACGAGCTGGATCCGGACATCAAGAGCCGTGCCCCGCTGCAGATCCCCATCTTCGATCTGGAGGGGAACGAACGGCGCGAATTCGTCGCCGGCATGTTCTCCCGTAAAAAAATCGCCGTCAGCGAAGCGGAGATGTCGCTGCTGCTGGAACGCACCGATTATTACTCGGCCCGCGATTACCGCAACCTGATCGCCGAAACCCTGGCCAGACGCAAGATGGACCCGACCGTGCCCATCGCCACCATCCTCGACCAATGGCAGGCCAGCAAGTCCATCAAGCAGGAACGGCTCTTTCAGGAGATGGTCGCCGCCCAGCATTGCTCCTATCCGCTGTTGCTGCCCGAACGCTACCGCAACATCGGAGACGCGGAGCTGGCCGAACGGATCGAAACGATGAAGATGCGCTTGCGACATTGAACGGCAACCGGCCTCCGGGGCCCAGAAGACATCAGCTTGCCCTACACGTCGAAGAGTCCTTCATAAAGTGCCGAATAATCGGCATCCCCCATGCGCTTTTCCATGGACCGCTCCACGATCGTCCGTACCGCCTGCAGGACCAGGTTCGATATGCCCCGGCTTTGGAACGCGCTTTCGATCAGCCGAATGTCCTTGTGCATGTTTTCCAGAGAAAAGTTGGTCGGATCGAAATGCCTGGCCTCCATCATGGTCAATTTTTTATCGAAGGTCGGCGCGTACAACGCACTTTTACGCAGCAGATCCATGAACAGGTCCATTGGCAAGGCCTCTTTTTTCAGAAAGGCATGGCTGGCGGCAAAGGCCGTGGTCAAGGAAGCGATGAGCTGGTTGAAAGCCAGCTTCATGGCCGCAGCGCTGCCGACCGGACCGACATAGACGCAATCCCGCTCGGTCAGGACCTGCAGCAGCGGCTGCTGGGCATCGAAGAGACAGCGCCGCCCTCCGACCATGATCATCAGCTCGCCGGCCATAACCTGGGGGACGCTCCCCAGTACCGGCGCCTCGAGGTATTGACCGCCCCGATCCGTTATCTCCTGCGCCAGACTGCGACTCTCCTCGATAGCGATCGTGGCCATCTGAATCAGCAGCCTGCCCTGCCAATCCAAACCCGCAGCCAGCAGCACCTGCCGGGTCGCACCGCCATCACGGAGTAGGTTGAGAACCACTGGAACCCGCTCCAGCAGCTGCTCCGGCCCCGTCGCCGGCCTGGCGCCGGACTCCTGCAGTGGCCGGACTTTTTCCGGCGTACGGTTGTAAACATGCACCTGATAGCCCCGAGTCAGAAAACGCCGGGCCAGAGCCGCACCCATCGTACCGGCACCAGCAATACCGATCACTTTATCTGTATCCATGACCACACCTCGTCCACCATACTATACACCCCCGATCTCCGTTTTTCCCTCCTTGCCGGCAGCGCCGAAACATGATATTTTGGGGCGTGCTCAGTCAATCCCCCGCTCTGACCCGTAAAAAGATCGCCCTGTTCTGGCTACCCCTGTTCTCAACCTGGCTGATGATGGGCCTGGAAGGGCCGTTCGTCGCCGCCGTCATCGCCCGCATGGCTCAGGCCAAGTACAATCTGGCCGCCTTCGGGGTCGCCCTGTCTCTGGGCATGTTCTTCGAAGCGCCGATCATCATGATGCTTAGCGCCGCCAACGTCCTGGTCAAAGGGCGTCGGAGCTACCGGCAGCTGCGTCGCTTCAACAACCGTCTCAACCTGCTGATCAGCACGACCCTGCTGCTGGTATTGCTGCCGCCCGTTTTTCAATGGCTGACCCGGAGCCTGATCGGTCTGCCCGCCCAGGTGGCCAGTTTGACTCACCAGGCCACCTGGTTTCTGCTACCCTGGCCGGCGGCCATCGGCTTTCGCCGTTTTTACCAGGGTATACTCATCGGCAACCACCTGCCGCGCCGGGTAGCCTACGGGACGGTAGTCCGCCTGAGCGGTATGGCCCTGACTTCACTGCTGCTGGGACTGTTCACCTCCCTGCCCGGTGCCTGCGTCGGCAGCGCCGCCCTGTCGACCGGGGTCGTGCTGGAATGTCTGGCCAGCCGCCTGATGGCCGGTCCGCTGATCCGTCGCCTGCTCGACGAGGACGAACCACCCCGTTTCAAGTTTCTGACCGGCCGCGAACTGATCGCCTTCTATCTGCCCCTGGCCCTGACCTCGCTCCTGGGACTGGCCGTACACCCGATGATGTCCTTTTTCCTGGGCAAGAGCCGCCTGGCCATCGAGTCTCTGGCCGTACTGCCGGTGGTCAACTCCCTGGCTTTTCTGTTCCGCAGCGCCGGCCTGTCCTACCAGGAAACGGCCATCGCTTTGATGAAAACCGGCGAAGAAACCCTGTCCAAGTTGCGTCGGTTCGCCTGGCTCCTGGGCGCTCTCAGCGCGGGCAGCCTCCTGGGCATCGCCTTCACTCCAGCCGTCAGGGTCTGGTTCGGGGATATTTCCGGTCTGTCGCCGGAACTGGCCGGCCTGGCGGTCGTACCCACCCGCATCTTCGCCATCATCCCGGCCCTGGAGGTCCTGCTGGCCATGCAGCGGGCCCGCCTGGTCGTCACCCAGAATACCCGGCCGATCACCCTGGCCACAGTCATCGAGGTCGGCATCATCGCCCTGTTCCTCACCCTGGCCGTTACCGGAACCAACCTGATCGGCGTGACCGCCGCCGCCCTGGCCGCCATGAGCGGCCGCATCTGCGCCGTGACCTTCCTGCAGCAAAAAATACAAAAAAGCCGCACTTTGCATTACAATAAGTGAAACGGAGGTCCAGCCATGAAAAAATGCCGTGAATGCCGGCACGAGGTGTCCGAACAGGCCCTGGCCTGTCCGCAATGCGGCGCGCCCTACCCGGCCCGGGACAAGTGGGACGGCTGGGGATTCGAGTACAAATCCAAGGCCACGCTGCTGGGCATCCCCTGGCTGCACATCGCCTTCAAGTACCGGCCCAACCGCATGCCGGTACCGGCCCGCGGCATCATCGCCATCGGCCAGTTCGCCTGCGGCTTTCTGACCATTTCCCAATTCGGCATCGGCTTTGTCAGCGTCAGCCAGTTCACCGTCGCCGCCTTCGCCCTGGCCCAGATCGCCGCCGCCTACTCCCTGATCGCCCAGATCGGTGTCTACATCCACAGCGGCTACGGCCAGATCGTCCGCAGCCTCAGCTCGCTGATCGGCTGAAA
>CAYXHZ010000032.1:0-2022 GCA_964465065.1 uncultured Clostridia bacterium
AAACAATAAAAGGTGCCAGGCGAAATCATGCTAATTTATGTCTTCTTTCCACTGGCAGTTGTGTTGAGTGTTTAACTTTTTCTAATTGCGATAGGGGGCGCCTCAGAAAACGGATCACATGAACGGCTGGGATGGTACTCTCATTTCGTTTCATGAAATAATCATTTGGTGGATGATATTACGACAAGGAAGCTTCCACGATTGGTTTTTCAACGATCAATTTCTCTTGGATAAAACGACAAGGTTGTTGAAATATAGATAGAAATATATATAATCATAGACATGAAAAATGAAACAGCCAGACCCAAAGCCATTTTCACTTTGGACCAAAGTATTATCGCTGAACTCAATGACGTGGCCAGTGAACTGAAAGAGAAAAAAAGTCATATCGTCGAAAAAGCACTGACCCTTTATTTCGATATGCTGGACATTCGAATTGCCGATAAACGAATGAAAGAAATCGAATCTGGTAAAGCTTCACCTATTTCTGCTGAAGAAGTCTATAAAGAGTTGGGTCTTTGATATATAAAGTATTCTACGCTCCCAAAGCAATGAAAGAGCTGGCCAAAATTCCAAAACCATTCCAAAAACTGATTGTCCGAAAAATCGCCCAACTGTCTGAAAACTTTGATTCCCTTTCAAGCAATCTCAAGATACTTAAAGGCGATTTTGATTATTATCGTCTACGCGTTGGGGCTTACCGGGTTATTTTTCACAAGGATGATGAAAAGATCGTCATCACCATCGTTCGGATCGGCGATCGCAAGAACGTTTACGATGATTTATAACCCAGAAACCTGAATGGATACGATTCTGTCGAAATCATGCTTTTCGGGATCGGAGTATAAAAAGGATCGGCCTTGTTCTTGAGGAACTCCAGCGGCGGCGGCTTCTTCCGCTCCAGGGCAGCGAGTGAAATATTGAATCCGATGATCAGCCCAAGTGTTGCACCGACGAAAAATTTCATTCTCATCGTCAAACTCATTCTGTTGCAGATACAATGAATCGTATCATTGGTCCAGTATGCTGTGGAAGCCGACAAGCCCTTGTCAAGGCAGTCGTTTCGGCATAATATAGCGAAATTGTCCGGAGGCTTGTTCTACAGTGATTCTCTACCTGGCTCCCTTGCACGGTCTGACCGACTGGGTTTTCCGCCGCGCCTATTTCCGCCACTTTCCCGGTTTCGACGCCGCCCTGGCCCCGTTCATCGCCTCCGCCCGCACCACCCGGGTCAGAAAACTGCATTTTCGCGACCTCATGCCCGAAGAGAACCGGGGCATCCGCCTGATTCCGCAGCTGCTGGGCGCCGACGCCGACGGGATGATCCAGACGGCCCGGGTGCTGGCCGGCATGGGCTACCGGGAACTGAACTGGAACCTGGGTTGCCCACATCTCCGTGTGACCAGAAAGAGCCATGGATCGGGCCTGCTGCCGTTTCCGGACCGGATCGAGCGGATTCTGGAGCAGATTTGCTCGCTGAGCGCGCTGAGCTGGTCGATCAAGTTGCGCCTGGGTTACCAGGAAGCGGGGGAAATCCTGCGCCTGCTGCCCGTGCTCAACCGCTATCCGCTGCAACGCATTTTCCTCCACGCCCGTGTCGGCGTGCAGCTGTACGAAGGCGAGGTCGATCTGGACGCTTTCACCACCGTTGCCGGACTGTGCCGGCACGAACTCGTCTACAACGGAGACATTCTGGACCTGGACCGCTTTGCCGAGTTGAGCCGGCGGTTTCCGCAGCAGCGCTCCTGGATGATCGGCCGACCGGCCGTGCGCGATCCCTTCCTGGCCGGCGAAATCACGGGCAGGCCCAGGCCAGAGGATGCGCTGGGACGCATCCGCTCTTTTCATGACGAAGTCTACGACCGCTACCGGGAGATCCTGTCCGGTCCGGTTTCGGTTCTGAGCAAGATGAAGGGCATCTGGCGTTTTCTGGGTGATTATCTCCGGCGGCGCGGTCCTGAACCGGTCCGGCTGGAACACTGCCGCAGTCTGGAAGAATACGAGCGGACGGTGGCGATGATC
>CAYXHZ010000032.1:2122-3820 GCA_964465065.1 uncultured Clostridia bacterium
GGGCTTGCGGTACAATTTTCGACGATGCAGCGAGCGTCGTGAAGAGGTGAAGGATGATGGAGCATTGCCTGGTGCTGATCAAACCCGATGGGGTGGAATTGTCGTTGACTGGCGAGGTCATTACTCATCTCGACCGGGAGGACCTGCTGCTGGTGGGCAGCAAAACCGTCGAAGTGAGCCGGGAGCTGGCCGGTGCCCATTATTACGAGCACCGCGAGAAGCCCTTTTTCGAGGATATCGTCAAGTATCTGACCGGAGGCTACCACAGCTTCCCCTGGGTCTACGCCTTCGCCTACTACGGCGAGGACGCCTGCACCAAGATCCGCTCCATCGTCGGCCGCACCAACCCCCTGGACACCGAGCCGGGTAAAAAGATCGTCACCCTGCGCCAGAAATACGGCCGCAACGTCATCGTCCTGGACGATTTCGGCAACGAACGCTTCGACGAAAGCGGCCATGTGCTGGTGCGCTATGAGAATGTCATCCACGCCAGTTTTTCGGATATGTCCGAATATGAAATCAAGCTCTGGTTCCGGCCCGAGGACATTCTGGCGCATGCCCGGCTCTACCCGGTGGTGCCCGACGGCGAGGGCGGCCTGCAGTGGCTGCACCCGGCCGAGGACGTCCTGCGCCAGCGGACCTGCTGCCATTGATGAATTCTGAAAAAGGGACAGCCGCCGAACCGCCCGGAGCTCCGGAGCTCCGCCTGGTTGTCTGTGGTCTGAAGCGAAGGCACCGTGATCTGCTCGTTCAGCTGGGTTCCCGCTGGCGGACCCTGGTTCTTGACAACCTTGAAACGCCTGTTCCTGACTGGTTTCCCATCCATGACAAACTGAGCTTCCAGCCTGGTGAGGCGTCCAGCCTGCTGGTGTGGCAGCGCTTGAACCTGTCCCGTCTGCTGGCGGTGATATCCGTCCAGGCGGATCCGGCCTTCAACCGGGAGCTGTGTCACATCCTCTACGAGCGCTTGGGGCTGCGCCCCCGTTTCTTCATCGTGGCCGAAGATCACGATCCCGAGACGAACGGCTTTCTCAAGGAACGGTACGGCGCCCGCCTGATCTCCCCGGCCACCCTGGCCCGGGAGATGCTGTTCAACCAGCTCCTGACCCGAACCGTGCTGCCTTTGAACATCGGGTTGGGCAAGGGGGAGATCCTGGAAGTGGAGATCTCGGCCCGCTCTCACCTGGTGGACCGGCCCTTGCGCTATCTACGCCCCAGGGAGTGGCACATCGCCGCCATCTACCGCCGGGGAGAACTGTTGCTGCCGACAGGTGAGGTCTCGCTGCAGGTGGGCGACCGGGTTGTTTTAGCCGGAGATCCCACGGTTCTGGCCAATCTGGCCGAGGCGCTGCTGCAGGGAGAACCGCAGTTTCCGCGTCCCTACGGTGCGCACGCGACCATGCCCCTCCTCGACGGCTGGGAATACGTCCTGGATGAACTGGCCGTCTGGGCCCGCCGTTGCCGGATCAAGCGGATCAACCTGATGGCGCTGAAGCGGGACTTCACCGATGCGCACAGAACGGAACTCGAGGAAAAAGCCGGCCGGGAGGTGCATGTCGGTACGCAGGCCGGTTTGCGGGACTTTTTCACCATGGTTCCGGCGGACAGCGGGTTGCTGGTGCTGCCCAAACGGGGCAGGGCCTGGAAACGTCTGTTCCGCATCGCCGACGGTAGTCTGACCATGCCGGTTTTGCTGGC
>CAYXHZ010000032.1:3920-35027 GCA_964465065.1 uncultured Clostridia bacterium
CTGATGTACCTGGCCGGAATGGAAATCGAGATCGAGCTGCTGCGCCGCCGTCCGTTACGGGACATCGCGGTCATGATCCTCTATTTCGGTCTGGTAATGGTGATTTCCCTGTGGCTGATCCTGCTGGCCGGCGGCTCGGTCGTCCTGGCCCTGATGGTGAGCATGGTGGCCATCGGCCTGCTTTTCCCGGTCTTGAAGGAAACCGGCCAGCTGGAAGGAGAATCGGGCCGGAATCTGCTGCTTTTGGGAACGGTCGGGGAGGTGTTCAGCCTGTTTTCCCTGACTCTGTTCAGCCTCTGGCACCGCAGTGGTTTCAGTCTGGCCAGCCTGTTGCATCTTCTGCAGCTTCTGGGTTTTGCCGCCGGGGCCTGGCTGGTCTGGCGCTTCTACCACCTTCTGGTCTGGTGGCACCCGCAATTGCTCAAGCCGTTCTACCATATCGGCGATGACGCTCAGGAGGGTGGGATCCGGGCCAGCCTGCTCAATATCTTCCTGTTCGTCACCCTGGCGCTGTGGCTGGAACTGGAGATCATTATCGGCGCTTTCCTGGGCGGCATGATCTTTGGCGCCCTGTTGCACCGGAAGGAACGGATCAAGGAAAGGCTGGGGGCCATGGCATACGGCTTTCTGGTGCCTTTGTTCTTCGTCCATGTCGGTATGAGCCTGCCCTTGCCCCTGCTCGGCCGCGGGGAAATATGGCGCAACGCTCTGCTGATCAGCCTGCTGATCTTGGGCTTGCGCTTGCTGTGCAGTCCGCTCCTGCGTCTGGCCGGTTTCAGCTGGCGTGAACTGCCGTTGCTGGCGCTGGGGCTATCCTTTCCACTGACTCTGCTGGTGGCGGTGGCCAGTTTCGGCCATCAAACCGGCTTCGTCGATGACGGCGGCTTTGCTGCCGGCCTGCTGGCGGCCATGATCACCGGCCTGATTTACCCGATCCTGTTCAAACGTCGTCTGGACCGATACAAACGGTTCTGATCTTCTCGAATCGTCTGGTCAAGGGCCTTGCATCATGCTATCATAGCCTCTTGACAAGGTGAGCCATGAGATACATCCCGATGATTTTCTGCCTTCTGCTGCTCCTGCCCGGTTTCTGTCCGGCCGGGACCGACGAGCCGCCCCGCATCGACAAGATCATCCTGATGATCCCCGACGGCTTCAGCGTCGAAGGGATGACCCTGGCGCGCTGGATGAACGACGGCTCTCTGGCCTGGGATCCCTATATCTGCGGCCTGGTACGGACCTATGCCGCCGACGCCCCGATCACCGATTCGGCGCCGGCCTCGACGGCCTACGCCACAGGCCACAAGTCGCACACCCGCTTCATCGGGATTCTGCCCGATCGAGCCACCATGCCCGGTGTCCCCGCCGTCCCCCCCGGCCGGGAACGGGCGCCGCTGCTGACCATCCTGGAGGCGGCACGCCTGCAGGGCCGTGCCTGTGGAATCGTGGCCACCAGCCAGGTGCAGCACGCCACTCCGGCCGATTTCACCGCCCACATCCACAACCGGGGCCAGATGGAAATCATCGCCGAGCAACAGGTGTACAACGGCCTGGATGTGGTCTTGGGCGGCGGCGCCGATTACCTCGACCCGCTGCGGCGCTCCGATAAAGAAGATTTACGGCTCGAACTGAAGCGGCAGGGGGTGACGCTGGTCGGCACTCCAGCCGAAATGAATGCAGTTCGGTCCGGCCCTCTTTGGGGTTTCTTCGACGGCCGCGCCCTGACCTGCGACAAGACCCGTGATCCGGCCCGCGAGCCATCGCTGGCCGAGATGACCGACAAGGCCATCGCGATTCTCGACCGCAACGAACGGGGGTTTTTTTTGATGGTCGAGGGCAGTCAGATCGACTGGGCCGCCCACGGTAACGACCCGGTCGGCTATGTGGCCGATGCCCTGGCCTTCAACGAAGCGGTGCGGCGGGCTCTGGATTTCGCCAGGGCGGACGGTCGTACCGTGGTTATCGTTGTTGCCGATCATGGTACCGGTGGCCTTACCATGGGCGCCCAATCCACTGACGAGAGCTACGATATACGCCCGCTGGAGGACTATCTGGCGCCTCTGCGCCGGGCGAAAAGCAGCGCCTACGAACTGGAGAAACGCCTTTGGAAAATGGATGACGCCAGACAGGTCGAGACGCTGTTGCGGCAAGACTATGCTCTCGACGACATCAGCGCCTCGGAACTGCAGACCGTCCTGGATTATTGGACTCGGGTGCGGCGGAACGAAACCGATGGCGGAAAGCTGGACACCATCATCGGCCCGATGCTCAGTCAGCGGGCCGGGATCGGCTGGACCACCACCGGACATGTCGGCGGCGACGTGGCCCTGGCCGTCTACCATCCCGGCGGGGAACGGCCGGTCGGACTGGTCGACAACACCGAAGTCAACCGCTACATGCAAGGCTTGTTCGATCTGGATCTGGACGCCCTGACCGCCCGGTATTTCATCGAGGCCGGGGCCGCGTTCGCCTCCCTGGGGGCGAAAGCCACCGTAAAGGCCGGCGACGGCGGCGACCCGGTCCTGATGGTCCGCAAAGGCGGAAAGAAGCTGCGGATTCCGGCCTACAAAAACCGGGTGTGGCTGAACGGCAAGGAACTGATCATGCCGACGGTCACGGTGTACAGCGGCAATCGCTTCTACGTCGCTCAGGACGTTTTGAAGCTGCTGGAGCCGTAAACCGTCACTCGTCACCAGTCACCAGTCACCAGTGACTAGTCACTAGTAACAAGTCACTTCCACAGCGTGATCCTTTCCGGCGGAGGGATTTTAGAGGTGAAAACCGGCGCGGTTGACCTTTCCCCCGACTCCCCCTTTCCTGAAGGAACGGGGGCTTAAAACCTGTTTCGAGCTCTTTAGCCCCTTCCCTCTACAGGGGAGGAGCAGGGGAGAGGTCACCAGTCTCTAGTCTCTATTTTCTAGTCTCCTCCCACCGGTCCCGGCGGCAGCTTGTCCATCAGGTACCGGGTCAGCAGGCGGTAAAGGTGCAGGCTGGTGTTCTTGCCCTCGGAAATGCTGTGCGAGCGGTTGGGGTAGGTCATCATGGTGAAGGCCTTGTCGTGCTCGATCAGCTTGTTGATCAGCCGCTCGGTGCCCTGGTAGTGGACATTGTCGTCGCCGCTGCCGTGCACGATCAGCAGATTGCCCTGCAGCTGCTGGGCGAAGGTGATCGGCGAACCGTTCGTGTAGCCCGACTCGTTATCGCCGGGCAGACCCATGTAGCGTTCCTGGTAGATGGTGTCGTACAGGCGCATATCCGGAACCGGGGCGACCGACATGCCGGTCCTGTAGAGCTCCGGATGGCGGAACATCAGGTTCAGGGTCATCGACCCACCGCCGCTCCAGCCCCAGACGCCGACCCGTTCCGGGTCGACATAGGGTCTGGATTTGAGGATGGCGCGAACGGCGGCGGCCTGGTCGGCGGAGGCCAGGATGCCGATCTGGCCGTAAACGCACTTGCGCCACTGCCGGCCGCGCGGTTGAGGCGTACCGCGGTTGTCGACGCTCATGACCAGATAGCCTTTCTGGGCCAGCATCAGGAACCAGGGATAATTGCGGCCGTAGCTGTCGATGACCGTCTGGCTCCAGGGTTCGCCGTAGACATAGAATAGGACCGGATAACGTTTGGAGGCGTCGAAATCGGCCGGTTTCAGGCACCAGGCGCTCAGTTCGACACCATCTCCGATATCGACATTGAAGAATTCGACCGGGGCCGGTTTAATTTCGGCCAGGGCCTTGCGCAGGGGGGCATTGTCTTCCAGGACGGTGACGCAGCGGTGGTCGGGCAGGGAAATCATCTGGCTGAGCGGCGGTTTCTCGAAGCTGGAGTAGTTGTGGAACGCCCAGCGGGCATCCGCCGAGATCCTGTAGCTGTGGGTGCCGGGCTGATCTGTCGGACTGAGCCGTTCGGCCGGACCGGCGCCCGTCAGGCGGACCCGGTAGAGGTAGTCCTGGGTGGGGTTGTCCGGCGAGGCCATGAAGTAGACCCAACCGCCGCGGTCGTCGATGTTCAGCACGCGCACGACATCGTACTGGCCGGGGGTGATGCAGCGAGATGCCGTTCCGTCGCGGGAAACGACGTAGACGTGTCGCCAGCCGTCGCGCTCACTGATCCAGGTGAAATGTCGGCCACCATCCAGCCATTTCAGGTCGTCGACGGCATCCAGCCAGGCGCTGTCCGTTTCGGTCAGGATGGTCCGGCTCTGCTTCCGGTCGATGTCGTAGAGGATCAGCCGGTTTTCGTTCTGGCGCCGGTTCATGCGCTGGATGACGACTTCGCTGGAACTCGCCGCCCAGTCCATGCGGGGCAGGTAGTGCTCGGCCGGGTCGCCAGGGAATTCGATCCAGTCGATCTGGCCGCCCGCTGCGGCGACGACGCCGATGCGGCAGGCGGAATTGGCTGTGCCGGCTTTGGGGTAGGGGATGGCGGTCAGAGTCGGGTACAGGCTGTCGGTGTTGTTGATCAGATGAAAGAGCTGCACTTTGGAGCTGTCCAGCTGCCAGAAGGCGATGTGCCGGCTGTCCGGGGACCAGCGGAACCCGTCGTGCAGGTGGAATTCCTCCTCGTAAACCCAGTCGAATGTACCGTTGATCAGCGTCGGGCCGCCGTCACGAGTCAGGCGGGAGACGGTGCGTTGCTCAGCTTGATCGGAAAGGTTCTGCACGTAGATGTCGTTATGGTAAACGTAAGCCACCCGGCGATTGTCGGGGGAAATTTTGGCGAACATCAGCGAGGAGGCGTCCGCATCGGCGCCGATCTGCCACAGGTGGCCGCTTTTCAGGTTGAGAACCCAGTAATCGCCGCGGCTGTTCTGGCGCCACACCTGCCGGCTTTCGGTGAAAACGAGCAGCCAGTTGCCGTCTTCCGACCAACTGTACTCTTCGATATCCAACGGCTTTTTGGTTTTTTCGTTGATCAGTTGTCCGGCGGACACCAGCAGCCGGCCTTTTTTCTTGCCGGGTCGGTAGAGAACGATGTCCATGCCGTCCAGATCGGGCGTCGCGGTTTTCTCCAGGCGGGTGTAGGCGCCGCCGACGGTCTGCCAGTGCGCCGGGGCGATGCGGCGGATCCGGAAATCCTGGCTGGCAAACAGGTTGTCCAGGGTGATCTGCCGCTCACCGGGCAGGGACAGCGGCAACAGGACGGACAAAAACAGGACGGTCAGCAGGGTCTTGATTGCGGCTTTGCTTTTCATCGATCACTTCCGCAGCGCTTCGATCTCGTCGATGCCGACCGGTTTGGGCGCGCCCAGCCGGCGCTGGCCGTCGCGCGTGATCAGGAAGTCTTCCTCGTTGCGGATGCCGCCGAAATTCCGGTAACTTTCCAGTTTCTCGTAGTCGAGGAACTCGCAGAAGCGTTTTTCGGCCCGCCAGCGGTCGATCAGCTCGGGGATGAAATAAATGCCCGGTTCGATGGTGATGACGAAGCCGGTTTCCAGCGGCCGGGCCAGGCGCAGCGACTTGAGCCCGAACTGGCTGCTGCGCGGCTGCCCGTCGTAGCCGACGTATTTCTCGCCCAGGTCTTCCATGTCGTGGACGTCCAGGCCCATCATGTGGCCGGTACCGCAGGGGAAGAACATGGCGTGGGCTCCCTGTTGTACCGCTTCGTCGAGATCGCCCTTCATCAGGCCGATGGCCTTGAGTCCTTCGGCCAGGGTCCGACAGGCCAGCAGGTGGATGTCCCGGTTGCTGACCCCCGGTTTCAGGGCGGCGATGGCGGCATGGTAGGCGTTGAGCTGGATCTGGTAGATTTCCTTCTGCCGGGGAGTGAAGGCCTTGTCCACCGGGAAGGTGCTGGAAAGGTCGCCGGCGTAGTGCAGCGGACTTTCGGCTCCGGTGTCGCACAGAACCATGTCGCCGGGTTTGAGGGTGTTTCCGTAATGGTGATTGTGCAGAGTCTGACCGTTGATGGTGCAGATGACCGGAAAGGCGATCTGCCCACCCGCAGCCACGGCGATGCGCTGAATTTCGGCGGTCAGTTCCACTTCCTTCATACCGGCCCGGGCCATTTTCATGGCGCCGACATGCATCTGCACCGAGATGTCGACGGCCTTTTCGATCTCGGCGATCTCTTCGTCGCTTTTGTAGGAGCGTTGGCCGACGACGGCCTGGATCAGTTCGACGGAGGCCTTTTCCGCCTGTTGGGCGGGCGGGATGCCCAGCAGCTCGAAGAGGATGATTTTGTTCTCGGCACGGTAGGGGGGCAGAAAGTGAACGGGCCGACCCGCGCTGACCGCCTTACTCAGGACGCCGGCCAGCCGCTCGCTGGGAGCGGTGTCGGAAATGCCCACCAGCAGGCCCTTTTCCCTGAGCGTGGGCTGAGTTCCCATCCAGACGATATCATCGATTGTCAATTCGTTGCCGAAGATGATTTCCCGATCCTCGTCGAGGTCGATGACGGCGGCCAGACCGGCGAAATCCAGGCCGAAGTAATACAAAAAGCTGCTGTCCTGACGGAAATGGTAGCCGTTGTCGGCGTAGTTCATCGGACTTTCCTGGTTGCCCAGAAACAGCAGGATGCCCTGGCCGAGCTTCTTCTTCAATTCCTGTCTGCGCTGCGTATAGGTTTTGGCTGAAAACATGATGAATCTCCTTGTTCGTGCTGTAACAAGATTATAAAAAAAAGCGCCGGAAAAAGAAACTGATACATCAGATATTTTATGAAAAACGGTCAACCCGGCCAGGCGGATATCTTGAGGTCCAGGGTCTTCTTGTGATTTTCCGATTCCTTCAGGAGCGTTTCGAGCAGTTCGTTGAAGGTCGGATCGGTGCTTTTTATGATGTCGGCGTAACGGGTTTCGATGAGGTTGCGGGTATAATCACGGGCGCTGAGCAACATGTTCTGCCGGGTCAATTCCCCGTTCTTGAGGCGATTGATGCCGTTGCGGATGCCTTCGATGAAGTTCTGCAGGGTGACGGTGTTGAGCGGCCGGTCGAACAGGAACCGTTCCGGATTGTCGGCCATGATCCGGGCCATCGACCTGATCAGGTCGGCGTGATGCTTTTCCTTATCCGCCAGCTGTTTCCAGAAAACGCTTTCCTCTTTCCATGCCTTGGCGCATTCCGTGAAAAACGCCGCTACGGCCAATTCGGAATCGATCAGCATTTTCATGATGCCCTGCACCTGGTTCTGACTGGTCAACATGGCCACAACCTCCCGCTGCCCTATAACGTAGAATGAGAATTTGTGAATTTCAACTGCCACCTGGAGTTAGCGGTAACATACTGCAATTTGTGGTGTCTGGACTTATCGGGCCGCACGATCACATCGATCTTCTGATGACGGTTACAGCTCTTTTTCTTTGACCTTTTCAGATTGCACGGCCCGGCGCCGACCCTCTTTCCGGGCGCTTTCGTCGAGCCAGGACTGCGGGTAGCCGACTTCCCCGGCCCGGCCTTTCTCGTTCTGGATGTAGCCGTCGTTGTAGCGGGTGATCAGCCTGTCGCCCAGCTGACGCCAGCGTTCGACGTTCATCTCGGCGCTGTCGACGCAGTAGCGGGTCAGGAAAGCGGCGGCGAAGCTTGCGGATTTCGTCTTCATGAGTTGCAGGGCGGCGGTTTCGATCGCTTCCCGGCTGTCGAAGGCCATGTCCTCGATTTCCTTCTGCAGTGCCTGGATCTCCTGGATCATGTAGCTGTAGCGCAGGTTGGCGAAGTTGGCCACGAAGTTGACCGTCCACCAGGCCGAATCGCGGCTGTAGCGGTTGATCTGCCCGCGGATGTAGGAAGGCGGCAGTTCGTTGATGCCGGTGTAGAGGGGGATGAAAAAGTTGGTGAACGGGTTGTCGATGCCGAACCAGACGATGCCGCCGATTTCTCGAGGCAGCTGGGGACGGGCCTCGGAAACGAAGACGAAGCCGGCCTGCTGGGTGGCGATCGGCCGTTCCCAGAGATATTTCTGCCCCTGGGATTCCCACTTCATCGGCCGCCAGCGGTCGGGCGAGCCGAACGGACCGGCGACCAGGTCGCGGGTCATATCGAACGGTGTACCTTCGTAGTGGTCGCGGTGCATGGCGATGACCTCGCGGACGCCCACCTGACCGTCGGGAACGATGAACAGGGGGTAGGGCTGGCCTTTGCCGCGACCGTTGCTGTACTCGGGCGAGAGGTTCTGCGACGGGGCCAGGCGGCGGAATATGCTCCAGACACGCCGGTCGGAGTAGCGGATCTGTTCCTCGGTCGGGGGATTGTAGGCGACGCTGAAGCTGAACGGTTTTCCGCTGTCGGGCTTGTAGTAGCCTTTCGCGACGGCGAAGTCGATGACGTTTCGGGAGTAGATGCAGTTTTCCGGATCGTCGAGCGGGAAGCCGTGGATGCGGGCCATGTTGGCGGTGGCGCCGACCATGTCGTCGGGAACGCGCACGGCCACCCAGACGGCGCCTTTGCCGCCTTTGCCGGTGCCGGCGATCTCCAGCAGCCAAGCTTCTTCCAGGTCGGCGATGGATATGGATTCTCCCTCGCCGCAGTAGCCGTACTGTTCCACCAGTTCCGTCATGATCCGCAGGGCTTCGCGGGCGGTTCGGGCCCGCTGCAGAGTGATCAGCATCAGCGGGTAATAGTCGAACAGACCGTCGGGGTTGATCAGTTCCTCGCGTCCGCCGAAGGTCGTTTCGCCCATGGCCAGCTGGTGTTCGTTCATCAGCTCGACCACTTTGTAGGTGTGGGCGATTTCGGGGATCTTGCCTTTGGGTTCTCCCCAGCCGCGGATTTCATACATGTCGCCAGGCTGGTGATCGGCGGCCGGGATCATGCTCAGTCGGGCGTGAAACTCGCCGTCACAGGAATAACTGATGATCGGCGCGCCGGTTTTCGAGGCTTTTCTGCCGACCAGTATCGAGGTACAGGCCAAGGCGTCGCCGGTCATGACGATCAGGACCGACAAGCATATGGACAGGCTGATCAGAGTTTTTTTTGTCATCTTCTGCTCCTTGTCTGCAGGGTTGATGTAATCATATTGTGATACTGTGATTGATACGTACAGTGAAGCTCACGGGTTCAGCTCCGCAAGCCGTACAGCGAGCCGGAGCGCTGGAACGAGAGTGCGAAAAGCCAATCCGATCGCGGCACTGGCTTGAACGGTTACAGCTGGACCAGGATACGGGCCAATACGATCTTGCCGATCATGGCGATTGGATAGATCGAGGCGTAGATCATCATCGGCGTGGGGGAATCCGAGAAGGATGTGGCTACGCCGAAGCCCGGCGTGGAGGTCATGCCGCCTGCCAAAAGCCCGGCCAGCTGCAGCAGTTTCATCTTCAGGAAACGACGGCAGATGAAGGTGGTCAGCAGCAGCGGCATCAGGGCCGTCAGGACGGTGACGCTGATCAGGCTGATTCCCTGCCGGCCGAGCACTTCGAACAGGGTCTGTCCCGACTCGCAGCCGACCACGGCCAGGAAGACAACCAGGCCCATTTCCCGGACCAGATTGATGATGGCGGCGGGGGTCCGCCAAAGGATGAAACCGGTCTTGCGGCGGTTGCCCAGGATCAGACCCGACAAGAGAATTCCGCCGGAGATGCCCATCTTGAAGTTGATGACCTTGCCGATTGACACGGGTATCATGCCCAGGAGGATGCCGAAGGCGATACCCAGGATGATCGAATAGACATCCCCGGCATGGGCCTGCTTGATGTCGTCGCCGAAAAACTCTTTGAGCAGCGGCATGATTTCCTTTTCGCCGACCACGGTGAGCCGGTCGCCCCATTCGATCTTCTGATGGGCCTGACCGGGCAGCTCGATGTCGTTACGGTGGATGCGGGTGATGTTGGCGCTGTAGCGTGAGGCCAGATTGATGTCGGCGATACGTTGCCCGACCAGACGTTTGTTGGTGACGATGAAATGGTTCAGTTCGATGTCGCCGCCGGGTATCTCCAGCGAACTGCGCTTTCCCAGCAGCATCTCGGCGGTGTCGAGTGCCTTGGGTGTGCCGACGACCCTGACGATATCCCCTGTCTGCAGGATGGTCTGTCCACGGGGAATCGACACCGATCCGGCATGGAGCAGACGGGAGATGATGGTACCGGTGACGGTATGAAAACCGATCTGAGCCAGACTCTTTCCGGTCAGAGCGGGGTTGGTGACTTCGATTTGCGTAACCTGCAGGGGATCACGGGCCTGAGCCTGCGCCTCGGCGCTGGCCTCCAAACCGGGATCGATCTTCAGCAGACGGGGCAGGAGCTTCATGAACAGGATGACCAGCACCACGCCGAAAGGGTAGGCGACACCGTAACCGATCGAGGGCATGGCAGAACTGCTCAGCTCCTGGGCGGCGGCCAGTCCCGGTGTCGAGGTCAGGGCACCGGTGAAGATACCGCTGGCCAGCGCCAGGTCCAGGCCAGTGAGCTTGGCGGCCAGAAAGGCGGTCAAGGCACCGCTGCCGACGATGACCAGGGCCATGGAGTTCATGATCAGGCCGTCTTTGCGGAACATGTGGAAAAAGCTGGGACCGGCCTGCAGGCCGATGGCGTAGATGAACAGGGCCAGACCGAAGGTCTTGAACAGGCCGGGCAGGGCGATGCCCAGGTGCCCGGCCAGAAGGGCGACGAACAGGATGGCCGAGCTGTCCAGCGAGAAGCCCTTGACGCTGATTCGGCCGACTAGATAACCGACCGATATGATCGCGAGCAAGGCCAACAGCGGTTCCTGGTTGAGTAGAGGAATCATTGTTTTGCTCCGTCGGGGCCGCAAGGCCCTTGTGGGGAGGGCAAGCGCCCCAGGTAAGGGGGTATTGTAACATATTTTGTCGGTTTGAGGGGAGTGAGGCTGATGCGGCCTTTCCCCCTGCCCCCTTTCCTATAAGGAACGGGGGCTGATAACATCAACGAGCTCTTTTAGAATCCGATCAGTCTGAATCCATCGCAAAACGGCAAAAAACGAAACGTAAGACAAGATTTTGGTAAAAATAATATGCGATCTCTTGAGTTTATTGCTGGAATAGGGGGCACAGCCCCCACATCCTGCCCAAAAAGAGCGTGCAGCAAATCGGCGGAAGAACAGTTATAATTGGATTTCGGATAGCAGGCCGTCGATTTTCATGTTGACGAAAAGGCGGCGATCGGTCAGAATATTTTCTTTAGGGCAGGAGGTAAATCATGCGTTGGCAGAATCTGAGAAGAAGCAGCAATGTGGAGGATCAGCGCAGTCATCCCGGACGGCGCATGGCGGGGGGCGTCGGCCTGGGCGGAATCGTGGTCGCGGTGATCTATTTCCTGCTCGGCGGAGACCCCAAGCAGGTGATCCAGACTCTGCAATCGACCGCTCCGGACAACCAGCCGCAGGAGACGGTGGAATTGAGCGATGCCCAGCGGCAGATGGGCGAGTTCGTCTCGGCCGTTCTGGCCTCCACCGAGGATGTCTGGGCCGAACTGTTCCGCCGCGAAGGAATGCAATACCGGATGCCCAAACTGGTGCTGTTCAGCCAGGCGGCCGAATCGGCCTGCGGCTATGCCCAGGCTGCCACCGGACCGTTCTATTGCGGCGGTGACGAGAAGGTCTACATGGACCTGGACTTCTTCGAAGAGCTGCAGCAGCGTTTGGGTTTCGGCGGTGATTTCGCCTGCGCCTACATCATCGCCCACGAGGTCGGTCACCATGTCCAGCTGCAGCTGGGAATCATGGACAAACTGAACGAACTGCGCCAGACCGCCGACGAAAAGGAATACAACCGTTACCAGGTACGACTGGAACTGCAGGCCGATTTCCTGGCCGGAGTCTGGGCCCACCATGCCCAGAAGGCCAAGCAGCTGCTCGAGTCCGGTGACATCGAGGAGGCGCTCGCAGCCGCCGGGGCCGTCGGCGACGACCGCATCCAGAAACAGGCCCAGGGTTACGTCGTGCCCGACTCTTTCACCCACGGCACGTCCGCTCAGCGTGTCCACTGGTTCCGTAAAGGCTTCGAAACGGGCGATCTGCGCCAGGGCGATACCTTCAACGCGGATATCGATTGAACGGATTGTATCCGCTACCGGGTGCAATGACGGCCTTTTGGGTATATAATATAAAGAAAAATTTGCACTTCACATAAAAGGAGTTGAAGTTGGGAAAAGAAAAGATCACCAAGAAGGAAGAGAAGAAGAAACCGACCAAGACCCTGAAAGAAAAACGGGCCGAGAAAAAGGAAAAGAAAGCCAGTAAGTCCGTTCCGACGGCTCAGTAATCCGGTTCGATCGACAGTTCGCTGACGAAGATCACTTCGCAGGCGCCAAAGCCGGTGTCGTTGCGGGTCGTCGAGCTTTTCCAACGCATGTTGTTTGGACCTTCGATCCGCACCAGCTGCCCGAACAGGTTGAGCACCTGGCCGACACGGACATCGTCGAGAATATCGCGTATGCCGTCGTCGGCCGGGATCAGATGCATATTGGCGCTGTGGGTCTCGATGTCACGACGAGGAATGGGGAATTCCTTCACCTGCCAATAATAAAAACGGTTGCCCTGACTGATGGTGATTTTTTCGAGCACGCTTTCATCCGACATCGGTCCCCAGCCGAAAGCGATGTCCCAGGGGGCCAGTTCGGCGTCGATTCCGCTGCGGTAGCGCTCTTTGCCGAGCACACGGGCCTGCATCTCGAAATCGGCCAGAGGGAAGATGCGGAAATCCTGAAAATCAAACGGGCCGGCGTCGCTGTCGGTCTGCAGTGGATCGTCCGGGGCCACTTCGCCGGGGCCATGACTGACGGGGCGGTTTTTCAGAAAGTAACCGGCGACGGCGATCAGGATCAGCAGAGGTAAAATCACTCGTTTGATGTTCATCGTTTAATCCTGAGTCGAGGGATTCATCAGCCTGTGCGAATGATTTTCATGACCTTGAGCACCATGATGGCCGTGACCAGCAGGACCATGTAGAAAACCCGGTATTCGCGGTTCTTCATGTACAGCGAGATGTTGTAGGCCGGATTCTTGACCCGGCGCAGTTTGGGAAAGAATACGTTGACCTGCCTGGCCCAGTCGTCGTAGCGGTCGGCGAAGTTTTTTTTCAGCAGCCGGTGCTCGATGATCATGAGCATGGGGAAAAAGAACAGGCAATACACCGTGGCGATGGCCGCGCTGATCCAGTTGTTACCGGCCGCGGCCAGGCCGGCGGCGATGATGGTGTTGCCGAAGTAGAGCGGGTTGCGGGTCAAGGAGTAGGGACCGTTGGTGGCCAGTTCGTTGTTCTTGTTGATGTATCCGGATGTCCAGGCCCGGAAGGCGGCACCGGCTATCATCAGGAAAAAACCGATGGTCACCGACACCGGACCGGGTTGGGAGAAGAATATGAGGACGGCTGTGCCCAATGTGCCGATGGTCGCACGGTAATGAATGAGAAATTCAACCATTTTGCCCTAAGACCTCGTTGACCAGATTAGCAGCCCGAATCGGCGATAGCTTATGCCGACACCACATTTTATCACAGTCTCTTTTGTAACAATAGCCGCAGGGCACATCGGCCCGGAGCCAGCGGCTGCCGGCCAGCAGCGAACCGTTGCGGGCCGGATCGGTCGGTCCGAACAGACCGACGGATTGAACTCCCATGGCGTCGGCCAGGTGCAGGGCCAGGGAATCGGCGCTCACGACGAGTCGGCTGCGGCGGATCAACCAGAGCAGGTGGGGGAAATCGAGGTACGGGGCGATCGGCAGGGCGAGACGGTCGGCGATGGCGCAGGCCAGCTCCCGTTCTTTATCCGAACCCCAGATCAACAGGGGCTTGATTGGCCTGTCCAGGTGCCGCAGCAGGTCTGTCCAGAATTCCACGGTCAACTGTTTGGTCGGCCAGGTGCCGCCCAGATTGATCAGACACAGGGGGGAAACCAAGCTGTCGACCAGTTGCAGGATGGCCAGCCCAGCGGGATCGTCGGGGTCGGGCGCAGGGACCTGCAGCGCGTAATCCAGGCGGCCGGGGCGCTCGATGCCCAAAAGCCGGAGCAGATGAAGATTGCGTTCGATGACGTGTCCGCCGCCGAACGGGACGGCCTGATCGGTGTAGCAGCGGGCCGCCCAGGGTTCACGCAGATCGGCTTTGGCGAATCCCAGCCTTTTTCCGCCGAGCAGCGCCGCCAGCAAGGAGGATTTGATCAGGCCCTGGAAGTCGATCACCAGGTCGAGCCGGTGCCGGTACTTTCTGACGGTTTGGCGCAACTGCCGCAAGCGCTCGCGAACGGGAACGCCTTTCAGGGTGACCACTTCGATTTCGTCCAGGCCGCGTACCAGAGACAGCAGGCGGGCGCCGGGCGGATGGACGAACCAGGTGACGCGGCAGTCGGGATATCCGCTTTTCAGCGAGCTGAAGGCCGGCAGGGTATGCACGATGTCGCCCAGGGCGGAGAAACGGATGATACCGATACGCAGGATCTGATCCCGAGCTGCTGGCTGGAGGGAGAGTTCAGGCATGGGGCGGTTTGTCGGCGATGGCGGCGATGATTATCGAACTGGAACGGACTTTGGGGCCGCCCACGATCAGGACTTGGGCGCCAACCTGGCGGGCCGTGGCGTATTCCGGAACGTTTTCCGGCTCGTAATCGCTGCCCTTGCAGTGAAAATCCGGGCGGATACGCAGGATCAGATTGTCCATGCGCAGTTCGTCGATCAGGATGACGTGGTCCACACAGGCCAGGGCGGAGATCATTCTGAGCCGTCCCCGTTCATCGATGTAGCCCCGGTGGCTGCCCTTCAGTTCCCGCAGCGCCCGGTCTGAATTGACGGCTACGATCAGAATGTCGGCGCAGTCTTTGGCGGCTTCCAGGTAGCGGATATGACCGACGTGCAGCAGGTCGAAACCGCCGTTGGCCAAAGCGATGGTCCTGCCCTGGCTGCGGTAGGCGGCGACCAGTCGCTCCAGGCTGTCCAGGTCAACTGTTTTTTCGCAGTTCATTCCGCAGCTCGTCCTGGGGCAGGGCGTAGGCGCCTTCACGCATGACCACCAGACTGGCGGCCACGTTGCTGAGTCGGGCCGAATCGAACAGGGACAGACCGCAGGCGATGCCCAGGCAGGCCACGGCGATGACCGTATCGCCGGCACCGGTGACATCGACGATCTGGCTGGTACCGTGAACGGGGATGCTCAGGCTGGCGCCGTTCCGGTCGTACGCCATCATGCCCAGGTGCCCGCGTTTGAGGATGATGCCTTCCAGGTTCAGGTCACGGATCAGGTCCCGGGCGGCCGAGTGGAAGCCATCGTCGCTTTCGGGTCGGCTTTCCAGCAGGGCGCAGAACTCCTCCTCGTTGGGTGTGATGTAGGTGCTGCCCCGAAAGGAGCGGATGTGGTGACGCGAATCGGCCACGATGGGCAAAGAGCGGCCCAGGGAGCGCAGCTCGGTTACCGTGTCGGCCGTGGCGCTCTGGTTGAGGTAGTCGGACAATATCACGGTTCCGGCCTCGCCGAGGCCGGCTTGAACGTTTCGCTTCAGCTGCAGACGGTGGGATTCGTCGATCGGCAGCGGGCTGGTGTAATCGATGCGCAGGATCTGCTGTTTCCGGGTGTGCGAGGCCCCGGCCAGAATCCGGCTCTTTTTGGGGGTGATCCCTCCTTTGACGCGGATCAGGGCCTGGTGGGCGATACCCGCTTCGGCCAGGGTCGAGCAGATGATGTCGGCGGTGCGGTCGTCGCCGAGAAACCCGGCCGGTATGACCCGGGCGCCGAGCTGGTGCAGGTTCATGATGACGTTGCCGGCGCCGCCGAGACAGTGGTGACTGGACTCGAAATCCGTGACCAGTACCGGGGCCTCCCGGGAGACACGGCCGGTCGATGTGAGCAGGTATTCATCCAGGATCAGATCGCCGACGACCAGAACGGTTTGATCCTGGAAAGATGTCAGGATCGGGAGATAGCGCTTCAGTTCCATTGGGAAATCCTAGCAGACCGTGCCGGCGAGGTCAAGGGAAAACGAGAATGGCGCCGATTCTCAATTCATCTTTTTCCACAGGATGGCCTCGAGTTCGCTTTTTTCCAGCAAGTAGGCCGTATGGCAGTTGCGGCAATGGGTTTCCAAGGGGAATATGTCTTCCTGGATGACGGAGTTCAGGTCTTCGACCGGCAGCGTGTTCATCATCTGCAGAAACAGGTCCCGGTTGCAGTGACAGAAAAACTCCACCCGTTTGTCGCCGTGCCGGGCCGGGGCATAGTCCTGGAAAGAGGTCTGGATGAATTCGCCGGGATCCTGATCGTTGAGCACGCTGCCCAGCGACGGCATATTCTGCAGGACGAGGCTGAGACGGTCCAGATCCTGGGGCGAGGCGCCGGGCATGGCCTGGATCATCAGAGCGGCGGCGCCGTTCAAGACGCCCTGCTCGTTGAAGCGGACGCTGAGGTTGAAGGCCGACGGCGTCTGTTCGGAGCTGCCGAAATATTCGGCCAGATCGCTGGCCAGGTTGGCGTAGCGTAATTGGATTTTCCCGCTGTACGGCGCTTTGGCGTCGGGAAGGAAACGACTCACCGTCAAGGTGCCGTCCTGGATGAAGGGGCTGAAATCGAACGAATCGAGCGGTCTGTCGATGGGCAGGACGGGATTGAACAGGTAGCCGCGGACTTCGCCATGACTGTTGGCCTCTACCGACAGTCCCTTCAGCGGGCCTGCGCAGTCGATCTGCAGGCAGATGTACTCATCGCTTTTCAGGCTGGAGGCGACCAGCAGCGCGGCAAGATAGGCCTGACCGAGGATCATGGTTTCCAGCAGGCCGGTCTGGTGGTTGAGCTGCATTTCACGGATCAGATGCGGGGCGTGGACCAGGGCTCCGCGAATGGTTTTGCCCTGGAGGCTGAAGTGGTACATACGGTCTCTGGAACGGGCCAACAGTGTATCTTTCAAACTCATTCCGGGTAACGACGGCTTGATCATCCGGCCTCCGATTGTCTGCGTTTTGGTTTGTTTCAGTATAGTAACCAAAATATTCGTGGCTGTCGAGCCTCCCGATTATTGACAAGGACCCGGGAATATGGCAAAAGAAGCGCTCAGGAGGATGAACATGAGGCTTTTACTCGATGCCGGCGGCGGGGTGGCCGGTGATATGCTCTGCGCCGGTTTGCTGTCACTGGGGGCAGACGCCGATCAGGTGCTGGAAGCCATGGAGATGGTGGGCGGTCGCCTGGGTGAAGTCAGCGCAGCCCTGGAAGTCATGGCCGACGGAGTCAGCCGACTGCGCATCAGCCTGGAGAACAACGACGCTCACCTGGCCGCTTCCCGGGCCCGCCGGCTGCTGACCGAGGGCATGGAGAGCCTGTCCATGCCGCGTCCGTATCGGGACTGCGGGCAGCAGGCCCTGGCAATTCTGATTCAGGCCGAAACGGAGGCCCACAGTCGTATGCCGGAGATGGACCACCATATCCGCCAGCACGACGGTCATGACCACGACCATGATCACAGTCACGAGCACGGTCATGAACATCCGCATCACCAGGAAACCTATCTGCACGAAGCCCAGGACATCGTCATGGATATCTGCGGCGTGATGACGGCACTGTGGAGTCTCAAGCTGGATCCGGAAATCGAGCTGCTGGGTCCTCTGGCCGTCGGCGGCGGTACGGTCAGCTTTTCGCATGGCACTTTGCCGGTACCGGCTCCGGCGGCGCGCATCATCCTGGATCGCTTCGCCATACCCTGGCGCTTCGGTCCCATCGACCAGGAACTGTGCACGCCCACCGGTGTGGCCCTGCTGGCCGCCCTAAACGCCGCAAAATGCACGACTGTTCCGCTGCTGAACGGCTGTCGATCCGGTCGCTCGCGGGGTACCAGACCGTACGATGTGCCGCCTCTGACCCTGTACCTGCACCAGGAACCGGCGCAGAGTTTCAACGGTTGCTGAAGGCGGTCCTGCCGGACCGGACCGTCCAGTACCGGATCGTGGTTTTCGAACCAGAAGACGAATCTGCCCAGACTGACACCCCATCCGGAAATGTTGACGAAGATGTGCCCGTTGTGGATTTCCCTTTTTCCGGCCTGACCCGAGGTACAGATAAAAAGCAGAAACACGATGAAATTTTGTGGCAGTTCCCACATTATTAGCTGATATGAAAAAAACGATCGCAATTTCATCACCGTTGCCGAGTCGTGATTATACCGAAAGGATGCCTGTAGTACGTCTTATGATGAATCCGCTCCGCGGCGGCGGTATGCCGTTTTGTCATGCTCGTGCCGTGATGCGAAGGGATGAACGATGAAAACCGATATGCCAAAAACGCAAATCAAGGTCGAGGGCATGAGCTGCACCAACTGTGCCCTGGGCATTAAAAGAAGGCTGGAAAAGGACGGTTTTGCAGAGGTCGAGGTCGATTTTTCCGGCGGTCTGGTCAGTTTCGCGGCGGTCGATGATGATCGTCTGCAGCAAGCCAAGGAGGGTATCGCCCGCAGCGGCTACCGGGTCGTGGAAAGCGACAGCGCTTCTCCGAAACCGGTGTGGACCATCGAGGGCAAATTCTACCTGGCGCTGCTGTTCACCGTACCCTTGCTGATCGCCATGTTTCTGCCCTGGCCGCTGCTGCACGACCCGGTTTTCCAGTTGATTTTAGCCGTACCGGTTTATGCCGTCGGCGCCTGGCATTTCGGCCGCAGTGCCGTCAATTCGCTCAAAACCGGCGTACCCAACATGGATGTGCTGATCATCCTGGGCTCCAGCGCCGCTTTCGCTTACAGCCTGTACGGCACGGTGAACGGACTGGGCCACGATTACCAGTTCTATGAGACTTCGGCCAGCATCATCACCCTGGTTCTGCTGGGCAATCTGCTCGAGCACCGCTCCGTCAAACGGACGACTTCGGCCATAGACGAACTGGTGCGGCTGCAGAAGGTCACGGCCAAACGGATTCTGCTGACCGGTGGCGACGAAAGCATCGAACTGATCGAAGCCGACCGTATCCGTTGCGGCGACCGGTTGCTGGTCAACAGCGGCGATCAGATCCCCACCGACGGTACCGTGGACTGGGGCGAGGGCAGCGTCGACGAGGCGATGATTTCCGGTGAAAGCGTTCCCGTGGACAAATCTCCGCGTCAAAGCCTGGTGGGCGGGACGATTCTGACCAGCGGCAGTATCAAGATGACCGCCACAGCCACCGGCCAGCAAACCGTACTGGCCCAGATCATCGAAATGGTGCGCAACGCCCAGCGGGACAAACCCAGCATGCAGCATCTGGCCGACCGCATTGCCGCGGTGTTCGTGCCGCTGGTGGTCCTGATCGCCCTGGCCACTTTTCTGCTGGCCCATTTCGCTGCCGGCGTCTCGTTTCAGCCCGCCCTGATGCGCAGCATCGCCGTTCTGGTCATCGCCTGTCCCTGTGCACTGGGCCTGGCCATTCCCACCGCCGTGGTTGTCGGTATCGGCCGGGTGGCCAAGAGCGGCATCCTGATCCGCGGCGGAAGCACACTGGAGCTCCTGGCCCGCACCCGTCGCATCGTCTTCGACAAAACCGGCACGCTGACCACGGGCCGTTTCCGGATCGCGCGAATGGCCGTGGACGGTGTCGACGAAGAAACGGCCAAATCCATTCTGTACAGCATGGAGAAACATTCCTCACACCCGATCGCCCAGTCGATCTGCAGCACCCTGACCGACAGCGCGGCCATCGAATTCGCCGAGATATCGGAGCAGAAGGGCTTGGGACTGCAAGCCCGGGACTTGTCCGGTAATCGCTACCAGGTCGGCTCGTTTGCGACGGCGCGCCATCTGACCGATGACGACAGCCATACCGTCTATCTGATTCGGAACGATCGTCTGATCGCCTGGCTCGATGTGGAAGACGAGGTCAAAAAAGACGCCGGGCAGGTCATCGCGCACATGAAGGCGCGGGGGATCCGTACCGCCTTGCTCAGCGGCGACCGCCGGGAAAAGTGCCGGCGCTTGGCCGCCGAAATCGGCATTCAGGATGTTTTTTATGAAAAGACACCGGCCGAAAAGCTGGATTTGATCGCCGACATGACCCGTTCGGAATGTACGGCCATGGTCGGCGACGGCATCAACGACGCCCCGGCCCTGGCCAGGGCCAGTGTCGGCATATCGCTGAGTCAGGCCACGCAGATTGCCATCAAATCCGCCCAGGTTATCCTGCTCAACGGCAATCTCAGCCTCCTGCCCCGGGCTTTGGCCATCGCCCAGTCCACCCTGACCACCATCCGGCAAAACCTGTTCTGGGCGTTCTTTTACAACATCATCGCCATTCCCGTCGCCGCCCTGGGTTGGCTCAACCCGATGATCGCCGCCGCATCCATGGCCTTTTCGGATATTTTCGTGGTCGGCAATTCCCTGCGCCTGCGACGGAAGCGGCTGTAAACGGCGCCTGGCCGTTCTCAACCGAGGATGTTGAGGAAAACCGTGATGATCAGTCCGTTGGCGAAATCGATGAAGAAGGCGCCGACCATGGGCACGACCAGGTAGGCCCGCGGCGATTTGCCGAAACGTTCGACCAGGGCGTTCATGTTGGCCATGGCGTTGGCCGTCGTGCCCATCATGAAGCCGATGAAGCCTCCGGACATGACGGCAGCTTCGTAATCCCGGCCCATGAGACGGAACACGAGCCAGTAGGCGGCCAGAGCGATCATGGCCAGTTGCGCCAGCAGCATGACGATCAGAGGCAGCATCAGACCGGCCAGTTCCCAGAGACGCAGGGTCATCAGGGCCATGACCAGAAACAGGGACAGGGATACGTTGCCGATGTCGTCGATGGTTTTCTGGGATACGGCCAGCAGGCCGGTCCAGTCATCGAAATTGCGGATGACGGCGGCCACGAACATGGCGCCGATGTAGGCTGGCAGGGTCAGACCGATTCCGGTGAACAGGCGGCTGAGCCAGTAGCCGCCCCACATGGCCGAAAGAATCAGGACCACGCTCTTGAGCAGGCTGTAGCTCTCCTTGTCTTCGCCGGCCAGGGCGTTGTTTTCCGGTTCCGGCAGCAGCGGTTCGATCAATTCGGGGGCGGCCTTGTTCTCGACCTGTGCGCCGCCCGGTCTGGGGGTTGGCAACCGGAAACGCTCGATCAGACGGGTACCCACCGGTCCGCCGATCAGACCGCCGGAAACGATGCCGAACATGGCGGCGGCGATGGCGAAGCTGGCCGCTCCGTTAACACCGGCCTTCTCGAACAGGGGAGCGAACGCCAGCCCGGTGGCCGGTCCTCCGGTCAGGGTGACCGAGCCGCTGAGGACACCGAACAGCGGGTTGATGCCGAACGGCAGGCTGACCAGCCAGCCGAGCAGGTTCTGAACGACGGCGAAAACCGTCGAGATCAGGAAAAAACGCAGTACCTGCGGGCCGCCGATCCTCAGCAGCGACAGACTGGCTCCAAAGCCGATGGTGGTGAAGAAAGCGATCATCAGGGGTTCTTGCAGCAATGTATCGAACTTGATCAGACTGAGCCCGTCGCGGCGGGTCAGCAGCAGGAGCAGGGCCACGAGCAGACCGCCGACCACCGGAGCGGGGATGTTGTAGCGGGACAGTGGCCTGATCAGCCGGCAGAGACCGTAACCGACGAACAGGGCGAGACCGCCGAAGGCCAGGGTGTGAACGAAATTCAGTGACAGCATCGGATTGCATACCTCCGGGAATTGATGGTCGGAATGATGTGTAAGCCAGAGGATAACACAGCGCCATGAAAAAATCGATCGGGGACCGGCCGCCCGGTTCAGCACCGCTCCGGGCCGGGTCCGGTCCGGGATTGAACTGCGATTTGTGCTATAATATCGGTATGATTCAAGGAACTGATCCCGGAACTGGAGGCGAAAGACCATGGCCAAGCGTAAAATGAAATTTCATGTGCAAACCCGGCAGAAAACGGATCGGCCAGAGCTGCTTGCGGCCGATGGCTACCTGGTGGACGGCCGCGCCCATTGCCCGCACTGCGGACGGGCGGACCTGACACTGGTTTCGCATTTCTTCGCCAACCCTCCCGGTCCTTTCCCTTCCGATCAGGCCGAGGATCGGTACCTCAAGCTGGAATTGCGCTGCAACGCCTGTCTGGCCACCTTCACCGAGGTCAGCGAAAAACAGTACCACCACAGTACGGACCTGCAGGGAACCCGGCAGGGCCTCGGCGGCGACGAAATCAAACATTGCCCGTATTGCGGGGCGGAAAACCTGCTCCTGGACAGTGCGGCCATCCATTTCAGCGGCGACGGTCAATACAGCCAGAAGGTGTTCTGTGTGGATTGCAAGCGTCATCACCTGGAATGGTCCGAATACCGTTTTCTGACGCTGGAATCCTGGGATGGCGTCAGCCATTACCAGAAGTTGTACGACAATATCCGGAAACGTCAGGAAGCTTTGGCCCTGCAACTGCACCACCGCGGTCAGGCGCTGCATACCTCCCAGGCCTACCGGATCAATCAGCAGCTCATCGATCGCATCCGCGAAACCCGTCTGGAAAAACCGTCGCAGTACGACATCCTGCCCACGCGTCTGCAGTCCGGTTGAAGAAGGGCGGCTTGTTCAGCCTGTCCCCCAAGGCATGGCGCGGATCTGCGGATCCTGGATCAGGTCCTGGATCACCGGGGCGTGTTTCATCAGCAACGAGCTGCTGGAACTGCTGAGTCCCTGATCGTTGAGTGCGCCGATCAACTGGACGGCGCATTCCTCGATGTTGTCCAGACGGTCCTGGTTGCGGGCGTTCTGGCTGTCACCCGGTGGTTCGCTCAGCCGTTCCAGCAGATCGGCGATTTGCGGACCGGGTGTCTCGAGTCCCTTCAGGCCGCGGTGCATCCATTTGTAGAAGGGTTTGTAGCGTTTCTGCAGGAGGTAGGTCAGCGAGCAGGCGGCATGGATGAAACGGGCCAGGGCATGATTGGCGGAAACGACGTCGCCGCGCTGCAGGGAGCGGGGATAGTTGTATTGGCCGTCCTGGGCCAGACTGACGCAACGGGCGGCAATCTTCTTGAGGCGAACATCCTCGGGGTAATAATCCAGCAGGTGATTGCGGAAATCGGAAAAACTGCCCAGAGGGTCGTGAAAAACCTTGCCGTTGGTGCAGACAGCCAGATACTCTTCGGGCAACTTCAGCCAGTCGTTCAGGTTTTGCGGCCGGGAGCCTCGTCCCAGAAACCGTTGGAAAAAAACCGGGGTGGAAAACACTCCCCGCCGCTGCGGGCTGTCCGCGTCCGGGATGTGTCGGCCCGTTTCCAGGCGGATCAGTTCCTGGTAGGCTAGTTGCAGGCTGGGACCCAGACTGTCGAAATCGTCCGGTTCCAGCCACAGGCAGAAGCCGGTTTCCCAGTCGTGATCCCGGGACAGGTGGTCGTCAAAGCCGAAGCATTCCGAACCTTCCCCGACCAGGCCGGCTGCGGTCAGCTCGACCTGGTCGGGGAACAGACGGCGCAGCATGGGCAGGCCGGCCTGGTAAAAGAACTGTTCGGCCGATTGCAAACCCGTGCGGCTGCGTTGGTGTGGATTCATGCTCATGGCTTTGTACAAAATCGGGACTCGGGGGCCGCTTATACCTGTTCCTTCCCGGGCTGGGCGCTGTACTTTTGTTCAACCTCGTCGAGCGATCGATAGCCCATACGGCGGAACAGATTGCAGTAACGGAGTTCCGGCAGGTTCAGCTGGCGGACCTGAGCCTCCTGCACATTTTGCCAGAGCAGCTCCAAAGTCGGGTCGGAGTAGGTCTCCAGTTCGCAGATGAGGTAATTGCGGAAACTGTTCTCGTCACCGCGTATGGTGTGCGGGTAGCGCTTGCGGAGTTCGTTCATCCAGGCGCATTCGACTTCGGCGATCTGGTAAATTCTCGGGTTGTCCTTGAGCTGAGGGATCTGGCCTTCCATGCGGGCGTATTTCTCGGTCACCAGGTTGCGTTCCATTTCGACGGCCACCTGCAGGTCCTGGAGATAGGAGGACAATGTGGCCGCTGGCAAGACGCTGTGGTGCATCCAGCGCATGACCTTGAAGGTGTCCGGCTGATCCTGGCAGGATGCTCCCTCTCCGGGCCGGACCTTGACGGCTTGGAACATCTGCAGCTCCAGCGTTACGATGGCCTCGATGATGGCCCATTTGTCTTCTTTTTTTTCGTTCATGATCTCTCCTCGATCGATCTGCCCCTTCGGGCAGTCGACCGGCTCCGGAAGGAGCCGGCCTGTGTATGGTTCGGTGGGAATTGATGGTCGGGGCGATCCAGCCGCCGATGCGGGTCAATACTTCAGCAGCAGTTCGAATCGGAACCAATTGTAGGGATCGACCAGTTCCTTGTAAAAACTGCCGGGCCAGAAATGTTCCCAGACGAAATGACCGCTCAGATGGGCGTTGATCGTGTAGTTCAGTCGCGAGACCAGCAATTCGCCGCGATGACGGCCTTCTCCCATGATGGCGGCGAAGGAGGTCGTGGCTGTTCCGTCCTGGGGGGCGTTGAGGAAGTACAAGTTGGAAGTGGCGTTGACGGCGCTGCCGAACTCGGCCTTGACTCCGAGGAAGATGGCGCTCAGGTTGGTCCAGTAGGCCACCCGGTTTTCCCGGATCAGGGTGTAGATGTAGGATTCGCTCCATTTGGGCCAGCGGCTCCAAATCGGGTTCCAGGCTTCCAGGTCCTCGGTTTGCGGATCGTCGCCGCTCAAATAGATACCGCCCAGGGTGATACTGCGCAGGCAGGGCATATTCTTATTCAGGGAGTAATCCAGGTGGAAATGGCCGCCGAAGGCCTTGCGGTCCGCCTGGCCGGCCGTTCCGTTCTGCAGGGCCGCTTCGCTGGTCAGCGACAATTGATTCAGCAGCGGGATTTTGATCTGGACGCCCAGGGTGTTGGTGCCGGATTCGACGGGGTTGGCGGCGTTGGCTTCGGTATCCTTGCGGAAGTAGTAGGCCTGCAGTCCGATTTTTCGGATGGTTCCCTGGTAGTAGAGTCCGATGCCGGTGTTGGCCTGCTCCTCGAGTACCTGGGCGGGATCGAGTTCGTTGAGGATCGGCAGCCAGTTGTCGGTGTTCGGGACGTGGGAGACGAACAGGGTCAGATTGTGGTTCTGGTTGAAGGCGTAATCGGCGCGGATGGCGTTGAAATAACTGGAGCGGGAACCGTCGACGGGGCTGCCGTCCAGGCAGACGAACCCTTCGCCGAAGATGAGATTCTGCCTGCCGACGGTCAGCGACAGGCCGGTGTCGGCGATGGCTTTCCATTTGAAGTACAGCTGATCGACGAACAACTCGCTGATGCCGTTGCTGCGGTTTTTGGGACTGAGCCAGCTGCGGAATTCGTTGGCCAGTCCGAGCTTGATTTCCAGGTTGGCTTTCGGTGTCCAGATCAGGCCGAAGGTGGTGTAGTGGCGGGTGTACGACCAGGCGTCCGCCGCCGTATCGTCCAGGTTGATGCTGTTGTCGAAGGTCTCGATGCGGGTTCTCTCGGTGAAATAGAATTTCAACGGTTTCACCTTGACTGGCGTTTCCTGTCCGGTAATGCCCAGGCTGGCCACCGTCAGCAGCAGTAAAGTCAGCGCGATCTTTTTCATGGTCTTGTCTCCTGTTGGGGTAGATAGCGGCCGCACCCCCGAAGGCGTACGACCGTGGATTTTAAAAAGGGGTTTCGTAACCGATGAAGCAATACAGACCTTGTTTTTTCACTATGGCCTGCAGGTGCTGCATATGCTCCTGCGTGGGAGGTTTGGTTTCCAGGAAAGTGTAAGAGCGGCCCAGTTGCCGGTACTTGGATTCTCCCAGGCGGTGAAAGGGCAGCAGATTGATGACTTCCAGACCGGATTCCTTGACGAAACGGGCTGATTCCTCGATGTTGTCGTCGGAGTCGTTGACACCTGGAATGACGGGGATGCGCGGCACGACGACTCCGTTCCACCAGTCGGCCCGACCCATGCGCTGTATATTCTCCAGAATCAGACGGTTGTCGACACCGGTCAGATTCCGGTGTTTTTCCGGGTTCATATGCTTGATGTCCGTGAAAACCCAGTCCACGTAGCGGATGGCCTCCATGAAGTAATCGCTGTCCAGGCAGCTGGTGGTCTCGATGGTCACATGGATATAGGAATCCTTGCACTTCTTGAGCGTGGGCAGCATGAACGCCCTCTGCAGCAGCGGCTCGCCGCCGCTGAAGGTCACGCCGCCCTTGGCGCCCCAGAACATGCGGTCCCGTTCAAAGACCTTCATCAGCTCGGGGATGGTGTAATACCGACCGCTGACGCTGTTGCCTTCGTGCAGGCATACCGCCGAGCACTCGTGGCTGAGGCACCTGTCGCAATTGCTTCGGTCGAAACTCGTCACGCCGTCGACGACGGAGATCGCTCCGTGGGGGCAGGCGGCCAGGCAGGCGCCGCACTTGACGCATTTCACCTCGCTGTGCAGCAGGACGGGATGGTGGAACAAACCTTCGGGGTTGCAGCACCAGACGCAGCTCAGGGGGCAGCCGCTCATGAACACGGTGGTCCGGGCTCCCGGTCCGTCGTGAACCGAATGGGCCTGAATGCTGAACACCAGGCCCCGCGGCTCTGCTGCAGCGGATGCCCCGACGATAGGTTGCTTATCCGTATTTTCCGTTTTCATCGTGCCTCCTACGGTCGGGGTCCGCCGTCATGCCCGATCAGCCTTTGGGCTCCGCCTTGAGGGGCAGAGAGAAGGCCAGAAGGATCGATACGATGAAGGATCCGAGGGCGTAGTAAATCGAATAGGTGTAGCTGCCGGAAACATCCTTGAGCCAGCCTCCGATGAAAGATCCCAGAAAGGGGCCGATACCCATGACGATCAGAGTGGCCAGACCCCAGATTTTGCCCAGGGTCTTGCGCCCGTAGATCGCGCCGGTGTAGCCGACCACGCCGCCGGGGACTATGGCCCAGTATACCGCAAAAATGAAGGCGGCGACATAAGCGATGGGCGTGACCTGGGAACCGCAGAAGAGCAGGCAGATGCAGGCGATGGTGCCGGTGGTCGGACCGACGACCAACATGACCTTGCGGCCCTTGGCCTCGTTGCCGACTTTGCCGACCACTTTGTCGGCGATAATGCCGAGTATGGGCATGCTGAAGATACCGATAATGCCGATCACCTTGTAGACATTGATGGCGGTGACGCGGTCCCAGCCCTTGTCGTCCACCCAGTAACTGACCAGTTGCGACCAGATCAGGAACTCGGCCATCATGCTGGTGAGAAACATCAGGATGGCGCCCCAGATAGCGTATTTGCCGTAGGCTTCCTTGGTGGTCCATTCGTGCGGGGCCTTGGCTCCCTGCGGAACCGGCATCTCGCCGAAGGGCTTCATTTCATAGGTTTCCGGACTGCGTTTGGCCATGATCACGGCCACGACCAGCAGGGCGAAGATGATGATGGAAAGCAGCTTCATAGAGGCCCGCCAGGCGCTGGCTTCGCCGCCGGCCATGGTGGATTTGACCACTTCGGCCAGCAGCCATTGGGCCATGGGGGCGCCGGCGAAGGCGAAGCCCCACATGGTGGCGTAGGTTTTGCCCACGTACCATTTGCGTACCGAGACCGTGGAGGTCACCCAGAGCATACCGGTGGCGATACCGGCCAGCACGCCGAAGGTGAACAGGTAGGCCATGTGAGAGCTGACCATACTGGTCAGGTAGAATCCGAGGCCGCCGAAAACGGCAGCGATGGCGTACACGGGTTTGGTTCCCCACTTGTCGAGGACCAGACCGGAAAAGAAGGCGGTGATCGCGTAAATAGTCATCATCAGCGAATAGCCCAGGGTGACCTGGGCTTGGGTCCAGCCCATATCCTGACTCATCGGGCCCTTGAGCATGGCGAAGGTCGCCCGGTAACCGAACAGACAGAAAACCGCCAACCAGGAAGCGAAGACTACCATATAGCCATACAATTTTGCTTTAGAGTTTTCCATAGATTTCTCCTTAACAGTTTTTCGCTCAGCAGTGGAATCGAGGGGAGGGGCCTGGCCCCTCCCCGGGAATTCATTCAGGCTTGCGGTCAGCTCTGCTTGAACATTTCACAGGTTTCGGCCACCATGTCGGGGTAGGCCACAAACTTGGGCTTGTTCATCGAGACTTCGCAGACACCGAGTTCGATCTTGGTCTTGTCGGCGGTGAAATTCTTGCAGTAGCGGCACTTGGCCAGACGGTCGAACTTGGGGCAGGATTCGCTGTCGGCGGGGACTTCCTTCTTGTGCAGGTGGCAGAGTCCCTTGCGTACATCGATGGGGGCGTAATTCTTGCAATCCTTGTGCAGGTATTTTTCGTTACTCATTTTTTTCTCTCCTCTGTCGGGGCTCGCTTAGATGCCCTCGTACTCGGTACGGGCGATGAGCTCGTCCTGAACCTGTTTACCGATTTCCACCCAGTACTGGGTGAATCCGGCCACACGCACCATCAGGTCCCGGTAGTTGCCGGGGTTCTTCTGGGCGTCTTTGAGCACCTTGGAGTCGACCACGTTGTACTGGACGTGGAAACCGCCCATTCTCATGTAGGCGCGGGTCATGTCGATGAGCTTGCGGGAGCCTTCTTCGCCCTTGATCGACGACGGGTGCAGCTTGAGGTTGAGCTGGGAGTTCTGGGACATGGTGTGATCCCAGCAGGCGGCGGATTTCATGACGGCGTAGGGGCCGTTCTTGTCCGTGCCCGGGTAGGCGGACAGGGAGGCGTCGGCGAAGGTGGTGCCGTCCAGGCGGCCGTCGGCGGAGGCGATGGAAGCTGCGCCCATGGCGCCGTGGGTGGACACGGAGATCTGGCATGGATACAGCGGTTCGCCGAAGAGGGATTCATAGTTGTGGCAGTCGGGGCAGAAGAAGTTTTCCCAGTCTTCCAGGATCTTGTCGGCGTAGGGATCGTCGTTGCCGTATTTGGGGGCCTGCAGGCACTTGAAGTGCAGGGCGTCCCACTTGCCGGTGTCGCCTTCCTTCTTTTCCTGGTCCATCAGGGAGAAGGAGCCGATGTCGCGGGCGGACTTGAAACCGAAGTTGTCCTTGATGGCCGCTTTCATTTCGTCCAGGCTGACTTCCTTGTCGTCGTAGACCAGTTTCTTGAGGGCGGCCATGGAATTGACGTAGGTGATGTTGCCGGCGCTTTCCACGTTGAAGGTGGCGTTGTAGCGGTAGCCTCTCTCGTTGATCAGGTGGCCTTTTTCCAGGCAGTCGGGTTTCATGAAGGAGTTGATGACGGCCATGTTGTTCTTGCGCCAGATGTCATGCTGGATGTTGTTGCACAGATCCAGCACTTCGACGGTTTTCTGCCAGTATTTCTTGTATTGCGCGTAGAGCTCCTCGTAGGTTTCGAGTTTGCTGTTGTGGGGTTCGTACACCTTCTGACCGGTCCGGGCGTCGACGCCGTTGAACAGGGTGAGTTCGAGGACTTTCGGCTGGGAGATGAAATGTACGCCGACCGAAGTGGGCTGGCCGCAGCCGCCGGGGATGAAGTATTCTTTCCCGTTGAGGTGCAGCGGCTTCCAGCAGCCGGCGGAGGATTCCAGACAGCCGCCGATAGCCCAGGCGCGGGCATCCTCGATGTTCATGCCTTCGTGGCCGTACTGTCGGAACATGAAGTCGTAGGCGCCACGGTTGTTCATGAAGGCCGGGTAACCGGCGCCGGTCTTGATGACGTCGGCGGCCAGCATCAGGAAGTCGTCCGGCAGCTTCTCGTCGTAGAGGAGAGCCAGGGTGCTCTGGGGCATGGCGTTGGTGCCGGCGGCTTTGAGGACCAGGTATTCCAGGGGATTGGCGGCGGATTTGCCGTCCTTGGTCAGACCGCCGATGGAGACGGTGTTGAAGGTGTTTCCGGAGAGAACTCCGCCGACGACGCCGGTGGAGGCGAAGCAGTCGATGCAGGTCTTGACCACGCGGTCCTGTTCCAGGAGCTCGAGGACCTGATCGTCGGTGATGCGGCCGGCGGCGATGTCCTGTTCGTACCAGGGGTAGAGAACCTGGCCGATGCGGCCGGGCGACATGCCGGAGATGGCGTCTTCGTTGAGGACGGCCAGGTGCAGGGTTTCGATCATCTGGAAGGCTTCGATGAAGGTGCGTGGCTTGTTGTGCACCAGCCATTCCAGACGCTCGGCCATTTCCTTGTATTCCTTCTTCTGGACGGCGTCCTTTTCCATGGCTTCCAGGCGGCGCGCTTCCTTGGCGTAATTGGCCACCCAGGCCTGCATGCCTTCGACGACCAGGATGACGGCCTCGTAGTTGTAGAGGCGGTTCATGCCGATGATTCCGTCGCCGTCGGCGCGGCCGGCCACCTTGGCTTTCAATTCCCTGGCCATGGCGATGATGCCGTCGAAACCGTATTCCAGCGGGTAGTAGTAGTTGATGACTTCGCGTCCCTGGGGCAGGGTGAAGCCGGAATCGAACATGCAGACGATGTTGCGCATGATGGCTTCCTTGACTTCGTATTCGGGAACCATCTTCTCGTATTTGTTGCCCAGATCGTCCACTGACTTGCCGTACCACATCTTGGCCAGTTCAAGTAGTACCGGGATCTCTTCCTGACGCATACCGAACTTGCCGGCGATGGATACGACCTTGTCGAAGCTCTTGGTGACGTTGCCGCCGCCCTGGCCGAACTTGGAATGTTCGTCGACGCTGGCCGAGCCGCGTTTCAAGGCTTCCTGGTAGAATTCGTCTTCTTTGGCCATGTAGAAGCCTTCCGAGAGCCAGGGCATGGGGAAGGAACCGCGGAAGAAGGCGGCTTTGCGCATGGTCAGCAGTTCACCGGGGTATATGACCGGTGTCAGGTGGGAAAAGGCGGTCTTGAGGGCCTTGGCCCGGCGGACGACGGGGATTTCGTTGTCGTTCACGAAGTATTCCCGGGTGTACCAGTAGGAAAACTCGTTGTTGGCAGAAGAGAGGGTGTCCATGTACATGTCTTTCAACTTCTGTACCCGCGGATGGGGTTTCCATTGGATTTCGCGGTCGATCACCTGCTCCGGAGCCTTGCCACCGGACTGATACTCCAGGTCCAGTCCAGTTTCAGCCATGATTTCACTGAATTTTTTTGCCATGCGTACCTCCTATCGAATTTCTCGGCAAACGGGCTTTACGCCCGGCCTATCGGAGCAAGATGCTTGCCAGATCCAAAGCCAGGGACAGCCGGTCATCTTTCCAGAAGCCAAACGCTGCAATTATGGCCGGTTTTGCCGATTTTGTCCAGTCCAGCCGACCGCAGCCGGCCGTGGCTCGGACCCCTGTCAAACTATCGGACAAAAAACCGGGAAATCCAGCCGTTTTCTCTTGGAAATGAAGACCAGTCAGGCCGGAACGGGGACT
Organism: uncultured Clostridia bacterium; assembly: GCA_964465065.1. Lineage (GTDB taxonomy): Bacteria > Acidobacteriota > Aminicenantia > UBA2199 > UBA2199 > CAYMND01. The sequence goes on from CAYXHZ010000032.1 coordinate 35,016, forward strand.
GTCAAAAAAAAA
>CAYXHZ010000033.1:0-33970 GCA_964465065.1 uncultured Clostridia bacterium
CGGGGTCGATGGGCGTAGCCCTCCAGGTACCTGTGGATCTGGGCGCCATTGGCGAAAAAAGTGAAATGTGAGAAAACGTTGGAAAGTGTTGATAATAAAGGAAAATAAAGTGGAGCTGATGGGAGTCGAACCCACGACCTTCTGAATGCCATTCAGACGCGCTCCCAACTGCGCTACAGCCCCACGTCGGTATTGAAACGGCATTATACCACAACTTACAGAAAAAGCAAGGATTTTTGTTGGAACGGGATTCGGGACTGGGGATTCAGGATGGCTTGAAGCCAGAGAAGGCAATCGGGATCCGGTCTTTTGTTCTAGAACTTGCCGATCTTGCGGTATTGCTCGTTGAACTCGCGGATATCCTCTTCGATGTAAGTCAATTCCTCGAGCTGCCGTTCGCGGGACAGCTCCTTGTGCTTGAGTTCGGCGATGCGGTACAGTATCATTTCCAGACGCAACTTGATTTTTTCCAAAGGATCCATGCAGGGCTTTTATACCATAATTGAAGCGAGCTGAACAGTGAGGCGAGGTTTACGGCTTTTCGCTCTACGACTCTTCCAGGGCCTTCTGCCGCTGCAAGCGCTTGTTGAGCGCCTGGCGGCTGATGCCCAGCATGGTGGCGGTGATGCTCTGGTTGCCCTTGGCCCGTTTGAGCGCCTCGTCGATCAGAAACTGCTCGGCGGCGTGCAGGGTCGGAAAGGTCGAGAAGAAACGTTGAACCGCCTCGTCGCCGTTGCCCGGAACGGATTCGCGATGCGGATCGGTCCGGCGTTCGCGACCGGCGCCGATAACCCGCTTGAAGCTGTCCATGGACAGGATCCCCGCTTCGTGGCGCGACAGGGCGTCGTAGACCATGGCCTCCAGCTCGCGCACATTGCCCGGAAAGCGATAGGTCTCCAGCAGGGCGATCAGTTCGGGGGGATAACTGACCTTGCGCTTGCCCAGCGCCGAAGCCGCCTGTGCCAGAAAAAAATCGAGCAGCTGCGGCAGGTCTTCCGGCCGTTCCCGCAACGGCGGCAGGTCGATCTCGTGGGCGCTGAGCCGGAAGTAGAGGTCCTTGCGGAAACGGCCCTCGTCGACCAGTCGGGTCAGCGGCTGGTTGACGGCCACCACGATGCGGGCGTTGGAACGCTTGGGCAGGTCGGCTCCCAGCGGGAAATATTCCTTCTCCTGGATCAGCCGCAGCAGCTTGACCTGCGAAGGGTGTGACAGATCGGCGATTTCGTCCAGGAAGATGACTCCGTTCTGAGCCTGGGAGATCAGTCCCGGCCTGGGCTTGTCGGCACCGGTGAAGGCACCGCGCTGGTGACCGAACAAGGTGTCGGAAAACATGGTGTCGTCCAGACCGGCGGCGTTGACGGCCACGAACGGTCCGGAAAAGCGGCCCGCCTTGTGGATGGCGCGGGCGAACAGTTCCTTGCCGCTGCCGGTTTCGCCTTCGATCAGCACCGGAAACGGCGATACGGCGATGGCTTCGATGTATTTGAATATGGCCCGCAGCTTGGGACTGACGGTGACGATGTCGCGGAAGGCTCCCGGATTCTGCAGCTGATCGGAGAAGAAGCAGCTGCGCAGCGAATCGACCTGGTTCTTGAGTTGCGAGATCTCCAGAGCCCGGTGCACGCTGCTGATAAAGCGGTTCTTCTCGACCGGTTTGACCAGGTAATCCACCGCGCCTTCGCGCATGCAGGCGACCGCCGTGTCGATGTCGTTCATGGCCGTGACGATGATCACCTGGGTCCTGGGAAATTCGTCGCCGATCTGCTGCAGCAATTCCCGGCCGTTGACGAACGGCATGGACAGGTCGAGCACGGCCAGCGATACGGCGTGTTCGCGCAGAAAAGGGATCACCTGACGGCTGTCTTCGAACGCCGCCAGCGGACCGATGCCCTCGCTCTTGAGCATCACCGAGTAACTGAGCAGAATCTGCGGTTCGTCGTCGACCAGCAGTACGGGTATGATCTGGCTGTTGTCCTGACTCATGTGCTTGTCCCCTGAACCTCGCTGCAGACCGGAAAGCGAAGGGTCATGGTCGTTCCACGGCCCGGCAGGGAATCGATCTGCAATTCGCCGCCATGCTCCTTGACGATACCGTAGGAAATGTACAGGCCCAGACCGGTACCGCCCCGATCCTGCTTGGTGGTGTAGAACGGTTCGAAAATGCGCGATCGAATCGCATCGGGAATGCCTACTCCTTCATCGCTGACGCTGACCTGGATCATGGATCCCTGCCGGGACGTGGCCACACCGACCTTGGCGTTGGGCGAAGGCAGGGCCTGCAAGGCATTGTTGATCAGATTGATGAGCACCTGTTCCAACTGTTCCTCAAAACCGAGAATTTCGGGCAGGTCGGCCTCCAGGTCGACTGAAAAGTGTTCGGTTCTTTTGCGGATCTCCCGCTCCAGCATCGATACGGCGAACTCGACCACCCGGTTCAGCGACAAGCGTTCCTTGTTCTGTTGCTGAACCGGCCGGGCGTACTGTTTCATGCGCGAAACGATGGCGTTGATGCGTCCAGAGCCCTCGATGATTCCGGACAGCAGTTTGGGAACCAGAGTCATGGCCTCGCCCAGATTCAGACCGCCGACCACCGAATCGGCTTCGAAACCCGGCCGGTCTTCCAAAAGCAGCGCCAGGTCGTTCCAGACATCGGCGATCATCTGGGCGTTGGACAGGATATAGTTGTTCGGATTGTTGATCTCATGGGCCACACCGGAAGCCATCGTCCCCAGGGAAGTCATCTTGTTGGTGTGAATCAGCTGCGCCTGGATGGCCCGCTCGCGTTCCTCCATGCGGATGCGTTCGGATACGTCGCGGAAGGTGCAGAACAACCAAGTCTGATTGTCGACGTGCAGACGTTTGCCTTTCAGGCCACAGATCAGCGACTGGTCCGGCAGCCTCTTGAGCGGAAAACGGTCCAGCAGGAAATGATCGCCGCCCTCGCCGGCCACGGCGTCCTGGAAGCGGTGCAGCGAGGACTGATCCAGGATCAGGTCCTGGAATGAGAAATGGGTTTCATGGCCTTTTTGCAGGTTGAAGAGAACCCGCGCCGGCTGATTGAAATAAACGCAATCCAGGCTTTCAGGGTCCAGAAACAGGATGGCATCGTAATGCTGATCCAGAATTCCGGCCAGTAAAGGATTGTTGAGAATCATTCCTCCATCATCTTGACCTCAGCCTGCAACACGGCTCCTTCCTGAATAACCAGACGTTTGCTGCTGAGTTCGCCGCAAAAAGAACCTCCGGAAAGGATCTCCACCTTGCCGTCGGCATGGATGCTGCCCTGGACCGTACCCTCGATGCGGACGTTGTGCGCGGTGATCTTGGCCTTGACCAGGCCGTTACGTCCCACGGTCATCTGCTGTTCGGTGGTGATCGTACCTTCGATGGTGCCCTCGACGGTCAGGTTTTCATGGCAGACGATGTCACCGGTCAGAGTCAGGCCTTTGCCGATAATCGACAGGCCGGGCGGCTCGGATTGAAAACTCGAGGAAGACGGCTGGTTCATCAATATACTTTCCGGCTGGTTCGATCGCTTGTTTGCCTGAAATGCCATAGGACGCTCCTGTAATAATGATTGTTTAATCATTATGTTTTCAAGTGACCTGTTCTGTCAAGTGTATCTTTCAATTGACAACATGAAAGTCCTGCAGGTACAATGCAGCTATGTCACAACTCACTTTTCACGGTACCACCGTACTCTGTGTCCGGCACAAAGGGGGCATGGTCATCGGCGCCGACGGCCAGGTCACTCTGCAGAACACCGTCGTCAAGCACGGCGCCAAAAAGGTTCGCCGTCTCTACAACAACAAGATCATCGCCGGTTTCGCCGGCGCCACCTCCGACGCCTTCTCGCTGTTCGCCCGCTTCGAGGGGAAGCTGCAGGAATACAACGGGCAGCTGGCCCGGGCGGCCATCGAACTGTCGCGGGAATGGCGTACCGACAAGATCCTGCGCCGGCTCGAGGCCATGCTGATCGTCGCCGACAGCCAGCAGATGTTTCTGCTGTCCGGTTCCGGCGACGTCATCGAACCCGACGAAGCGGTTCTGGCCATCGGATCCGGTGGTCCGTACGCCCAGGCTGCAGCCCTGGCCCTGATCCGCAACACGGACCTGAGCGCCCGCCAAATCGTCGAAAAGTCCCTGCAGATCGCCGCCGACATCTGCATCTACACCAACAGCCAGTTTTCATTCGAGGAAATTACATGAGCAACCGTCTCGTTCCAGCCGCCAACGATAACCTGACCCCCAGAGAGATCGTCGCCGAGCTCGACCGCTACATCATCGGCCAGAAAGCGGCCAAAAAAGCGGTGGCCATCGCCCTGCGCAACCGCTACCGCCGCCAGCAGCTGCCGGCCGACATCGCCGACGACATCATCCCCAAGAATATACTGATGATCGGTCCGACCGGAGTCGGCAAGACCGAGATCGCCCGGCGCCTGGCCAAGCTGACCGGTTCGCCGTTCATCAAGGTCGAAGCCTCCAAGTTCACCGAGGTCGGTTATGTGGGCCGGGATGTGGAATCGATCGTCCGCGATCTGGTGCGCATCTCCGTCGACCTGGTCAAGGCCGAACAGATGCGCGACAATCTGGAAAAGGCCAACAAAAACGCCGAGGAAAAGATACTCGATCTTCTCCTGCCGGCCCGCACCGTCAAAGGCCCGGCCGCCGACATGGACCTCCCCGACAGCTCCCGCGACGAAACCCGGGAAAAATTGCGCAAACTGTTCCGGGAAGGCCGGCTCAACGACCGTACCATCGAGGTCGACGTCAAGGCGTCCAACTTCGCCCCGTTCGAAATTTTCTCTTCTTCGGGGGTGGAGGAAATCGGCATCACCATCGGCGAAATGATGCCCAACATGTTCGGCGGACAGAAAACAAAAAAACGGAAAATGCGCATCGACGAGGCCTTCGAACATCTGGTCAAGGAAGAGCAGAACCGCTTGCTGGACATGGACCAGGTTTCCAAAATCGCCATTCACCGCGCCGAGCAGATGGGTATCGTCTTTCTGGACGAAATCGACAAAATCGCCGGCCGCGAGGGCAGCGGCGGACCGATGGTATCCCGCGAGGGTGTGCAGCGCGATCTTCTGCCCATCGTCGAAGGAACCACCGTCAACACCAAGTTCGGCATGGCCAGGACCGATCACGTCCTGTTCATCGGCGCCGGCGCCTTCCATGTCACCAAACCATCCGACCTCATCCCCGAGCTGCAGGGCCGCTTCCCCATCCGGGTTGAGCTCGAATCCCTGAGCAAGGACGATTTCATCCGCATTCTGCGCGAACCACAGAACGCGTTGACCAAACAATACAGCCAACTGCTCGGCACGGAGAACCTGGATATCACCTTCAGCGATGACGCAATCGAAGCCATCGCCGAATTGGCCACCGAGCTGAACAGCCGGGCCGAAAACATCGGCGCACGGCGGCTGCACACCATACTGGAAAAGGTCATGGAGGACATCTCCTTCGACGCATCCGGCGTGGATGGCGGCCAGGTAAAGATCGACAGGCATTATGTCGAAGAGAAAGTCAAGGAGATCGTCAATGACCAGGACCTCAGCAAATTCATCCTGTGATTTTCGGCCGGAACGGCAGACGAGCGGACGGCGTCCGGTTTATACCGTGCTGTTGACATTACTGCTCCTGTTCAACGGTTCGGCCTGCGGCAAAATCGGTCCGCTCAGCCTGCCTGAACGCCCCATGCCCGGCGCTGTCGCCGACATCGTTGTCGAGCAACGCCAGAACGCCATCCAGCTTTCCTGGACCTTTCCCGAAAAACTGCTCGACCAGGTCAGCGCCTGCCAACCGGAATTGATTTCGCTGGTCGAAATCTGGCACACGACCAGCTCCCCGGAAGAAAAGCCCTTTGCCAAAACCGCCAAGAGAATCAAAAAAATATCGGGAAAAGAGCTGACCCGCAACCGTGAAAAACGCTTCAGCATGACCTTCCCCTTTCATTCCGACCAGTTGGACTCGGTGACCCATTACTTCGCCATCAGTTACCGTCATCAGAAGCAGAAATCGGCCATGAGCCGAGTGATCCGCCATCAGGCGATCCTGCCTGCCCAAGCGGTCAAAGACCTGAGCCTGAGCCAGGAAGGGAGACATTTGCTCCTCAAATGGAGCCGACCCGGCCAGAACATCGTCAACAAGCCCCTCAAGGAATTGATCGGCTACAATGTCTACATGCGCAGCCAAGAGGGTGACAAGTGGAGCAAAGATACGCTGGTCAACAGCGATCCCGTTCTCAGCGAGGGTTTCGACCAGCCCTGCCCCGATCTGGAAGGCCAATTCCAGTTCCGGATCACCGCCCTGTCGGCCGACCGCATCGAGAGCGACTTTTCCAACCCCGTGGCCATCGCCCTGACCGACAAGACAGCGCCCCAGGTACCGGCCAATCTGGTCTGCCTCAGTTACGACGACCACATCATCCTGACTTGGGAAGGCTCCGACGACGCCGATCTCGACCAGTACCGCATCTTCCGCAAGCAGAGCCACACCGAACCGTTCAAGGTCTTGGTCGAAGGGATCAAGACCTCGTTTTACCGCGACTACAAGGTCAAACGCGGTCAGACCTACTACTACCTGGTAACCGCCGTCGACGGCAGAGGCAACGAAAGCAGTCAGTCCAACCTGGCCGAAGGCAAGATCGAATGAAGCACCGGGTTGCCCTGGTGGCCTGCCCAGGGCCATGCGGCAACAGGATGACCGCAGCCCTCCGGCTGCAGATATGGACCGCTGCATCCGCTGTTACTGCTGCCAGGAGCTGTGCCCGTACGGCGCCATCCGCCTGTCGACACCCTGGCTGGGCCGCTGGCTGCACCGGAGCCGGAAAGCGGACTGAAGGCGGGATCAGCCCGGAATCGGATATTTCGGTTCTTGGCCGGCGAGAACGCGAACGACATCCTCGCAGACCATCTGGGCCATGCGTTCACGGGTCTGATCGGTGGCGCTGCCGATATGCGGGGTCAGCACGATACGCTCGCAGGCCAGCAGTTCCGGAGTGATTCGCGGTTCTCGTTCGTAGACATCCAATCCGGCCGCGAACAGCTGACCGCTCTTCAAAGCCTCGAGAAGGGCGGTTTCGTCCATCAGCTGTCCACGGGAAACGTTGAGAAAAATCGAGCCGGTTTTCATGCGCGCAAAAGCCCGGCCATCGAACAGATGGTAGACCTTGGGATGGTACGGCAGGTGCAGCGAGATGACATCGCTCTGGTCAAGCAGCTCGTCCCAGGAGACCCGGACGACACCGAGCCGGCTTTCCGTTTCTTTCTTGGAACTGGGTGAAAAGTATATCACCTTCATGCCGAAGGCCCGCACCCGCTCGGCCACGGCAGTACCGATCCGTCCCAAACCGACGATCCCCAGCACCGATCCCCGGAGCTGCTTGCCCAGCATCAGAGTCGCGCCCCAGCCCGTAAAGCGACCGTCCCGAACGAAACGGTCGGCCTCGACGATACGCCGGCAAGCCGCCAGCAGCAGCGCCAAGGTCAGATCGGCGGTGGCGTCGGTCAGCACATCGGGCGTGTTGCAGATGCGGACACCGCGGCCGACGGCGCGGCGGATGTCGATATTGTTGTAGCCGACCGCATAGTTGGCGATGACCCTGAGCATGGGCAGATGGTTGAGCACGGATTCGTCGATGGTGTCGGACAGAAAGGAAATCAGTCCCTGAGTGTCCGGATTGGCGTCGGCGGCGGCGGCGATACTGGGATAGTCCTGGGCGATGATCAGCTGTACCCGTTCCCGCAGCCAGTTCATCTGTCGCTCGGTAAAGGGGTGGGTCAGGATGACTTTACTCTTCATCAATGCACTCCAAGAGGCTACGGAAAGCCTCGGTAAATTTTTCGACCAGATCGGTGTAAGCGACGCAGCCAGTCTGAGCGCCGACACGGTCGGAGCCGACCAGCAAGGCGGTAAACGGCCGGCCGTACAAAAAACGCAACGGCGCCAATTCCATTTCCACCCGCTGTTCCAGGCGGCTGCGGGCGGCTTGGGCCCAGTCCGTTGTTTCGCGCTGCGCGATATCGACGGTGACCACCGAACGGACCGGATAAGCGGGTAAGGGCGTCATGTCCATGGCCAAACCCGGGAAAGCGCCGGCCAGCTCCGGAGTGATGCGCACCGAAGAAACCGTAACCAGGTCCGGCAGCGGCGAATCGTCGAGGCATCCGGCAGTGCCCAGAAAGTAGAGCCGTTTTTCACGCCAGCCGGCAATGCCCGCCAGGACGGTCAGCAGATGGGGATAGCCCATGAAACCGGTCAGAACCGAGAAGCGCTCGAAATCCAGTACTCGGGCCCCCAGAAGAGACTGGCGCCGTCGGGCCTGTCCCTCGTATTCGGACCAATACGCCCGATGGTGACAGTAGGGGATCAGCAGGAGGCGATCAGAGGCGGAGAGTAGACGGGGGAAAAAGGGAAGTTCAGCCAGCATGGGGAATCAATGGGCGGTAGAGGATTCGAACCTCCGACTTCTACCGTGTGAAGGTAACACTCTAGCCGCTGAGTTAACCGCCCAGTGTATGTTAATTATACCCCAGGCTTTCACCGTGCGTCAAGGGAAAAAATGAACCGCCGGCGCCTGCATGTGTTGGCTTGACAAGAAGGCACGGCTTGGCTACAGTCCTTTTGTGAGCGAAACGACGAAACCCGACGATGAATTCAGACCGGTGTCAGCCAGAATCCGTTCCGTTTCCTCGCCGCCCATCGAACCGATGATGCGGAAAATCCGCAACAAGAGACAGCGCGGTGAAACGGTGTACTCCATGGCCCAGGCCGTACCCTGGTACGGTCCGCCGCCGCAGGCCGTCGCGGCTTTGGGGAAAAGACTCAACGAAACGGCAGCTCATTTGTACAGTCCCGATCCCGGCCTGCTGTCGGCCCGCAGCGCCCTGGCCCGGGATTTCGCCGACCGCCGCCGTCTGCAGCTGGATCCGGAAACCGAGCTGCAGCTCACCTGCGGGGCCAGCCAGGCCTTTCTCAACGCCTTGTTGACGATCTGTGACCCGGGCGAACGGATCCTGCTCGTCGCTCCCTACTATTTCGATCACCTGTTCACGCTTCAGTACTGCGGCGCGGCTCCGCAATTTTTGCCCATGACCGAAACTGCAGCCTGGGCTTTGCCCTGGACCGAACTGGAAAAAAGCATCCCCGGCGCCAGAGCCCTGGTGCTGGTCAATCCAGGCAACCCCACCGGAGCCGTCTGCACCGACGCCGAACTGAAACGGATCTGCCAGATCACCGCCGAGCACGGTTGTTACCTGATCCTGGACGAAAGCTACGAGCGTTTCAATTTCACCGGCCAGACCTGGCACCCCTGGCAGGAGAAGAAATACAGCCATGTCGTCACCCTGGGCAGTTTTTCGAAAAGTTTCGGAATCTCCGGTTGGCGTCTGGGTTACCTGTTCGCCGCTGCAGAACTGCTGAGAGAAGCGCTCAAAGTCCAGGACTCGGCTGTAATCTGCGCTCCGACTCCGGCGCAGCATTTGCTGGAGTTGTGCCTGCAGGACGTCGATTTCGTAGCGGAAAAGGCGAATGCCGTGCAGCGAAGACTGCAGCTGTGCCGGCAGGCGTTACAGAACGCTCACGGGCTCGACTGGCGCGAAGCCGGCGGCGGCTTTTTCACCCTGGCGGCCTGCCCCGGTCTGGCGGCGGCCCGGGCGGCCGACATCCTGCTGGACGAGTACGGCATCGGCACCATTCCCGGCTCGGCCTTCGGCGCCTGTGGCGAACAACACGTCCGCATCAGTTTCGGCTGTCTGAGCGACGAGCAACTGGGCCCGGCAATGGACGCCCTGGCGTCGGTACATTTTTGAAGCGGATTCAAGCGGGAGATCAATCCGACCTTTCGTAACTCATGGCGCTGTACCCCAGTCCTTTGCGCAGAATCGCCATCTGTCCGATGTGATAGGATTCGTGCTGTACCAAAAAGAACAGCCCGCCGAGAACGGTGTCGTCGGCAACGGGAACCGCAAGGGGCGCCTTGTCCTTGAGCAGATCCGGCGGAGCCGAGGACATGGCTTTCACGACCTGCCTGCTGATGGACCGCCAATACTCCGTCAACTCGTCCAGAGCAGGCAGCGAACCGATATCGTCGATGGTTTGGACATCGGCCAGTGTGGCCTGAAGCGGATTTTTCAGCGGCTGGCGCAGCATCTTGGCCATAAAAAACCGGGCGTCAATGACGTGGACAGCCAGAAAGGAGATACTGTTGACCCCCTTCATCGGTCGAATCATGGCGTCCTCCTCCGACATCCCGGCCAGACAGTTCAGCAACAGATCCGTGTTCAGAGCCACGATTTCCGACAGCGACTTCAGCGGATTGTTCATTTCAGCCTCCGTTTCAACGCAGCGAAGCATTTATAGTTGGTCTTTCTTTCCGGCAGCCGGGAAAAGAGCCTTGAAGCGGTCCATGGCCTGGACCCCCAGATCAACGACATCGATTCGCTGCCAGTGGGCCGCCGTGATCAGCCAGACTTCCTCCCCCGTAACGAACAATTGCATGCGGACGAGCTGCCCATAGTAAGGGACCAGCTGACGGACGAATTTCAGGCTGCCGCTGGAAACGACCAGATCGACGCGGACCTCCCCGTCCGTCTGCAGCGTCGGAGAAGAGACCAACTCGATGTCCAGCAGGTTGACGACCACATCCCGATGCGTCTTGAGCAATCCGTTCAGCCAGTCGACGACCATTTCCCGGTCCCGGTCGTCCTGGTCGCAGAAATCCGCATGGAGAATACCCTCGAGCAGATCCAGGCGCTGCGCCTCGGCCTGACCCGCGATCTGTTCCAATGCCCCGCGGAAGCGATCGAAAGGCGTCGGGCTGCGCGTACAGGACAGGCAGATGAAAAGCGTCAGCAGTATCGGCACGGAGCGGAATTTTTTCACCGAGTCACCAATTCTGTCGGTCGTTTCCATGTATGTACATAAAAGCTTCACAAAAATACGCCGGATTGTCAATATCTCCGCTGTTGAAAAAGAGGGCGGCCGGTATTAATACAATGACATAACCTGGCTTTGCCTAGGGGAAGCGATGAAAAGACGTCTCCTGCTCGTCGACAACGAGATCGATTTTGTAGAGATTTTATGCGAATCTCTCGCAAAAACCGATCTGCCGATCGACATCGATACCGCGTTTTCGGTCAACGAAGCCCAGGACAAGGTTTTGAACCGTCAGTACGACCTGATCATCACCGACGTCCGCATGCCGCACAAGAGCGGCATCGACCTGCTGGTTTTTTTGAAAGAAATCGACTACCCGGGCCTGATCTTCGTCATGACCGCCTACGATGCCAAGGGCAACGAGGCGCAACTGCGCAGTCTGGGCGCAGATGACGTCTTCGCCAAACCGTTCTCGCTCAACTGGCTGGCCAGGAAAGTCGAACAGAGCTTGAATCACAACCCCCGTGGACAGTTGGAACGCATCGGTTTGATCTCCATGCTGCAAATGATCAACCTGGACCGCAAGGACGCCCTGGTGCAGATGGAATGTGGCGACAGCTGCGCCAGCATATACCTAAAAAAGGGTGAACTGATCCATGCCGAAATCGGCAATTACCGGGGCGAAGTCGCCCTGATGAAGATCATCACGGCCGCAGACAACGGTGAACTGTTCATCCGGCCTTTCCGGCAAAAACGGATCCATCACACCATCCAGCTCAATTTCCTGGAGCAGATGATGCAGATCGTACGTCTTTCGGACGAGTTGCATCACCGTCAGCAGGAAAATCTGCCGGACGAGTGCGGCGATGACCACGATTTCGAACGCAAAAGGGCGCTGCAATTCATCCAGCCGGCCCGATCCATCACCGGCTACTGGGGTGTGGCCGTTTTCAACCTCCGCGGCGAACAGCTGGCCGTTCACTGCGAGATCGAATCGCTGGACCTCAACCACATCGGCCACCAGCTCCTGGACGCCGCTTTTTATTCCGGGCAGCTGTCGCGGGCCACCGGAATCGGCCAGGCCAACATGGTTCACATCGAAACCAGTGATGGATTTTCCGCCCTGCTGCACAGCCACCGTTCGCCGTTCAACCCGCCGCTCCACACCATCATGCTGTTGCAACCGGACACCGATCTGGTTCAGGCCAAACGTCAACTGCTGCGTTTGTGCGACGAGTTGCTTTTTCCGTCACCTCCGTCCGATCTCCCAGAATGAAACGCTCCTTACCAAGATGAAAAACATGGTTGCATATTTTTATTTATCGATGCATAGTATGGGTAACAGGTGCGAGAGAAATGATCATTTCAAACAAAAAACGGCTGGATTTTTTTGTGATTCTTTTCCTATCGTTGGCTCTGATACTGGTCATGGCGGCTTGTTCCTCCTCCGACAACGACGAGCCGGATCCGGACGATCCGGACGACCCGGACGATCCTGATCAGAGCGCCATCATCGTCGACCACCGCTGTACGGATCTGAGCCTGGTGCCCAGCAATTACATCGATACGGCCAAGCAGCAGCTGCGCATCGGTTACGGTCACACCTCGCACGGCAGCCAGCCGGTCAGCGGCCTGATCGCCCTGAGCCAGGGACCGGCCATCAACGGCCTCCTGCAACCGGCGGCGGGTTCCCCGATCGAGTTCAGCTACTCCGGTTGGGGCCTGGAACCCGGAATATTCATGAACGACTACTGGGGCAACGCCGGCGGGGCCGACGACCTGGGATACAATGGCGATACCGCTTGGAAAGCGGCCACCATCACCATGCTTTCCATGAACCAGAACGACCGCAACGTGGTCATCTGGTCCTGGTGCGGCGGCGTCAGCGACAACGACAGCGCCGGAATCAACGCCTACCTCAACGCCATGAACGACCTGGAAGGACGCTACCCGACGATCCGGTTTGTTTACATGACCGGCCATCTGGACGGATCGGGAACTGAAGGCAACCTGCACCGGCGCAACGAGGAAATCCGTGCCTACTGCCGTCAGAATAACAAAATCCTGTTCGATTTCGCCGACATCGAACGCTACGACCCCGATGGCACAGACTATCTGGCCGCCGGAGCCGACGACGGCTGCAATTATCAGAACGGAAACTGGGCCGAGCAGTGGCTGGCGGCCAACCCCGATCACGCCTTGAGTCTGCGCTCACAGCAATGTGCTGAATGCGCCCATTCCCATCAGTTGAACTGTATCATGAAAGGTCAGGCGTTCTGGTGGCTGCTGGCCCGCCTGGCCGGTTGGCCCGGCAATGGAGAATAGCGATCATGACCGGCTCCACCATCCGCCTCAAGCCTCGCCCATCCCGCCGGATTCCGCAACGTTTCATCGAAGAGGTCGTCGACCAGGAGTGCGTATGGGGCCTGCGTCATCCCGAAGGAGGCTGGGCTTTGTGCCCCTCCCTGCTGGATGAAAACCAGGATATTTTCCTGTTCTGGTCCGAACGCCGGCTGGCTTTTTCCTCAAGTCAGCAGCAATGGGCCGAATTCGAACCCGTGGCCATCGAACTGCGAGAATTCATACTGGTCTGGCTGGATGACATGATCGCCAGAGGTACCCGTATCGGACTGGATTGGAATCCGCAGACCGATGACATCGAATACGACACCCAGACCTTCAAACGCCGTTTGTGCAACCGCCTCAACAAGTTGAAGAAAATCATCTGAAAACTCACACGCCCGACCAAGTCCGTAAATTTGTTGACAGCTCTCCCCCGTTCGACTATGATAAGGTTTTTTTTCATGCAAGCATGGGGAAGGCCAACAGGCCCCCTTTAACAGGAGATATACATGACTCACAGCAAAACAGCGGTCGTCGCTATCGGCGGCAATTTTCTTTCGGAAGGCAGAAGCTCGGTCGACGAACAGATGCAGCGTGCCTTCAACGCAGCCAAACTGATAAAATCCCTGGTCGAACACGAATTCAAGGTTGTCGTCGTTCACGGTAACGGCCCCCAGGTCGGTATGGCCTACCTTCGGCAATTCGAAGGCTTGAAGGTGGGAATTCCCGGCCAGAGTCTGGCCATGTGCAACGCCCTGACCCAGGCCGAAATCGGCACCATGCTGGAACTGGCCATCATCAACACGCTCAATAAAACCATCCCGCACATCAACGTGCTGACTCTGGTCAGCCAAGTTGAAGTCAAGGCCGACGATCCGGCCTTCCAGAATCCGACCAAACCGATCGGCCCCTTCTACAACAAACAGGAAGCCGACGAATTGAAAAAAATGTTCCCGCAGTGGACCATCATCGAGGACTCCGGCCGCGGTTACCGCCGGGTCGTTCCATCCCCGAAACCCATAAAAGTCTTCTCCTCGGAATCGATCGCCGACACCTTCAAGACCGCCGATGTGATCATCGCCGGCGGTGGCGGCGGCATTCCGGTCATCCGTGATCCGCAAGAGAACACCTTCCAGCTGGTCGACAGCGTCATCGACAAAGACCGCACCGCCGTTCTCATCGCCCAGGCCATTCAGGCCAGTCACTTCTTCCTGCTGACCGGTGTCCCCAATGTCTGCGTCGATTTCGGAAAACCGACCCAGAAAGCCCTGAGCCACATCACCATCCAAGAGGCCCAGCAGTATTACCAGGAAGGCCAGTTTCCGGCCGGATCGATGGGCCCCAAGATCGAGGCGGCCATCGCCTTCGCCTCCCGGACCGGCGGCACGGCCATCATCACCGATGCCGACTCCATCGCCCTGGCTTCCGAAGGCAAAGCCGGTACCCACGTCCATCCCTGATCCAGCCAGGAGGCCGCATGACCGATCCGTCACCGGTTCCGCAGACCGCTGAGCTGCTTCGGCGAGACATTCCCGCCGAGTGGACATGGAACAGCCGGGATCTGTACCCGGACTGGACCGCCTGGGAAAAGGAGCTGGAGCGTTTCGCCGGACTGGTCAAGCAGCTCGAGACACAGCGAGACGGCTGGACAGACAGCGCCGCGGCCATGACCGAACTTTTGGAAGCGGTCACGGCCGCCGACGCCCTGGGTACGCGTTTGTATACTTTCTGCTCCCTGTACTGCGACACGGACATGTCCGATTCCGGCCACCAGGCCAGCAAGGGACGCATCAAACATCTGCTGACACAACTTGCCGGCGGCTTGTCGTTCATCGATCCGGATATCGTCGCCCTGGGTCAGCAGCGGGCCATGGCCTACCTGCAGCAGGAGCCTCGGCTGGCGCCATACCGACGCCGGATACAGACCGTCCTTCAGCTGGCCCCGTACACCCTTTCCGCCGCCGAGGAGCGGATCGTGGCTTTAACCGCTCATTTCAGCAACGTCCCCGCCCAGGCCGCCGCCCTGCTCAACACCGTGGACATGCCGGATTGGCCGACCCGTCTGGAGAAGGAGGGCCGGATCCGCCTCAACTGGCAGAGTTATACCCGTTTCCGCAGTTCGGATCACAGTGCCGACCGCCACAAAGTAATGACCCGCTTCTGGCGCAAACACGCCCGCTACCGTCACTCCCAAGCCGCTTTGCTGGATGGAGCCATAAAATCCCATTACTTCAACGCCCGGGTTCACGGCTACTCCTCCTGCCTGGAAGCGGCACTCATGCCCGGCGAAATCGACTGCCAGGTCTATCATACCCTGATCGACAGTCTGAGATCGCAACGCTCCCCGTTGCACCGCTACCTGCAGGAAAAGGCACGCCGTCTGCGACTCAGCCCGTTCAGCTACCAGGACATTTATGCCTCGGCGATTCCGCAGAACCGGCGCCAGTTCAGCTATGCGGAGGCCTGCGACTTGATCCTGGAGGCCATGCGCCCCCTGGGCGACGAATACGGCGACAGACTCCGGGAAGGGCTCCTGGGCGGCTGGACCGATCGTTACCCCAACAAGAACAAGCGCAGCGGTGCCTATTCGAACGGTGCGGTGACCGACAGCCACCCCTACGTGCTGATGAATTTCGACGGCCAATGGAACAGCGTCTCCACTCTGGCTCACGAATTCGGTCACGCCGTTCATTCCGACCTGTCCAACCGTCATCAGCCGGCACCCTTGACGCAATATCCGATCTTTCTGGCCGAGATCGCCAGTACACTCAACGAAACCCTGCTGGTCGAATATATGCTGCAACAATCCGCCGACGAGCGGATGAAGGCGTACCTGTTGGATCAGAGCCTGGAAGAGTTGCGCGGCACTCTGTTCCGCCAGACCCTGTTCGCCGAGTTCGAACTGGCCATGCACCGTCATGTCGAAGCCGGAAACAGCCTGACCGCCGACTGGCTCGACGCTCTCTATCTGAAATTGACCCGTTACTATTACGGTCACCGCGAAAAGGTGACCCGAGTGGACCGCTTCATCGCCAACGAATGGAGCGCCATCCCCCACTTTTTCTACAATTTCTACGTCTACCAGTACAGCACCGGTATCATCTCCGCCATCGCCATCGCCCGTCAGATCTTGTCCGGCAACGAAACCGTCCGCAACGCCTACATCCGGATGCTCAAAAGCGGCGATTCTCAACCCCCTCTGCAGACCCTTGCCCAGGTCGGCATCGATCTGACGAGTACCGAACCGACTCGAGCCTGCCTGCAGCACATGAATCAGCTGGTTAGCCGGCTGGAAGAGATCAGAGACTAGGAACCGGTGATCCCGCAGCGAACGCCGCTTCGGATTCTTGCCTGCCGACTGGAATCTGGATACGGAACAGGGCTCCGCCCAGATGGGATCTGTGTACCGATAGCCGGGCCTGGCAGGATGAGGCGAAGGCCTGCACAGAAAGCAATCCGAGTCCGTTCCCCGTTGTTTTCGTCGTATAGCCGGTATCGAAAATACGCTCCTGCAGATCCTCGGCAACACCGGGTCCGTTGTCGTGAATTTCGACGAGGATCATCACCCCTTCCCAGCGCGACTTGATTTCGATCCGGCATTCCGGACCACCGGCCTGGGCGGCATTGATGATCAGATTCAGTACCGCCTGCTCGAACAATTCCCCGTTGAGTTTTAGCGCAACACGGGGAATGTCGTCGGCATGCACACTGCACAGCTTGACATCCGGATGCTTGCGCGCAATCTCGATATACTTTTCCAGGGATTCCCGCAGTTCCAGCGCCATGAACTCATCCTGCCGGTTCAATCTGGCCGACGAAGCGATCCGTTTCGCCAGAGGAGTCAGGCTGCCGATCGACTTCTCCATGGCTAGCCGCATCTTCTTCAGATTCGGATCGACCTCCTCATGCTCCCGGATCCCTTCCACTACCGCCGAAAGGCACATCAGAAGGTTGTTCAGATCGTGAGCCAGCGCCGCACTGTACATGGACGCAAAGGCTCTCCGTTCGCTTTGGGCGAGCAGCTGGCGCTGTTTTCGGGTTCTGCGCCACCATTCCAGCGAGATGAAAAAAAAGAACAGACCGGTAACGGCGACGAACACGAGCCCTTTCACCATCTCGATCTTCTGGAGATTCTCGACGGAACCGGCCAATGCAGCGGCGATTCTGCCGGAAAGAAAAATATACAATGTGGCGAACACGACATAGATCAGCGCCGAAAATGCGGCCGATGCCGCCGGAGTGTATTCCGGCAAGCGTGATTTGATGACTCTTTTGAGCGGCATACCCATTCGGTTTCACCTTGTCAATATAGTCGGATGCAGACCGACATATTCATTATGTGATCGTTTGCAGATTTTTCACCCGGCCAGCGATCATCTGCTGGCCTTGCAGGACCGATTCGGGACCGTCCGCCTCGATTCCGGCGAGTTTCTTGAGATAACCCGGGAAATAATCGTTCTGCAGATCGATCAAAAGCAGACAATCGCTCATTTCAATTCCTTTTCTTCATGCGATGGGGCGCTGATCACGTTCTGCCAATCCTGTTCGACATAGCGGCGGAACGAGTTGATGAATCGGGCCGCCGGTGCGCCGTCGACGATATCGTGATTGAAAACAGCGCTGACACTGATCACTTCCCGGATCTCGATCCGGTCCCGGACGACCAGCGGTTTTTTGAAAACGCTGCCGAAGGCGACGGAGACCGCCTTGGGACCTCCAATATAGGGAACGATGAAGCCCGGCACCGTACTGACCGAGCTGACGGAGCTGACGAAGACGGTGCCGGACAGCTCGCGAATCAGCCGATGGCTGTTCAGGAACGACCGGAAGACCATCTGCAGCAGGAAGCGCGGCAGAAGACAAAGCAGTCGACGTCCCAGGCTGGGCCGGGTGAACCAGGAAGCGGATTGTTTCTCTTCCTTGACCCGGGCGATTTCGGCCGTGATTTCGGCCAGGGATTTGTGAACGATATCGCGGATGATCAGCTGGCGGTTTTCCACGCCCCCGTCCAGGTGCACTTCGACCGGAATGTTTATGTCGACATCATCGAAATGGCTGATTTTACGGTAAGCGACGAAAGAATTGAGACCGGGATTGTCGGCAATTGCCTGCCCCAACGCCTTGAGCAGAAACGCCAGCAGACTGCCGTCTTGCCCCTGTTGCCGCATATCCCGCAGCCGCCGCCGGGGCCGGGTGACATCGAACTCCAAAAGGCCCATGAAATTGTGCCCGCCCTCCACCAGGGAAAAGCCCTGGATGGAGAACTTGCGGAAATCCGATGTTTTTTCTGTTCTCATTCTTCCTTGCCCTCGGACAGGATACCACTCTTCACTGAAGGCAGACAAACCGCAGGCGCGTCCTTTTTGAATGTCATCCTCACTCCGGTTCGGCCAGATCGATGCGGTCGCCTCGACTGCTGGGCCGAAGCGTGAAGGAGACGCCGCTCGGCCTTCCCGGAAGGAACCATCTCGCGAATGACATGGAGCCGGCTGTCGTTGAGAAGATGCCAGCCGTGACACTGATCACCCCACAGATAATGCTCTGAATTCTGAATCGACACTGCGGGCATGCACGCCTCCCTAAGCCTTGGCCATGGCTTGAATCGTTTGCCTGCACAAGACATTTTCCGTACAAACCGGACTGTTGTCAACCTTGACCCAGATTCAGTATTTCTTCAGCCGACATGATCTTGGCGAAGGCGAAACGCAGGGTGTCGATTTCCGCCTCCTGCATTTCCCGACTGTAGGTTGAAGTGATATCGGAACCGAAGACGACGTAATAGCCTCTTTCGTAGGCCTGCCGGGCCGTCGTTCCGCAGCAGCAGTTGGTCAGAGTGCCACAAATGATGACGGTATCCTTTTCCATCCCTTTCAGGATGGTGTCCAGCGGTGTATCGAAAAATGCGCCGTAAGAAGGCTTGTGGATGACGATTTCATCGGCAGCAGGTTGAAGCTGATGCCAGACCTTGCCATCCTGGAACCAGCCGGGATCGGCCGCCAATTCAGGGAAACGGTTGGGCATATACTTCCCGGACTTGGGCCGGTCCATGAACGAATGAGTCCGGCTGAAAACCGTAAAAATGACCGGAACGGCATTCTGACGGCAGTAGCGGATCACACAAGCGATTTTTTCCACCTGCCTGGTGGCCTCCGGAATCCAGGACGAAGCCCAGCCCGGTTTCACAAATTCATCCTGCATATCGATGACCAAAAGAGCGGCTTTCTGCAAGTCGACCGGAAACGATGCACATCCGTTTTTGTATGCCTTTTGTGCGGCCTGCAGGATTGATTCCTCGGTGAACATGTCTGAGCCTCCTCGTGTCTCTCCAGTTATACCCCTGCGGGAAGTCCGTATGCAATAGCGTCAGCCGCGTCGCCAGGCCCCTTGACTACGGATCCGCCGCGGACTACACTAGCACTTTCACAACGGGGTAAAACAAAAACATGGCCTTCACCATCTACTCGGCATCGGCGGGCAGCGGTAAAACGTATACCCTGGTCAACGAGTACCTCTCCCTGACCCTGCCCGACCCACGCCGTTTTCCCCAGGTACTGGCCATCACCTTCACCAACAAGGCCGCTGCCCAGATGAAATCCCGTATCCTGCAAGCCCTGGCCGAGCTGCGCCAAAACAAAGACCCCGCCCGCCTGCAAACGCTGCAGGCGATGACCGGTCTGCCGGCCGAAACGCTCAAAATCCAGGCCGGTCAGCTGATGAGCGCTCTGCTTCACCAGTACGGGGATTATGCGGTCATGACCATCGACAGCTTCATCATCCGGGTGGTGCGGGCCTTCTCTTTCGATCTGGGTCTGCCCCAGCGCTTCGATGTGGAACTGTCTCAGGAACGGGTGACCGCCCTGCTGGTAGAACGGATCATCGCCCAGGCCCGGGAAGGACAACGCAGCGGCGATATCCTGAAACGCTTCATCCTGGAAAAGATCCACAGTCAGCAAAACTGGAATTACGAGGAGGAACTGTTGGCCACGACCCGGCAGCGTTTCAACGACAGAAGCCTGACGGCGATCAACGCCCTGCTGCAGCTGCCCGAACAGAAACTCGCTGACATGGAAAACCTGTTTACCCGCCAAATGAGACAATTCAGAGAGCAGGTGAACGACAGCTGCCGGAAAATTCTGGACGAGATCAATGCCCTGGGTTTGGGTGTCGATGATTTCGCCTATAAAAAAGATGGAATCCCCGGCCAGCTCGCCAGGCTGAGCAAAGCCCGGCGCAAGGGTGAATTCGAGATCAAAAAAAGGTTGCGGGATGGAGTTTGGTTCACCAAGGACAGCCAGTACCGGCAAATACATCAGGACCGGTTCGATGGGTGCATCGAACCGTTTCGTATCGGACTGTTGAATTACATCGACGCCGAACTGCCCCGCTATTGCACGCTCTGGGACATTCGGCGCAGCCTGCCGACCCTGCAGCTGCTCAAGGAGATCGAGCGCGAACTGGACAGCCTGAGCCGGGAGGATCGTCTGGTTCCCATCAGTCAATTCAACCGCAAGGTTGCCAGGATCATCGAGGACGAAGTCATCCCGTACATCTACCTGCGCATCGGCGAACGTTTCCAGAATTACCTGATCGATGAATTCCAGGACACCAACCAGCTGCAATGGAGCAACCTCTTCCCGCTGATCGAAAACGTCCTGAGCGAAGGCCAGAAAAATCTGGTCGTCGGCGACCCCAAGCAGGCCATTTACCGCTGGCGCGGCGGCGACCCGCTGATCATGGAGGAGCGCATAAAGGCCAGCCTTCCGACCTCGCAGCTGGAATACAAGCGGCTGACATGCAATTACCGCAGCCTGTCCACGGTGGTGGAATTCAACAACCGCTTCTTCGGCGATTTCCGTCTCGACCCCGATTTGCCCGAGATGGAACGATTTGCCGGCGGCAATGTCCATCAGACGGTCGGTGTCGACAGCCAGTTGCCGGGCTACGTGGAAATCCGTTTCTTCGGCGACGGAGACGGCGCGAGCAAGAACAACCACACCGAGGCCGCGGCGCAATGGACCGTCGACCATATACTCCGGGCTCACCGAAGCGCCCCGGGCGGCGGTTTGGAGTACAAGGACATGGCCATCCTGATCCGGACCAAAAAGGATGCCGTTCCACTTGCCGAGGCCCTCATCGCGGCCGGCATTCCGGTAGTCACCAGTGACAGTCTGCAGTTGAACCACTACCAATCCGTCCGGGCCGTCATCTCCGTCCTGGCCTACCTGCACAGCCGTCAGACCATCCATCTGCTGGAAATTCTGGCCTTCCTGGAAGGCGAAGAGTTCAACGCCTACCTGAGCCGCCTGCCCGTTCCCGACGATCTGCTAGTCCAGGTCATAAGCCACCTGCCGCGTTTCGACGACTGGAGCCACAGCACCACGATCCTGTCGCTGTACGATCTGAGCGAAGAAATCTGCTCGGCTTTCCTGTCTCGACGCGGCAAAGACGGCAGCGCCACCCCGGCCGTCCCTCTGCTGGCCTTACTCGACTTGATCTTCGCCCAGTCGGCACGTTTGAACGGCGATCTGGGTACCTTCCTGGACTGGTGGCAGGAAAACCTCGATAAGGAAAGCACGGTGATCGCCAACTGCCAAAGCCCGAACGGTGTACAGATATTGACCATTCATAAGGCCAAGGGACTCGAGTTCCCCATGGTCATCCTGCCCTTTGCCGACTGGGATATCACCAGCAACAGCATGAGCAGGGAGCCCAGCCTCTGGGTCGTCGACGACGACAACCGACTCGGACAAGGCCGACTGCCCTACCTGATTCCGGTCGGATCCGAGAACGGCCCGCACTTGTTTCAACAGGATTTGCAGAGAGAGCACCTAAACAACCGTATCGACAATCTGCACCTGCTCTATGTGGCCTTCACCCGGGCCCAGTCCAGTCTGCTGGTCGGGCTGCGATCGGTTGGCAAGGGAGCCGTATCGAGCTGGATACAGCGTCGTCTCTCAGTCTGGCCGGAGCCGGAGGACCCATCCTGCTTTCGCCTGGGCAGCCTGCAGTACGCCCCGGCCGCCGCTACGCTCCCTATACCGGAAACGCCTGAAGAGCACGAACTGTTCTGGACCTGGCAGGAGCGGCTGTCGATACGGGATCAGGCCCGTGAGGAATGGCTGGACCCCGGCAATCCGCGCCACCAGGGCAAACTGATGCACCTGCTGTTGTCCCAGATCCGCCAGGAAGAAGACCTGGACCCGGTTCTGGCGGCCGCTCTCGAGAGCGGTCTCATCCACGCCGATATGGAACCGGCCCTGCGCGCACAGTTCAACCGTCTCCTCGACCTGCCGCTGTTCGATGCCACTGTGCGCAGTGCCTTTCAGGCACCCTGGCTGGTCAGAACCGAAGCCGCCGTCTTTCACGGCCGCAACGCCAGCCGCCCCGACCGCATCCAGTTCAGGGACGACCGGATTTGGGTCATCGATTACAAACGGGAGGCCCGTCATCCCAGCCATCAATCGCAGTTACGGTCCTACCTGGACCTGTTGCAAAAATGCCATCCCGCTCACCGTGTTTGCGGAGTACTTTTGTACCTGGTTTCCGGTGAAATCGTGGAAATGGATTCGACCGGCGCCTCGCGGGAGAATCGGCCATGACCTTCCTCGAGCAGCTGGTTGACAGGTCCATCTCGGAGCTGAATCCGCAGGACCTGGGACGGTCCCTGTTCCTGTTTCCCAACAAGCGGGCCATTCTATTCTTTTACCGGGCGCTCCAAGAACACCGGCACCGCCCCGATCCGCTGCTCGTGCCCGAGCTCGACACCCTGGCCGATTGGGTGCTGCGCAGCTGCGGACTGCAAGCGGCGAGTTGGGAAACGCTTCTGCTGACACTGTACCGCAACTACCGCGACCTGACCGGCAGTTCCGCCCTGCCCTTCGAGCTGTTTCACCCCCATATCCGGGCGATCGTCGACGACCTCGTCGAAATCGACCGCGGCCGGCTCACCCCAGCCGAGATCAGGACTCTGGCGGAAAGAGCCAAATCATCCGACAATCAGTGCTCGCCCTACTCGGCCCTGCTGGACCTGCTGCCCGATCTGCACAGAAAATTCAACCGATCCCTGATCGATCAGAAACTGGCTCATGACGCCCTGGCTCTGCGCCAACTGCTCGAGCATCCGGAGTATATCGAAAAAGCCCTGCCGGCATATCCGGCGGTTTACGTCTGCGGCTTTTACCCTATCGACCAGGCCGAAATAGAACTCTTCGAAAAATTAAGCCGACTGCCACAAGTCCGCCTCGTCTGGGATGCAGACCGCTACTTCATCGATCAGCCCGATCAGGAGGCGGGTCTGCTGTTCAAAGACCCCCGCCTGTTCCCGGATCCGACTCTCGTCAGCGCCGAAGAGATCCGCTCGCAGCCTCGCACCATCACCCTGATCGAAACCCAGGGCAATATCGATCAGGCCAAGATCATGGCTTCGGTGCTCCAGGACCTGGCCGACCAGGCCGACGAGCCGGCCGAACAGACGGCCATTCTCCTGCCGCGCGAGGCCCTGCTGCTGCCGCTCCTGTCGGCCATCCCGCAAAAGTTCGCAAAGATCAACATCACCATGGGCTACCCGCTGGCCCAGAGCTTGCCGGTTTCTCTGCTGCACTGTCTCCAGGATCTGCAGAGCCAGCTCGACGACGACAACGCTTCGGTTCCTTTCCAGCCCCTGTACCGACTGCTCATGCATCCGCAATGGTCCGCCTTCCTGACCCCGGAAACCCTGGATGGGCTGCAGCGTGCCCAGGAAGAACAAAGCCGCACCATCGACCGCCATCAGGCCGAACAGATGATCACGCCGCTGGAATATCTGCTGCTGCCTGCAAAAAAACCGTCGGCTTTGTTCTCCCAGATCCTGGATCTGCTGGACAGCTTACGGGAAAGTATGACAGTACATGAGAGCAGCGGGCAACCGTTACCCAAACTCGAACTTCTCTTCCAGCTGCGCCGCCAGGTTTTGGCCGCCGCCCGTATCGCCTCCGCACCGGACATTACGATATCGGTCAAAACCGCCTGGCTCTTGCTATGGGAATGCCTCGAACAAGCGGCCATCCCCTTTTCCGGTGAGCCATTGCAAGGTTTGCAGATCATGGGCTTGCTGGAATCACGTTGCCTGGATTTCAGCAATTTGATCATCCTTTCCTGCAACGAAGGCGTCTTCCCACCGGGACGGTCCGCCTTTTCCCTGATTCCCGGCGAAGTAAGGAAACAGTTCAAACTGTCCGGTTACCGCGAACAGGACGCCCGGGCCGCCTACCATTTCTATCGCCTGCTCAAACGCAGCCGACGAGTCTGGCTGATCTACGACGGCTCCGGCAGCGGCGACAGCGGCAACGAGGCCAGCCGCTTCATCAAACAGATCGAGCACGAGCTGAGCGTGAATTGCCCGTTGACCCGGTTGCAGCGCCGGCCGCTGGTCCATATTCCGCCTCCGGCCGGCCGACCGTTGTGGAGCGTGCCCAATCACGAGGGGCTGCGCCGCCGCTGGCAGGAGATGCCCTTTTCCGCCAGCGCCATCAACACCTACCTGAACTGCCCGCTGCAGTTTTTCTTCCGCTACGGCCTCAATATCGCTGAAAAAACCCGCGAGAGCTCCGCAGCCGACCCCCGCGGCATCGGCCTGATCGCTCACAAATGTCTCGAAGAACTGTACCGGCCCTACCTGGGACGCAATATCGACAGGGCGGCCATCGAGAACATGCTGACCCGGGTGAGCGCCATGGTGACCGAGACCAGCCGAAGGCAATACCCAGGCCTGGATACCGACAGCGGTCGGCCCTACCTGGAAAGTTATATCCTGAATGAGCTGCTGCAGCGTTTGCTCAGCGCCCAAAGCGAACAAAGCGCATACCGATTGGATGGCATCGAGAAACGGATCAACGGCCGCATCAGCCTCGGCGACGGAACCAGTTTCCGACTGACCGGCAGTATCGATCGCATCGACAGGCTCGCAGACGGCTGGCGGATCGTCGATTACAAGAGCGGCGCCGTGAAAGCCGCCGACCTGAACATCGGCGCAATGCCGGATAGCATGACGGAGGACAGTCCGTTCCACTCCCAAAAGATAGCTTGGCAACTACTCTTCTACCAGCATCTGTACTGCCGGGACTGCGGTCTAAAACCCGATCAGGTCGACTGCGTGCTCCTGCCTCTGCGCAACCCGGACGACGGCTTTCTGGGCTTCAAAAGCTCCGCCGATCCAACCCGTTCTTTCGACCGTTTCCAGCGTCTGCTGCTGGAGTTCTTTTCACAACTCAACGACCCGGAATACATCTTCAGCCAGACCGGAAAGCCTGGTAATTGTCAAAACTGCCCGTACCGCGACATTTGCCACCGCTGAGTCACCGTTCTCGCGTTGCCGATCGAAATTTCGCCATAACCCAAGCGATCGTATGCCGTGCAGCATTTACGAATCCAGTGGACTTTAAACGATTTGCGACACATTATTAGTGAATACCGTAAACGTTTAAGTTTAACGGAATACTCATCAGGACACAGGATATGAGCCGACGCTTGCAGGACTTGGAACAGGAAAACAAGAATTTACGCAGAGAAAACCTCGAACTGACCGAGAGCCGGGAACGGTACCGGAGCATCATAGACCAGTCCAGCGACGCCATGATGACTCTGCTACCTCCGAGTTGGCAGTTCGCCACGGGTAATCCGGCCATTTTCAGACTGTTCGCTTGCCAGAACATGAGCGAGTTCACAGCCCAGACTCCCTGGTCATTGTCTCCGGAGCGGCAACCCGATGGCCGTCTCTCGAGCGAAAAGAGCCGCGTAATGATCGAATTGGCACTCCGCGATGGTTTTGTTCGTTTCGATTGGCAACACCGACGCCTCAACGGCGAAGAGTTCTCCGCCAACGTGCAGCTGACCCGGATCGAAACGGCTGGAGAAGTTTTCCTGCACGCCTCCGTCCGGGATATCAACGACCGAATCCTGGCCGAAAAGGCCCTCAAGGAAAGCGAAAGGAAATACGTCACCCTGCTCGACAACCTGCCCGGTTTCTCCTACCGGTGCCAAAACGATCCGGCCTGGACGATGATATTCGTCAGTAAGGGCTGTCTGACCGTAACCGGTTATCCGGCCCAGGATCTGATCCAAAACAGAAAACTGTCATACTGTGACCTCATTCAGCCTCAATGGCGAGACCTGATCTGGAAGAAATGGCAGGAGATGCTGGCCAGACGGGAAACGTTGGAGATGGAATACCCGATCATCCATGCCAACGGTGAAACCCGCTGGGTCTGGGAGCGGGGCCGGGGAATCTACGACGAGAAGGGGCAACTGCAAATTCTGGAAGGCTTCATCACCGACATCACCCTGCGCAAACAGACCGAGGCGGAGAAGGAAGCCTTGCAGTCGCAGCTGCTGGCAGTCCAGAAAATGGAATCGATCGGCAGGCTGGCTGGAGGCGTTGCCCACGATTTCAACAACATGCTCAGCATCATCCAGGGCCAGGCCGAACTCGCCCTCAAGGACGCTGGGCCGTGCTCTCCGCTCTCGAATCGTCTACAGCAAATCATGAGGACCACCGAACGTTCGGCCAGTCTGGTTTCCCAGTTGCTGGCCTTCGCCCGCAAACAGACATTTTCCCCCCGACCGATCGACCTCAACCGGACTGTCACCGACATGCTGCAGATGCTGCGCCGCCTGATCGGCGAGGACATCGATTTGGTCTATCAGCCTCAAGAGAATCTGCCCACGGTTCACATGGACCCGTCTCAGATCAACCAGATCCTGATCAACCTGTGCCTCAACGCCCGGGACGCCATCCATGATGTCGGCAAAATTACGGTTGGTACCCAAACCGCCCTTCTGGATGAACATTTCAGCACCCGGTATTCAGGAAGCGCCAGCGGTCAATTCATCGAGTTGACCGTCAGCGACGATGGCTGCGGCATAGATGCGACGGCGATGCCGCATCTCTTCGAGCCTTTCTTCACCACCAAGGGAGTCGGTCTTGGTGCCGGTCTGGGCTTGGCCACCGTCTACGGTATCGTCCAGCAGAACAACGGCCTAATCGACGTTGTCAGCCAACCTGGCCAGGGCTCCTCGTTCAGAATTTATCTGCCGGCCAGTCCGGATCGAGGCGGAATACCGGCAAGCCCAGCGCTAGAGCAGTCCAGCTGCACCGGCCGGGAAACGGTGCTGCTGGTCGAGGACGAACCGGACATTCTCGAATTGATGACCGAGATGCTGGAGAGGCTGGATTATACGGTCATCGCCGCCGACAGCCCGGGCAAGGCAATCCGCCTTGCCCGGGAATACCCGGACCGGATCCAGCTGCTGATCACCGACATCGTCATGCCCGAGATGAACGGCCGCGACCTGGCCGAAAAACTGTGCGAGCTGTTTCCGGAGCTGAAAAAAATCTACATGTCCGGATACACGGCCGATATCATCGGCCAGCACGGCATTCTGGATTCCAGCGTCTTTTTCATCCAGAAACCCTTTTCGATCCAGGAACTGACGGCCATGGTACGCAAGGTCCTGGCCGGTGACGCCTGAACTCGAAGAAGGCGTTTCGGATTATTGTTCTTCCCGAGCCGCCCGATGCAGCAGGACGACCAGAACACCCAAGCCGAGATAGCCGGTCAGGGAAAGCAGCAAAGCGATGGCCCGGGAGGTCTGGTTGGACGGCATGAGCTCCTGGCAGCCCAACTGCGTGAAGGCAGTGACACTGTAGTAGATGCCGTCGTAGGCAGAGCGGGTGAAGGGATTCTGGGGCGAATAATATCGACACTGCGGGGTGTTGAGCAACAGCCGGTTCTGGTGCAGCAGCATGCCGCTCAGCCCGTTGAACAGGAGAATGATCAGCAGAAACAGGCTCAGGCAGCGCATCAGGGGCAGCTTGTGCCGCAGCAGGAGCAGCGATGCCCAGACAAACAGGCAGGATGCCAACAGGGTCAGGCTCAGCACGAACTTGCTGCCCGGCGTAAAAAACAGCGACACGACCAGTACCAGCGTGCCCAGAGCCAGAAGATACACTTGCTTTTTCTTGCTCATGTCAACTCCCGTATGCGTTTTCGATTCATTCGCTTATTGAAACACCGCCAAGAAAAATAATCAATCCGCTTTCAGCCAATCCAGCAGAATTTGCCGCAGCCTGTCTTCCTCGCGGATATCGACGATACCGATCGCGAGTCCCTGGTATGCCGTTATGCCCACCAGGCCGATATAGGGAATCTCGCAGAGCAGTAAGGGTACAGCCGGTCGGAGTTCGCAGCGTCTCCAGTTTGACGGCAAAGATTTCAGGAAGGGTTCGGCCGCTTGATTGGGGATGACAAAACGTCGATACGTGGTTTCTCCATGAAGGTACTTGGCTGACAACGCATTCTTCAGCTCGGCCAGGCCCAGAAAATTCTCGCGGGTATAAGCTGCGGATTTGGAAAGCATGTCCGTTCCGGGCAGCAGGGACAATTCAGCCGGTAAATCGCTCCGGCCGCCGAGAGCCCCATGCAGTTCCTCGATCAGACTGCGACAGTTTTCGGCGCTCGCCTTGTCCCGTATGGTTTCCACTTTCACATAATGGCGCCCGCACAGCATCACGGCCAGATAATCGGAAAATTGCGTTTCGGCGCCGATGGGCACGCTATCCGGCAAGGGCGGATTTTCGCTGCGGTACATGCCGAATGCCGACAGCGGGTTGCCCATGTCGTAGATGTGAACCATGAAGCGCAGCGGTTCCTTGAGACACTCGAAAGTTCTGAGTTCTTGGA
This sequence comes from uncultured Clostridia bacterium, assembly GCA_964465065.1. Taxonomy (GTDB): domain Bacteria; phylum Acidobacteriota; class Aminicenantia; order UBA2199; family UBA2199; genus CAYMND01. Next base: position 28,944 of record CAYXHZ010000033.1, read on the forward strand.
AGCCATAAGCCAGAAAGGCGTCGGCCGCCCCGTCGATCAACTCCCACAGATTGTCGGGTCCATACCGGTCTACCTGACCCTCGATCCTCCAGGCTTTGAGGTCCAAGGGCGCTTCGGCGCACAGGCCCAGGGCAACCAGCAGCATGACGGCCACAGACACAGTCCGACGCTTCATCGTCAAAGCCCTGCCTCAGCCGATGAACTGCAGCGGCAGATCCCTGACCTTGGCCACAGCCAGAGCCCGCTGGCGTACATCGAAACCCATGGCGCACTGTACCGGGCAGTCGGAACAATCCCGGCATTGCAGACGATCGTCGTCGATCTGGCGCAGGGTTTCCTGAGCCGCCACCAGGTTCCGGTAGCCATGAGCGTACATGTAGCCGCGCATCAGGTCGGGAAGATCCAGGTGATACGGACACTGGGACAGACATTGTCCGCATTGCTGGCAGAAAACCCCGGTCAGGGCCTTCGCGCTCTCGATATCCAGCATTTCTTCGGCTGTCAGGTTCAGATCCGTCATGATGGCCAGATCCTCTTTGAGTTGCTCGAAGGTGGTGAAACCGGCGATATTGGTGTGCACGTTCCGGTTCTGCAGTGACCATTTCAAGGCCGCTCTGGCGTTGATCGCCTGGTTGCCGCTCTTGACATCCCGGACGACACCGGCGATGGCCTTCATGGCCACGATACCCAGACCTTTTTCCGCCGCATAGTCGATCGCCGCCGCGACGGCGGCGTGGTGCTGCTGACGGAAGTTGTACGAGGTCAGGACGACATCGTAATGACCGCAGTCGGCGGTTCTGCGAATGATCTCCGGTTCGTTCTGATGAGTGGTCACGCCCAGGAAGCGGGTCTTGCCTTCCTTCTTCATCTGCAGCATGGCCTGCAGATAGGGTTCGAAGGTCACCGACTCGGGATTGGCGATGTTGTGCAGGTACAGGATGTCGACATGGTCGAGCTGCAGGCGCTGCAAACTGGTATGGAATTTCTCGATGAATGTCTCGGCTTTGGCGTCGGCCGGAAACAGTCCGCTGGTCCGATCGCGGTTTTCATAGACCTTGGTGGCGATGACGAACGAGTCCCGCGGCCGGCCCTTGATCACTTCGCCGATCATGATCTCGTTCTGCCCACGCTGATAATACCAGGCCGTGTCCAGATGAACGATGCCGGAATCGAGCGCCGCCCGGACCAGGTCCGGATTGTTTGCGTTCATGACTCCCATGCTCAGAACCGGCAGGCTGATTCCGGTTCGGCCCAGCACCCGCTTCAGCGGCGGTTTCAGACTGCCGGCCTGGATGTCCGCTGCAGATTGCGCTGTCGCATCGGAACTCAAGGGCAAGGCCCCCAAAACGGCGGCTCCGGCAAGTCCCTGGCCGCTTCTTTTCAAAAAATCCCGTCTCTTCATACCGGTATTCGTCATCACGTCTACCTCCAGACCTGGCGATGGTCACCAGTACCGATATTATCCGGCCCGGCTTTTTTTTTCAATGTCATTTGATCGCCTCGAACTTGTCAACGCTGGATTTCTGGCCGATAATAGCCATACTATGTTCTCGAAATACTGTAAGGAGTAATCCATGCCCAAAATGTTGCTCTGCCTGATCATTTCCGTATTGATCGCCCCGAGGTTCGGTGAAGCCTGCACGGCCATCGCCGCCGGCAAGAAAGCCACCCGCGACGGCTCGGTCATCGTATCCCAGACCGATTCCGGTACCGATTCCAGGTTGTTCGTCGTCCCGGCCCGGCGCTACAAAGCCGGAGAAAAGGCGGCGGTTTATCTCGACATCCAGGATGTACACCGTCCGCTGCACGACGACGGCCTCATCCTGGGCTACATTCCCCAGGTCGAGCAGACCTACGCCTACATCCACTCGGCCTATTCCCACATCAACGAACATCAACTGGCCATCGCCGAAAGCACCCAGTCGCAGCGCCCGGAACTGATCGTCACCCAAAAGACCGGCAAACAGATCATGACTATCGAACAGGCCATGATCTTCGCCCTGCAGCGCCACAAAAAAGCCCGGCAGGCCACCGCCTTCATCGGTGAATTGCTGGAACGCTACGGTTTTCTGCCATCCTGCGTCGACGAATCCGAATCGCTGATCATCGGCGATCCCGATGAAGCCTGGGTGTTCGAGGTCTACTCCGTTGGACCGGGCTGGACACCGGAAAGCGGCAAACCCGGCGCCATCTGGGCCGCCCAGCGGGTTCCCGACGATCAGATCGTCATCATCCCCAATTGGAGCATCATCAAGGAGATCGATCCCTCCGACAAGAGCCGGTTCCTGGTTTCCGAAAATTACCGGCAGGAGGCCATCGACCGCGGCTGGTTCGACCCCGCCGCCAACAAACCCTTCGTCTGGCAGGAAACATACTCTCCACTGGCCGCCGAATGGGCCACCAGCCGTTTCTGGTCATTTTTCCGTACCTTCGCGCCCCGAGCGGTCACACTTCCCGACCGCAGCATCGCCGGCAATCCCTACCGCGGTCTGAGCCAATACACTCAGACCGTCGAACCGCTGTCGCTGTACCCGTTCTCCGTCAAGCCGGACCAGGCGGTTTCAGTCAGCGACATCATCGCCTTCCAGCGTTCGGTCCATGAAGGCAGTATCTACGACATGAGCGAGGACCCGGCCTGGTATGTCCACGACGGCAAGGGCGGCCTGGAAAAAAGTCCACTGGCCACACCGTTCCCGGGCAGCCACCTGCGCAAGTTGCTGCGCATCACCTATCGCCGGCCAGTCGCCCGCCACCGCGGAGAGTACGGCATGGTCGCCCAGTTGCGCGGCTGGTTGCCCGATGCCATCGGCGGCGTGTACTACGCCTATCTGGACAACCCCTATTTTTCCCCCTATATGCCCATTCACTGCGGCAATATCTCCATTCACCCCGCTTACGCCGAATACGACCCGGAACATTACAGCGAAAGCTCGGCCCGCTGGGCCGTCGACTTCGTCGACAACCTGGCCAATCTATGCTTTCAGAAGGCGTCCCGAGACATCATCGCCAAACGGGACGCATTCGATGCCGCCACCATGGAAAAAATGGCCGGACTGGAGGCCGAGGCCATCCGGCTGCATTCCAAAGACCCGCTGAAGGCCCGCCAGCTGTTGACCCGGTTCAGCAACGAACGTATGGCCGAAATGGTCGGTCTCTACCGGGAATTACGGAATGAGCTGATCGTCAAATATTCCAACAACCGGGAATGAACGGTACAGGGATCCCGATCAATTCGCGTACAGGCCGCCAGTCTTTTCCTCGAGCGCCCGTTTAAAATCGCGATTGACCTTCGCACCGGACAACTGGGCCCGGACCAGGCAGGCCAGCGCCTCCTGGTCCCGGTCCAGAGAGTGCAGGACCAGGGCCATGTTGTTGAAGGCATTGCTGTGGGTCGGATCGATTCGAATCGCCGCCTCGTATTGCGCCAGGGCTTCCGCCAGCCGTCCCTGTTTGAAAAGGATATTGCCATGGAAATAGGCATAATCGGCAGGAATATCGGCATTTTCCACACTCGGGCTGTTTAGTTGTTGTTCAATATCCCGGATACTGCTGCGTAACGCCACCAAGGACATCTCGATGGTTGCCCGGTTTCCGCCGCAGTACACCGTCGCGGCCTCTTCCAAATCCTTCTCCTGTCCGCGCAGGGAAATCAGCATGTTCTGCTTGTGAGTTGCATTTTCCAGCCGGGAACGTGCCGAAACATCCGCCAAGAGCTTGTAGTGTTTTTCTGCATTTTCTATGGCCTGCAGAGCCGGGTCCTGTTGATTGCGCCGGTAATGAACCTGAGCCAGCAGGAAATGACTGTCCGGATGAGACGGCAGGATCGACAGGCATTTGTTCAGATTGCGTTCGGCATCATCCAACCTGTTTTTTGTCAGCATTTTATTGGCTTTCCTGTACAGGGGCAGGAGCTTTTTCTGTTTGAGAAGAATATCGTTTCCAATCGTCTTCTCCCCGCCGGTCACGGAAAACACGGGGGAAAAACCGGAAAGGAGAAACAGGAAAAGCATGAAGTTCAAGCATTTTTTGGCGGTATTGCTCACAGTTCATCCTCCTCTCGAACAGATTATCGCAGAATCGGCACCGGTTACCCGATCAATCCGGGTAAAGACTGCCAATTTTCTTCTCGAGCGCCTTTTTAAAATCGGGATTCACCTTTGCCCCGGACAACTGGGCCCGAACCAGGCAGGCCAGCGCCTCTTGATCCCGGCCCAGAGAGTGCAGGACCAGGGCCATATTGTTGAAAGCGTTGCTGTGGGTCGGATCGATTCGTACCGCCGTCTCGTATTGCGCCAGGGCCTCCGGATACCGACCTTGTTTGAAGAGAATATTGCCATGGAAATAGACATAATCGGCTGGAAAATCATCGCTTTCCACACCCGAGCTGCTCAGTTGCTGCTCGACTCCCCGGATGGAACTGCGCACCGCTATCAAGGACGATTCATAGGGCGCCCGCCCGGGGTTCCCGCCGCAGAACATCGTCAGTGTCTCTTCCAGATCCTTCTCCTGTCCACGCAGGGAAATCAGCTGGTTTTGTTTCAAACGGATAAAATCCTCCCGGGAGCGCGCCAAGACTTCCGCCAACAACTTGTGATTTTTTTCTGCATTTTCTATGGCCTGCAGAGCCTGATCCAGTTGATTGCGCCGGTAAAGAACCTGAGCCAGAAGAAAATGACTGTCCGGATGAGACGGCATGATCGACAGACATTTGTTCAGATTGAGCTCGGCATCGTCCAGCCTGTTTTGGGTCAGCATCTTGTTGGCCTTCATGTACAGGGGCATGAGCTTTTTCTGTTTGAGCAGGGTATCGTCTTTAATCGGCTTGTCTCCGCCGCCCATGGAAAACAAGGGGGAAAAACCGGAAAGCAGCAGCAGGAAAAAAAAGACGTTCAGCCGATTTTTTTTGGTGTTGGTCATCGTCTATCCTCCTCTCGAAGCAATTATAGCAGAATCCACACCGGTTAGCGGCTGAAACTGGATCAAGCATTGGGAAACATGCTGTGAATGATGGTAAAATTGAAACCAGA
>CAYXHZ010000034.1:0-28558 GCA_964465065.1 uncultured Clostridia bacterium
AAAAATTAATCTTACCACTCTCCAGTCCATGCATGCAAGAGCCCGTTTTTCTTATTGACAGACCCCCCGGGTTATGATAAAAGATATCCGTCCCAAATTATGGGCCGTTAGCTCAGTTGGCAGAGCACCGCCCTTTTAAGGCGGGTGTCGCTGGTTCGAGCCCAGCACGGCTCAGTTTACATGTGGCCCGTTCGTCTATCGGTTAGGACATAGGATTTTCAATCCTACAAGAGGGGTTCAATTCCCCTACGGGCTGCATCCCCTCCCTTTCGATAAAATTCGAAAAAAACCCCGCTGTTCCCGGTCTGGTGCGTCTCTACGGCCCGCACGGAAAGCCTGTAAAAAAAAACATCTTGAAAAAGTTGATAATGGCGGGTTTGTATACTATTGTATCAGTATTATGACACGAATTGAGTCGTTTCGAAAAAATGTCTTGAAGCTGCTTAAAGGACGCAAGTGGAACCGCAAAGTCTTGGCCCGGGAATCGGGTGTCCACTACACCTATGTCAACGGCATCATCAGCGGTGACCGTCGTTTTCACGAGGACCACCTGCTGGCTTTCGCCAAGGCGCTAGGTGTCACACCGGACTATCTGATCAAGGAGAATCCGGAGGAACCCAATGCCTACCCCGAACGGCTCGAGGAAATCATCGCGCTCTACCTGAACGTGGCCGAAATCCGCGACGGTCTGCACAGCGAGATGAACATCCTCAAGAAAACATTCAGGGAAGAGATCGAGGCTTACAAGGCCAAGGCCGCCGTCAAACCGGAGCCGGAGCAGCCCTAGGCGCTCGGGCAGGCTGACCGCTTCACCACTCTTCGTCGAGGGTGATCGGTCCGTCTCGGTAAGCAACGGCGACAGGCTGCGTCCGGTTGCGCAGGCGGGAAGTGTTTCGCGCGTAAGGAGTCGACGACGTTCAGAAAGCGGCTGTGCCGCTGAGGATCTGGTGCACTTTCCGGGCCAGCATGGCCAGGGAGTAGGGTTTCTGCAGGAAAGACACCCCGTCTTCGAGCACTCCGTGATGGGCGATGACATCGGCCGTGTAACCGGAGGTGAACAGGACCGGCAACCCGGGGTAGAGCTTTTGCAGCCGATCGGCGAATTCTTTTCCGTTCATCTGCGGCATGATGACATCGGTGATCAGCAGCTGGAACGGAGTCGCCAGATCCCGGATCAGCGTCATGGCCTCCTGGGCTGAATTGGCGTCGATGACGGTATAGCCCAGTCCGACGAGCATCTGCCGGGTCATCTTCTGGATCGCACGTTCATCCTCGATCACCAGGATCGTCTCGCCGTGACCGTCCGGGATGGAGTCGCTGCCACTCGTAGTCTCGGCCCCATCGACCCGTCCCTGGTGACGAGGCAGGTAAATCCGGAAGGTGGTACCCAGGCCGGGTTCGCTGTAGACCTTGATGAAACCGTTGTTCTGCCGGACCGTCCCAAAAACCGTAGCCAGACCGAGACCGGTGCCCTTGCCGAATTCCTTGGTCGTGAAAAAGGGTTCGAAGAGCCTGTTCAGCACTTCCTGGCTCATCCCGCTGCCGTTGTCGCTGACCGAGAGCTGTACGAAATCCCCGGCCGCGGTCCCGCCGTCCGGGAGGCAATCTCCGGCTTGGAAGCTGGCCAGAGAGGTTTCGATCACCACCCGGCCTACCCCCTGAATGGCATCGCGGGCGTTGACGCACAGGTTGGCCAGAATCTGGTCGAGCTGGGAGGGGTCCATGAGCACGGGCCAGATCGACTCCCCCGGTTTCCACACCAGATCGATATCCTCGCCGATCAAGCGCCGCAACAGCTTGATCATGCCGCCGACCGTTTTGTTGAGGTCCAGTACCAGCGGCGCGATGGTCTGTTTGCGGGCGAAGGCCAGGAGCTGCCGGGTCAGGTCGGCCGAGCGCTGGGCGGCCTTCTGGATTTCCTGCAGGTCTTCGGTCACGCGGTGCCCGGCGCCAACCAGAGCCATAGCCAGTTCGGCATGCCCCAGGATCACGCTCAGCATGTTGTTGAAATCGTGAGCCACACCGCCGGCCAGACGTCCGACCGATTCCATCTTCTGTGCCTGGTTCAACTGGTCCTGCAACCTGAGCTTGTCCGCCTCGGCCAGTTTACGGGCCGTGGTGTCCCAAACCAGCGAAATCATCACGCCCTGGGAGCTGACCGGCGCATTCATGGCACTGATGTAGGTGGTCGGTTCTCCCTCGCGGACGATCGGCACATCGTCCCAGTGCATGCGTTCCGGATCGCCGCTGGCGCAGTCCTCGAGCACCCGGTCCCGGATCTGTCGACGAAAAACCGGGTCCGGGTAGACCAGCTCCCAAAATTTGTCCGGTTCCTGCAGGCCTGCGGGATCGATGCGGTAAATCTGCGGAAACTTGGCGTTGGCGTAACTGAACTTTACCTGCGGATCGATCGAATTGACGGCCACTCCCAAGGGCAGATTGTCCATGACGGCCTTGATGAAAGTCTCGTTTTCCCGCAGAGCCTCATCGGCCTGACGCTGTACGAAGCCTACGGCGATACTGCTCGAAAGACGTTCGTACAAGGCGATGGTTCTGGCGTCGAAACATCCCGTTCTCTTGTCGTTGAGCTGCAGCAGACCCACATTCTGGGAACCGTGCCGCAAGGGGATCAGGGCGACCGATTCGTAGCCCTGGCTGTTGCAGCGGTTACGGGTGCGCCCCTGCCGATCCGCTTCACTGCTGCCGGCCAGCAGTTCACTGGTGCTGTTGGTCCAGAAACTGCCGTTGACCGTGAAGAACGGCAGTGCCGGGTTGAATCGGCCACGGATGACATTGCCGCACATACACTCCAACTCCGGTTTGCCGTCCGAATCGCGTAGGCACTGACCTTGCGAATCGTATTCGCACAGATTGCGCTCGGCCTTAATAAAGTCCGCACTGAAGCCCCGGGTATAGAAATAGGGGTAATCATCGCCGTCGCGGTAGCGGATTCCGACCGCTTCACAGCCCGACAGCCTGCGCATCAGTTCGCAGACATCGGCCATCAGTGTCCTCAAGTCGCTCGTCCGGTTCAGAATCTGCAGCAGCTCGATGGTGATCTCCTGCTCCTGCTCGAAACCCCGTTCCTGGCTCTGATCCCGAAAAACCAGCACTACGCCGACGGTTTCCTCCTTCTCGTTGCGGATGGGCGCCGCCGAAACGGCGACGGGCAATCGCCGACCGAGGCGGTCAATCAGCAAGGTGCGGCTGGCCGGGCCGAGCAGCGCTCCCTGCCCCAGCACGATGCCGACTGGATCCTCGACCGCCTGCCGAGTCTGCTCGTCGACGATGTGGAACACTTCGTCCAGCGGTCTGTGCAAGGCCTGATCCGCCGTCCAGCCCGTCAGCGCCTCGGCTGCGCTGTTGATCATGCCGATTTGCCCGTTCCGGTCGACGGCGATGACCGCGTCGGCGATGGAATTGAGGACGACGCTGTCGCGTTCGAGCTTGGCCCGCATGGACGATTCGATATCGTACAGGCTGCGATAGCGTTGTTTCATGGAGCGTTGCCACAGAATCAGGATGCCCAGTCCGGCCATGCTCGTCAGGCTGACGAACAGAAACAGAAGCAGCCAGGCCCGTCTCCGCCAATCGTCATAGAGTTCGGCGGCATCCACCTTGGCCACCATGGCCCAGGGCGAATCCGGGACGGGAACGATCACCGAGACCACCGCTACTCCGCGATAATCCAGACCTTCGACGGCACCGACGTAACCCTGGACCGCCATGACGGCGGGCACTTGACTTTGGCTCAGCGGAATCCGCAGCGACAGAGCGGAATCGGGACGATGGCGCAAATCGTTGAGAAAGAGCACCTCGTCGCCATCGCGCCGCACCAGCAGCGATTCCGCCGATTCGCTGGGCAGCGGCCAGTTCTGCAGCAGGGGAAACAGGAAGCGATCGGCGTTGTGGATCAGCAGCAGGACGGCCAGCAAGGGATCGTCCGGACTGTCCCCGGCAAAGACGGGAGCCACCGTACTCAGGTGTATTGACGGGTTGATGTCATCCCGGTGCAGATCGGCGATCACCGGCCGGCGTAAGCGTACGGCTTCGTTCAGGGCGGTCCGGTAGCCGTCTTGACGGAGGAACCGTCCGCTCTGACTCAACAGAATGCGGCCGCTTGCGTCCCAGAGAAAAAAATCGTCGCAATCGTTGTTGCTGACGAACAGTTCGAACAGTTCGCGGGCATGCCCGATCTGCTCGGCATCGGGCCGGGCCAGCAGGTGATGCAAACTCTGGGTGAATACCGGGCTCTTGACAAAAAAGGCCGCGTCTTCCAGCTGATCCGAGCGCCAGTTCACGATCTCCCTGACCTTCTGGCGGGCGATCAGATCCAGCCGGTTCTGCGCATCGACCCGGGCCGACCGTTCCTGCGTGGCGAACAGCCAGACGGCGAACGCGCTCAGAACGATGAGCACCAACAGACCGGCCAACAGATAGTGTAGCCACTTTTTTTTCATTCACCTTCCTCGGCCCACTTGTTCAGCTCGGATCGAAAACAGGATTGATTCCCTTACAATACGTAAATATAGTGTATTCGGAGAACAAAAATCAAACGATTGCGCTGCTTTCATCATTTCGCTCGGCGACAATCTTGCGGATGCTGCCATCTTGGCGATGATGCCAAGTCCGAATCAGGATGCGAAATCGTCCTGCCCAGTTCAACTGCGCGGTGAAAAACCGTATAATATCACGGCAGGAAAACATGAAAATCGTCGTCGCACCCGATTCGTTCAAAGGCTCTCTGAGCGCCGTCCAGGCGGCGCGGATCATCGCCGATGCCTTGCATACGGTCTTTGGCGATGCCGACATCGTCCAGCTGCCCCTGGCCGACGGCGGCGAGGGTACCTTGGAAGTCGTGGCCGCCGCCCTGGACGCCGAAATTGTCAGCGCCCAGGTGCAGGGACCGCTCGGCGAAGCGGTGACGGCCCGCTACGGTCTTATCCAGACCGGCGCTGCCGCCATCATCGAATCGGCCGCCGCCTGCGGCATGGCACTGGTCCCCGCCGGACAGCTCAACCCCCTCAAAGCCTCGAGTTTCGGCCTCGGCGAGCTGATCCGCGACGCCCTGCAACACGAGGTACACGAAATCATCGTCAGCCTGGGCGGCAGCGCCACCGTCGACGGCGGACTGGGTATGGCCAAAGCTCTCGGCTACCGCCTGCTGGACAGTTCCGGCCGCGACGTTCCCCTGGGCGGCGGCGGCCTGTTCTACCTGGCCGAAGTCGACAGCTCCCGGGCCGATCCCCGCCTGAGCGCCTGCCGTTTCCGGGCCGTCGTCGACGTCGGCAACCCCCTGTGCGGTCCGGACGGAGCGGCCCCGGTCTTCGCTCCGCAGAAAGGGGCCAGCCCGGAGATGGTGCCCATACTCGACCGTGGTCTGAGCAACTTGATGCGGGTCTTGCACCGCCAGGGCCTCCTGGACGGCGAGCAGTCCGGCGATGGAGCCGCCGGCGGCCTGGGGGCAGCTTTGCGGGTTTTTTGCCGGGCGCAGATCGAATCCGGGGCCGAGTGGGTGTGCCGTTCCGTCGGCTTTCTGGACCATTTGCAAGGAGCCGACCTGCTGGTCACCGGCGAAGGGAAAACCGACGGGCAGACACTGCAGGGGAAGCTGTGCGCGTTCGTCTCCCGTCACGCCCGGGCCCGGGGCATACCGGTCCTGCTGCTGTCCGGAGCCCTGGAGCTGGACGAGCGGATCCAGGAACTCGCCGATTTCGCCTTCAGCATTTCCGCCGGCGAAGCGAGTCTGGCCGAACAGATCCGCCACAGCGAGCGCAACCTGGCCCGCTGCGCCCAGGCCTGCGCCCGGCTGCTGCAGTCCGGAGGTCAAATTATTATTTGACTCGCGGCCCGGATTTGGGTATAAAATGAAAGAATCCCGAACCGATCCGTTCAAACCGTCACAGGCCTAAGGAGAGCAAACATGGATCAGACCAAGTATATTTTCGTGACCGGCGGCGTTCTGTCCTCGCTGGGCAAGGGCGTGGCCGCGGCCTCGATCGGCAACATTCTCGAGTCGTACGGCTATTCGGTCACCATCGTCAAGATGGACCCCTATCTGAATCTGGATCCGGGCACCATGAGCCCGTTCCAGCACGGTGAAGTCTTCGTCACCGACGACGGCGCCGAGACCGACCTCGACCTGGGCCACTACGAACGGTTCACCCGCACCGTGACCAGCCAGCGCAACAACTGGACCGCCGGCAGAATATACTACAATGTCCTGGACAAGGAACGAAAAGGGGAATACCTGGGCAAAACGGTTCAGGTCGTCCCCCACATCACCGACGAGATCAAGGCCGCCATCCGTTCCCGCGAAAAGGAGTTCGACATCGTCATCGTCGAAATCGGCGGCACGGTCGGCGACATCGAAAGCCTGCCGTTTTTGGAGGCCATCCGCCAGATCGGGCTTGAACTGGAAAGGCAGGATTTCGTGTTCATCCATCTGACGCTGGTGCCCTACATCCGCGCCGCCCACGAGCTCAAGACCAAGCCGACCCAGCACAGCGTCAAGGCCCTGCTACAGATCGGCATACAGCCCGACCTGCTGCTGTGCCGCAGCGAAATCGAGCTGGACGGAGACATCAAGAAGAAGATCGCCCTGTTCACCAACCTGCGCTACGAGAACGTCATCAGCGCCTGCGACGTGGACAATATCTACGAGATCCCCCTGCGTTTCCGCGATCAGGGACTGGGCGAAGCCATTATCAAGAAGCTGTCGCTGACCAAGAAAAGCGAATCCTTCCAGCAATGGGAGGGCTGGGTCCAGAAAGCCAAGAGCTGCCACGACCAGGTCAACATCAGCGTGGTCGGCAAGTACGTGCAGCACGCCGATTCCTACAAGAGCCTGTACGAAGCCCTGCATCACGCCGGTGTGGCCAACCAGACCCAAGTCAAGATCAACATCGTCGAATCCGACAATATCACGCAGTGGACCCTGGACGAACTGTTCGCCCAGTCCCACGGCATCCTGGTGCCCGGCGGCTTCGGCATCCGCGGCGTGGAAGGCATGATCAAGGCCGTCGAGTACGCCCGGCTGCGCCGGATCCCCTTCTTCGGCATCTGCCTGGGCATGCAGATGGCCTGCATCGAGTTCATGCGCAACGTGGCCAACCAGAAGGACGCCCATTCCGGTGAATTCAGCGATTCCACCGACAAACTGGTTTTCAAGAAGCTCAAGGAACTGCAGGGTGTCGACAGCATGGGCCACAACATGCGCTTGGGCAATTACGCCTGTCTGCTCAAGAAGGGATCGCGGGTCCAGTCTATATACGGCAGCGACAAGATACTCGAGAGGCACCGCCACCGCTACGAATTCAACCCCGAATTCGAAACGGTCATCGAGGATTTCGGCATGACGGTCAGCGGTAAAAACCCGGAACGGAATCTGGTCGAGACTATCGAACTGGCCGACCACCCCTGGTTCATCGGCTGCCAGTTCCACCCGGAGTTCAAGAGCCGGCCGCTGACGCCGCACCCCTTGTTCGTCTCCTTCATCCGGGCCGCTCAGGAAAAGCGCTGAAGCGATCGAGGCCACGGAACGATCCTTATTTGACCGCCTTGATCAGGTAGCGGGCCAGATCGCCCAGGATATCGACAAGACCCGGCTGGTGCGTGTGGAATTCATAAGGGCCGAGCGCTTCGGGCGTCACCTGCCCTTTCTGCCGCCGCGCCTTCTGCTCCTCGATTTTCTTCTGCGCCTGGCTGAGCTGCTGGTGAAACAACTGACCGCCGGCCTTGGTCCACTCCAGCAGGCGCTTCAGTTCACCGGCGTCCAGCCAGAGGCCGTGTTCGCGGCAGCTGTCGACGACCACTCCGCTGCGGCTGCCGTAATTGACGCGGTTCATCAGTTTGCCGCAGACCGGGCAGGAGATGTAGCGGACCGTTTCGCGACGGTCCCGCTGTTCGGCGGCCAGCTTGTCCAGCATGGCGTAATCGATGACGAAGGCGTTGCTCACCCCCCGCTCCAGGACCTTTTCCAGCTCTCCGGGGTCGAAGAACAGGCCGTAGCACACCGGGCAATGCTCGATGAAAAAAGGCCCCAGCGAGGACGACAGGTCGACGGTGTTCATGTAGATATTGCAGTGCGGGCAACGGCGCCGACTCTCCGGCATGACCGAAGTGTAGCGGTGCACGGCGCTCAGATCCAGGTCCTGACGACTCTTGCAGTATCGGCACTGGATCGAGCCGTCTTCCAGGGGCGCGCCACAGCTCGGACAACGGGCGACCACGGCAATCACCCCAGCCGTTCCATGAGCAGATCGTACCCGCTGCGGCTGACCGGCACCTTGTGGCCGCTGCGCAGGATGGCCACCCGGTCGTCCTTGCTGTAGGGCTCGATGCGGTCGATGAAGTCCATGGCCACGATGTAGGAACGGTGCACCCGGCAGAAGCGTTTGGGGTCGAGCCAGGCCTCGATGCGCGCCATGCGTTCGTACTTGAGTTGCCGGCCCTTGGCGGTGACGAAGGCCAGATAATCGCCCTTGGCTTCTATGTAGATGATGTCTTCGACCTTGAGGATGGTCACTTCGCCGCGGTTCTGGATCAGCACCCGGCTCAGCGGTCCCTGGCTCTTGCGGTGCTCGTCGACCAGGGTTTCGGTCTTCTGCCGCTGCAGCGAACGGTCCCACATCGTTTCCTGAAGACGCTGGATGGTTTTGGCCATGCGCGAGGGGGTGACCGGCTTGAGAATGTAATCCATAGCCCTCAGTTCAAAGGCGTCGACGGCGTACTGGTCGTAGGCGGTGACGAACACCACCAGCGGCGCATCGTCCCCGAGCAATTCCAGTACATCGAAACCGGTCAGAACCGGCATCTGCACGTCCAGAAACACCAGATCCGGCTTTTGTTCGCGAATTTCCCGCACCGCCGCCCGACCGTCGCCGGCTTCGCCGATCACCTCGATCTGCGGGTAGGCCTTGAGGACTTCCTTGACCGCCTCCCGGCCCAGCGGCTCGTCGTCAACCACAAAAACCCGGTACCGTTCCGTTCCAGTCATCGTCACCTCCCTGCCGCCGTGGCCGGCAGGCGCAGATGCACCCAATACCGGTCGGGCAGCCGTTGCGAACGCATGGAGAATCCACCCTGATAGTACAGATCGAGACGCTCGCGCAGATTGCTCAGTCCCAGGCCCAGACCGGTCGTTCTGGCCTCGTCATCCGGATCGTTGCCGACGCTGTTGGCTACGCGCAGGTCCAGCCAGGCCCCGTCCAGCACACAGCTCAGTTCCAGCCGGGCCGGCTCGCTGCCGTTGGCCACGCCGTGTTTGACGGCGTTCTCGAGCAGCGGCAGGATGATCAGCGGCGGCACCAGGATTTCACCCGAATGTTCCAGATGCACCTGCCAGTCGCAACTCAGCCGGTCGCCGAAGCGGCGCATCTCCATGTCCAGGAACAGTCGTGCGTGCCGGAATTCCTCGCCGGCGCTGACCCAACGCTTCTCGGTCATCTTCAGCGACAGGACCAGAAAACTGGACAGATCGTCGACCAGCTCCACCGCTTTTTCCGGATCGCGGTGGATCTCGGGAACGAGCATGTTGAGGATGTTGAACAGAAAATGCGGGTGAATGGCCGACTTCAGCCCGTCCAGCGCCGACTGCGCCCGGGCGGCCTCGGCCTGCAGACGTTCCCGTTCCAGCTGCTGGGTACGCCGGGTCAGTTCGATGAAATAATTCAAAAAAACCGCCGGCAGATAAATCAGGGTGGCCACCTCGACGGCCATGATCAGACTGACCGGATTCAGCCAGCCCTGCGGCTGCGGAAAAACGTGCTGCAGCCCGAAACCGAGCAGCAGCATCGGCGCGGCCAGCATGATCACCGCCGCCATCAGACCGACCAGGTGAGTCATGAAAAAGCGCAGTTGCAGGTTGTTGCGCCAGGGGTTCCCCTGGCACAGGTACCGTACACTGCCGATGTAGGCGGTGAATATGCCCCCGGAAATCAGCCAGATCAGCAGGGTCCGTACCAGGTTCAAATGCGAGACGAAACGCCAATCCAGCCAGGCCAGCAGAGTGCAGACCGGCAGCGAAAACAGATAGAAGCGCAATCTGAGCCGAAACATGGTCAGTGGTTCAGGCTGTTGGCCTTCAATTCTTGAATTCGACCCCGCCCAGGATGACCGTGGCGTGGACCACCAGTTTCTTTTTGGTCTCACCCTGCTGGGCGGTGTTGTTCTCGAAGCCGCCCATCAGCGGAACGCCCTGCAGGACGACAGCCCAGGTAGTCGGCAGGGCGATCTCCACCCCGCCCATGATGGCCGTGACGTCGATATGCATTTCGTCGCCCTCCATGTCGGCCTCGCGCAGATTGAGCTCGAAACCGCCCATGATGGCCGTGATGCGCCCGCCCTTCAGGCTGCGGCTGGAAATCCGGTAATCGCCGCCGCCCATGACGGCCGAGAAATTGAGATAATCTTCGCTGTATTCCTGATTCTTCGAACCGCACAGCATGTCGGAACGGCTGCAGGGCCGGCCACAGACATGGTCCTTGATGATGTGAATGCCGGCGAAGATGATCAGCAGGGGCCAGATGTAATGGAAGTCGAATTCGATCCGTCCGAATTCATCCAGCAAAAACAGTCCGCCGATGATGATCATGAACAGGCCGAACAGAGGTTTGCGCAGAGGTGCCGGTTCCAGCAGCTTGGTCAGGCCGATGATCACCAGCAGCAGCGGCCAGAGTTTCCACAGCGAGAAATCCAATTGGATGAGGTTCAGGTTGTCCAGAAAAAAAAGCGTTCCGGCCACCACCAGCACGAATCCCAGTATGACCCCGGGGCTGACTCTTCTTATTTGTTGTTGCGTCACGTTGTCCTCCACACTTCGTCTAAGCAGCCCCATGATATATCCCGCACCAAAAACTTGCACGCCTTTTTCGATGAGCCGCGATCATTTTCCGGCAGAAGGCGACCCGAGGCCGGTTCAACGGAGCGTGACGACCTTGAGATCGATACCGGCCACCGGTTCGGCCAGGCCGCGGTAGATATCCCAATAGGTCTGCCGGGCCTGACCCAGCCGCTCGTAGAGTTCATGACTCTTGTCCACTTGGTACTCGGCGATGCGCTTGAGCCGGCCGTCGACGAAGATCAGCCGTTCGGCGCGGTTGAGGATGCCGGCCGTACCGATGCTGCACACGGCCACCAGCTCGTTGCGGGCGTTGCGTTCCAGCAGTTCGCCGTAACGGACATGACGTTCCTGAACGGTCACGCCCTGCTGGCGCAGGATGGCGCAGATGCCGTTGATGGTCACCGAGGGCAGGATCAGCGGGTTCTCCGGAATCTTGACCACGCTGCCGTCGCGGAAGGCGAACAGGCAGCAGGAGGAATCCCACTCGCTGACGATGCGCTCTTCGATGGGCTGCTGCGGCTGGTCGTCCAGAAACAGGGCGGCGCCGGCGCTCGGTTCGATGGCCTTGGCGGCGTCGACGGCCTTGACGCTCATCAGGTAATTGACACCCAGCTTCAGACAACCGGTGCCGTTCACGCCGACGGCGCGCACCAGGTGCGGAATGATCACCCCGGTGAAGGGCTCGCCCAGGTAGCTGTCGTAGCGGTTGGCCGACAGGCGGATGGCCGGATCCTCGGGGAAGGTGACGCCGATCGACATCGATTCGTCGACGGTGAAGGGGCGCAGGTAGCCCTGGGCGCCCATGTCGGCCATTTCCTGGACGAAGGGGATCATCTGTTCGTCGGAGAAATAACCGGCGATCAGTTTTTCGAGTTCCTCTTGTCCAGGAACCAGTTGCTGCTGCTCCCGGCCCAGGTTGTAGGCCATACTGCGCCGGAAACGGTCCAGGTTCTTGTGCAGATTGGCAAAAACCAGCTGCAGCTGTCCGTCCTGTTTGCGGGCGAAAAAGCGGATACCCTCGAAGGCCAGGAACAGTCCGTAATGTATGGACCGGGAGATGGCGAACACCTTGTCATCCACCGGATTGATCTCGAATTGTTTAGTCTTCAGTCGGTACAGACCCTGCCGGGCCGCCCATTTGGTTCCTTTGAAACCGGCCATATCGCCTCCTCGTAGCGTTTGCTGTAGATTAAAAAAGAAAATAGATTGTAAGAAAGCAGGCGCCAACTTGCAAGGCCCGATCTTGCCGGCCGGGGCTTTTCCGAAGGATTTTGAATGGAAAGGCCTTTTTTTTAAAGATTCGGCATTACGAAACCGCCCCCTCTCCCTTCTCAACCCGCCTTGACTTTTCCTCCTCCGGCGCGTAGCCTTCTCAAAGATCCCAAACGGAGGCCCCCCATGTCACAGCGTATGATCGAACAGTTCATGAAAATGGTAACCATACCCAGCGAATCCGGCAACGAGGCCGAGTTCATCGCCTATCTCGAAAAAGAATTGCAGAACCTGGGTGCAGAGGCGCTCGTCGACAGCTACGGCAATCTGATCGCCAGGCTGCCGGCCAAAGGCAGCACAGCCTCAAAACCCATCCTGCTCTCCTGTCATGCCGACACCGTCAAACCGGGTATCGGCATCCAGCCGGTACTGGACGACGGGGTCATCCGTTCCCAGGGTGAAACCATCCTGGGCGCCGACGACAAGGCCGGCATCGCCGAAATGCTCGAAGCCTTGCGCACAGCCCCGGTCCGACCGCCCATCGAGATCGCCATCAGCCGCCAGGAAGAAGTCGGTCTGCACGGCGTCAAGAACATGGACTTCTCCAAAATAAACGCCAAAACCGGTTTTCTGCTCGACAACGACACCCTGGACACCATCGTCATCGGCGGACCGTCCTACTTCGCCATCGACGTCGAGGTCACCGGCCGCGCCGCCCACGCCGGTATGGAGCCGGAGAAGGGCATCAACGCGATCCAGGCCGCCGCCAGAGCCATTTCCGCCCTGCGTCTGGGCCGTCTGGATCACGAGACGACGGCCAATGTCGGCGTCATCGAGGGGGGCATCATCCGCAACGGCGTACCTGAAAAAGCCAAATTTCTGGCCGAATGCCGCAGCCTCAACCACGACAAGGCCGCCGCTCTGGCCCGGGAAATGGAGAAGACCATCTACAACGAAGTGAAAAAATACGGAGCCAAGGTCGGCATCACCGTCAACAACCTCTGCAAGGCCGTCGCCATCGCCGAGGATGCGGGCACGGTCCAGATCGCCAAGCAGGCCTTGAACAGCGTGGGCATCCAGGCCAGGACCACTTTCATCACCGGCTTCACCGACGCCTCGATCTACAACAACCAGGGCATCGAGATGGCCGTGGTCGGCATCGGCGCCCAGTTGGAGCATTCCTGTCAGGAACACATCCGCGTCGCCGACATGGAGAAGGCGGTGCTCATGCTGGTCGAAATCATGCGCCTGTGCGCGGTCTGAAGCCAGGAAGGCTTTCGGCCGCGGGTCAGAGCCTGCGCACGTACCAGCGCATATCGTCGTTCTTGGTTTCGACCAGTTCGCGCTTTTCGGCATCGATAATCAGCTTTTTCAGCTGCGGGTAACCGTGCTGTTTGATGTTGATGCCCTGTTCCAGCAGGGCGGTGCTGACCTGGGAAAAGTGCACCCACTTCCCGCCCGAGGATATCTCGGCCAGGATGTTCATCAGGATGGTGATGATCTGCGGCAGCTGCGGCCCCTTGGGGGTCGACACCCGGGTTTCCGGCAGCGACAGCACCAGGCCCTCGCCCTGGCTGCGCACCTCGATGATCTTGCGCCGGGCGGCTTCCGTGATGAAATCCTGCCAGTGCTTGAAACCCTCGACGTTGCCGGAGAAGTTCTCGTTCAAGAGCTGCATGCGCACCTTGACCGATCCCGGCGTGGCGATCTTCTTGTGACGGTCCATCATCATCACCGCCTCGGTCAGAAGCGGAAAGGCCTCGTCCCGTTTGAGGGAGACGTGCAGGTTTTCGCTCTCGTTGATCGCGTCGGCGGCGTCGGAGGCGTCACCGGGGATCAGGTTGCGGTAATCGGTATATTCGTCGGCCAGTTCCAGCAACTGCTCGGAAGCGGTGTTGGAATCGCAGACGACGATGATCATCTTGCCGTGTTTCTTGAGGGTCTGCAACAGCGGCCGGAAATCGATGTCGCCGGTCAGGATGATGTAGGTGCGGATATGCGGGTACTGGAAGATCATCTCGGTGGCCTTGGCGATCAGCACGAAATCGGAGCTGTTCTTGCGCCGCTTGCGCTTGTCGTCGCTCTGCGGCAGATGGATCAGTTCGAAACCCTTGCCGGAGATGTTGACTGCCAGCTGGTTCTTGATCTTGTTGGTCCAGTTTCCGATGGCGATGGCCGCCGAAACGTTGCCCAGTTGCCGGGCGTAATCCAGCAGACCGTCGACGAACATCGAGTCGCCGTGCGGAGGGGTGACGTTCTCTATATCCCACAAGATGGCCAGGTTGCTTTTCATGTTCGGTTCCTCTCTTCTTGTTCACGATGAGCCCGCAGGCTCTCTATACCGTACAGAATACCATATTACGGAATTTTCGGCGAGCCGGTCGGCGCAAAAATTCACCGGGTACTTTTTTTGTGGCTAGAGCAAAGTCACATCGAAAACCAGCGTGGTGTAGGCAGGGATGCTGCCGGCGCCCGAATCGCCGTAGGCCAGGCTCGAAGGAACGATCAGCCGGGCCGTCCCGCCGTGCTTCATGAGGGCGATTCCTTCGTCCCAGCCCTTGATGACTCGGCCGGCGCCCAGCACGAAACTGATCGTGCCCGAATCGAAAACGGTGCCGTCCAGCATCCTGCCGGTGTATTGAACGGTCACGGATTCGCCCGGCTGCGCTGCCTGGCCCGTTCCGGCGCTGAGTTCGATGTAGTACAGGCCGCTGGCCGTGGGAGCGACGTTGATGTTGTTGGTCTGGATGTATTCGGCCAGCTGTTCCATTTCCTGTTCATAGCTGTTGTCGGGGTCGGTTTTGCAGGAAAAGGCGACGAGAAGCATCGGCACCAGGAGAAGAACGGCGGCGAATCGTTGGTTCGGTATTGTTTTTGTCATCGCCCATGATACCGCACAGAACGCTCCTGTGTCAAAAAAGGTGCCGGGTCGTCCGCTCAGACGGAGACAATGTCGACATCGACGAACAGCGGCTGGCTGCCGTCCCAGGAAAACCAGGCCAGGCCCTCGTCGACCAGGTCGATTTCCAGACGGTAGCGGCCGGGTTCGTCGGGCAGCCTGAAGCCGGCCTCGATGACGGTCTCCTCCCCCGGGGCCACATCAGCGCTCAGCCGGGCGCGGAAGTAGTCGGCCAGCCGCGGCCGGCCTTCGGGAGCGAGATGCCCGCCCAGGGCCACGCAGCCGACGGCGCCGAGCTCACCGCTCAGCCAGCGGGTATTGCCGCGGTTCCGTGCCCGAACGCGCAGGGACAGGCTCGAACCGGCGCCGAGCCGGACGGACACAGACGGATCGAGCAGCTGCAGCTCGTGGAGCAGCAGGCCGGGTCGACGGCTGTCGGTCGTGTCGCGGTTGACGATCAGCGGCAGATCGACCGGGATCGAACCGTGCTGGGAGAACCAGCACACCTCCTCCTGCAGCATGTCCAGGCGGACCCGGTAAGGCCCCGGCTCCTTGGGGACACGCAGCTCCAGATCGATCGTCACCGCCTCATGGACGGCCAGGGCCGCCGGCAGATCGCCGCGGCCGTAATCCTGGTCGATCACCTGGCCGGACTCGTCGAGAAGCTGAGCTCCGAGGCGGATGGCGCCGCGTACCAGGACGGGTGAAAAAGGCCAGGTGCAAGGACCGTGGTTGGTGACGCGCAACGGCAGGTGCAGCCGATCGCCGGCGAAGCTTTCCAGCCGGGGGGGTTCGGCCAGGCATTCGATGGAGGCCAGTCGTCCGGAGATGATCACCGTGGCCGCTTCGATGGCCGGCTGCGCGGTCCGGAGCTCCGTCGGGCTGGACCGTCGCTGCGACTCGGCCTGGGAAATCACCTCCACCTCCACGTCGCAGGGAAGCGAGCCGCAGCGGCCGAACCAGGCCACATCGGCCGAAACCAGATCGAAACGCAGCACGTAGCGTCCGGGCTGCTCGGGCAACGGGACCTGGACCAGCAGGGGAAGAGTCTCTTTGGGCCGTACATCCCGGGCCAGAGTCGCCCGCATGAATTCGGACTTGATCGGTTTTCGCTGCGCATCCATCAGGCTCACCCCCAGGGCGACGAAGCCGCCGAAGGGACTGATCCGGTGCAGCCAGAGGGTATCGCCGGTGTTTTCGAGCTCGAACAGGAGCGGCAGCGTCCCGGCTGAAACGACCGCCAGGGAACCCGTCGGTTCTTTCAGGCGGATCACGCCGGTCATGGCGTTCGGACAGCGGCTGTCGGGGCGATGTTCGCCCTTTTTCAGGGTGAAGTTGAAGTGGTCGCGCTGGTCGTGCTGATAGGTCTCCATGGGCAGGACCGAAACGTCGCCGTTGATGAAACGGACGAAGTCCCCGGCGCTCAGGCTCATCGACGAAGGCGGCGGGTAGGGCTTGAGGGTGACCGCGCTGAATCCCCGGGCGAGGGCCCGGGTTTCGACGTCGATGGGATCCAGTTCGTTTTCCAGGACTCCGTACTGCTCCTCGTCGAAAACAGCGGTTTCGGCATGACCGTAGCCCTGACCCGGTTCGGCCATGACCACCCGTCCACCCGGAATCAGCACCCGGTACATCTCGGCCAGCACTTCGTCCTGGTTGGGAATATGGTGGAAGGCGTCGAAGCAGACGATGCGGTCCACGGATTCATCCGGCAGGGGAATACGGTGACCGTCGTAGCTCAGGAAACGCGGTTCGAATTCCGGACGGTGACGGGGATCGATGCGGAAGAGCTCCTTGCCCAGCTCCAGGGCGGCCGGACTGATGTCGATGGCCACGGTGCGGCAACCGAGCAGGTTGAGACAGGAGGCCAGCCAGCAACTGCCGGCCCCGAAGTCCAGCACGGTCATGTCCACCCCGAGTTTGAGTTCCGCCAGCAGAATGCCGAGCCGGCAGACGTTGTTGGGCGCCGTGATCATATCCGAGAACGGTTTGCTCAAAACATGGCGGCGGCCGCTGGCATCCAGGGCCAGATCCTGCCAATAGGTTTCGGCGTGGCGGTTGAATTCATCCGTACGCTCCAGCAGTTCGGAATCGCTGTATTTCAACGCCTTGGGCTTGCTCGGGTTCTCCACGATTCCAGCCGGATCTTCCTTTCTCTTGAATAATCCCATAAATCTCCCCTTTCCTGACGGCGAAACCGTCCGATACTATTTCATTCTACACGATTGGATCCACGAAAGGCAAGAAGAAACGACGCCCAAAACCCTATTCCGCTTCGTCGATGATCGGCAAGTCCTTGCGGATCGGCCGTTCCAGAGAGATGAGCGTCTCGGTGGACTGGATCTGCGGGATGTCCTGCAGCTGGTCGATCAGGAAATCGTGCAGGCCGCGGGTGTCGGGGGCGACCACCTTGAGAAAGATGTTGAACTTGCCGGTGGTGTAATGCGCCTCGAGTATTTCCGGCATTTCGCTGAGCCGCTGCAGAACCGGTTTGTAATCGCGGGCGTTGTGCAGGTTGATGCCGACGAAGGCCACCACTCCGTACCCCAGGGCAGCGGCGTTGAGCTGCAGTGTGCTGCCGGTGACCACGCCGATCTCGCGCAGGCGGTTGAAGCGCACATGGATGGTGCCGCCGGAGACGATCAGTTCGCGGGCGATATCCTGAAAAGACCGACGGGCATCTTTCTGCAGGCGGCGCAAAATTTCACGGTCCAGATTGTCAATCTGCAAATCGGCAAGAGTTTCATCGGTTTTATTTTTCATTTTTTCACCGTTTCAATTGTTTTATTACTATATCAGCAATGTTTTGTCAATTTGCAGCCATAAAACGGCAATCCCGTCCGCCTGGCACGGGTCGAGCGCGCCCGGCTGCCTGGGTACTCGAAAAATATGATAAAATGAATGAAAAAGGAGCCGCATCATGAAAATACTGATCACCGGCGGATCGGGTTTTTTGGGAATCAACCTGATCCGTTACCTGTACTCCAAAAATTTCACCGAATTGACATCCCTGGATATCGCCCCCTTCGACTACCCCGAAGCCGACAGAAAAAAGGTCAACGCCATCCTGGGCGACATCCGCGATACGGCGCTGGTCGACCGGCTGATGGCCGAACACGACCTGGTCGTCCACTGCGCGGCGGCCCTGCCTCTCTACAGTGTGGAAGAGATCATCTCCACCGACGTCGGCGGCACCAAAAACCTGCTCGAGGCCGCTCGTCGACACGGCTGCAAACGGTTCGTCTACATTTCGTCGACCTCGGTCTACGGCGTTCCGGATCATCATCCCTTGTACGAAACGGACAAGATGGTCGGCGTCGGCCCCTACGGTCAGGCCAAGATCGACGCCGAGAAACTCTGCGAGGAATTCCGCGCCCAGGGTATGTGCGTGCCGGTCATCCGCCCCAAATCCTTCATCGGCCCGGAACGTCTGGGCATATTCGCCATCTTCTACGAATGGGCCCGCGAAGGCCACAACTTCCCGCTGCTCGGCCGCGGCGACAACCGCTACCAGCTGCTGGACGTCGAAGACCTGTGCCAAGCCATATACCAGACCCTGACCCTGCCGACCGGGCAGGTCAACGAAGTGTTCAATATCGGCGCCAAAAGTTTCACGACCATGCGCGAGGATTTCCAGGTGGTATTGACCCAGGCCGGCCACGGCAAGAAGATCGTCATGATCCCGGCCGGCCCGGCCATCTTTCTGCTGCGCGTTTTCGAAAAACTGGGCATTTCCCCGGTTTACGAATGGATTTACGACACGGCGGCCAAAGATTCCTTCGTCAGCGTCGAAAAGGCGGAAAAGTTGCTGGGTTTCTCACCCCGCTTTTCCAACCAGGACGCCTTCCTGCGCAATTACCAGTGGTACCTGGACCATGCCGATGAACTGGCCAAGGTGAACACCACCGGCGTCAGTCACCGCGTCCCCTGGAAACAGGGCATCCTCAAGATGGCCAAATGGTTCTTCTGACCTGGTTGCTGCTGCTGGCTCAGACCGTTTCGCCCCCTGCCTCGGACGGCGGCTGGCAGACCTATGTCGAACGCAACGAAAGCGGCCGGCAGGTCCGTCACCATTTCCGCGGCCAGGACGGGCGCTACGAGCTCAGAACCGATCTCGAAACCGGTTACGAGCACCAGGTCTACACCCTGGACGCCAAGGGCGAAACGGTGGCCTGGCAATACGAGGACAGCAGCCGGGACACCCGCCTCTCGGCCACGCTTTCCCCCAACCGACGCATCCGCCTGACCGGCCGGCATCACGGCAAAGCCCTGGACAAAACCTACCAGATCAACGACCAGCCATGGAACCAGCGCTTTCAACAGGGTCTGACCGATTTCCTGCGCAGCGGACAGGACAAAACCGTCTTCTGGACCATCGGCACCCGCGGAAAGGGCGAACTGCGCATCAGCCGCTTCACCGCCCGGCGCGAATCCGCCCAGCCGCTTCCGGCCGCCCTGCAGCAGGCCGGCCACCCGGGCCCCTTCCATCACATCAAACTTACCCTGTACGGTATGCTGTCGGTGTTCTGGAGCGGCCATTACTGGTACGAAGCCGCGAACGGTTCTTTCCTGTTCTACAGCGGCAAAAGCAGCCACCTGGACGGCGAGGTCGTTCTGATCCGCAGCGATTGACCGGCAAGTGACAGTTTACCGCTCGAGCCGTGTTCAAGATGACGGATACCGACAAGATGAGGATCGATGACAGCGTCTACCAATTCCAGCGCACCTGACGCCGCCGCCCTGTACGAAAAATACGGCCCGATGGTACTGCGGCGTTGCCGCCAGCTGCTCCGGGACGAAGAGGCGGCCCTGGACGCCATGCAGGAGACTTTCGTCCGGCTGCTGCGCTACCAGAGCAGATTGACGGTGGAATACCCTTCCAGCCTCCTCTACCGCATGGCCAGCAATGTCTGCCTCAACATGATCCGCGACGACAGGGTGCAAACCGTCGATGACCCGGACGAGCTGATCGCCCGCATCGCCCGCTACGACGACCACGAGCAGCGCTTCATCTATTCCCGGCTGCTGGACCGCCTGTTCGGCGACGAGCCCGGCGACACCCGGCAGATGGCTCTGTTCCATTATGTGGACGGCTTGACCCTTCAGGAAGTGGCCGATTCGGTCAAGATGTCGGTATCCGGTGTCCGCAAACGCCTGCGCCTGTTCAGAGAACGGGTCTTGGACCAGGAGGTGAACCATGGCCAATGATCATCGGGAGCTCCTGACACTGGAACGCTACCTGCTCGGCGAACTGCCGGCGGCGGAGATCGCCGCCGTGGAGAACGCCCTGGCCGGCGACGACAAGCTGGTCGCCCGACTCGAGCTGCTCAAACAGTCCAACCGCGAGATCCTGCAGCATTACCCCTCCGACCGTATGGGCCGGGCCATCGAACTGCGCCTGAAAGCGGCCGAAAGTCTCCAAGCCGGACGACGCCGGCCGCTGGTCCGCATAATCCTGCCGCTGCTAGCGGCAGCCTGCCTGGTCGTCGTCTTCCTGCTCCCCGACCGGTATTTGCAGGATCCGCCCCCCGATCCCGACAGCGGCCAGTCGGACAAGACCATCGTCAAGGGGCCCGTCCCGGATTCGCTGCCGCCCGGCCTGTACATCTACCGCCGGGTATCGGCACAGCAGATCGAAACCGTCAGCTCCGGAAGCGCCCTGCGCAGCGGCGATCTGCTGCAGATTGCCTACAAACCCGGAAAGGCCCGTTTCGGAACCATTTTTTCCATCGACGCCCGGGGTACCGTCACCCTGCATTACCCGGAAGACGAGAACGGCAGCAACGCCCTGACGCCTTCCCAGAAACCGCTGCTCCTGCCCAACGCCTACGAACTGGACGACGCTCCGGATTTCGAACGCTTCTTCTTCGTCACCAGCGACCGGCCGTTCCAGACCCGGGCCATCCTGGTCAAGGCCAACAATTTCGCGGCCGGAGCCGACAAGCGGCTGGGCAGGCTGACGCTGGACGAAGGCTTCGATCAGATCACGTTCACCGTGGAGAAAAAACCATGAACACCGCCACCGCACTCCGGATCCTGACCCTGTTGCTGGTCCTGCTGACCGCGCCGCTGCCCGACCGGGCCGCCGCCGCCCCGCAGGATCAGCCGCTGAAACGCTACGCCCTGATCGTCGGCGCCAACGACGGCGGACCGGAACGATCCAAATTACGCTACGCCGTCCGCGACGCCGAAACCCTGCGCCAGGTGCTGCAGGACCTGGGCGGTATCGAAGACCGCAGCCTGTTCTACCTGTCCGAACCCGACGGCGAGACTTTATTCGCCACCCTCAACCGGCTCGGCAAAACCGTTCAGAGCGAAAAAAGCCTCTATTCACGGAGCGAATTCATCTTCTATTACTCGGGTCATTCCGACGAACGCCACATCCTGTTCGCCCAGGAACGCATCCCCTACAGTGCCGTTCGCAGCGCCATCGAAACCATCGCCACCGACGTCCGCATCGTCATCCTCGACTCCTGCGCCTCCGGCGCCTTCACCCGGGCCAAGGGCGGCACCCGGCGTCCCCCGTTCATATTGGACAAGGCCTACGACATGAAAGGCTTCGCCTTCATGAGCTCCAGTTCCTCCGACGAGGCATCCCAGGAATCCGAACGACTCAAGGGCTCCTTCTTCACCCACAACCTGGTCGCCGGATTGCGCGGCGCCGCCGACATGAACCAGGACGGCCGCATCACCCTGACCGAAGCCTACCAGTACAGCTTCGACCATACCCTGAGTCAGACGGCAAACACCATCAGCGGTCCGCAGCATCCCCACAAGACCATCCAGATGGAAGGCACCGGAGACGTGGTCATCACTGACCTGCGCCGCAGCCCGTACCGGTTGGTTTTCGAACCGGAAGTCCAGGGCACCCTGCTGCTGCGGACAGTGGACGGGCAGCTTATCGTCGAACTGCACAAGAGCGCCGGCCGGGAGATGGAGATCGGCCTGGAGGCCGGCGTATACCAGGTCATCAACATCCGCAGCAACCAGTACTACGACAGCCGCATCGAGCTGAGCGCCAGCGGTCCCCGCCGCCTGAGCGGCAGTCAGTTCACCCCGGGCCGTCCCTTGTCGACGCAAGCCCGCGGCGACAGCGGAGCGCCGGCTGAACCGCAATCCCGATCCCGATTCCGTTTTGCCTTGCTGGACAAGCCAGGCGCAAACCCCGAACAAGACCGCTTTGTGCTGCACCTTCTGCTGGCCCATTCCCCGTCCATTCGCGGTCTGTCCCTGGGCAGCGGAATCCATATCGTCTCCGGGCGGATGGACGGAGTCCAGCTCGCCGGTCTGGCCAACAGCGTCGGCGCCGACATGCACAGCCTGCAGTTGAGCGGCTTGTTCAATTCGGTTCGGGGTCACAGCCGGGGCGCGCAGATCAGCGGCGCCGTCAATTTCAGCGGATCTGTCGAGGGTCTGCAGCTCAGCGGCGGGTTGAACTTCACCCCCAACACCCTGACCGGAGTCCAGATCGGCCCGGTCAACATCGCCAAGACGGTACACGGCGCCCAGATCGGTCTGGTCAATATATCGGGAGATTCAGACGGTTTCAGCCTGGGTCTGCTCCACATCGCGCCGGGAAAAGAGATCGCCCTGAGCCTGACGGCCGACGACGCCCGTTTGTCGACTCTGGCCGTCAAAACCGGTACAGGGCTGACCTACAACCTGTACATGACCGGAATGGATTTCTCGGCCAGACAAAACGTTTTGGGCCTGGGCTGGGGCGTGCACGCCCTGACCGGCAGGTCCCTGGGGCTGGACCTGGACGTATCCAGCCGACTGATCTTTGCCGACGACGGTTTGTTCACCGGCCGGAATGGAGTGTTGAGCGCACTGCGCGGCACCCTGCTGTTCCGTGTCGGGCCGGCCCTGCGCCTGGGCGCCGGCGTTTCGGTCAACCATTACCACGCCAGCAACATCCGCTGGTCATGGGAGACCGACGTTTTCGGCAACGTCCACCCGGTACCCAGCTACTCGGTTCCCGACGACACCGTTTTCGGACATCGTTTCGACAGCGGCAAGGAAAACCAGCTGTGGGTGGGTTTGCACCTGGGGATCGAATACGTGCTGAAACGGCGAAAATGAAACGCCGGCGGCCGGGGCCTCGGCCGGACCGCTCTTGACAGCTCGCTGAAAGCCCTCTAATATGAACGATGCGAGTTTCGTTCCGTTTTTTTTGGCTTACAGGTTTGCTCTGCACATTTTTCTGTGCAACGCAGCTCCAGGCCAAGCTCAACGCCCTGCCGATCGCTTTTTACTCCACTGAAACCAGTGTCGCCTTCGGCGGCGCCCTCACCCTGTCTTCCCTGAAAACCCCCCAGAACAACCTGTCCAGCCTGGGTTACGTCACCTTGAAAGGCCAATACCAGTTCAGCGTCAATTCCCTGTTCACCTGGAACGAGGAAAAATGGCGTCTGGAGGGCGACCTGTCGTTCAGCCGCACCCCCAACCGCTTCTACAGTCCCGGCCCGGACAGCTCCAGCGACTACGGACATTACACCTTGCGCAAATTCGGCGCCCGGGCGCAGATCCAGTACCGGTTCAAAAACTGGCACATCGGGCCCAACATCGGCTACTCGGTGTACCGCAGCATCGATATCGAACCGGCCGCCGACCAAAACCCGCACGAATGGACCGGTTTCGAGCAGGCGTCGACCTTCGGAATCGGCTGCAGTCTCACACAGGACCGTCGGGACCATCCCAACGACCCGCGCCGCGGCCATTTCACCCGATTCCAGGTGACCCAGTTCCTGGCGGTCAGCTTCGCCTTTTCCGAATACACGGAATTCAAAGTGGACCACCACCGTTACCTGCCCATCAACAAATGGTTCAGTTTCGCCGGGGCCGTCCATTTCCATTACAGCATCGGCGATACCCCCTACCATTGTCTGCCCAGCTTCGGCGACCAGGGCGGCAGTGTCCGACTGATGCGCGGTTATTACAACGACCGCTACCGCGACCGTTGCCTGACGGCATGGCAGAACGAGCTGCGTTTCCTGATTTCCAGCCGCTGGACCGCCCAGGTTTTCGTCGATGTCGGTCAGGTTTCAGCCAGTCCGGGCGCCATCAAACTGCGCAACTACCGGACCACCATCGGGCTGGGCATCGGCTTCTTCATCGACAAGAACGTGCGCCTGCCGATTTTCGTGGAGGGCGGCTTCTCCAAAGAGGGTCCGGCCTTCGGCGTCAAACCGAAGGCGGCGTTCTAGTTTCGATCAAGGCCCGCATATCGGCCGGCAGCGGCGCCTCGATGATCAGCGGCAGGCCGCTGGCGGGATGATTCAGCTCGATTTTTTGCGCGTGCAGGGCCACCCGTCTGAACTTCACCTTGAAATCCCTGCGGAAGGCGAATTTGCTCTCGCCGAGCAGGGGATGGCCGATCGATTTGAAATGGATGCGGATCTGGTTGGTCCGCCCGGTTTCCGGATAGACCTCGACCAGCGAAAAGTCGGCGAACGTGGCGCTGACCCGGTAGCGTGTCCGGGCCGGTTTGCGCTCGATCGGCAGGTCGATCAGTCCCTGCGCATGGTACGGACTGCCCGAAACGAGGGCCAGGTAGGTCTTTTTGACCAGCCGCTGGTGGAAGAGATTCATGACCTTCTGCTGCATGGACTTCCCTTTGGCGAACAGGATCACCCCCGATGTCTCGCGGTCGAGGCGGTGACAGGGGTGGGCGTTGACCGACAGGCCGCGTCGGTGCAGTTCGTCGCTGAGCAGCTGGGTCAGGGTATGCCGCTCGGCCTTGGCGGTAGGGATGACCAGCAGACCGGAGGGCTTGTCGACCGCCAGCAGCTGATCGTCTTCGTAGAGGATGTCGAGTGTCATGGCGACAGCATAGCCAAGCCGGTGCGGCAAAGCAAGCCGGAATTCGCCGTTCTCGCCCGCTCGGGATGACGGTTGTCCTCGGATTGCGGGGATCAGGGCGGCGACTGTCCCCAAAAAAGGTCAGCCGGCAGGGTACATTTTGGCATCGAATATGGTTACAATAGTCCAGGAGGTCAACATGACACAAAAAATTTTACTGGCTGGCCTGACCCTGATCAGCTTCTGTATGATCGGTTATGCCGCTCCGCTGGCGCAACCCATCGCTCAGGAATACGACGCCCCGGATTACGACGATGACGAATTATATACCAGCGACAACGGCTACTCTTACGACGATGCCTACAGTTCGGTGGATTGGGACAGGCTGAGCGACGACAGCCTCTATTACAGTTACTACGACGACGAAGACGTCTTCATGGTCGTCGTCGGCCGACGCATCTTCATCGTTCCCTACGATTTCTTCTATTACCGCATCTGGCCCCGGCACCGCAGCCTTTTCCGCTACTGCTACTACGACACGTTCTGGGACTGGTGGGGCGTGCCCTTCTACAACCATATCTGGTTCAACTATCACCGCCATTACCACTATGGCTTCGGCCACCAGTATAACCGCCATCACGATTTTCACCGCGATCATTACCGCCGGCCCAGGGTAGTCATCCACAAGGACGGCTGGCGGGCGCCGAACAGCCGCAACCGCAGTGCGGTACGCAGTCATTACCCGCAGAACCGGACCGTGTACCGCAACAACCGGACCGTGTACCGGGATGGTTCTTCCGGAAGTTCCCGGCGGATCATCCGCAGAAGCACACAGGACGACGGGCACAGCCGCTCTTCGACAGTCCGCCGTTCGTACCGGTACGGCGGCAATTCCAGATCCGGGTCCGGTTCGCACTCGCGCAGCACGGTCCGCAGCCGCTCCGGTTCGTCCTCGGGCAACCACCGCTCCTCAGGCGGCAGTTCCCGATCCTCGGGCAGCCGTTCCAGCTCGGGATCTTCGTCCAAAGGCAGCGCCGTTCGCAAAAAATAGATCTCCGACTTGACCAGCGGACCCCGACCTGCCATCGGGGTCCGACTTTTTTTCCGGGAACTTGGCAATACGCCGAAATGATATTACCTTGATTGTATGGAACAGTTACCCAACAACTTTTTCCTTAAAAAAAACATCACATGCCCCGTCTGCCTGACCCCGTTCCCGGGCCGTGTCGTCAATCCCCGCCTCTACGCGGCCGACATCCGAGAGGAAGACCGTCATGTGACGCGCTACACCTGGGCCCAGGGCATCCAGACGGCGATCCTGCCCCACCATTACGAGATCTGGCACTGTCCGACCTGTTTCTTTTCGGCCCTGCACAACGAATTCGAACTGACTGTAACCACCGTCCGCCACAAAACCAGATGGAGCCTCTACCGCCAGCTCGACGCCGCCACCCAGATCAGAATCCGCTCCCTGGCCAAACAGATCGATCTCAGCCTGCCTTACGACGAGATTACCGTGACCACCATGCACGCCCTGGCCATCTGGATCCACAACCTGGTCCCCGAGGAGCAGAAAAGCTGGATGGACCTGGGCCGCTTGTACCTCCGCCTGGCCTGGCTCTACCGGGAATACCCGTTGATGGCCGACAAGGGCGAGGCGGACAGGCAGGATGCCGGTCAGACTGTGCAGAAAATGCAGGAACTGGCCGCGGCCATCAGCCAATCTTTACAAACCCTGCATGAGCAGTTCTCAACCCTGCGCCGGCTGATCGAGCTGCGTCACCGCGAGACTGGCAGAGAGACCTATACCACTCTGATCGAATCGCTCGACCAGAAACTGCACGCCCTGGACATCTCGGAGCGGACCTTCAACCAGGTGCTGCAGCGGGACCTGCACCACCAGCTGCCGGGAGACGCCCACAGCTCCACCCGTCCGACCCTGGCCGGCTTGTCCAGCCAGATCGGCCAGCTGTACGAAGCCTGTCCCCGGTCCGAGGCCGAAGCGACTCTGGCCTGCGTCGACGCCTTCGACAAGGGTATCCGCCTGGGTGACGGAGGCGATCTGAGTATCGACGCCCAGTTGACCGTGATTGTGACCAACATCCGGCTGCTGGAGCGGATCGGCGATTTCCGCCGCGCTTTGCAGTACATCACCGAGGTCTCCAAGATGGCCTATTCCGAGAAACAGGACCTGAGCCGCAAACTGAAAGAAAGCGAAAAAACCGGTCAGGGCATGGATGCCCGTCGTCCGCTGATCCGGCAGTTGAACTCGGTAAGCGCCGTTGTGCAGAATTTGTCCGATCTGCGCGATCACCTGACCACGGCCCTGATCGAACAGGAAGGTCAAACGCTGCCGGACCGGCTGCGCGCGGCGCCGTCTCGAAGCGAACAGCTCAAGATCCTGGACGAGCTCAGGATTCCCGATCCGGCCTTCCGCTTTCTGGAGGAAAAGGGTTGGCTGATGAAGCAATGACCGGTTCGGCCGACTGGATCGCACCTGAAAAGATCAACCCCCAGATCCCATCGAGCACCAGCAGGCTGCCCCCCATCTCCAGACCTTCCTCAACCATGTATTCCAGTTGACGCCAGAACCCGGGCAACGGGTAGAGCAGAGAAGCCAGCGCCTCACAGAAGAAGCTGCCGCAAAACGCTGCGGCCATGCCCGCGGCCACATATCTGAACAATCGGCCGTAGCGGCGGCGGTTCAGCCACAACCAGTTGAGCAGGAAGGCGCCGATGACGATGATAAAAGGCAGGTAGACGATCAACCACTTCATTTTCAACCACTGCCCCAAGCGCTCATGGATACCGCACAGTTCGTCGCAGGCCAGAAAAAGATAGATGAGGCCAAACAGTACCAGAAAGCGTTTCAGAGTTATTCGAGTCGGGCAAGTCGATATTATAACATATATTTACAAAGCGTTGACCTGTAAATATCCTTACTTTGTAGCCGGATGCAACGCTTGCTGTTACAATACAGGCATGCGAAACATCAAACTGATCATCCAATACGACGGCAGTCGCTATCAAGGCTGGCAGCGCCTGAGTGATAACTCCGACACCATCCAGGAGAAAATCGAGGCGGTGCTGGCATCGCTGGTCAACGAAGAAGTCCAGCTGGTCGGCTCCGGCCGCACCGATGCCGGAG
Source organism: uncultured Clostridia bacterium (assembly GCA_964465065.1). GTDB lineage: Bacteria > Acidobacteriota > Aminicenantia > UBA2199 > UBA2199 > CAYMND01. The sequence continues at coordinate 27,904 of CAYXHZ010000034.1, forward strand.
TGCACGCCCGAATGCAGGTGGCCAACTTCCTGACCCGCGCCAAGGCCTCCTGCGACCAGATTCTGGATCACTGTTACCGCTTCCTGCCCAAGGACATCGTGGTTCAGGGAGCCTGCGAGACGGACCACGACTTCCACGCCCGTTTCCAGGCCCGGCAGAAAACCTACTGTTACACCATCGACAACGGCCCGCGTCACGATGTCTTCACCCGAAAAACCGCCCTGCACGTACCGGAAAAGCTGGACGTCGACGCCATGCGGGAAGCGGCCCAAGTCTTCGTCGGCCAGCACGACTTCCGCAGCTTCACCAAGCTGCACTCCAAAACCAAAACGACGGTCCGCATCGTGTTCAAGGTGGATATTCAGGAAAAGAACCGCTTTATCATCATCCGCATCTGCGGCAGCGGCTTCCTCTACAAGATGGTGCGTCTGATGGTCGGCGCCCTGATCGCCGCCGGCCGCGGGCAGTTGAAAGCTGCGCAAATACGGGAAATCCTGTTAAAAAAAGACAAGAACAACCCCGTCGAGCCAGCCGCGCCGCACGGCCTGTGCCTAGAAGAAGTCGAGTATTAGAGTATTAGGGACAGTCCCTTTTTTTCTTGTCCCTTTTTTTCTTTTTCGCTTGCCTTTCCATTTTGTATATGGCATAAATAATT
>CAYXHZ010000034.1:28658-29898 GCA_964465065.1 uncultured Clostridia bacterium
GTCCCTTTTTTTCTTTTTCGCTTGCCTTTCCATTTTGTATATGGCATAAATAATTACACATAAGCAGTCCAAAGACGTACAGGTACTGCCGGGGGCTCGTTTCATGCCACGTAAAAAACGGGTCACATTACCACGTGACTTGGGAGTCATGCACATTTATTCCAAACTGGCCGGAGGTGAGTTGCTGCTGGGTGCTGAAGAGAAAGAACATCTTCTCAGCATGATCGAACGCTTCAAATCCGGCTTCTTTGTGACAGTTCACGAGTTTGCAATCATGTCCAACCATTTCCATCTGGTGATCAGCGAAGGCGGCCAGGACGCACTCGCCGCCTCGAGAGAAAACCTGCTCGAACGTTACCGGAATATCTACGGTGAGGACGCCGAACCGCCCATCGGCAGCCAATTACCTAACGGTCGCTTCATTCCTGATCCGGACGGAGGCCTGGAACGTTTGCGCAAACGCCTGGGATCGCTTTCCTCGTTCGTTCAAGAACTTAAACAACGATTCACCCTGTGGTACAACCAGAAACACGAACGCAAGGGGTACCTCTGGGGGGGACGGTTCGGGGCGTCCCTGGTGGAAAGGGGCGATGCGGCCCTGGTCATGGGCGGATACCTCAATCTCAATCCTGTGCGTGCCAAGATCGTTAATGCTCCCGAAGACTACCGTTGGTGCGGTTTGGGCCTACGGGCCAGAGACCCTAGGCGAGCCCGAAAAATACTCGATCCCATGCCCGTTCAATCGGGAGAAAGACCATTGAGTGAAGCAGAATACCGCCTGTTCGTTTACCGCTACGGCAGTAGGAACATCCCGGACAAAGGTTCCATCCCAACACGGCGAGTGGCGGAAGTGGAAACCCGCTGCGGCCGTATCGGCATTATGGACCTGGCCCGGTATCGGATCCGCAATTTATCGGAAGGTTTCGCCCTGGGCAGCCAGGAGTTTATCAGCCTCATTCAAAAGAAGACGGAGAACCCGGCAGTCAAGGTGCAACGGATCCGACAAGGTTTAGAGTTGTATTGCACCAGGAATTTAAGCTAGCCAAAAAGTCCGACCATCGAAAAACAGCTCAGGCTCAGGTACTTTACCAGCCAATTTCCAGGATGCCAGTGCCATTATCCAGAAAAAATGCTGCAAAACCGTCCATCTGGCTTGAAAACTCCGGGCTAAGGGCTTCCGAAAGAATAATTTTTGACAATGTCAAGGTGTCAGCCACACTCTCCTCTCCTTCTCTCCTCA
>CAYXHZ010000034.1:29998-32704 GCA_964465065.1 uncultured Clostridia bacterium
CTCAAAGGGACTGACCCCTTTTTATTTTCAAGACGGCTTCTTGCAGTGCCGTATCCTGTTCCATCAGATAGTCTTCGATACGTTGCGACCGCTCGATATCGGGCAGAATGCCATGCCGATTGTTGCCGTGTTCGATTTTCACCGCATAACTTTTTCGGGCCAGCTGCACTTGTATTCTGGAATGACGTAATTCAAAGTAGCGTTTGTCATCATGACAAATGAACGAGCCGGTTGTTTCCTGACCAATCATCAATCCGACACCCTGATCTTTGAGCAAGGCCAGTAGATGCCCGGTAGTAGAAAAGCAACCCCCATCGATGAGGAGGATTAATTGACCTCTAAAGCCATGTGTTTGCAATAAAACAGGCTGAGCGAGAGATTCATAGCCCGGATAGGCAAGGTGGAAATAACTTATCGGACGGGGGAGCAGGTAACTCAGTAGATGGGCGGCACAATACGGGTCACCCCCGTGATTGTCGCGCAGATCGATGATCAGCGAATTGACGCCATGACGGGCTATGGATGCAAAAAGGGTATCCAGGTTGGTTTTGAATTCGTTGAGATCATTGTTGAAAGTAGCAATTCGTAAACATGCAATGGAATGATCGGCAAAAAATTGTAAGGTCAAAGGTGGCTCCTGGGATTGTGCTTGCCGGTAGATTTTGAAACCGATCCCTTTCACCGTGATCTGAGTGGGTGGTTCCAGGTTTTTTTTCAATTTCAAGCGGTATGAGGCCGAGTTTCCAAAAAGGGCCGAATGATAGATGGAGAAATCCTGTTTGATCCGACTGATCTTATAGCCTGGACGGTCACCGTCGCTCGAGACGAGAGGAAAAATTTCTTCGAGAATGTCCTGAATGGGACGATCGTCGATAGCCAGTAATTGTGCCTTGGTCCATTTTCGATTTGTGTCGCCGATGAGGGAACGAATGAATACTTTCCCCTCGACGATATCTATGGTGATCGGTGGCAGGGTCCGTTCACTGTCTCTGAAAAAAGAGATGGGCAGGAGTGCGATGCTGTGTCCGCAAGCGACAGCGGAAACGATGGGTGCAATCTGCTTGAAGAAATGTAAATCGCATTCCTGAATTTGTATTTTTTCACGGACATTGTTAAAGATGGCATTGAACTTTGGTTCAGTGATGAAATCAAAAAGAGCCGGGTGATGGGTCTTGAGTATTTTTTGTAATTGTTCCAAATCGGACCGCATTTCATCACGGGATAACATAATGGGCGGTTTTTGAATACAAGGACGTTTCCCCGTATAACAAATCCCAGCACGAATTATGGTCGGTATTCCATCAGAAAAAATGAATTCATAAGGCGGGGTTTCATCCCGGTTAATGAATGAACCGGCTTTGTCCTCTCGTGGCTGCAGATGATAAGATCGACCATACTTGAAGACGGCTGAAAGGACATCATTTTCCATGACAAATCGTACTGTCTGGTACTCTTCATTGATGTAAAACTCATATTCTCCCATGTTTTGGAAGGTCTGGGACTCGGCGCCGAGGCTTGGACTCGTGATAAAAATAAGCGTACTGACAAACAGGAATAGGATGATTTTCAACTTTCCTCCTGGCATATTTCGGTTTTGACGGCTGGTTTGACAGAAAGGTCGACAATTTCCGGCTGAGAAAAAGGTTTATCGGACTGAAAGGAAGAGATTCCTATGAGGAGAAGAAAATGGCAATCAAAACATCAAAAGGGACTGTCCCATTTTTTCAAACCTGAAAAGATGCCATTCACTCCAACAACTAATAATATAGTTGACAATGACTTCGTATTCCGCTACTTTTTCACAAACGACACGGGTTGACCCGGTGCCTCGAAAGAATCGGAGGGCCAATGAACCTTATACCAACCAGGATCATCCAGACAGCGGCATCTCTGTTGCTGTTTCATTATACAATTCCCTGCACTCAGGTTCCGACCGAAACCGATAAAGAACCCCGCCCCATTCCCCAGCTGGCCGAGGCGGCCAAAATCGACGGCCAGATCGTCGAGACCGTCTGGCAGCAGAGCCTGGCCCTGGAATTGGCATACGAGACTCAACCGGGCGAAAACATACCGGCCTTGGTCCGGACTCTGATCTGGACCTATCACGACCGGCAAAATCTGTACTTCGCCATCAAGGCCTTCGACCCCGAACCGCATAGGATCCGCTGCCGTCTGGCCCAGCGCGACCAGATCGGCAACGACGATCTGATCAACATCAACCTGGACACCTTCAACGACGAGCGCCGCAACTACTATCTCGGCTGCAACCCCCTCGGAGTCCAACGTGACGGCGTGGAAACCGTTCCGAGCGATGGCAGCTGGGACGCCATCTGGACATCCGCCGGCCGCATCACCGCCGACGGTTACGAGATCGAGATGGCCATTCCCTTCTCGTCCATCCGTTTCCAGAAAACCGAAAAGGAACAGATCTGGGGGCTCGATATATCCCGCTGGTATCAGCGGGAATACATGCATCGCCTCGGTCTGGTGCCCATCGAACGGGGAAACAACTCCTACCAGAGCCAGTTTCTGAAAATCATAGGGTTTTCGGGCATCAAACCCGGAAAAAACATCGAAATCGTCCCCACCCTCACCGCCAGCAGGACAGAGAACCGCGAGCTGGAACCGGTCGGGCCCTGGATCAAACAGGACAGCGCCATCGAACCGGGCGTCAGCGCATCTTGGGGCCTGACCCCCAACCTCGTC
>CAYXHZ010000035.1:0-32521 GCA_964465065.1 uncultured Clostridia bacterium
ACGAATACCTCGCCGCCGTTGCCCATGTAGGAAGCCTGAAAGACCAGCTGCACCGCCTCCGGAATGGACATGAAATAGCGCTTCATGTCCGGATGGGTCACCGTCAGCGGACCGCCTTTCTTGATCTGGTCCAGGAAGATGGGGATGACGCTGCCCCGGCTGCCCAGAACGTTCCCGAAACGAACGGAGACGAAGCGGGTTCTTTCGTTGTTTTCCGCCTGGCATATCCACTCGGCGATCCGTTTGCTGGCGCCCATGATGCTGCCAGGATTGACCGCCTTGTCGGTGGAGATGTTGATCACCATGCGGCAACCGTGCTTCACGGCACATTCGGCCAGATTGCGTGTGCCGAAAACATTGGTCTTGACCGCTTCTTCCGGGAAATCCTCCAGCATGGGGACATGCTTGTAAGCCGAAGCGTGAAAGACGATGTCCGGCTTGTATTTGGCGAAGGTCTGATCCAGTTTGTCATAATCCCGGACATCTCCGAGCACGGTGATCAGCTTGGTCCCTTCCTTACGGTTGAGATAGGCAATTTCCCGGTTGAGATTGAACAGCTCGGTTTCGTCGATTTCGAAGGCGATGATCTGCCGGGCTCCGAAGGCGATCAGCTTGCGGACGATCTCGGAACCGATCGATCCGGCCGCGCCGGTCACCAGGACTATTTTCCCCTTCAGAAAATCGCGGATACCGCTCTCGTCGATACGCACCGGCGGCCTGGCCATCAAATCCTCGATGGCCAGCTGCTTGAACTGTTTGATCTTGAACACCTCGGAACCGTACTCGTCTATGCCGGGAATTATCCGCACATCGCGGACGCCCGCCTGATGGATCAGTTCGAAAATTTCCTTGACGTGCTGCCGCTCGCCGAGTTTGAAGTTGATCAACACGGTCCGGATGCCGTAGCGCCGGATACATTCTTTGATGCGGTCGTAGCCGCAGACCACCGGCACACCGTGCACCTTGGTGTTTTCCTTTTCCCGGTTGTTTTCGATGATCACCGCCGGACGCAACGCCTCATCCCGCTGACCGAGCATCTCGGTAACCAGACGCTCGCCCAGGCCGTTGAGGCCGACGATCATGGTCGGCACGCCGTCCACATTCTGAAAGAAGGTATAGAACAATCGCTTGGCGATGCGCACGAAGCTGATCAAAGCGAACGAAAGTACCGTTTCGATGGTCAGAACCCCCCTGGACAGGAACAGGCCCTTGACCTGGTCGAGCAGGATCTGATCGATCAGGAAAATCAGCAGCGCCGACAACAGCATGGCCCGGATGATGTTCTTGAGGTCCACGATGCCGACGAAACGCCAGTTGACGGTGTACAGGCCCATCCAGGCCAGAAAAAACACCCTGACCACCACCAGGATCGTCGCCCACAGCGGGTAGACGGCCCGGTATTCCCCAGGAAACGTGAATTCGAAACGCAACAGAATCGCCAGGTACAGACCGGCCAGGATACAGGCGATATCCGAGAGCAGAAACACCAGCAGGCGCTTTTTCGGAGACGGACTGATCAAGCGGGCGATCAGGCGGCTCCAGATAGAGTCATCGTTGGGGCCGAGCGCTGTATCCCCATTGCCGGACCGGCCAGGTGGCCCCGCCGGAGAAGCCGGTTCATGGATATTTGGTTCAGTCAACTGTTCGCCTCGGTTTTTCTTTCCACCCGTCTGCAGTTCGATCTGCAAACTGGCATTCTATCTGGCATTGTATCACAATCCGGCAGGCCCGCCAAACCAGGCGACCGAGCCCGGCGAAGCGCGTCATCACGGTAAATTATAAAACTCATCAAACCTGCTCCTCTACTTCTATCAGAATCACGATTCAAACCCGTGCCATTGCTCTACGGATTAATAGTAGCGTGATTGTGCTTAAAATTCGTCGTTTTTGTATTTTTTTTTTAAAATGGCGCCGATTCGTGTGCATATCTCCACAAATCAGCAACTATTAACAAATCGCCTGAGCCAAGCGGATTGCGGAGACATCTCGCCATAACCTGGTAAAAGCTTGCTTCATCGACTTACAAACGGAACTCCGCTGCGGTCGCCTCACCCCGGTCCCGGCCCTGGAACCAGGCCACCGTCCGCGCCAGGCCCTGTTCCAGACTGTGGTTCGCCTGCCAGCCGGCCGCAGCCAGTTTTGCGCAGTCTCCGCAGAGACGGCGCACTTCGCTCGATACCGGTCGCAAACGGCGGTCTTCGGTCTCGATTTCCACCCGGGTGGCCAGGATACTCTGGATGAGTTCGAGTACCCGGGCCATGCTGCATTCCTGCCCGGTGGCGATGTTGACCTCCTGGCCGACGAAGCGGTCGGTCCCGTGAACGGCCAGAAAACCCCGAACCGTATCCTCGACGAAGACGAGGTCCCTGGTGGGACTCAAGTCGCCCAGCTTGAGCGACTCGGCGCCGTTGAGCAGCTGGCGGATCACGGTTGGAATGAAAGCCCGGACGGATTGGCGGGGACCGTAGGTATTGAACGGCCTGACGATGGTCACGGGCAGTCCGAAGCTGAGGTGGTAGGACTGGGCCAGAGCGTCGGCGGCGATCTTGCTGGCGCTGTAGGGCGACTGGGCCTGCCGGGGATGATTCTCGTCCATGGGCACGTACCGGGCCGTGCCGTAGACCTCGGATGTCGAAGTCACCAGAACCTTGTTCACCTGATGGCGCAGGGCGGCGTCCAGGACGTGCTGGCTGCCCAGCACGTTGGTCTGCAGGTAGGAGGCCGGAGCATGGTAACTGTAGGGAATGCCGATCAGGGCGGCCAGATGGAAAACGGACGAGACGCCATGCATGGCGGCGTCCACCCGGCCCGGATCGCGCACGTCGCCGGGAAAGATCTCCAGACCGGACTGCAGATCGGCGGGGAGTTCCGTCAGCCAGCCGGCCTCGGTGTAGGGATGGTAATAGACCAGGGCGCGTACCGCATGCCCCTGCCGCAGCAGCGCCTCGACCAGGTGACTGCCGATGAAACCGTCGGCGCCGGTAACCAGAATCTTATCGGCCATGGTCCTGCAACTCCAATTCCTTGAGGATCGGCAATGCCGCCTGTTCGATGGACAGTTCCGGCGCTTTGTGCCCATCCGTGATCCGGGCCTGATCCGTCTGCCCCTGCGGACTGAAAAAAAAGGCGTTGTCGAAGCCGTGCATGCCGCAAAACGAACCCCGTTCGTGGACCGCTTCCCGGCTCAGGCCGCCCTTGAGGTCGAAACCGGGTTGCGAAAGCAGGATCAGATCGGCCGCGTGTCGGGTCTCCTGCCCCTGGTAGAGATCGTTTCTGTCGAAAACCTGGCGGATCACGGCTTGCCCGTCGATGTCCAGATCCATGAAAAACGCTTTCAGATCCTCTTTCAGCGCAACGCTGTCGTGCGGATCCACGCCGCCGTCCGGATAGCGGCCGCGCTCGTGGACGTACACCCGCGACGGATCCAGGGCGAAAGCCCGGGCGCCCGGTGCCGGTCGGATCGAGGCAAAACCGTCGTCCATCACGGCAGCGCCGAATCCGCCGCAACGCAACAGCGGGTTGAGGTTGACTTCAGCCTTGAGCGGGTAGAAGCCGTGATCGGACAGCATGAACAGCGGACAGTCCTCCTGACCGGCCAGATCGGCAATTTCGGCGACTACTTCGTCGAGCAGGTAAAAGAAATCGGCGACCTGGTCGTGGCGGGGGTGCTGATCATCGGCGATGGCGTCGTAAAAAAAATGCTGCAGGCGATCGGTCTCGGTGACGGTGAACATGAAGAGGTTCCAGTCCTCCTCCTGCCATAATTTATGCAACAGCTGTCTCCTCACAAGCAAAGAATAGTGTAAGGACGACAAAAATTCCGCATTTTTGTGTTTTGCCCTAGTAGCGTCAACATCGATACAGTAGCCGATGCGGCGCAAAAACGGCAGCAGAGCCGGTCTGGAGACGGCTTTTTCGAGTTCCAGGGCCACAAATCCGCTGACCAGCACACCGGGGAAGGCCGCGGACGCCGGATAGGTCCCGGGCAGGTTGATGACGACCGCCTGTCCGCCCACCCGGCCCAGACGCTCGAAAATGGTCGGCACCTTGAGATCCAGAGCGTTGGGGAAACGGAGCCGGTAGCTCTGCTCTTCCAGATCGATGAAACCGAAAACACCGTGCCGTCCCGCATTCTGGCCGGTCATGAAACTGGTCCAGGAAACCGCCGAGATCTCCGGCAGGGTGGCCCGCATCCGCTGCAAACGTCCCCGGGCCAGCAGTCTGGCCGTGCCCGGCATCATCCCGTTTCCGCTCAGACGAAGCAACAATTCGTACGAAACGCCGTCCAGGCCCAGAACCGCGCAGCGCCTCCGAATCCGGCACCTCATTTGATGGCCAGTCCGTTCCCGGTCGAGACGTAAACCTTGGGAACGACCAGCAGGGTCGAGAAGCGGACATGGGTGAGCAGGATCCGCACCCGTTCGCCGTCGGCCAGATGTTCCTGGAAGATGCCCCGCCAACCCTCGAAAGGCCCGTCCGTGACCACCACCGGATCGCCGGTATTGACATCTTCGGCAAGCCGGATCAATTGGACGACGCCGTCGACCTCGCGGGCCATGATCCCCGCGATCAGGTCGTCGGGCAGCAGCCACAGACCGCGCTGGCTGCCCAGAATACGCAGCACCCCGCGGCAGTAGCGGACCGTATTGAAGGTCGAGTCCGAAAGCCCCTGCACGAAAACATAACCGGGAAACATGGGTACCTGCAGCACCAACTTCCGACTGAAACGGGTGACCCGCTTGCGGATCAGCGGCAGGTAGACATGAAAGCCGGCTTCGTCGAGCAGACGCTTGACTTCCGTCTCGCGGTTGACTTTCACCTGAATGATTCCCCAACTGGCCTGAGTCTGGATCATACCCGCCATTATATCGGTAAGCTTTTCCGGGGTCAATCGGCGATGCCTTTTAGCTTACGCTGGAGCCTTGCCCGGCAATCGGCTATAATCGGATCGGAACAAGGAGACCCATGTCACCCGGATACGGAGAAAAGATCTACGTCAAACGCCCCCGCCGCCGGCTCTGGACCGTGATCCTAGCGATCCTGGTCGCGCTCCTGGGTCTGGCCGGCGCCATCGCCCTCGCCCTGCGATCAGGCTCAGCGGACACCCGGCTTCAGACCGACGAGACCTCCACCCCAGAACCGGGCCGGCCCAGCATAACCGCCCCGGTTGCGACCATCCGGAACCAGAACACGCCGGAAACGCCTTCCCCGAACGAACCGAAGACGGGAGCCATCGCTCCGGAATTCCTTGCACAGCCGATGCCGAACCCGACCGATCCGGACAATCGACAAACCCCCACGCTCGCCGAGGCGGAAAGGCTGATCGGGCGGCGTCAGTTCGCCGAGGCCATCAAGCTGCTCGATCCGCTCAGCGAACGCGATCCGTCGGCCATGCTGCTGGCCGCTCAGGCCCATTTCGCCCTGCAGCACCACGCCGAAAGCCGGCAGTTGCTCGAACGCTACCTGACTATAAGCCCGGACCATCTGGACAGCATCCGGCGCCTGGCCGTCATCTGCTATGCCCAGAACCAGCTCGAAGCGGCGCTGGACTACTGCGAAAGGGGACTGGCCCTCGATCCGGCCGATGCCGAGCTCGACGGTTTGAGCCGCAAGATCCAGAACGAGCTGGCCACAGCCGCCGGTTTCACCTCGCGGGAATCGCAGCACTTCAGCGTATCTTTCGACCGCGGCAGTCACGATGACGCCCGTCAAACCGTGCTTTCCATCCTGGAGGACGCCTACCGGGAAACCGGCCGCGACCTGGGGATTTACCCGGAGCGCAGCATTCCGGTCATCCTCTACACCCAGAAGAGTTTCTTCGACGTCACCCGGGCCCCCGGCTGGGCCGGCGGACTGTACGACGGCAAGATCCGCATCCCCGTCGCCGGTTTGCTCGAGGACCGGGACGAGTTGGAGCGTATTCTGACCCACGAGTACGTCCACGCCCTGGTTCACCAGCTGACCGATCAGTGCCCGCGCTGGATCAACGAGGGCCTGGCCGAATACTACTCGCAGAGCGAGGTGCCCGAGATCGGGCAGATCATCCCCCTGGAACGGCTGGAGGACTCCTTTCCGGGAGCTCCGGTCCGGGCGGTGGCCGCCGCCTACGCCGAAAGCCACGCCGCCGTGGCCTACCTGATCGAGCGCTACAGTCTGGCCGACCTGATCGAGCTGCTCAGGCGTTTGGGTATGGGGGAATCACTGCGGCAGGCGTTCAAAGATATCTTCTACAGCGAATACGAACAATTCCTGGCCGGTTGGGGGAAATGACCCCAACCGACCGGATAGTCCGACTTATTGTTCGACTTCCTGTTTGACGTTGTCCACGTTGATGTTGTAGACCTTGAGGGTACGCCCCAGGACCTTGTTCATGTTGGCCACGCTCATCTTGTAGTTGATCTGGGCCTGAAGGAAGCGGTTCTGGGCATCGGCGTACTGGCTCAGATACTGCAAGACCTGGAAATTGGTGGACAGACCGACGCTGAGTTTCTTCTCTTCGGCCCGCAGTTTCTGCTCGTACAGTTCGACGGCGATACGATTGGCTTCGACCAGTTTGCGGTTGGTCTCCAGCTCCTTGATGATTTGTCTGACTTCCGAATAAACCGTATTTTCAACATTTTTAAGCGCCAGCATGGCTTTTTTCAAGTTCATCCTGGCGATAGCCAATTGCGCTCTTTCCTGTTTCAGACCAATGGGTAAGGACAGGGTGACCCCAATGCTATAGTTGCGATATTTGTTCTTTATCGCCGTTTCCATCGAATCCCAAATCGATTGGCTGATGACGCCAATCGGATCTCCCGGATTCAAGGGATCGACATCGTCGTCGTACAGATACTGATCACCACCCAGGCCGTTGGAGTAATACCGGGCGACTAGCTGTAAATCCGGAAGAGTTTGATTGCGCTGATATTGTACGGTGATATCCTGGCTTTTCAGATCCAAACGGGCTTTCTGCATATCGGGTCGACTTTCCAAGGCTTCCTGCAGAAATTCGTTCAGATCGGCGGCCACCGCATCGGCCTGAGGTTTCTCCTGAGGTATCAACACCACATCATCACGAGTGAGATTGAGCAAGCGCTTCAATTCCTCGTCGCGGGTCTGTATATTCTTCTCGGCCTGGATCAGCTGGGCCTCGTAGTTGGCCACGTCCGCTTTGGCTTCCAGCACGTCGATAGGTGCCGCTGTACCCACTTTGACCTTGATTTCGTTCTGTCTCAACAAATCCTTGGATTGTTGCAGGGAAGTCTTCGTCGCCTCCAGGTTCTGGTAGGCATAAACCAAATTCCAGTATGCGCTTTCCACTTCGTAAACCAGATCTGTGATGGTTTTTTTAAGTTGTTGCCGGGAACCTTCGTAATCATTTGCGGCCACACGGATCTCCTTGTTGGCGGCCAGCAAGCCGAAGCCCTTCAGAAGCGGTTGGGTCAACGAGAAGGTCAAACGCGAATTCAGTCTGGGATTCACTGTGCTGAATGTACTGTTACTGTTGTAGCGGCTATTATCCATTTCAATGGAAAAAACACCGTTTAAAGGAGTTTTCTGCTCAACACCGACAGTCAATCCCAAGCCTTTGGTGTTGGAGATCTTGTCGGCACCATCCAGCAGACTGGAAGGTGGATTGTTGGTTTCATAAGCAGAAAATTCCATTGTCAATTTCGGCATGAAACTCCCTTTGTAATAATCAAGCTGGTAACCGGCACTCTCGGTATCGGCCACCTGCACCTGCAGGCTGACGTTCTTCTGCAGAGCCAGGGTGATGGCCTCCTGCAGGGTCAGTTCCTTATTCTTCTCGGGTTCCGCCGCGGTCAGCAGAGAGCAGACGGTCAGCAACACCACCAGCCAGGTCGTTCTTGTCATTTGCGAGCCTCCACGTAAATTCTGTTCAAATTGGATATACGCTGCAGCAACAGAAAGGTTATCACTTCGCCTCTTCCTGCGCCAGCAAATTATAGACGAGACAGCCGTAAAAATTGTTCCATTCATTTTCATTGCCGACCGCTTTTTCCTCAAGTTATACTGCATGATTTTCGGGTTGAAAACCGTAAAACTCCAGGCTAATTTCGGGCGCAACGCTCGATGATGAAGGTCACCGGACCGTCGTTTTCGCTGAGCACGCGCATGTGGGCGCCGAACTCGCCGCAGGCCAGTTTCACCTGCTTCTCCAGACGCCGGTTGAGTTCCCGGTACATCTCCCGGGCGGAGTCGGGCTCCAGAGCCCGGCCGAAGTCGGGACGGCGGCCGTTGCCGATGCGCGAAGGCAGGGTGAACTGCGAAACGGACAGCAATTCTCCGCCGCAGTCCAGCAGGGAACGGTTCATCCGTCCCTGCTCGTCGGAAAAGATGCGCAGATTGACCACCTTGTCGCACAAAAACGCCAGCTCGGCCTCGCCGTCGCCGGTTTCGAAACCGGTATAGAGCAAAACGCCCGCTTCGATCCGGCCCAGGAGTTTATCATCTACCCAGACCTCGGCCCAGCGGACCCGTTGCAGCACCGCCCTCATCGGACCGGCTCCTGCCGGGTCAGCTGCCCCAGGCGGTCGAGTATGTAATTCTTGTGCCGGAAAGAGCGGTCGGGTGGATGGCGGTCCAGAAACATCCGGTAATAACGTACGGCCGTATCATACTGACCCTGGCTGTCATAAATCAGGGCCAGGTAGTAGATGTTCTCCGTCGCATTGGGGTCCAGGGCCAGGCTCCGGCCGAAATCGGCCAGCGCCCGCGGATAATCCCGCAGATGGAAATGGCACAGGCCGCGATAGGTCAACAGCGCCGGCTGATCGGGGTCCTCCCGCAGCGCCGGTTCGGCATGGACCAGCGCCCGCTCGTAATCCCGGGCCCGCACGCAGCCGATCAGCGCCAAGCGGTTGAGAACGGCGTGGTCGGGAAAACCGGCCAGACCCTGCCTGACCATATCCACAGCCCGGGCATCGTCGCCACGCTCTTTCAGCATCTGGTAGAGCCGGACGTAATCGTCGGCCGTTTCGGCGGTACGCAGCTGGATGTCCAGCTCATCGGCGGCCGATACCGGCGTCGGTTCCGTTTCCGGCCGTACCCGGCCCGCCCCGGTCTGCGGGGGATCCTGCCGTCTTGCGGCCTGGCCGGCAGCGGGGACTGGAGCCGGAACGGGTTCTGTTGTCCTTTCCGGAACTACGGCACGCCGCTCCGGCTTTGTCGCGAGTGAACGGACCGGATCATGAACAGTCGCCAGCCGCGCCGGTACGCTTGGCTTGGTTGTGCCCGCCTCCGCAGGCGCCGCGTCGGGCTGGGCGACCGGTTCGACGGGTAGGGAAACCGCGGCGCCTTGTGACGGCGCTTGCGGCGGCTGGGTAAGCCAGACCAGCAACAAACCCAGCAACAGGGCCGATACGGCCACAACGATCGTCGGCGATTTCCACACCGGCCGGCCGCCACCACGGCCGGGACGGCTTTCCCAGTGCGCGGCGGCGACGACGTCCCGGTCCGCGCGCTCGGCCTGCGCCTTTTTCAGGGCCTCAGTGATCAAGCTCATACTCCACCCGCTCCGGCAGCGCCGGCTCTGGAGGCGCCGCCGCTGTCCGCCGAGACAGACGGTTCAGGATCCGCCTGAACTGGTTCGGCTTCTCGCCGAACAGGCTGTTGCCGGCCCGGCGCACCAGCGAACGGTCCAAATTGTCGCAGCCCTTGACGAAACCGGCCAGCAAGGTACGGTGAGCCAGCATGTTGATCAGCCGGGGAACGCCGCGCGAGAAGCGGAACACCTCGCTGACCGCCGCATCGCTGAAATGCACCTGCCGTTGCGGCGCGGCCACGCCCAGTCGATGCTGCAGGTACTGTCCGACCTCCTCTTTGCGCAGCGGGCTGAGGAAATAGCGGACGGAGATGCGCTGATTGAGCTGGCGCAACTCGCTGCAAGCCAGTTTGCGGATCAGCTCCTCCTGCCCCAGCAGCAGGATCTGCAACAATTTCTCGCGGTCGGTCTCGACATTGGACAGGACCCGCAGCTGTTCCAGGGTGGCATCGTCCAGATTCTGGGCCTCATCGATGACGATCAGGGCCGTCTTGCCCTTGGGCGCCACCTCGTTGAGCAGGAATTCGATCAACTGGTTGGTCATCTCGTTGACCGACGGCCCCTCGGGAATCAGGGTGAAGTCCCAGAGGATGTTTTTCAGCAGGCCCGGATAGTCCTGAAAGGGATTGAGGACCAGGGACGAGACCACCCGGTCGCTGAGGCGGTCGATCAAGGCCCGGCACAGGGTGGTCTTGCCCGTGCCCACCTCGCCGCTGAGCATCAGAAAGCCTTCACCGCCGGCGATACCGTAGATCAGATGCTCGAGGGCATCGAAATGGTCCTCGGAAAGAAACAAAAAGCGCGGATCGGGCGTCAGGGTGAACGGTCTGTCCTTGAATCCGTAAAAGCGCATGTACATGGGCTTTATTCCTTCTTGTCCTTGACCGGTTTACGCAGGCTGTTCCATTCACCGCGCAGGCCCTCCGGAAGCGGAATCGAATCGCCAAGGCGGTAGGGCTCGAGCATACGCTCGATCCGGGCGGCCTCCTCGGCGGTCAACTGCTCGGCCGAACGTCCCCAATGAATCCGCGGGGTCAAAAAGATGACCAGCTCGGTGCGGGTCACCTCCTGTTCGGTGCGCCGGAACAGGTTGCCCAGCAACGGCAGCTTGTACAGAAAGGGAATCCCCTTCAGCACCTGATTCTTGCGTTCCTTGATGATTCCGGCCAGGACCAGGGTCTGGCCGTCGCGGAGCTTGCCGACCGTATCGATGCTGCGACGGTCGATGACCGGCTGCGTGGCCATGGCGCCCTCGACCTCGAAGCGTTTGACCTCGAGCAGTTCGGAGATGTCCGGGTTGACGCTGAGCAGGATGTCGCCGTTGTCGCTGATCTGGGGCATGATGTCCATGACGATGCCGATGGGCACGACCGAGATGTTGATCGTGGGCGCGGTGACATTGCCGCCCGTACCCTGCGAGATCTCGGTCTGCAGGTTGAAAAATGCCTCCTCGCGCACCACCCGGATGACCGCCTTTTCGTTGTTGAGCGTCGCAATCCTCGGGCTGGCCAGGACGTTGAGCGTGCCCTGCCGGGCCATGGCGTCCAGAACGAAATCGATGACGTTGTTGGACAGGGCGAACTGGAAAACCCCGTTCGTGCTGGCCATGGTCTGGCTCTCCACTGCGCCGGGGGTGAACGACATACCCGGAGAACTGAGGCTGCGTTTGCCGGACAGGGTCCCGTAGTAGCCGCCGCGGTTGAGCAGGCTGCCCCAGTCCAGGCCCATCTGATAGCCCTTGTACAGGTTGACCTCGACGATCTTGGCCTCGATCCAGACCTGGCGGTGGGCCGAATCCTGATACGTTTCGATAAACCGTTCGATCTGCGCCAGTTGCCCGCGCGGAGCGGTGACCATGACGACACTGGTCTCGGGGCTGATAACCAGCTGCCGCCCCAAGACATCGGCATAGGCGCTGCTGCGCGGCACCTGAGTTCCGTTGCCCGCGGCGCCTTCCGCCGCGATCGGCTTGGCCTCCTGCGAGCCGAAAACCAGAAGGTGCAGACTATCGCTGAAGGTCTGCCAAATCGTGTTCTCGTAACTGACGCTGACCTGATTGCTGCTCTGATTCTGGGCGCCGCCGCCCATACCGCCGCCGGATCCGGTGCCGCTGGTCGACGATGACCCGGAAAGCGTCGAACCGCCGGAGTTTCCGCCCTCGGTCCCGGAGCGGGTGCTGAACGATACCTGGCGTGTACCGCTGCGTTTGGCCGACAGGTAGTTCATGGTGAAGAAGCGCGTCTCCATAGGCAGACGAAAGACGTGCAGGGTCTGCTTGCGCCAGCGGAAGCCCAGGTTGAGCGGGGGCAGCACATAATCCAGGATGTCCAGCAAGGAGACTTTCTTGAGGTCCATGACCGGCACAGCACCCTCAACGCCCGGGTCCAGCACCAGACCGATATCGCTGTCCTTGACCAGAGCCCGCAACAGCTCCCGCACATCGCCGCTCTGCAGCTCGAGATCGTAGCGTCGGGCCAAGGCGCCAATCGGTTCCGCCTGGGGCGGAGAGGTCACCGGATCGCTAACCGGCAGCAGGTCGTCGGCCGGAGGATTGGGGGGAGCGATCCGATCGGACTCCGTCGCCGGCCGATCGGGAACCGTCGCCGGGCCCCGGCCGGCCGGCCCCCGGCTGACGCAGCCCCAAACCACCAGCAGAACCAAAACGAATGGAATTACATGGCGCATGTGGCTATCCGCCTCCATTGCCCGACTGCTTCAAAGTCAGGCGGTCCAGTTCCAATACGATCTCCTGTCCGTTCGAGCGGCACAGAACCTGTCCGGGGGTGATGCGAACGATCAACGCGCTGCCCACGTACTCCCCCTCTCTGACCAATTGCCGGTTGACGATGGCCAGACGGCGGTCGCCGTCGACGACGATACCGTTCAGCTGCAAGGACTCGGTTTGGACGGGTAGTTCAGCTTGAACGGGATTCACCTCATTTGCAGTGCCAACGAAGATATCCATCCCGAACCGGGTCGACAGGGGAAGGTAGGGTTCGGACAATTCGCTGGACGGGCTGATCCGCTCCAGCAGCAGCGGGGAATCGGCGTCGATCACCAGATCGCCCTGGGGGTCGGTCCAATCCAGGTCGGGCTCGATTTCGGTTGTGGGCGAAGCCGCTGCCTGAGTGCCCCGGGACACTGCGTCGGCTCTCGGCACGGTCCAGTAATCGAGCCGGGCATGCACCAGGAACAACGGCTGATGCAGCCCTTCACTGATAACCAGCCGTTCCGTTCGCAACGAACGGTCCAGCTCCGGCAAACGGTGCAGGAAAGTCAGCGCCGGTTTCAGACCACCCGAAAAGGTAATCAGCAGGTTGTGCGTGGACAGGCCGAACGGTCCTTTCCCGTCCGCCTCCGCCGAAGCGCCGGCTTGATTTTGCTTCCCTTCGGTCTGAATTTCACGGAGCCGGTTGCTGGTGAACTGCAGCAGTTCCTCGAGCGCCTGCCCGCTCTGGGGCAGAGTCTGGGCATTGATTTCCAGGTCCTGGGAATTCGAGGATACGATCAGGTTGTTCAAGCCCTCGGTCGCCGCCGTCTCCTTCAGAAAGGCCGAAACGACGGTCATCAACCGTAAAAATCCGTCCGCGCCCGCGACATGGGGCAGTCCGTCGCGCAGCTCGTTCACGGCGGCCGCGATACGGTCCAGCTCGGACTGATCGGACAGCACGAAACGATCGCCGATGTTCGCATTCCTGTGCAGCTGGTCACCGAGGTCCTTGATCTGGCGTTTGACCTGGCTCATTTCGACGGTGACCGGGAAGAAGAACAAGACGAACCACAACAATGCCAGCAGCGGCAGTCCGGCCAGGGCGAACATTTTGATCAGGCGATGCCGCTTCATGGCCACTCCATCTCGCCGTCGATGGAGAAATAGAGTTCGACAGCGGCCTGGCTCTTTTCCTGCCGGGCGGCGTTGACTTTGATATCGGCCGAATCCAGGCTGATGATATCCGGCAGAGCCTTGATCTGATCGAAAAATCCGATGAACAGAGACTGGGCGGCTGAGGAATCGGTCGCGGCGACGAAGCCCTTCAAAACAAAGGCCGCTCCATGGGTTCGGGCCTCCAGACTCAATTCGGACAGGTGGATCTCGGGGCTGACCATGAGCGACAGCTGACGGACGAAATCACCGCTGATGGCCGAGAAACGCCTCGGCCAGAGTTTGTAATGGGCATACTGATAGAAAAAACCGCGGCGCCGGCGGGTCTGCAGCAACTGCTCGTTCTGCGCCTCCTGCCGGTTCACGACCCGGTTCAGCTCGTCGATCTGTTTCCGGTACTCGTTGCGGGTGCCGAGTAAATAGAAGCTGGCGATGGCCAGCAGCGCGACAACGAGCGCATAGGCGGCAACGAGTCCGATCCGCCAATGGCGCGACCGGTCCCGATCGCGGTAACCGTCCGGAAGCAGGTCCAGTTCCGCATGGCCAACCAGCGACGGCAGCAGATTCAGGCTGACCAGGGCCGCAGGCAGACAGTCCGGATCATGAACGACCGTATCGCCCAGGTCGATCCGATCGCTGACCAGATCCGGATCGGCTGCCATGACGTGCAGGGCATGACTACTGCGGATATGCTCGGCGATTTCCGACCGGGCCGCACTCGGACCGTACACGACCAGCCGATCGACATGAACGCGCCGGTACCGTTGCTTGAAGAACTGCAGACTGCGGTTGAGTTCGACCGAAATCCGCTCCAGTTCCTCCGCACCGACCGGCTCGCCTTCCTGGTGACGGTATCCGAAGACCCGCTGCAGTCCCCAAAATCTTCCCCGATACACCGTCATGGCGATCCGCGATACACCGACTTCGAACAGAACCGTTCCGCTCAGTTCGTCCTTGATCTTCCGGCGTACCTTCTCCAGCAGTTGCTGATGCCCGACCATTTCCGGCAACACCCAACGCGGAGACAGCCCCTGCTGGCGCATCTGCGCCAGAGACTGGTCCAGAACTTCCCGGGGCAGGTAGGTGGCGATCACTTCCTGCTTGATCGAGTTCTTGTCCGGGACGCGCTCTCCCAGCGTGAACGAAGCGGCCAGGGCCTGACTGGCCTCGGTCATCTGCCCTAGTTCGCGGGGCAGCACCTTGACGATCTCGCGGCGGGGTATGTCGGGCAGGGTCAGCACCGCCGTGGCCAGCTGCTCCCGACCGGGCACCCAGCAAAGCGGCCAATCCAGGGCAGCCCGTCCCTGTAGCAGCCCCTGGACAATCGGCCAGATTGACGGCCCGCTATCGGTGATCGCCCGCATTTCGCACCAGAGCAGGCGCGATGTCTTAGCGGTCGAAACCCCGAAAACCTTCAGCTGATCCGGATTGCTCGAGTCGACAACGACAGCTTTCATTTCTGCATCCCGATGGTTGATGTTAACCGATATATCGGCAAAAAGATAGACAGGGCGATGAACAGCACCACCCCGCCCATGAAAATGATCAGCAGCGGTTCGAAGACGGAAAACATCTTGCGAATGGTTAGAGGTACCTCCCGATCGTAATACTGCGACACTTTTCGCAGCGAGTTATCCATGCTGCCGGTTTTTTCTCCGACGCTGATCATGCGCAACACCAGCGAGGGCACCATGTCCTCGCGGGCCAGGGCATCGTATATCGAGCTCCCCCCCTGCACCCGTTCGGACACCCGGACGATCATGCGCCGCACCAATTCGTTGGCCACTACCCGCTCGATGATGGCGAATGTCTCCAAAACCCCGATACCCGACGAGAAAAGCATGCTGAAATAATGGGCGAAGCGGGACAGGACGATCTTGTGGGCCAATTTGCCGAAGAGGGGCAGTTTCAACTTGAGCCGGTCCCAGAATAAACGTCCGTCGGGCGAACGCCGCATCAGGACATACACCACCACGACGATCGAGGGCAGCAGGACGAAAATCCACCAGAACTCCATGAAAAATCCGGACATGTCGATCAGCAACCGGGTCGGCAGCGGCAACTGTACGTTGAAACTTCGGAGAATATCCACGAATTTCGGTACCGTGAAGACCATCATCAGCACCACCACGCCGATGATCATCGCCCCCAGAAAGGCCGGATAAATGGCCGCCTGCCTGACCTGACCGGCCAGCTCCTCCTGCCACTCCATGAAGGTGACCAGATCACGCAGCACCGCATCGAGATTTCCGGTGGCTTCCCCGGCCGAGAGCACAGCCGAGTACAGTTCTCCAAAGGCCTGCGGGTGTTTGTCCACGGCCGCCGACAAGGTCGTTCCGGCCAGGATCTGGCGCTCGACGTCTTCGAGGATTTTCCGGAAGCGCAGGTCGTCGGTTTCGGCGGCGTAATCCGAAATGGCCTGAACCACCGATACCCCGGCTTCCACCGCCGTGGCCAGGTGAACGGTGAATAAAATCACCTCGCGGCGCTTGATCCGTCCCCACTGGAAAGAGACCTTGGTTGCGGCGCGGCCTTCCCGGTAATCGATGAGCAGCAGATCCAGTTCCTGAAGCCTCTGCAACAGCTCTCCCGCATCCTGGGCGCTCAGGATGCCCTGGATCATCCGCCCCGAAGCGTCACGGGCCCGATAACTGTAGCTGCCCATCCTAGAACGCCCCCATGGTCAGGCGCACCGCCTCATCCAGGGTGATCAACCCCGCCTGAGCCTTCTCCAGCGCGTCCTCGAACAGGGAATGAAAACCGTCGAGCTTGGCCTGCGCGGCGATCTCCTGGTTGGAGGCCCGGTTTTCAATCAGGTTGCGGATCGGGTCGGTGACCGTCAGAATTTCATAGATGCCGATCCGACCGCTGTAACCGGTGCTGTTGCAGCGGCTGCAACCGCGGCCGTGAAAGAAATGTTCACCGGACGCACCCGGTTCGCTGCGGTCGATATGAATGAACGGATTGATCGGTTCCTTGCAATGCTCGCATATCTTGCGCAACAAACGCTGGGCGATGATCATGATCACGGTCGAGGAGATCAGGAAGGGCTCGATGCCCATGTCCAACAAACGGCTGACCGTGGCGATGGAATTGTTGGTGTGGATGGTCGAAAAGACCAGATGGCCGGTCAAGGCCGCCCGTACCGACATTTCCACCGTTTCGCGGTCGCGCATTTCGCCGACGAGAATGATGTCCGGATCCTGACGCAGAATGGCCTTGAGCCCTTCGGCGAAACCGAAGTCGATCTTGTAGTTGACCTGGGCCTGGCGGACGATGGGAAATTCGTATTCCACCGGATCCTCGAGGGTGACGATGTTCTTCTCGATCGAATTGAGGTAGGACAGGGCCGAATAGAGGGTGGTGGTCTTGCCCGAACCGGTCGGCCCGGAAACCAGGATCATGCCGAAAGGCCGTTCCAGGGCCGACTTGAACCGCCCGATATTGGCCTCGTTCATTCCCAGCTTGTCAAGCCCCTTGACCAGCTTGCCCTTGTCCAGCAGGCGCAGCACCACGTTCTCGCCGTTGATGGTCGGGAAGAAGGAAACACGGATATCGATTTCCCGCTTGCCGACGACGAATTTCATGCGTCCGTCCTGGGGGATGCGGGTTTCGGCGATGTTGGCCTCGGCCAGAATCTTGAGACGGGCGACAATCGGGCTCTGCAAAGTCTTGGGGATGGAAGGTCCCAGGGTCATGATGCCGTCGATGCGGTAGCGGACGCGCAGCAGGTTTTCCTCGGGCTCGACATGGATATCGGTGGCGCCGTCTTTTATCCCTTTGATGACCACCTGATTGACCAGCTTGACGATGGGGGCCTCCTGGACCAGAGTCTCGCTGCGTTCCCCGCCGCGGGAGGCCACCTCGATGCTCAGCTCGATCAGCTCGTCCAGGGTCACGCCGCCGGCATAGTACAATTCCTGGGCGGAAGCGATGTCGGACTCGGTGGCGGCCACGACGTTGATGAACAGTCCGGTCATACGCTCCAGTTCGGAGATCACCCCGACATCGAACACGTTTTCCATGGCCACGGTCAGGCTGTCGCTCTCCAGGGAAACGGCGATCAGCTTGTGCTTACGGGCAAAGCGTTCAGGAATTCTGGCGATCGCCTGCGGATCGATCATCAGCTTCTTGAGGTCGACTGAACTGACGTTGGATTGCGCGGCCAGAACCGATGTCAACACGTCGTCGGAGACAAAGCCCAGACCGATGAGCACCTCGCCCAGCATGCTGCCGGTCTGATGCTGCTGCTTGAGGGCCAAATCCAGCTGCGGGGCCGTCAATATGCCCAGGTCGATGAGCCGTTCCCCCAGCGGTTTGTTCTTTTGCACCATAAAAAATATTATAGTATCGGGTTTTTATTATGACAATTTTCAAAAATATTAACCAACGATTCCGGATCGGCCCCTTATCGTCTCTCCAGTCTGGCGAGGAAACGTTCGAAATCGTCGATTATGGTCCGGCGCCGGCTTTCGTCCGCCTCCAAACCGATGTTCTTGGCAAAAACCGATCGCAGGTGCCGAACATGCTCGGAAGGAGGAATCGACGACAGGCCCGAACCATGACGCCGGTACGCCGTCCCCTCCAGACCGGTATAGCAAAACTCGAATTTTCTGGCCAGACGGATTTTCAAATCCCAGTCCTCGTAATGGGAAATCCCCCCGTCAAAGCCACCGACCGCGTGATACTGCTCCCGTTTCACGACAAAATCCCGGGGAATCATATGGCTGCGGCTCAAAATGACATCGAAAAGATCACCCTCCCTGACGGTGTCGGAATTGCCCCAGACTCCAAGCCGCCGGCAGTCGCCATCGACCCACACGATATTGGAAAAGGCGATCACATCCCGGCCTTCATCCCGTTTATGTGCCAGGATCAGGGCGACTTCCGCTTTCAGCTTGTCCGGATCGATGTAATAATCATCGCTGTCCAGCGTGACCAGGTATTCCCCGGCCGAAGCGAGGATGGCCCGGTGACGGGCCAGGGCCGGTCCGCAGCAATCCCTTCCCGACAGAATCCGGACCCGCTGCCTGAATCGGCGCTGATAGTCACCAAGAACGGTCAGGGAGTCATCATTCGAGTCGTCATCGTAGATCACGATCTCGAAATTCGCATAGTTCTGATGCAAAACACTGTTCAGGCAGTCGGGTAAATACAAGCACTTGTTGCGGTTGGCCACGATGACCGAAATCAAAGGCTCTTGGCCAACGGACATCAGAGCGCATACCCCCACCGAGCGGCCGTCGGACAGGCCTTTCTCAGAGCCAGCCGGTCGGCCGCCGACCAGTCCGGATAATCCGGAAAGTCGTAGCGCTTTTTCATGTTCGCCGGTTCGGATTGCGCCGCCTCCAGTTTGTTGATCCGGGTCTTCTGCAGGCGCTCTAGTTCCGCGGCGGCGATCCCGTCAATACCGCAGAAGGCCAGGGTGTCGACGAGAAAATCCAAATCGTTCGCCAGCCGTTCCAGCGAAACCACCCGGCAACGCTCGGCCGGCAATGCGCGAAGCTGTCGGTTCAGGGTGTTGTTGACCACGGTCCAGTACCAACCCAGCTTTTGCAGCTGCGTTTTGCGCTCGTTCCAGGTTCCGGGTCTGAACGGTCGCAGCCGCCCCATCTCCCAGATGGTATCGTTGGCATACCAGCCTTTGCGGATGGCGCTGGCGCAGAAATGTCCGGGGTGCCGGATCAAGTGAAGAAAAACCGCGCCGGGGAACAGCCCGGCCAGGGCCGCTAAAAAGAAACTCAGACATTGGTTGGACTCGACATAGATCCGGTCTTCGAGAAAAGCCTCCAGAATGAGCTCGAAGCGGCAGGCGCGCAACAGCGCCTGCTGCAGCTCCAGGTTCCGGTTGACCAGCGGCCAGGAGGCCATGTGCATCAGTGCCGGACGGGGTTCGTGCCAGGCACTGACCTTGGCGCCGAGCCGACAGGTTTCGACGATCCAACGCGAGCCGCAACGGCCGGTGGACAAAACGAACACCGGACGATAATTGCGATAGAAGTAGTCCACCGTTCCGCTGTCGACCTGGTGGATATGGGGGAACACGCTTTTTTCCATGATCGACGGGCGGCAGGGTCAGCCGGTCACCTCTCCGAAATGGGGCTTGAGTCGTCGGAAAACGAAGGCGCCGCCAAACAGGACTGCCAGGGTGAAACCCCAGTAATACAGCCCCCATAGCCAATTGTCCCAGAAATAACCCGTACCCAGGATGCTTTTCCGGTACCCCTCGACGATATAGGCCGCCGGGTTGAGCTTGACAACCCAACGGTACCGGTCCGGAAGCAAATCGATATTCCAGATGATGGGCGTGAACCAGAAGCCGAACTGGACAACCACCGTCACCAGCTGCTTGACGTCGCTCACGAACAGACAGGTCGAGCTGGTGATCAGGCCAAGTCCCATTAGCAGACCCATGGAAGCCGCCAGGTAATAAAACAGTTGAAGGGTCATCAGCCCCGGGGGCCGGCCATGATACCAGGCTACCGCGATCACCGCCGCCATCAGGACGGCATGGGTGAACAAGCGGCTGAGCAAATGGCTGGCCGGCAGCAGAATCAACGGAGTGTCCCCTTTGCGGACGAGGTAACTGTGATTTTTGATCACTCCCGTCAAACCGCCCAGGGACCCCGACAAAAACAACCAGGGGATCATGCCGCTGATCAGGAAAACCATGAAGGGCAGATCCTTGCCGGCCGGATTGTGGCGAAGACCCAGCGAAAAAACCAGGGTCAGCAGTATCACGTACAGAAGGGGCTGGAAATAGGCCCAGAAGACCCCCAGGTAGCTGCCCTGGGTTTCGGAGTTGAAATCGCGACAGGCGATGGCCCAGATGACCGCCCGTTTCCGCCAGAACAGCCCGGTCATGGCCGGAAGGGCGGACAGCATCCCCCACATCAGTCTGTCACTCCGTGGCGATCATCCAGCCAGCCCGTCGATTCCTGGTTTCCCATACCGGAATTGTAGAGAAAAGCGCCCGCCTTGTCAAAGCGCCGAACCGGGTCCGGCATGGAAATCAGGGAATTTTCTGGCAGCGCCGATATCCAGCAGGTAGGATCTCCATGCCGGCTCCAGGCGACCGCCGCTGGCTTCGAGTCGTTCGAAAAGACGGAGGTATTCCCGCCAGTTTTCCTGCTGGTAATCGGCATAATCCGTATTCCTCCAATCGCAGTTGTCTCCGATGTGAAAGGTCAGGTGCCGATCTCGGAATTCCCGGAAGTATTTGGAATAAAACACCAGGTTGGCCAGCAGGGCCCGGCCGATCCCGGCGGTGCCGACGCAGATTTCCCCCAGAACAAAACGGGAATACATGCCCCGGGCAAACACGAAGCAATCGTAGCCTTTGTGCTCATCACCCGGCTCGGCGTACATCAGGGGAATCTCGGCGACGCTGCGGTAATGACCGGGAATGGTCCGGCGGTTGATCGTGAACGCATCGTGGCCCGCCTGGATGAAGGAAGCGACTGCCAGGTAAAAAAACGGTTGCAAGGCGATGTCCACGTTGGTGAAAATAAAATAATCGGCGGTCGACGCCTGAAAAAGGCGATCCAGGATGTCTTTGATCAGCGGAAGCTTGCGGTTTTTCGCGAATGACCTGAAATCCAGAATCGAGCGTTCCAGATCTGGGGTGCGGCTGAAAAAATCCGGAACGATGTCCCTGTCTTCCGGGTACTGGGCGCTGAACAATTCGACGGCAAGCCCTCGTTTCCACGCTTCCAGGACGGCCGTACGCATCGTCTGGAAGGTGATGGGCTGAGCGATAAAAAGATCGCTGTCTGGCCCCACCCGAACGGGATTGACGATGTGCGCCAGGCGGAAGACCGGCTTGCCTGCCGATTCACCGTGAGCTCGATCGAAACTTGATGGGTTCATTTCGCTTTACACTACTCAAAGCCGGACAATTTGGAACAAAGCGGCACTCAAATCGGCGTTTTCCGGTGGTTGGGGAGGCGGAAGCTGCGGGCTTTCAGGCGAGAAACCTTCCAGCAACCCGGTCAGCGTATCCAGTCCCGTGAATTCATACACCCCGGGCTGTCGGTAATACGAGCGGGCGGCATGACTGTTGGCCAGTACGGGAATACCGGCAACCTGCATTTCACATATCCGGGTCAAGGCGCCGGCACCGGTCTCCTGATAGCACAACACGGCCAAAACCTCGGACAACACCTTGCCGTATTGATCGGCGGACAGGGTGCCCAGAAAGACGACGGCCTCTCCGTACAGGCCGGGGTGAAAATGGATCTCGCTGCCCAACCCGGCCACCAGCAGCCGGCCGAATCGTTCGTACAGTTTCTTTTTCTGCCAGAAAGCGGCGATCCGTTCCATCCCGCATCGGGTAGGCAGATTGTACATGTTGCCCAGCAGAAGAATGCCCTGTTTGGTCGTTTCCATCCTTTTCCGGCGAATCTCCAGGAGTTGCCTCTCGATGGCGGCGACCGGATAATACGGATAGTAACGGCATGCGACACCCAGGTTGCGCAAGAACACGTCTTCTTCCCGGGAAATGGTGATCACCAGGCTGCATTTCTGCAGCAAATCGATCTCGTCGGCCAACAAGGCAAGGCCGCGCCTGGACAAAGCCTGCCCGGAACTCAGGGTCTCGATGTTGTGACAGACGGCTAAAAGTGGCACAGACTGCGCCAACAGGCGGCGGGCCAGCGGACGGAAATATACGGGATCATCCATGCAGACCAGGCGCAAACGATCCAACCCGGAAATACTGCGTTGCCATAGAGTCGAAATCTTGCGCAACCTGAAGACCATGTCCCGCTGCGATTCCGGCCACCTGCCCAAAAGCAATCTGGGAAAGCCAGGCGCCCGGTACTTCGTCTGACCGGATTTTTGCACAAATCGTTCCCGTTCGTCGGCCGGTATCCGATCCAAACGGGCCGAGCTGACCGTTTCCATCCCCGGAAAGAAAGCTTGGAGCGTTTCCAGAATCTGCAACATGCGCCGGGAGCCGCCGCCCAGATCGCAGGAAGGCAGGAATCTCGAGAAATAGACGATTTCAGATGACATATCCGGCTCCAGACCGACAGTAGCTTTCATAACCGAATCGCTCCATGACCGGGCCGACGATCGACTCGATGGCATCGATCTCCGCCAGGCTGATCAGAGCGCGGTACGATTCATTGGTGTTGCGGATTTCCGTTTTCAGGTCCTCGAACTTCCAGCTTTCCGCCGCCAGGATGAACGCGGCCGCCCCAATCCGGGAGGGATTCGCCGATTGAAGCGCCGAGATGTTTTCGTCGAGCAGCCCCAGAAAGGACTGCACCCGGCCCATTACGGAGGCCATGTCGGCGACCAGATCCTCGTAGCGGACAGTCAGAATGACGCCCGGAAAATCCTGTTTGAAGCGGTCGAGCCGTTGCATCATCTTCAACCAGCGCCGGGCCAGCTCCTCGACCGGGAGTTCCCGGTTGAAAGGAAATTTTATTTTCCGCGAACAGACAGCCGGAACGGGGTGGCGCAGGATGTGCAGCAACTGGGCCTGCGGATAGAACTGCAGGATACGGTCCACAAACAAGGCGTGATTGGGAGTCTTCTCCAGCCAGCGGTAGGAGGACTGGCTATCGATCTGCGGCTGGACGGAACTCAGGGCTCGGGTAACGATGTACTCGAACAGATCCTTGGAAGTCAACTCCTTGCTGACCGAACGGGCCAGCAGTCGTGCCAGTTCGCCATCCGAAAAGGTCATGGCCATTTTTTCGCTGACTTTGGCACAGGCCGCAGGCAGACTGTCCGGCAGGATGTAGCCCTGTCCGTCCCATGCCAGCTGCTTTTCGACCACACAGAAGTAGTGGCTTTCCGGGAAGGTGTACACCCCCGGCAGGCCGGCCAGCAGCCGTTGCAGAAGGGTAGTCCCGGAACGCGGATACCCGACGATGAAGATCGGATTCTGAGGGAGCCCGCTCACCACTGCCTCCCCGGTTCGGCAGGAGCGGACCGGTGGCATACCAGACCGTGGACGGCGTCGCCGACGTCTTGGCTGAACTGGAACAGATCGATCAGTTTATTGGTGTTCACGTCGATCTCCGCGATCGCCGCCGGCGACAGTCCGACCAGCACCCGATCTTCATCGATAAACTCCAGTCCACGCAGAAACAGGGACTTGCTGAACGGTTGATCCGGATACAGTCGCTGCAGTCGAGCCAGTTCCGGAAAATCCAGGAGCGGGATCTGCCGGAGACAGGTCTTCGTTTCCAGGTCATAGATCACCAGCTGCCTGACCTTGGTATTGCACAAGCACAGCCGGGTGCCGTCTCGGGTCAGAGCCGGGCTGTGAGCTCCGCACAGGATCGGATCGATCAGGACGATCCGCAGCTCCGGTTCGATCTGAACGATCGCACCGAACCGGTTGAGCAGCACGTAGACCCGGTCTCCATGGCAGAAAACGCTGTTCAGATGGGTATGCCCTTCTTTCTTTGACAACTCTTCACCCAGAAAACGCAGGCGGTTGTCGGCAGTCTTGTCGATAGCCATGGGAAAAAGCGCCAGGCTGTCCTGGAGAAGCGGCTGTTCACGGGGCCACCAGCTACGTACGGTCCGCCCCTGCCGGTCCACCAGGACGGCGGCATCGATGGCCGTAGACGAGACCCATACCAGGTCCCGGACCAGACAGATTTCGTGGATGTTGACAAACAAAGGGTTGCTGATTTTCCGACGCAGGTTCAGATCCAGATCGTAAAACGACAGCGAATGATAGCTGCCGACAATCAACTCCTCTCCGCTGATACGCATTCCCTTGCCGCCTCGACTGTTGCCACGCGGGTTGGGGTCGATTTCGATATCGGGGTCATAGGGAAAGACAGGCACCGTTCGCACAACCCTCTTGCTGTCCCAGTCGAGTTTGACCAGATCCCCGCCCTGCCGGACCGGGCGCTTGCGTTTGACCGTGTCGAAATAAACCATCATTTGCCGATACTCTCCTCGAGAGTCTGCAGATCTTTCATGATCGCGTTCAACTCCAGTGCTTGGGCCACCTGTTCGTATTCGTCGCACAAAGCCCGTTCTATCGAGATCCGCTCGCTTTTCAGCTGCTCGTGAGCCGCGTTGAAGCCATCCTGTGGTACATTCAGAAAACGGGCCAGAGCCTGAAAAATATCCGTCGGATGGCTGCGTAACCAATCGTGTCGATACAAGAAAACATGTCTGCGCTCGATCTGGGCCGCGCCAGCGGCCAGAGCCTCCAGGTAGGCCGCCGTATACACGACGCAACGTTGAAAATCGCTGACCTCGCCCCACAGCTCGTGCCACTTCCGCGGTACCCCAGGCGGCGGGACCAGACGACCGTACGGATCACACTCGCGACGCCAGCGCGCATGATAAACCTGGATCCGTTTGACCGTCCGCCCCTTGCGGTACATGGACTCGGCGGTCTCCAGCGCTGAGCGGTACACCAGCACGAAACGGGACGATGGCAGACATTCGGCCAGCTGCGGCAGGACAAAACTGATCTCCGGTGATTTAAGGCACAAGTAGCAGTCCCTGGAAAGTGCGGCGAGCGGAAGTCGGTGGCGGACCAGGTTTGCACCGGGAGCCGAGCGCGGATGGTGCCCGGCATACTTCGGTTCGGCGATGATCGGAAATGAGGTTGTTTCCGCTGAATCGGCCGCTCCGAGCAATTCCCGATCCCGGCACAGATGGGCAGACAATTTCTGCCGGACCTGGTCCGGACCCAGTTTTCCTTGACGTAGCTCGGCTACCAGACCGCTGCGGTCGCGGTATTGGTACAGCCCCCAGCACTCGAACACATGATCGTCGATCAGCGCGACAACGGACGGATGGAGATTCAGACTCCGGATTATGAAAGAAGTGCCGCTGCGGGGTGGTCCACCGACAAGAATCATTCGTTCCCAAAAACTCGGCGGGACCAACGCTTGTCCCTGATGGCTGTTTGCCGTCATGGTCGTTTCATTCCCGATCCAGCAAGCGGAAAAACCGCCCGGGCAGCTCGTCCCGATCCAGGGGCCCGCGGAGAGTATCGTAATGGTTCAGAATTTTGCGGCATTCCTCGCGGTTGTGCAAATTGTAATCGGCCAGATTTTCATCTTTCCAGACCCGGCGGTTGCCGATGTGAAAGGTCAGGTGAAGGTCTTCGAAAATCTTGAAGCGTTCGGCCAGCAGCGCCAGGTTGCAGATCATGGCCCGGCCGAACCAGCTGCTGCCGATTAAGACTTGACCGAGTTGAAAGTGGGGATACAGGGACCGTTTGAAAACGAAACAGTCCCAGCCGGGATGCTTATCGCCCGGTTCGGCGTACATGAGCGGCAGCTGACTCGGTGAGTCGTAATGCCCCGGAATGGTGCGCCGGTTGACGATGAAGGCATCCAGCCCCTGACGGATACAAGCGGCGACGGTCAGGTAGAAATACGGCTGCGGAGCGATATCCACATTGCTGTAAATCAGATAATCGGCACGACCGGAATCGTGGTGGAGCCGATCCAGCAGATCCTGGATAAGCGCCAGCTTGCGGACGATCCGGAACGGTTTGATGTCCGTGGCCGAACGGCTAATGTCCGCTGTACGCCGGAAACAATCGGGCAAAGGAACGCGGGGTTCATCGGCGTGCTGGGCCGCCAGCAGATCCACCTCGACTTGCGGATCGTTTCGGGCGAACTCCCGGGCCAGCCGCATGGCCTGGAAGGTGACCGGTTGAGCCACAACCAGATCGCTCCCTGCCGGAACGACTCCGGGGTGCACCAGATGGGCCATCCGGATCATGTCAGTCGCGACTCCGTTGCGCTGCGGCCCATATCGACAGCGTCGCAGCCAGTTCATCGTAGCCCTGCCTGCCCTGATCCAGACACTCGTCGGTCAATCCCTGCAGGAAAGCGTACCGGAACGATTGAGCATTCCCCTGCCGTCGCAGGTCATCCATGTCGAGCTGCTTTTTCCAGAAGTCTTGCCAGAGACCGGCGAGGTGGGCGGAGAACGCCTCATAGGGTAAGATCCGCCCCTCCTCCAACAGGTCTCGGTACATCTTGATCACGAAATGGGCGTGGCCGCCGCCGCGCCGACAGCGCAACACATAATCCCAGTTCAGCCGGTTCGCACTCAGAAAATGACCGAGGCGCAGCGTGTTCTCGTACCACAGCTTCCAACCCATCAAACGCAAACGCAGGCACAATTCGCTGTCATCTCCCCGCAACAGCAGGTCCCGTGTCCGACCGCTCAGCCAGAAGGGCAGCGAATCATTGAACAGGCGGCGAATCAGTGCTGTCCGCACAGACAGACCGGCACCGAAGAGTGTATTCCGTTGCATCGAACTCTGGGAACGGTCTCGGCACCGGGTACAGGCATAGACTCCGCAGAACTCGTCGAACCATTCGGGCCGTTCCGCGGTAGATACCGGGTAGCTGAACCCGCCGATGGCCGCCGTATCGGGCATCTGCGCGTACAGACGGCACAAGATGTCCAGCCAATCCCCTTCCAGGAGGTTGTCGTCATCGATAAAAAGGACGATATCGAAACGGGCCTGCGCGACGCCGGCCCGACGGGCATGGATCAGCCCGGCTTTCTCTTCCCGGACGATCCGCAAGGGCTGCGGCCGGTCGCTCCAGGCGGTTTTCGCCAGGGAAACGGTATCGTCCGTGCAGTTGTTGTCCACCAGGATGACCTCGTATCCGCAACCCGGCGGCACCTTCTGCGCGGACAGAGCCCGGACGGTGGGACCGATCTGCGCCGCGCTGTTGTAACAGCACAGGATCACCGACAGGCCGACAGCCAAAGCTTCGTCCTTCGGTAAGTTCATCGCTTTTTATCCATCGTTTTTTCCTTGCTGTTTCCGGGAGACGACGGGTCCCGAAACCCGTCCTGTCCATTCTAACTTCACCAAAAAAAAATGCAAGCTTTTTTCTTGACAAGGGGCTCGGCTTTTTAGTAGTGTCAGGTCATGACAATCGCGGCTGAACAACCCCATAGGTCCCATCGTCCGCTTCGAGACACCAGACACCATGGCTGACCCGATTATCCGATTACGGAACGTTTCCAAATTCTACAAGTTGTACCAGACCCCCCGCGACCGCCTCAAGGAAGCGCTGCATCCTCTGAAAAAAAAGTATCACCGGGATTTCTTCGCCCTGAACAAGGTCTCCATGGACATCGATCGCGGCGAGGTCATCGGGATTGTCGGCCGCAACGGTTCCGGTAAATCCACTCTCCTGAAAATCATCGCCGGCATCATTCAACCCAGCTCCGGTCTGGCCACGGTAAAGGGCCGCATATCGGCCCTTTTCGAACTCGGCGGCGGTTTGAGTCCTCAGTTGAGCGGCATTCAGAACATCGAATTCACCAGTTTGTTGATGGGCTGCTCCAGGTCGGAACTGCCAAGCCGAAAAGAGGAGGTCATCGACTTCGCCGACATCGGTCAGTTCATACACCAGCCGATGTCCACCTACTCGTCGGGGATGAAAGCCCGGCTGAGTTTCGCCCTGGCGGTCATGATCCGGCCGGAGATCCTTATCGTCGATGAAGTATTGGCCGTCGGCGATGAGCTGTTCAAAAAAAAATGCTACGACCGTATGAACGAATTGGTGGAATCGGGCTGTACCATCCTGTTCGTTTCCCATTCCACTCAGACCGTAGATCGCCTGTGCAGCCGCTCTTACCTGCTGGATGCAGGGGAAGTCCTGATCGACGGACCGGCCCCCATGGTCAGCCGCTACTATGCCAAACTGCTGTATGCTCCCGTCGCCGGACAAGCGGCAATCAAACAGGAAATACGACAGCTGAACGGAGATGAAACGCTCAAGCAGAAGCATCGGATCCACACCGAGCTCAGAAAGGTGAACGTAGCGGTCGAGTATGACGACAATCAGCAGCCCACGGCCTACCTGATCCCCGGCTTGAAACCGCAGAGTACCATCCGGCAGGGTCTGGGTTCGGCCGAAATCGACGACATCGTCATCACAGCCTGGGATGGACAGCCGGTCAACGCTCTGATCATGAACGACAATTACCAGCTTTCCTATCGGATCACATTTCATGAAAACAGCGACAAGGTCCGTGTAGCCACCCTGATCCAGGGGGCGAAAGGAATTCACATCGCCGGTTATACCCAGGAAATGGCACCGCTGTCGGTTTCGGCCGGACAGCGCTATCTGGTCCAGATGGGATTCTGCTGCCGCCTTCTGCCAGGCACGTATTTCATCACCATAACCGTGACCCGTCCCGGTCAACAGTCCGAAAGGGTACACCTGGTGGGCATTCACGACGCATCGATTTTCAAGGTTTTGGAAGAGAAGAACAAATCCCACTGGGGCCTGGTCAACCTGGAACAAAACTGTCGGATCACCCTGCTCGATGAAACCGGCAGCCAGACATCCCAAAACGGCAATGATGCGCAAACCGCGGAGGAAGCGTGAACAATTGCCTCGTTCTGGGCTGCGGCCGCAGCGGTACCAGTATGCTGGGCGGCATCCTGCACCAGGCAGGATACTTCATGGGCGATGCCCTTTACTCCCCGCTACCCGGATCCAATCCCAAGGGGTTTTACGAATGCAAGGAAATCAACGGGATCAACGAGACCATTCTTTCGGGTTGCCGGATCGATTCTTGGACCAAGGTCGTCAAAAGGATCACCGGCAAGAGTTCGATCCATGCCCCCGGTCGGAACCAGCACTGGCTGCTGGCCCTGCCGACGGGCCGATCGCTTCCGGCAGCCGATCCGCCGCTGATCGAACGGATGCAAAAGATGCTGGCCCGTACGCCCTTCGCCTACAAGGACCCTCGTTTCAGCTACACCCTGCCGCTATGGTGGGACCATCTACCGCAAAGCACGCGCTTCCTTTGCATATTCCGTAATCCCGGGGCAACGGTGACCAGCATACTGAAAGAGTGCCGCAGCCGAAACTATCTGGCGGATTTCCATATCCGGTCCGGCGGCGCCTTCCGGGTCTGGTACAACATGTACTCCAGGATTGTCGAATATCGGCGCCAAGCTCCGGAACGCTTCTTTTTCGTCCATTACGACCAGATACTGGACGGCCGGTCGCTGCCATCCCTGTCGGACTTTTTGAACGCGGACCTGAACGGCGGTTTCGCGGAAAAAAAATTCAACCACAACCCGTCGACCCGGCGCTTGCCCCGGCAGGTCGGCACCCTGTACCGGCACCTGTGTAAACTGTCCGGTTGCTTGCCAGCATCTGAGCAGGACGGATCGCTCTCGACATGAACATCCTCAGCCTGTTATCCGGATGGCTGGCCCTCAGACCCAAACAGATTTCCGCGCCGGAATACGAGAAAAAAATCGATATTTCCGAACAGCTCAACGGCTTTTACGGTCAGCACCGCAGCGGCTGGCCTTACGTTCTCGGCCTGCTGGCCCGCCTGCACAAATCCGGCGGTCTGGTGCTGGACTCCTTCATCGAAAGGACATTCTGCTGGCACCCCCGAGGCCCCCGGGCACACCGGCAGCCCTGGATCGGCTTCATCCATGTCCCGCCCCGGGTGCCGGACTGGTTCTTGTCCGAACAGTCCAACGAACGCATTTTCGCTTCAGACTACTGGCAACAGAGCCTGCCCCATCTTCGGGGTCTGTTCACCCTGTCCGCCTATCACCGTCAGGATTTGGAGAACCGGCTGGATATCCCGGTGGAAAACCTGATTTTCCCCACCGAAACTCCGGATCTGACCTGGACCATGGAACGCTTCCAAGCCAACCGGAGCCCCAAGATCGTCCAGGTGGGCTGGTGGCTGCGCAAGCTGCACACCATTTTCCTGCTTCCGGACACGCATTACAAAAAGATCTTTCTGCGGATCAGCCATGCCGACATCGACGACCTGCTGCGGCGGGAACGGGAGATACTGCTGGCTGGTGGCCCCGTACCGGACAGAATCTACCGCAGCGCCGAAGCGGTCGAATTCCTCGACAACGCGAAATACGATCGCTTGTTGTCAGAAAACATCGTCATCGCCGAACTCTACGACGCCAGTGCCAACAACACGGTCATCGAATGCATCGTCCGCAACACCCCTCTGCTGGTCAATCCCCTGCCGGCCGTCAGAGAGTACCTGGGCGAGGCTTACCCGTTCTATTTCACCAGCCTGGAAGAGGCCGCCCGAAAGGCGGAGGACCTCGACCTGGTCTATGAAACCCATCGCTATCTGACCCGCCTGGCCATCAAGGAAAAATTGACCGGAGAGTTTTTCTTGCGCAGCCTGGTCAGCTCCAGGATCTACCAGGATATATGATCATGCCACCCACAGTATCGCTTCTGTTGCCCAACCTCGACAACCGGCCTTTTCTGGAGGAACGCATGTCTTCCATCTGGGCCCAGACCTTCCAGGATTGGGAACTGATCGTCCTGGACGGCCGGTCCCGGGACGGTTCCTGGGAGTACCTGCAGGCCTGCGCCGCCACGGATCCCCGGATCCGTCTGTACCAATCCGCAGACAGGGGCATCTACCGGAGCTTCAACCAATGCGTGGCGCTGGCCCGGGGCAAGTACGTCTATTTCGCCACCGGCGACGACACCATGGCTCGGCATGCCTTGTCCGAAATGGTCGCGGCATTGGAAGAACGCTCCGACTGCGATATCGCCCACTGCAAACTGCGCATCATCGGTCCCGACGGCCGTGAATCCGGCCAGAAACGATGGGACAACTTTTTCATCGTCCGCTATTTCGGCGATCTCATCGACCAGTGGCACATCCGCCTCGCCCCTCACGACGGCCTGCTGCATTTTTCCGGTATCACCGTCTACACCTCGCTGACCCAGCTGCTGATCCGGCGCAGTCTGTTCGAGCGCATCGGTGGATTTCGCGAGGACTGCGGTCCCATCGCCGATTTCGAATGGGAGATGCGCGCCACCCTGATCGCCAACACCGTGCACATCCCCCAATACCTGGCCAGTTGGCGTCTGCATGACGGCCAAGCCAGCTCGGACGACGCGCAGTCGAGCGCCAAAGCCTCCGGCCGCTTCATCGCCATGGCCCGTCACGCCCTTTGCAACGCCAGGCGGATCGAACCGGAAACCGTCAAGGGCCTGAAGTGCAACAAACTCCTGGTCATGATGCGCAAGGAAAAATTTTACAGCGCGCTTCGGGAAACAGGCAGAAAACGCGCGACCAGGCTGTACCGCCGCCCGCTCCTGCTGATCCGTCATCCGCTTCTCCTGGCAAACGGCCTCCGCCAAAAGAGAAAACGACTGCCGTTTTTGAACGATCAGGATCGTCTGTCGTTCCTGTCGGCCATCATTCACGATCACGATCTGGAGCAAAATCTGCGCACCATCGCCCATGGCCGGAACCAGTCGCAACCGAGCGACGACAACCCGCTGGCCATGGACCGCGATCGCTTTACCGCCTTGACCAGACAGCTGCAGGAAACAAAGATGTGGTTGTTCAAAGAAACGCCCCAGGTCGATTTCCATGATGATTCCAAACCGCTCCTGGTATATCAGATGAGCAAAGTGGGTTCGTCCAGCGTGGATGTTTCCTTGAAAGCCCGTGTCGCCGACCCGGTTTTCCATATCCACCAGCTGAGCTTCGCCGGACTCGATGCCTCCATCGCCGAAACGCAGAAATGGCAGGCCGACAACCGCAACAACCGGAAAGAAACTGATGAAACCAGGGTTTTCAACGAGTTTTACTTCCAGTTCCTGCTCAGAAATCTTCACCAGCACAGAAGTTTGCGGGAAAAGCTGGAACAAGGCAAACACACTCTCCGACTCCGGGTGATCTCGTTGGTCAGGGATCCGATAGCCAGAGAAATCTCCGAATTTTTTTTCAACTTTTACAAACATCCCGAGTTGAGCCAAGTCCCGCAAGACGAGTTGGTCGACAAGACGCTCGAGCTTCTGAAGAAGAAAAAAGAAGCCATTCTGGCCGACCCGAACAACTGGGCCCTGACATGGTTCGACAGCGAGTTCCGCAGCGTGCTGGGCATCGACATATTCCAGCATGCATTCGACCAACGGAAAGGGTATTCCATCATCGATGCCGGCACCACTCAGGTCTTACTGATCAAGATGGAGCACCTTGACCGCTGTTTCACCGAAGCGGTTGCCGCTTTTTTACATATCCCGGACATGGCCCTGATCACCAAGAACCATGCCCTGAAAAAAGAGTATTACCCGATTTACCGTCAGGTT
>CAYXHZ010000036.1:0-31942 GCA_964465065.1 uncultured Clostridia bacterium
CCCTTGACAACGGTTTTCGGCCATGTTATTAAGAAAATGTTAACGTTAACACACTCGTAAACAGGAGGCGACTCATGTCTGTACTGAACCCCATGGACTGGCTGATCATCCTGCTGTATTTCGCCGTCATCGCCGGGCTCGCCGGGTACGTCACCCGCAAAAGCAAGGAAACCTCGGATGATTATTTCCTGGCCGGTCGCAACCTGGGCTGGTTCACCATCGGCGCCTCCATCTTCGCCTCCAACATCGGCTCGGAACATCTGGTCGGCCTGGCCGGATCGGGCGCCAGCGACGGCGTGGCCATGGCCCATTACGAGTTGCATGCCTGGTGCCTGCTGGTGCTGGGCTGGGTGATGGCCCCCTTCTTTCTGCGTTCCAAGGTCTTCACGATGCCGGAGTTCCTGGAAAAACGTTTCTCAGCGGCCTCGCGGACGGTTCTGACCGTCATTTCTCTGGTGGCCTACGTGCTGACCAAGATCGCCGTGGGCATCTTCGCCGGCGGCATCGTCTTCAGCGTGCTGCTGCCGGAAGTGAAGCTTTGGGGCATGGACAGTTTCTGGGTGGGATCCATCCTGGTGGTCCTGTTCACAGGTATATACACCATCATCGGCGGGCTGCGGGCGGTAGCCTACACCGAAGCCCTGCAGACCATCGTGCTGATCATCGGTTCCCTGCTGCTGACCGTCTACGGTCTCAAGGCCCTGGGCGGCTGGGACGCGCTGCGTTCCATCGTCGGCAGCGACATGTTCAACCTGTGGAAACCGCTGGTACCCGACGGGGTGGCCGCCACTTGGGCGCCCGTCAAAGAAAGCGGCCGCATGGCCTGGTATTTCAACGACAATTATCCCTGGCTGGGCATGCTCTTCTGCGCCCCGATCATCGGCCTGTGGTACTGGTGCACCGATCAGTACATCGTGCAGCGGGTATTGGGCGCTCCCGACGAACGGACCGCCCGGCGCGGCTCGATCACCGCCGCCTTCATGAAACTGCTGCCGGTATTCATCTTCATCATCCCTGGCATGATCTGCCTGGCCATCGCCAAGGCTGGCATCATCCCCGAAATTCAGCAACAACTCTTCGGGGGAGGCGACACGCTGATCCGGGAGAACGCCCAGCAGGCCTTCCCGCTGCTGGTGGCCCACGTTCTGCCCGTTGGCATCCGCGGCCTGGTCGTAGCCGGCCTGCTGGCCGCCCTGATGAGTTCTCTGGCCGGAGTGTTCAACGCCTGCTCGACTCTGTTCACCATGGACATCTACATTAAACGCAATCCCCAAGCCAGTCAGAAGCGGCTGGTCTGGATCGGCCGCCTGGCCACTGGGGTCATGGTGCTCGTGGGCTTGTTTTGGATTCCGGTCATCCGCGGCGGCCGCGGACTGTACGATTACCTCCAGGGGGTCCAGTCCTACCTGGCCCCGCCGATTTTCGTCGTGTTTTTTCTGGGCATTGCCTATAAACGCCTCAACGCCAAAGGTTGTCTGGCCGCCCTGCTCAGCGGGTTCGGTCTGGGCCTGTTCCGGCTGGCCGTCGACACCCCGGTCAAGCTGTTCCACGCTGCCTACGAACCGGGCTCCTTTCTGTGGGTTGTCAACAACATCTTTTTCCAGTATTACAGCCTGATCATATTCATCGTCTCGGCAACGGTCATGGTCGTCGTCAGCCGCATGACGGCTGCACCGGATTACGCGAAAATATCCGGTCTGACCTACGGTACGGTCACGGCCGGTCACCGGCAAAGCACCCGCGAGAGCTGGTCGGTTATTGACCTGATCAGCTCCGCTTTGGTTCTGGTTTTGATCGTCGCCGCCTATATTTATTTCAACGGCTGAGGAGTCCGCTATGAAGCGATATTGCATCGGTATGGATTTCGGCACCAACTCCTGCCGGGCCCTGGTGGTCGACCTGGATAACGGCCGTGAACTGGCCGGTTCCGTTTTTGCCTACCCGTCCGGAGACGACGGGGTCGTCCAGGACGCGCAGAATCCCAACCTGGCCCGCCAGAATCCGGCCGACTACCACACCGGCATCCTGTTCACTATACCCGACGCCATGCGCCGGGCCAAAGAGACCGACGACGGCTTTTCGCCGAGCGCCGTCATCGGCATCGGCATCTGCACCACCGGCAGCAGTCCCATGCCCATCGACCAGGAAGGTATGCCCCTGTGCTTTTTACCGCAATTCGAAGGCAACCCGGACGCCATGGTCTGGTTGTGGAAGGACCATACCGCCTTCGCCGAGGCCGAAGAGATCACCAAGCTGGCCCGGGCCATGCATCCGGAATACCTGACGACCATCGGCGGCGTTTACTCCTCGGAGTGGTTCTGGAGCAAGATCCTGCGCTGTTCCAGAGTCGCCCCCGAGGTGTTCTGGTCGACGCACCGTTTCGTAGAGATCTGCGATTACCTGCCGGCGCTGCTGTGCGGGACCACGGTCGCCGGCAAGATGCGTCACAGTGTCTGCGCTGCCGGCCACAAGGCCCTGTTCAACCCCGAATGGGGCGGATTGCCCGAGGCCGGGTTCATGGAGAGTCTGAGCCCCGATCTGGTGAACCTGTCGCAACGGCTCTACAAGACTGCCTTTACCGCCGAGCATCCGGCCGGGAAGCTGTCGGCGACCTGGGCCCAGAAGCTGGGACTTCCCGAAGGGGTCAGCGTCGCCGTCGGTGCCTTCGACGCCCACCTGGGGGCGATCGGTGCCGGAATCGAGCCCAAGGCCCTGGTCAAGATCATCGGCACCAGCACCTGCGATATCCTGATCGCCCCCAAAGAAGGCAAGCGGCCCATCATACCCGGAATCTGCGGTATCGTCGACGGCTCGGTCCGGGAAGGCTTCTGGGGTATCGAGGCCGGCCAGTCGGCGGTCGGCGACCTGTTTTTGTGGCTGCTCAACAACCTGGCTCCCTCCCGCTACGGCACCGGTCCCGAGGAACAATTCCGGCAGCTGGGCCAGGCGGCGGCTGAACTGGCCCCCGGCGAGTGCGGTCTGCTGGCCCTGGACTGGAACAACGGCAACCGCACCATCCTGGTCGACGCCCGGCTCAGCGGCCTCCTGCTGGGCCAGACCCTGCACACCGAGGCCCACGAGATCTACCGTGCCCTGATCGAAGCCACCGGCTTCGGCGCCCGGACCATCATCGAGCAGCTGACAACCCACGGCCAGGTCATCGACCGAGTCGTGTGCTGCGGCGGTCTGGCCGAAAAAAACGAATTGTTGATGCAGTGCTACGCCGACATATGCGACCGGCCGATGCTGGTGTCGCGCAGCGCGCAGACCCCGGCCCTGGGAGCTGCCATCATGGCTTCGGTCTGCGCCGGAGCGGAGGCCGGCGGTTACCGGACCGTGCAGCAGGCCTGCCAGAAAATGACCGGCAGCGCCAAAACCTATCTGCCCGATCCGCAGAACCGTCAGGTTTACGACCGTCTGTACGGAATGTACAAGACTCTTCATGACAGCTTCGGCCGCGACCCAACCGCTTCCGGACAATCCTTGTACGCCCTCATGAAAGACCTGCTGAACCTGCGCGATCAGGTCCGGGAGAAAAAGAATGGAAAATGACGCCTTCAGAAAGCTGAAAACCCAGGTTTTGTCAGCCAATCGGGCTCTGCCCCGTCACGGACTGGTCCAGCTGACCTGGGGTAACGCCAGCGGCAGGTTGAACCCGCACGATCTGATCGTCATCAAGCCCAGCGGCGTCGGTTTCGCCGAGCTCAGACTCGACAGCCTGGTCGTCGTCGATCTCCAGGGACATCTTGTCAGCGGAGAACTCAGACCGTCTTCGGACCTGGCCAGCCATGTGCAACTCTACCGGAATTTCCCCGAAATCGGCGGCATCGTCCATTTCCACAGCCCGTACGCCTGCATGTTCGCCCAGGCCGGTCTTTCCATACCCTGCCTGGGCAGCACTCATGCCGACCATTTCGCCGGTCCCGTACCGGTCACCCCGTATCCGAGCCTTGCCCAGGTGCAGACAGACTACGAGGAAAACACCGGGCGCTCCATCGTCGAACTGTTCAAAACGCTCGATCCGATGGCCGTTCCGGCTGTACTGGTCGCCGGTCATGGACCGTTCAGCTGGGGCGAAAGCCCGAAAAAGGCCCTGGAAAACGCCATCGCCCTGGAGACGGTGGCCCGCATGGCCTTCGGAACCCTGCAGCTTAACCCCCGGGCGGAATTTCCGGAATATATCCAGAGCAAGCACTTTTTACGGAAACACGGCCCCGACGCCTACTACGGTCAGCCGGAAGGCCTCGAACGCAAATCAGGAGAAAAACCATGAACAACATCCCCCGTCTGCATACGGCTCTGGTCACGGTCAGCCGTGACTGCTTCCCCATCGAACTGGCCCGTAAACGCCACAACGCCCTGCACGAAGAATGCCGACGCCAGGGCGTAGAGATCGACCCTATCGCGACCATCGTCGAGAACGAGCACGACGTCATCCGGGTCTGCCGGGAACTCGACGAAAAGGCTTGCAACTGCTTGGTCGTATACTTGGGCAATTTCGGACCCGAAGGGCCGTTGTCGATGCTGGCCCAGCGCTTCGACGGCACGGTGCTGCTGATCGGGGCCGCCGAGGAGAGCGCCGCCGACCTGATCGACGGCCGCGGTGACGCCTACTGCGGTATGCTCAGTGCCAGTTACAACCTGGGGCTGCGCGGGGTGCGGGTCTGCCTGCCGGAATGCCCCGTCGGCCTGCCGCATCAGCTGGCCGGATGCATTCACGATTTCCAGGAGGCCTCGCGCATCGTTCTCGGCTTGAAAAAGCTCAAGATCCTTTCCTTCGGACCGCGGCCCAGTGATTTCTACACCTGCCACGCCCCGATCAAGCCCTTGTTCGACCTGGGTGTGGAAATCTGCGAAAACAGCGAACTCGATCTGCTGGAGCTGGTCCAGGCCGAACAGGGTAAAGCCGAGATCGAGTCCATCGCCCGGGACATGGCCCGCGAACTGGGTCAGGGCAACAGCTACCCCGATCTGCTGCCCAAGCTGGCCCAGTACGAACTGGCCCTGAAAAACTACGCCGCCAAGTCCCTGGGGGACAGCTGGTTCGGCGTGTTCGCCAACAAGTGCTGGCCGGCCTTCGAACGTCAGTTCGGCCACGTACCCTGCTTCGTCAACGCCCGTCTGGCGGCCCAGGGGATTCCGGTGGCCTGCGAAGCCGACATCTACGGCGCCCTGAGCGAATACATGCTCTACTGCGCCGCCCAGCGGCAGCCCACCCTGCTGGACATCAACAACACCGTGCCCGAAGACCTGATCCGCGACCACGCCGACAAGCTGAACGCTTATCAGGCCGAAGACCTGTGGATGGGCTTCCATTGCGGCAACACCGGTTCAGCCTGCCTGATCGAACCATGCCTCCGCTACCAGCTGATCATGCACCGTCTCATCGAACCGGGCCAGACTCCGAACATCAGCCGTGGCACCCTCGACGGTCGGATCAAGCCCGGAGCGATGACCATGTTCCGCCTGCAGAGCACTGCCGAAGGCCGGCTGAAAAGCTATATCGCCCAGGGGGATGTCCTGGATATCCCCCCCCAGTCTTTCGGCGGCATCGGGGTCATGGCCGTCCGCAACATGCGCCGTTTCTACCGCCATGTGCTGCTGGAAGAACGCTTCCCGCACCACACCGCCCTGGGCTTCGGCCATCTCGGCAGGCCGCTGTTCTCCGCCCTGACCATGCTGGGTATCCAGGACCGCTGGACCAATCTGCCATCGGGCTCGCACTATCCGTCAGAAAATCCGTACGCCGATGCCTGAACAGACAAGATTGACAGTTCCCGACTTTATATTGGGCCTGATCTTCGACTGCGACGGCACCCTGGCCGATTCGATGGCGCAGCACCTGGAGTCCTGGAAACAGGCTCTGGCGAAGTTCTCGGCCCCCTTCGACCAGGAATTCCTGGTATCCCTGAACGGTATGCCATCCCAGGACATCGTCGAACGT
Organism: uncultured Clostridia bacterium; assembly: GCA_964465065.1. Lineage (GTDB taxonomy): Bacteria > Acidobacteriota > Aminicenantia > UBA2199 > UBA2199 > CAYMND01. The sequence goes on from CAYXHZ010000036.1 coordinate 5,945, forward strand.
TACAACCTTTTGCACGGCACGAAACTGGACGCCCGGGCCGTGGTGGCCGAGAAACACCGCCATTTCATGACCGGCCTGGACCGCATCCGTCCCATCGAGCCCGTCGTCCGCCTGGTCCGGGAAAATGTCGGCAAACGGCCGATGGCCGTCGTTTCCGGCAGCGTTCGCGCCGTTGTGCTGGGTTCGCTGGAGCGTCTGGGTATTGCCCGCTGCTTTCAAACCGTATTGACCGCTGACGATTCATACCCTCCTAAACCCGCGCCGGACCTCTTCGTGGAGGCGGCGCGGCGCCTTGGGCTTCCCTGCGATCGCTGCCTGGTATTCGAGGACGGCGAGCTGGGAATCCGCGGGGCGCGCCTGGCCGGCATGCAGGCCATCGACGTCAGCCCCTGGGCGAAACCCGAATTGTGAGATTGTAAGGAGATCACCATGGCCACCGATCCGGACTATGCCGATTACATCGTGGAACAGCTGCAGGCGGCGGGAGCTGTCCGCAGCCGCAAGATGTTCGGTGAATACGCCGTCTACCTCGACGACAAGGTCGTAGCCCTGATCTGCGACAACCAGCTGTTCGTCAAGCCCAGCGACGCCGGCCGCGCTTTCATCGGCGAGGTGGAACCGGCCCCGCCCTACCCCGGGGCCAAACCGCACTATCTCATCGACGATCGGCTGGAGGACGGCGACTGGCTGAGCGAACTGATCCGCCGCACCGCCGCCGAACTGCCGGTCCCTAAGCCGAAAAAAAAGAAAACAGGCCAGAAAATTTAAGGAAGCGCCGGGTCCACAACCAGCTTGCCGTTCTGGATGCCACCGGTTTTTTCCAGTGTGTAACCGGCCGCCTGCAACAGTTCGATCGCTTTTTCCTTGGTTATATCGCCGTTATCGGCAAAATTGATCGTCTTGAAGTCCGGACCGCTGGCGCCTTTGGCGACGACGAAATCGTAGCGGCCGGGTCCGTTGTGCAGAAAGATCACCTGGTCGGAGTTCTCGGCATCGCCGCGGCTGTTCAGGGTGCTGCCGCTGAAATCCAGACAGGCCATGCTGCCGTCGGCGAAGCGTTTGAATTCGCAATAGCTCCGTTTGATCATCTTGCCGTCGCGATGGGTAGTGACCTCCGAGCGGTAATAGCCGGCCCCTAGGTCCAGAAAGCCGCTGTTCACGCTGCGGTCGCCGGCCTTGGCGCCGGGGCCGAAGCCGTCCTTCTCCAGGGTGTCGTCGTAACCGAAATTGATCAGCCGGCCCTTTTTTTCAACGAAACCCGGAAAACCGGCCAGCATCAGTTTGCCCTCGAAACGGCCGTCCTGGTTGTTGAGGTTGAGCATGTCGTACTGCACGCTGAGGGCGAAAGTCAGCTGCGGAGTCACCAGGGCCATGATCGGCATACCCTCGTAGGCGTTGATGAGCGCCTCGTTCTGATTGTACAGTCCGGTCCAGGCGTTGGAAAAATCGCTGATTTTGTTGAACTCGGCCGTGTTCTGCGCCTGAACCGGCACGGTCTCCGCTTCAGCCGCCGCAACCGGAGTCGCAGCCGTATCCTCAGGCTGAGCCGCTTTGTCGCCGGCGCAGGCGATGAAGATCAAGGGCAATGATAAAAACAGAAAAAGAACAATGGTTTTCTTCATTTGAAACGCTCCTAACTAAATCGATTCCGTCTATTCGATATACACTGTTTGTACATAATATCGCATGGCATGTCAATCATGATTCCAGCCAGTCCCGGCCTTCCAGCCAGCGCGCCACCAGCATGGCCGAGCAGCTGTCCCCACAGGCATTGAGCATGGTGCTGGCCGGATCGACCAGAAATCCCAGGGTGGCGATGATCGGAAAGGATTCGGGTGGAAAACCGAAGAAAGAGACGATGAGCATCTCCCCGACCAGACCGCCGCCGGGGACGCCGGACAAGGCGATACCGCCCAGAACTGAAACGGCCACGGCCGTCATCCAGATACTCAAGCCAGTGAAGGGTATATCGAACACGCTGAACAGAAAAGCGATCTTGAGGACACCGCTCAGGCAAGAGCCTTCCATGTGAATGGTGGCTCCAATGGGCAGAACCATGCGACGGATATCGGCCGGTATGCCGATCCGTTCAGCGGCAGTCAGGTTGACCGGCAGAGTGGCCGTGCTGCTGCTGGTAGCCAGCGCAGTCAATGCCGTAGCGGGTATATGGCGCCAGAAGCGTCGGAATCCGGCCTTGCCGCCAGCCAGCCAGCTGTAGGCGCTGAAAGCGAAAAAGAAATAGACAAGAGCCACCAGGTAGAACAAGCCGACCGTCTTCATGTAGGAACCGAGCAGCTTCGGACCGAAATCACCGATCAATGCGGCGAAATAGGCACCCAAACCTATGGGTGCATAATACATGAGCAGTTCGACCATAGCGATCATCGTATCGGCCAGAGTTGATACCGCGTTGATAATGGCGGTCGTCTGCTCGCCTCTCCGCAGCAGGACGACACCGAACAGGATGGAAAATAGAATCAACGGCAACATGTGGTTTTTGGAAAGAAGCTGAGGAAAATCATCAACCGTCACCGACTGGACGAATCGTGTAGCGGTGTCGACCTGTTGCGGGGTTTGGACGGGAAATAAAACCGGTTCCGCTCCATGAACCGGCGGAAACAGCCGTACGGCCCCGATCATGACCAGGGCAGCCAGGATGCCGGTCAGCAAAAAGACAGTCATCATCGCCGCCATGACACGACGTAAGCGACCCGGCGAGACCATGCCGGCCACCGAAGCGGCAACGGTGAAAAAAACCAGCGGCACGACCAGCACGAACATGGCGTTGAGGAACAGATCGCCCAGAGGCTTGAGCAGCAGCGCCTTCTTGCCCAGAAGCAGGCCCGCCAGACAGCCGACCAGTATCGATCCGGTCAACAGCAATGGAAAACGGTAGGACTTCCCAAGCCTGTTAAACTTCATGGTTTTTTAAACCCTCCCCGGCCAGACCGGAACAGAATCAGGGCGCCAGCCGCCCACAGAGCCTCCCAGACCTGGGTGAGGACATGGATCAGCAGGCCGATCTCCAGGGGCGTCGCCGTCTGCAGTTTCAGCAGGCCGGCCATCAGCACGAAGGTCAGTTCCCAGGTGCCGAAACCGGCCAGCCCGGCGATCGGCAGCAGAGTGCTCAATTCGGCGCCGCTCAGGGCCACGAAAAATGCCGGCAGATTGCCCAGCTCGAAATCGAGCCCGCAGAACGCCGAAAACAGGCCGAACAGCAACAGATACTTGCACAAACGGCTCGCGAAACCCAGCATGAACGGCAGAATCAGACGGGAAAGGCTGCCGTTCGTACTGAAGTAAGCCTGCCAGCGACCGCCCCAGTTGTGCCAGGTCGGCCAGGGCAAGCCGGCCATGAGCCGGCCAAGCTGTCCCCCCCAGCGCAAAAAGCCCAGGCCCAGGGCCAGCAGAAGCACCGTCGCCGCCAGAAACTGGGCAATCGACAAGGAGGCCTCCACCACCAGCAGCGCCGGCAAGAGCATAACGACCATCGACATGGCGTTCAGAACGGTGGAAACTGCGAAACTGGCCCCGGCGACCGCCGTGTCGACGCCGTGCCGGCGCAGCATCACGGTATGGCTGAACAGCGACAGGGTATGTGCGGGCAGAATATCGACGACGAAGTTGCGGACCAGAATGATCAGCGTCAGGGGCGCGAAACGGAGCGGAACCGGCAGCAGAAGCTGCAACTGCCGAGTGCGCGCCAGGACACCGCTCAGCCAGAAAAGCAGCAGCAGCGGGCTATCGCTCCAATCCAGGCGGGCGATGGCGAGCCGCAGCGCCCGGAGGTCGAGGCGGGGCACTAAAAACCAGGCTATAAGCAGAGTGATCAGCAGGGACAACAGCCAGAAAAAGCCTCTGGAAAAACGCCATCGGAAACGCATGGACCCATATGGTACCGCGAGCCGGAGCCGGGCGTCAATCTTTTGGCATTTCTTTCCCCGGATCCGGGTGTTTTTTCCGGCCTTGGCCGGCCATGAATGCGCAACAAGCCGATAACACAGATAAAATAATTTGGTATCGCATTTGCTAACAAAGTGGCGAGGTGCAGGATGAAAAATGGTTTGTACAGTGCCACAGCCGGCATGATGACCGCGCTCGAACGCCTGAACATCATCAGCAACAATCTGGCCAACGTCAACAGCAGCGGTTTCAAATCCGATTCCCCCTTCGAGCAGACCATCCGTTTCTACCGGGAGGGGCCGCACCCGGCCAAGGATCAACCGGTCATCGGCGGCAGCCGGATCGACCTGGGCAACGGCCCGATCCGCAGCACCGGACGCGATCTCGATCTGGCCTTCGAAGGCCCGGGCTTTTTTGTCGTCTCCGGCCCCAACCAGGAGCGCTTGCTGACCCGCAGCGGATCCTTGCAGATCAACAGCGCCAAAACCCTGGTCACCAGCGAGGGCTACCCGGTGCTCGACCAGTTCGACAAGCCCATCCAGCTGACCGGAGAAAATTTCTATTTCACCCCCAAAGGCGACCTGATGGTGGACAACACTTACCTGACCACCCTGAAATTCGCCGAGATCACCGACCCCGACCAACTGACCAAGGTCGGCGATCAGTTCTTCCGGCTCAACCCGGGAACCGCCATGCCCAAGCAGCAGCAGGACCCCAACCTGGTGGTCGCTGCCCTGGAAGGCGCCAACACCGAGCTGATCGAGGAAATGGCCAACATGATCACCACCCAGCGGGCCTTCGACTTCCAATCGCGGGTCCTGGAAACCATTCTGACCCAGACCCTGCAGAAAACCGTCACCGACCTGCCGCGGCCGGTCTAGGAGGAACAAGAACATGATCAGAGCACTCTACTCGGCAACCACCGGCATGCAGGCCGAAACCCTCAACATCGACGTCATCGCCAACAACCTGGCCAACATCAGCACCACCGGCTTCAAGAAATCCCGCACCGAGTTCCAGGACCTGATCTATCAGACCCTGCGTGAACCCGGGGCCCGCTCGACCATCTCCACCGAGATCCCCAGCGGTGTCCAGGTGGGCCTGGGCGTCAAACCGGTGGCCGTAAACCGTATCTTCACCCAGGGCAACTTCAAGCACACCGGCAACCCGCTGGACGTGGTCATCGAAGGCGACGGTTTCTTTCAGATCACCCTGCCCGACGGCACCATCGCCTACACCCGCAGCGGCAGCTACGCCCTGGATTCCACCGGTCGCGTCGTCACCAACGACGGCTACCCGATGGAGCCGGCCCTGACCATCCCCGCCGACGCCACCAGCATCACCATCGGTTCCGACGGCACGGTGTCCATCGTCCGGCCCGGAGAAACGACGGCCACAGAGGTCGGCACCATCCAGCTGGCCAAGTTCGTCAACCCGGCCGGCCTGAAGAGTCTGGGCAAAAACATGTTCATCAACACCCAGTCCTCCGGCGATCCCATCCAGGGCACACCCGGACTGCAGGGTTTCGGCACCATTTCCCAGGGTTTCCAGGAGATGTCCAACGTGGACATCGTCGAAGAGCTGGTGGAAATGATCGTCGCCCAGCGTTCCTACGAAACCAACGCCCGGTCCATCCGCGCCGCCGACGAAATGCTCAACCGGGCCATCAACCTGGGGAAATAATCCCATGAGCCGCACCTTGCCGGGTAAAGTTTTGTTCCTGCTTGGACTGTGCCTGTCAGCCGGCTTCCTCCAGGCCGTCGACCTGCCCCGGCTGAATCTGAGGGCCCAGGCCACGGTCTGGGACGAACGGATCGTGCTCAAGGACCTGGTCGAACAGGCCGACGAGCTGCCGGCCGGGCTGGGCGAACTGCTGATCGGCATCGCCCCCAGGGCCGGGCAGAGCCAGTCTTTCAGCCGGGCCGAGATCCAGAAAAAGCTGCAGGCCAACCGGGTCAACGTCGCCAGTTTCTCCGGGTCGGCACAGATCCGGGTGCAACGCCTCGGCCAGGAAATCAGCCCGCAACGTTTTCTGCCCGAAATCCGCAGTTATATCGCCGCCCGTATCCCCGCCCAGCAGCGCCTGGCCGTCGAACTGACCAGCCAGCAGGCCATCACTGCCTCCGATCGCCTGAACTGGCGCATTCACCCGGCCAAAGGCCAGGACTTCATCGGCACCGTGCTGTTCTCGCTGGAGGGCATCGACCCTCTCAGCGGCCAGCTGGCCGTACAGCGCTGGCTCAACGTCCGCGTCAACCGCGAGGCGCAATTGGCGGTCAGCAACCGTTCCCTGCGCAGCGGGGAAGAGATCGCCGCCGCCGATGTCCGCTACGAATGGCGGATCCTGAGCCCATCGACCCTGAACGCATTCTGCCGGGAAAATCCGCCCGAAGGCCGCCGTGCCGAACGCATGGTGCCGGCCAACCAGGTGCTCACCCCCGATTACATCCGGCGGGAATACCTGGTGCAGCGGGGCGTGGGCGCCACCCTGACCGCCCGCGCCAACGGCGTCACGGCTTCGACACCGGTCCAGGTACTGGAGAACGGCATCCAGGGTCAGTGGGTGCTGATCCAGAATCTCAGATCGTCCAAGACCCTGCGCGCCCGGGTCTGCGGCAAGAACCAGCTGGAGGTGGATATCCAATGAAGAAAATCGCATGGATCGCGATCGGTCTGACGATCGTCAGCTTTTTCGCCCTGTCGGCCGACGACAACTACGCCGGCAAAAAGGCTTCGCTGTGGAGAAAGAATTCTTTCTTCTCTTCGATATACAGCGATCCCAAGGCCCGGGGCATCAACGACATCGTCATCATCAAAATCATGGAAAACAGCACCGCCAGCAACACCGCCGAGCTGTCCACATCCAAGAAAACATCCGCCAGCATGGGCATCGACTCCTTCCTGGGACTGGAGACCGATTACAAGGGCAAGATCACGCCCAGTTTCGACCCGACCTCGATGTTCGGCGGCAGCACCAACAACTCCCACCAGGGCAGCGGCACCAGCACCCGGGAGACGGCCATTTCGACCTATATCTCCGCCCGGGTCACCGACCTCATGCCCAACGGCAACATGATCATCGAGGCCAAGAAAGAGGTCATGGTCAACAAGGAGAAGCAGACCGTGGTGCTGCGCGGCATCATCCGCCCCCGTGACATCGCCTACAACAACATCATCGACTCCAACAAAATCGCCGACATGCAGATCATGTTCAACGGCAAGGGGCCGGTCTCCGAACAGACCCGGCGCGGCTGGCTGAGCTGGATACTCAACCTGGTCTGGCCCTTTTAGGAGTACACCATGAAACGGAAACTGATCGTTGTGTCGGTCATCGCCCTGTTGATGCCGCTTCAGGCCGCCCTGTCGACCCGGCTCAAGGACATCGCCGCCATCGAAGGCGTCCGCGACAACCAGCTGATCGGCTACGGCGTGGTGGTCGGCCTGGACGGCACCGGAGACACCACCCAGAACAAGTTCACCTTCCAGGCCATGGCCAACCTGATGGAACGGATGGGCCTGACCCTGGACCCGACAGCCTTCCAGATGCGCAACACCGCTGCCGTGGCCGTCACCGCCGACCTGCCGCCCTTTTCCAAGGTCGGTTCGCGTATCGACATCACGGTGTCCTCGCTGGGCAGCGCCAAAAGCCTGCAGGGCGGAATCCTGCTGATCACCCCGCTTCTGGGCGCTGACGGCGAAGTCTACGCCGTCGCCCAGGGACCGATTTCCATCGGCGGCTTCAACGCCAGCTCCGGCGGTGCCGGGGTCAGCAAGAACCACAGCACGGTCGGCCGGGTTCCCAGCGGCGCCCTGGTCGAAAAGGAAGTCGACTTCAATTTCGGCGAGTTGAACAATCTCAACCTGGTCCTGCACCAGGGAGATTTCACCACCGTCGATCGCACCGTGAACCGCATCAACACCGAATTCGGTCCCATCGCCAAAGCCCGGGACTACCGGACCATCCAGATCAGCGTCCCCGACGGCTACCGGGAAAATCCGATCCGCCTGCTGGCCAGCCTGGAAAATCTGTCGGTCGAGCCCGATCAGGCCGCCCGGGTGGTGATCAACGAGCGCACCGGCACCATCGTCTTCGGTGAACAGGTGAAAATCTCCACCGTGGCCTTGGCCCACGGCAGCATCACCGTCACCATCAGCAGCCAGCTCAACGTCTCCCAGCCGCCCTCCTTCTCGCAGGGTCAGACTGTGGTCAGCGAAGAGCAAAAAACCGATATCGCCGAGGAGGATGCCCATTTCACCCTGTTCGGTCCGACGACGACCATATCGGACGTGGTCAAGACTCTCAACGCCCTGGGCGCGACCCCGCGGGACATTATCGCCATCCTGCAGGCCATGCAATCTTCCGGAGCTCTCCAGGCCGAACTGAGGATCATCTGATGTCCTTCGGACTTGATCTCTCATCCGGTCTGAACGTCGAGCCCCCGCTGGCCTCCCTGGGTCTGGACCTGCGGAGCCTGTCGGCCGACAACCAGTCCAAAGAGCAGATCAGCCGTATCGCCTCCCAATTCGAGGAGATGCTGCTCAACACCCTGCTCAAGGACACTTTCAAACCGACGAGCCTCTTCTCCGAAGAATCGGCCTGGATGTCCAGCCTGACTTCGCTGCAGCCGACACTGCTGTCGCAGTACCTGGCCGAGCAGGGCGGACTGGGCTACCGCCGGATCATCGAGGAACAGCTGCTGGATAAAATTCGCCAGCTTTCCCCCGACACGGAACCTTCCCCGAACCAGACCGTCACCCCGCTGAGCTTCAGCCCGAGAATCCCGGTTACCGGAACCGTTACGTCGGCCTTCGGCTGGCGCGCCGACCCTTTCACGGGCGCCAGCGCCTTTCACAGCGGTGTCGACATCGCAGTGCCCATCGACACCCCCGTGCAGACCATCGCTCCCGGCCAGGTCGTTTTCAGCGGCAGCAAACCCGGTTACGGAGAAGTGGTGGAAATCGACCACGGACAGGGCCTGGTCTCCCGTTATGCCCACAACCAGTGCAACCTGGTCAAAACCGGCGATCTGGTCGGAGCGGGCAGCGTCATCGCCCGGAGCGGTTCGAGCGGACGGTCGACCGGCCCGCACCTTCACCTGGAGATCCACCGCCACGGGCAGGCGCTCAATCCGTTGGCTGTCATGCAATCGGTTTAAGTCTGCTGGCAAGTACGGATCCGTAGCGGATCGCGGAAGAATGTCGCCAAATCGCTCAAGTTTTACATTGACCGGACCGATGTATATAATGTAAAAGATCGAAACGGAGTGCATGATGAACATCAAGGTAGACCTGACTGAGCAGTTGAACGCCGAACCCATTGCGGAACGGCGGGTTAGAGGGGAAGGCATCCAGACGCCGCAGCCATCGCTGCCCGCAGAGGATCGGGTCGAACTGTCCAGCCAGGCGCAGAAGCTGTCTGCCTACCAGGAGATGGCCGAGAACGCGCCGGAAATACGCGCCGACCGGATCGATGACATCATGAAACAAATCCATCAAGGCAGCTACAACATCGACAGCGGCTTGATCGCCGCACGCATGATCCAGGATCATACCGTCGAGTAGCCGCCGGACCGGGGGCAGGCATGAGCGGTATCGAACGAGTCCGCAGGCCGGGTTTTCAAGCCTTCCCCATCCGCAGACGCAGCGCCGACCCCCTGCAGCCCGAAAGCGGCGCTGCCGAATTCGAACAGGCCCTCGACGATTTCGCCGAGGATCAGATCGCCCAAGTACAGAGCGCCGACGAAGTGTCGCAAAACCGCATTCAGGATCAGGAAAAACAACACGAACGGCAAAACGCCAAACCCAAGAAAGAAGAGAAAGAAGAGGAAAAAGCCGACGAAGACAACCTGATCGACCTGGTCATCTGACCGGGAAAAAAATTCCGCCGCTGGAACCATCTTTTTTTTCCACCAAAGCCGTTTTCCCCCATCCAGACCGGGTTTTGGAGAACTTTCCGACACCGCTGTCATTGGTATCGTTCTTGCTAATTACAAACCGAGGTGAGCATGAAAGCGGATACCATGATGTTGCTGCAGGAAGCGCTGAAACAGGAACTGGCCTACTATCAGCAGATCTCCGGTTTTTTGACCGAACTCCCGGCGCGCTTCAAAACCCAGAGCCAGGCCGACAACACCATCATGGACCTGATATCCGTCCTGGAAATCGAAGGCATTACCCGGCGGCTCGGCCGCGACCATGCCTGGAAGCTGGTCTGCACGGAAATGAAGCAGGAAGGCGGCGAGTCCCGGCTCAGCGCCGACATGCTGCAACGCCTGGGTTACGAGGAGACCGCCCGCCTGCTGGTCAAAGTCCAGCAATGGGCACACATCATCCAGCGCCAACTGGTCAAGGTGGTCGTTTTCCTCAAGCGTTTCAACGGTCTGAACCAGCAGCTGCTGCTTCTGCACGACAGCCTGGCCAACCCTGCCTACACCGGTAGAGGTCTGGTGCGCTCCAAGCCCGGTCCCCGTCACATGGACCAGGAGGTCTGACATGTCGATGATGAACCTGTTTTCAGCTTTGGAACTCGGCAAGAATTCCCTGCTGGCCACCCAATCCGTCTTCCAGGTCATCGGCCACAACATGGCCAATGTCAACACCCAGGGCTACTCCCGCCAGACTGTGGCCATGGAAAGCCTGGCGCCATCGGTGATCGGTTCGCTCAGCAGCGGCCGCGGCGTGGACGTACAGGCTATCGAGTCGGTCCGCGACCGCTACATCACCGCCCAGATCGTCGACCGCAAAAGTTACAACGGGTATTACGGCGGTCTGACCAGCAGCATGTCCACGGTGGAGGCGATCTTCAGTCAGGTAGACGGAACCGGCCTTTCCGACCAGCTCAGCGCTTTTTTCAACAAGTGGGCCGATGTCAGCAACAATCCGACCGACATCACCAGCCGGCGCAGCCTGGTCAGCAACGCCCGCTCCTTCAGCGAGAACCTGAGCAACAGCTACCGGAGCCTGATCGATCTGCAGGAAACGGCCAACAATCAGATCGAAGACGTCGTGGACGAGATCAACGCTCTGGCCAACGAAATCGCCGGCCTCAACACCAAGATCTCCTTCGCCAAAGGTTCCGGTCAACCCGCCTACGACCTGATGGATCACCGCGACGAGGCGATCAAGACCCTGTCCGAAAAGGTGGGCATCGCCGTCTACACCAACCAGTTGACCGACTCGGTGACCATCGATATCTCCGGTCGCCCCCTGGTCAGCGATCACCTGGTCAACGAACTGAGCCTGGTCCGGGATCCGACCAACAGCAACTACTACGACATCTATATAGCCCAATACGGGGCGCCGCCCCTGGAGATCACCGGCAGCATCCATAACGGCCAGCTCGAAGCGCTGCTGACCATGCGCGACGACAATATCCCCCAGTACCGGCAGGAACTGGACAATCTGGCCGCCGGCCTGGTCTACAATGTCAACGCGCTGCATCAGAGCGGCTTTGCCCTGGATACGGTGACCACCGGCCAGAACTTTTTCGCCATGAGCGGCGGGGTCGGTCAACTGACCGCGGTGGCCGGCACCACCGTCAGCTTTTCGGCGGCCATCAACACCACCCTGCAGATCGGCGACATCATTTCCGTCGGCGGACAGGTCCGTCGCATCACCGCCATCCCGGCCGCCAACCAGGTGACTGTCGACAGCGCATTCAACCCAGACCCGCCGGCCGCCCTGCCAGCCGCCTGGGAATACACCGGCGTCGAGGGCGCAGCCGCTTTGCTGACCGTCAACCAGGACCTCATCGACGATCCCACCCTGATCGCCGCCTCCGGTCTGGTCGACCCCGGCCCTCCGGCCAGCGGCGCGGTGGGCAACAATTCCATCGCCCTGGCCGTCAGCCGGCTGATGGAACAGAACAACACGGTCGACTCCGACCGGAACGGTATCGGCGATTACGGGACCTTTCACGAATACTTCCACCGCACTCTGTCCACCATCGGCGACGACTCGGCCAATGCCCAATATGAACTGGAGGCGACCGAATCGATGATCACCTACCTGGACAACAAACGCGATGAAATATCCGGGGTGTCCCTGGACGAAGAGACCGCCGACCTGATGCGCTACGAGAAATCCTATCAGGCCATCGCCCAATTCATGGCCCAGATCAGCCAGCTGACGGATGTCCTGATCCAGCTCGGGAGGTATTGATATGCGTACCGTAGAAGCCAACATGTACCGAAACTTCCTGGTCAACCTGGCCAACACCAAGTCCCGCTACGACACGGCCCTCAGCCAGTCCAGTTCCGGCAAGAAGATCACCAGGCTCTCCGACGCCCCGGCCGACGCCGCCCATGCCCTGGATCTGCGTTCGAAAATCGCCCAGATCGACCAGTTCAGCCGCAACATCGACAGCGGCGGCAAATACCTGAGCAGCGCCGAATCGGCCCTCAACGGCGTCACCACCAACCTCTACCGGGTCATCACTCTGGCCGAGGAAGGAGCCAGCGAAGTCAACGACGCCGCCGCCCGGGCCACCATCGCCGATCAGATCGACCTGATCCGCGATTCGCTTTTGGATCTGGCCAACACCCAGGTCATGGGGGTCTACGTTTTTTCCGGCACCAGCACCGACACCATGCCCTACATCAAGGATCCGGCTGAGGCCGACCCGGACACTGTCCTGTACCAGGGCAACGGCGACGTCATGCAAATCCAGGCCAATTTTTCCGTCCAGGTCCAGATCAATCTGCCCGGTTCCGAGGTGTTCGGTGCCAACGGTATGGCCGCGCCACCGCATGACATTTTCACCCGGCTGGCCACCCTGCGCGACGCCCTGCTGGCCAACGACACGGCCACCATCACCGCCGAAACGGGCTCGATGAACGAATTGATCGACCAGATCAGCGACTCGCTGGGTCAGATCGGCAACTACAGTTCACACCTCAACGACACCAAGGGCATCCTGACCAGCCTGCGCAGTTCACTGAAGGCCAAGGTGTCCAGCCTGGAGGACGCCAACATGGCCGAGGCCCTGTCCAACATGACCAAAGAGGAAGTCGGCCTGTCGGCCGTCCTGCAGGTCGGCGCCCGTATCAACCAGGTTTCCCTGCTGGATTTTTTGGGGTGATTCGTTGCTAAACGGGTCAGAGCGATTCTATAATATGAAATATAAGACAAAGACAAGGAGTCATGCATGAAACTGGTATCGGCCAAACTGGGTGAAATCGAATACAACCCGGAAAGCGTCATCGACTTCAAAAACGGTCTGATCGGCCTGGAAAACATGCAGCGTTTTCTGCTGCTGGAAGAAAGCGAATTTTCTCCGTTCGGACATCTGCAATCCCTGGACGATCCCGGTTTCACTCTGATCGTCATCAATCCTTTCCTGGTGGAGCCCAACTACAACTTCGCCCTGCCCGGCGAGGAGCTGGAGGCGCTCGGCGTCCAATCCACCCAGGATTTCATGGCTCTGGCCATCGTCGTATTCTCGCCTGTCCCCGAACAGATCACGGTCAACCTCAAGGCCCCCCTGCTGGTCAACATCAAAAGCAAACAGGCCAGACAGGTCCTGCTGCTCAGCGACGATTACACTGTCAGCGACCCGCTGATCAAGTCCGGAGTCATGCAGAGCTACAAGAACACGCCTCAGGGAGAGTCGCGTTAACATGCTCGTCCTCACCCGCAAGGAAGATCAGAGCATCATGATCGGCAACTCCATCGAGCTGCAGATCCTCAAGATCAACAAGACCTCGGTGGAGATCGGCATCAAGGCGCCCAAAAGCCAGGCAATCTACCGCAAGGAAGTCTTTCTGGAGATCAAGACCAAGACCGAAGAGGCCAACCGTTCCAGCAGCCAGGCCGATCTCAGCACGCTCGCCGGCCTGCTCAAAGACCGCAAAACGCCGAAAAAATAGGCCGATTCGAGCCGCCGACCCGCAAATCGTTGCCGGAAAAACCGGCGATTTCCCAACTGATTCTCGAGATATGCCTCGAGGCTGGTGTATAATCCTGACCATGGCCCAAGCCCCCATCACCCGTGTCCTGCTGCTCACGCCCTACAGCCAGAACGATCGCCGCTGGCAGTCCATCCGTTTCACTCCGGCGGCCCTGCTCCTGGCCAGCGGTCTCGAGCAGCATGGGTTTCACAGCCGACGCCGGCTGCTGCCGCTGCCCGTTGCCGCGGCTCCGGGATCGTTTTGCGGCTTTGACGCCATCGGCCTGACTCTGTTCGAGGACCTGGCCGCCGAGTACCCGGCGCTCATCGAACGCATCCGCCAGGAGCATTCCGGCCTACTGATCGCTGGCGGCCCCATGGCCAGCCGCCTGCCGCGGCAATGCCTGCAGCTATTTCCGGAAATCGACCTGCTGTTGCGCGGCGAGGCCGAAGTGGCTCTGCCCCGGGTCCTGAGCTGGCTGAACGCGCCAGGCAGTCCGCTGCCGCAGGTCAGCGGCCTTTTTTCCAAACAGGACGACGGCTGGTTCACCCTGGACCCTGACCGTCTCAACCAGCCGCAGCAGCTCGACGCCATCCGCCTCGATTACAGCTTGCTCGACGACGATGAATTCGCCGAAGGACTGGAGATCAATATCAGCCGTGGTTGCCCGCGATCCTGCCTGTTCTGCTGCCACGTTCAGGGCCGCAGTCAGCGACGGCTGAGCCCGGCCGCACTGGACGGACAGCTGCGGGCCGCCCGGCAGAGAATCGAGCGGCTCCAGCCCATACCGCCACGGGCCATGACTTGCAACATCAACGACGACGACCTGCTGCTCCAGCGCGATTACGCCCTGCAGATCCTCGATGTCTGCCGCCGCAACGGCTTCCGCCTCTGGGGCCTGCAAACCGCCGTCGATTCCTTTTTCACGTCGTCCGGCCAGATCGACGGCAGTCTGATCGAGGCCCTGGCCGATCCCGGCCTTTACCAGGACCAGCCGCTTCTGTGGCTGGGCAGCGACGCCTTCCTGCCGCAGCGAAGCCGCCGGCTGGGCAAAACGATGCCGCCGCTGAAACTTTTCCTGGAGCTGCTCGGCCAATTCGAACGCCATTCCATCCGCCATTACCACTACTGGATCAGCAGCGACGCCGACAGCGACTGGCCGGAATTCATCAGCGAACTGAACCTGATTCAGGACCTGCGGACCCAGTATCCCGGCTTCGGTTTGCTGGCCCACGCCCCGTTCCTGATCCCCTACCTGGACACCCCGCTGTGGCGTCATCTGCAGCGGAACGAAGACCTGTCCGCCCGGATCCGTTATGACCAGCCCATCTGCAGAAAAGGATCGACCTGGCAACGGGCTCTGCGTATCGAACCCGACGATCCGGAACTGACCCGTCTCTTGGACAACCAGCCGGATTGCAGCGCAGTTCGTTTCTTCGATGCCCTGAAAGACAACGACGAATACCGGCTCTACAGCCGCGTCTATAACGCCCTGCGCGAATCGCGCCTGCGCAGCTGCGAGCCATCCAGAATCCGACTGCTGAGCGAACAGGAGGAAATCGTCGCCGACCGTCTCGGCCGTCTGGTCTGAAAGCGCTCGCCAGCCCGGTTCAGCTCTCCTTTTCCAATCGCAACGGAGCGTACAGGTTTTCCAAGGAGGCCGACTGGATCTCGGCCGCGGCGCTGAACTCGAAACGCTGTTGCCGACCCTCGACGATAATTGTTTGGCTACTTTTGCCGTCGCCCGTCTTTTGCGTCAGGGTCAGGGGAAAAACGAAATCGCCGTTCTCCTGCCGGATGGTGACCACCAGCTGTCTGCCCTGCGTCTCCAGGCGGTATTTAACCAGGGGGGTACGGCGCGAATACACCCAAGAGTGGAAAAATTTCTGCAGCAACGGCTGTTTGCGGGACAGAAAATCGATGAATCGGGCGCTGTTCAGGTCGCTGAAGCGATTTTCCTGCACCAGACTGTTGAGGCGGCGGAGAAACTCCGCTTCGCCGATTATTTCTTTGAACATCATGAACACCAGGGCCGACTTGTTGTACACAACGCTCTGAAACCTGTCCCAGTCCCGGTAAAGGTTGGCCAGTCTGTGTCCATAGATTATGGGTCCGGATTCGGCATGCTGCAATGCCCATTTCCTGGTCGTATTGAGCACCCGGGTGAAACCAGCTTCACCGAGAACGTTCTGCAGGTAATACAGCGTGGAAAACTGAGCCAGGCCTTCCGTGATCCACTGTTCCTGAAATGTTTTCCAGGAAATCACGCCGCCCCACCATTGGTGGGACAACTCGTGGACCAGATTGTCGCGGTTGATGTCGGTGAACGCCACCGGACTGTCCTGATGGATCCTGCGCACCAGTTTCATGTCGGTGACTTCCATATCCTTTTCGAACAGTCTGAACAGAACCAGCCCCGGGTAGCTCCGACCGCCGTAGTCCTCACCACGGCTCAGAAGCAGATTCACTTCCCCGACCGGTAACGGGCCGAAGCGATCTGCCAGAAACGAAATGATTCTGCCGGTTTCCGTCTGGCTGACATAACGGCCGGGATTCAGATCCTGCTTGCCGAATATATGCAGCGGGATTCGGCCGGGAATGGTGTGTTTTCTCTCGAACTCGCCGCAGACCAGCACCAGATTTTTCAGACCGTCGCAGGAAAAATGCCTGGTGGTGAAGCCCTTGTCCGTACGGGTGGAACGGATGGTTCCCGGCGCCAGACAGTTGAGTCCCTCCGGCAGCGAAACCTGCAGGGAGCAGCGGAAAAAAGACTGCTCCTCCGTGACCGGGTACCAGAGATCTTCACGGTTCAAAACGATGAAATCGTCATGAATCAGTCCGCCGGAACCAGGGTTGCGCTTTCTGATGAAATGCCGGCGGAAATCCTTTCCCGCCAAGGTACCGGCGTAGGAGACCTGCGCTGTTTGCAGCTCCTGTCCCAGAGCCTGAATTTCATTGCCGCAGCGAACGACCAGGGCCTCGCGGCCAGCGAATCCGGACTTGACCATGAAGGGAGCGGCCAACGACCAGGTCTTGAAGCTGGATGGCTCTTGGAAAGTCAATTCCGATGCTCCGGAAATATATGCGTATTGCGGATTGAAGCGCATCCTGACGCGCAACGACTCGATCCGGTCCCCCGAATCGGACGCCAGTTTCAGGCCCGGACGGGCGTTGTAGTACAGGTAAAACAGGTTGTCTGGTCTTCGCACCAGGCTGGTGTCCGGATTCTGGGAGGAATCGAACAGATAGCGGAAACTGGCAGCTGGCCGCTCCCCATGATAAAATACGGCATTCAGCGTCGGGCTGAACGGTAGAAACCACGTTTCAGCCAATCCCGGGATATCATACCCCAACTCCTGTGCCAACTGGCCGGTCAGCTCGCCGATCTCCGCCGGTAGCGAATCCGCGCTCATCGTCTGGCCGTTGTCGGGCAGGGTCAGCTGGGAATCATCCAGAATCATCACCAGGCTCTTGCCCTTGACATGGACTCCGGCCCGGCCGTCCAACATTTTCAGGGTCAGTTGCTCCTCTTCGTCGCCCGGATCGATCGTGAACGTGCAATCCCCGCTAAAGGCATACACGGACTTCAGCGGCAGGGCCCGATACAGAGTGCCGTTCCGGATTGTCACTTCGGCATCGCCGATCGTGAGCTTCATTTCGCTCAAGGGGTAGGCCAGAAAACTCTCGATGAAGGACAGAGCGGTCAGTCCGGTTTTCAGGGAGAAATCGGCGAACAGACCGTTGCGCAACGTGAAATTCAGCGAGCCGATTTCGCCGTGCTCCCGGAAACGGGCGAAGTAGACCAATCGATTCGGGCTGTCGATGCTGCCGTGTACGGCCCGGCAATCCGCGAAATGTTCCTGGAGAAGCTTCACGCTGTCGTCGGCGCAGTTTTCGGCAATACGGGACCAATTCCGATGACGGACGGCGTCCAGCAGCAGTCCCCGGGCCTCCCGGTCCGTGTCATTGGCTGGAAGAGCATGAACGGAGATCAGCAGCAGCGACAGCAGCAATCGGATCGTCAGGCGCGCAAACACTGTCAACCGCCTGGCTGCGAGCCAGGGCCGACTACGACCAGAGATCGCTTGCCGCTCCCCAGTTCGGTTTTCAGGAAAGCGTTGAACTCTTGCCGGCTGATCTGAGCCGAAACCGAGGCGAACTCTTTGAGAAAGTCGCACTTCATGTCCAGCACGTCCTGCAGAACCGCCCAGTAGCATTTCTCTTCCTTGTTCTCGCTGTCCCGGTAGAAAGTCGTCTGGGCGTACGCCCGGGTTTGGGCGAATTCTTCCTCATCCACTCCGTTTTCCTGCAGATTCTGCAGGATTTGCTCCAGGTTCTCCACGACCTGGGCGCTCTTGCCGTCCTCGCAGCGCAGCGAAACCGACAGCAAGGCGTGGTCCTGCAGCTGCACCAGTTCCGCCGACGAAGAATAGACCAGGTTCCGTTCCGATCGCAGCGCCCAGAATCTCGATCCCACCCCGTCCGACAACAGGGTTTTGAGAAACAGGCCCAGCAGGCGTTGCCGCGCCGTCGAGGCGGGTAAAAGCCAGGCTGAAGAAATCAACGACTGCACTCGTTCTTTCGGAATCCGGACTGCCTCGACTGGAGCTGCGCCAGGTCTGGCCTGACTGAGGGCAAAACGCTCGCCGGGAGGTACTTTTTCCACTAGTTTTTGCATCAGTCCGGTTAATTGGGCGGCCGGCAGATCCGAACTGACCGCCATGACCAGGTTTCCGGACCGCAGCGAACGGGCAAAAAAGGACTTGATGTCAGCCACTTGTATTTTTTCGGCACTGTCGTCCTCCCCGTAATCCTTGTGCCGATACGGATCGTCGGGGAAAAAGGACCTGAGCTGAGCGAAATAGGCCAGCCCCTCCGGCGAATCGTCGACATATTCCCGGTAATGCGCCATCGTTTTGGCGATCAGGTCCAGGCGGATGGAATTGATCAGCGGATCGAACAGGCTCCTGCGGATCAGGTCGACGGCCTTGGCGAAATGAACGCTCAGAACCCGCAGCGTGATCAGGGAAAAGTCGCCGTGAACCCGGACGGTAAGATTGGCGCCCTGTTCCATCATCTCGTTCAGGTTGTTGCTGCTGTGCGGTTCGAGCCCCATCTTGAGGCTGAGCCAGGCCAGGCCGGGCAGATCTCCCTCGGCCCTCTTACCGCCGCGGATGGCGATCTGCAATACGGTGACCTGGGAATAGGGATCATGTTCATAATACCATGCCTGGTCCGCCGCCAGGGCCGCCTTTTGGAATGAAGCGGGTTGGACGGTCCAGGAGCCGGTGCTCAGCACGGCAATAAGCCACAACAGGAACGGGTTCGTCTTCATTTTTTCTCCAGCGGTCGTAT
The DNA here is from genome assembly GCA_964465065.1 of uncultured Clostridia bacterium. GTDB lineage: Bacteria > Acidobacteriota > Aminicenantia > UBA2199 > UBA2199 > CAYMND01. The sequence goes on from CAYXHZ010000036.1 coordinate 25,090, forward strand.
GACCAGTTGCGAAAACTTGTTGCCGGCCAGGACCTGATCGATCACCCTGTTCAGCTGCCGCGACTTGAGTCTGGAGAGCCGGGTCAGGTAATCGTCGCTGTCGTTTTCCTTCTGCAGCAACAGCGAACGGGCATAGGCCGTGGCCAAGGCCAGACCGTTTTCCTGGAAGGAATGGTAATTCATGGTCATGTGAGTCAGGGCGTTCTGAATGGAATCGATAGCCCCGAAACGCTGGCTGGGATGGATATCGTCGAGAGTGAACGGCATCCGGGCCGCCCGGGTGAAGAATTGCAATATATCCCGCTTGATGCTGTTGATGTGATCCCCGTCGCAGCGGATATGGATCAGGTAGGCTCCGCCTCGTTCCAGGGTGATGAAACTGGGGTCCACCGATTCGACCAGACCCCGGCCGTTGCCGCGGAGAACCGAGCGCAGCATGGGATTGTAGCCGCCGCCAAGGATCTGCACCACCATGTCGAACGCCAGACGCGACGGATCGTTAAGCGACGGCGCCGCAAAGCCGAGAAACAGATGGTGCTCCTGGATATCCATTTCCAAAGTCATTTCGTCATTTTTTTCCGGTGGCCGGCACTGGGCCAAATCGCGAATCACTTTTTCACCGGCAGCAAGTCCGGAGAACAATGTCTGGATCAATTTTTGGGTGCGTTCTGCATCGATACCGCCGATGACGGCCAGCGACATGTTTCCGGGTACGAAATGGCGCCGGTACATGGCCTGGAGCACCGCCGGATCGGCCCGGGTAACGACATCGACGCTGCCGTAGACCGGACGGGCGTAGGCGTGACCGGAGAAGAGGCTGTGCAGGATCGTCTGCTGGCCGCGCAGCCTGGGGTTGTCCTGGATCTGGTTGATTTCTTCGAGAATGGCCTTCTTTTCGCGTTCCACCGTTTCCGGAACAAAATCGCAGGCAGACAGCTTTTCCTTGGCCAGAGACAGCACCTCTTCCAGATGATCGGGAGTCAGGGTGAATTCGAGGGTCATCAGGTCGTGATCGGTGTGGGCGTTGAAATACACCCCGCCGCTACGCAGCCGGGCGGCGAATCGAGCGGCCGGAATATCCCGCGTCCCCCCCAGGAGCATGACATGTTCCAGCAGGTGGACCAGCCCGTTCTCCGATTCTTTTTCGTCGCGTGAACCGAGGCCGATGGCGAAGGCCACATGTGCCAGCGGATCGCCCGGGCGGGCCTCCAGAATGACCTGAAGGCCGTTGTCGAGCGTGTAGTAAAGATTCTGATCCCGGTTTTCCTGCGCCGCGATCCTTCCCACAGCCGATATCAGCACCAGACAGCCCAGAACCGTGCTCGTAATCCGTTTCATACCCACTTATTTAACAAAGCCGGTCACGATTGTCAAAACCCGAACGCATGTTGAGACGGCTGTTTTGGTGTAAAGCCCTTCTTCCTTGTTTTTAAAATGCTGTCAGGATCGGGAACGACAACGATCAGATGGCGAAACCGACTCCGATCCCGATCATCAACGCTCCGATGCAGGCGGAACATCTCGTCACCAGAAAGGCTTTGGGACTGGCCGATATTTTCAAGCCCAGAAACGGTTTCAAACCCAAGCCCAATCCGCCCGAATTGTATTTCATTTTCTCATAACCTAATTCGACACTGCTGCTGAACCAGCTACGGGTCTGCGATTCGAGCTGCACAGTCAACATCATACCTTGTTCGCCGCTATCATCGAACACTTTTGGAATATATGCTCCGTAAATCGTCGCGGAATTGTGTTTCCCATTGAAATCGACAGCCCAGGCGCTCTGCTGCGCCGCAACCAGAATAACCAGCAGCAGTAAGACCTTTTTGACCACATTCACCTCCTGGCGGTACTTTTTCATTTAAATTTGACTTTTACAAAAACACTTACGGATGACCTGACGGTTTCATTTTATTTTTTTTGCTGTTCCATCGGCCTTTGTGACTAAAAGATCGTTTTTTGTGATAAAAATCGCCTTTAAACTAAATTTTTAGTTGACAAACTAATTTTATAGTTTTAATATCAGGGCATGAAAGAACTAACCCGTGCCGAAGAACAGATCATGCATGTACTGTGGACAGTCGAAAAAGGCCTCGTCAAGGACATTCTCGATTGTCTGCCCGAACCCAAGCCCGCCTACAACACCGTCTCCACCATCGTCCGCATCCTCGAAAAGAAAGGCTTCGTCGACCACGAGGCCTTCGGGAAAACCCATCGCTATTTCCCGTTGATCACCATCAACGAATACCGCCGCGGTTTTCTGAAGTCGTTTGTAAACCGTTTTTTCGGAAACTCGTACCAGGAGATGGTCTCTTTCTTCGCCAGCGACCGCAAAATCACCATCCAGGAACTGGAGGAGATCAAGCTCTCCCTGGCCGAAGAAATCGAGCGCCACCAGACGGAGGGGAACGATGGAAACACAGTGGATTGATTATCTTTCCAAGGTAACCGTTTACATCAGCGTCAGTTACCTGCTGTATTACTACCTGCTCAGCAACGACGCCCACTTTCTGCTCAACCGGCTGTTTCTGCTGTCCATGCTGCCGCTGTCCTTTCTGCTGCCGCTGGCGCCTCTGCAATCGCCCTTCCGCCACCTGACCCTTTCCCCCGAGGCTTTGCAGGCATTCAGCGAACTCAAGGACCCGGTCAACCCGACATCCGCGCTGAGCCTGACCCTGTTCATCGGCTACTGGATCGTCTTCACCTTGCTGTGCCTGCGAATCCTGTTTCACCTCATCCACCTGTACCGTCTGCAAAACCGTCAACCCCGTGAAAGGTTGCATAACATCACCCTGGTCAAGATCAACACACCCATTCCGCCTTTTTCCTTCTTCAACCGTATTTTTCTGCACAGCGGCGAACAGTGCGGCCATGAGGAACTGGAGCAGATCATCTCTCACGAATCGGTGCATATCCGCCAGTTTCATTCCCTGGACATCCTGATCATGGAACTGGCCGTGGCCCTGCAATGGTTCAACCCGTTGATCTGGTTGTATAAAAAGGCTCTCAAAGAGACTCATGAGTATCTGGCCGACCGTGAAGTCATTGCGCAAGGCTTCAACGCGGACGGCTACCGTCTGCTGCTGTTCGAACAGCAATTCGGCGCCAAACTGTTCGAATTTGCCAGCAATCTCAAACAATCGCAAATCAAGAGGAGGATGTTCATGATGAATCGAATGAACGAGACGGGCAAGGTCCCGTACAGAATCATTCTGGCGCTGCCCCTGATCGTCTTGCTGGCTCTTGCCCTGGCCGAGCCGAAACTGGTTCTGGCGCAGACTGCCGCCACTGACAGTCGGAGCGCTGCCCAGGACCAAACCCAAAAGCAGGAAGTCATGGATACGCTGAAAAAATTCGCAGCCAAACAGAAAATGCTCGAAGAGAAACTGGCCGCTGCCGGCAGTGACGAAGAAAGGCTGAAGATCAAGCAGGCGCTCCACGATTTGATCTCGGAACAGAAGGCCTACGAGGTCGGTGTCGGAATCAAGACCGACGAAAAGATCAGTGAGGAAAAGGCCAAAGAGCTCATGGCCAAGTTCGCGGAAAAGGAAAAATACCTCAAGGAGCTGTACAGCAAGGCCGACAGTCCCGAAAAGAAGGAAAAGATCAAACAGGATCTGGAATCACTTTTCAAAAAGCGCCAGGAATTTTTACAACAGGCCGGCATGCGGCCCAAGGAAGAATCCCTCAGCAGAGAAGATCTCGAGAAAAAGCTGTTGAAGGTTCAGGAAAAACGGGCCAAGCTCAAACAGATGATCGCCGACGAAAAGAATCAGGAAAAGCTCCAGGAGCTCAAATCGAAGTACAAGGAAGTTGCCGAGTTCGAAGAGCAGCTGAAAATCAAGATCCAGGCCCAGGCCAAGCAGAATCCGTGACTTTCAGGGCGTGCCGACGGACGCCCGTTCCAATTTATGAAAATTGCCGGAAGGAATCCGCCTGCAATCCGCAGACCGCGGATCAGGCGCTTTCCTTCTGTTTATCTGCCCGTTTGCGCAGCAGGTGATCCAGGATCTGCTTACGCATGCGCAAGCTCTGCGGAGTGACTTCCAGCAATTCGTCCTCGGAGATGTATTCCAGGGCCTGCTCCAGAGAGAAGATCCGGTGCGGAGTCAGGCGAACGGCCTCGTCGGAGCCGGCGGCCCGCATGTTGGTCAGTTTTTTGGTCTTGCAGACATTGACGACCAGATCGTTGTCCTTGCAGTGTTCGCCGACGATCATACCCGGGTAGACGGGAACGCCGGCCGGAATGAACAATTGCCCGCGTTCCTGAAGGTTGAACAGCGCGAAAGCCACCGAAACCCCGGGCTCCAGAACGATCAGTGCGCCCTTGTTTTTACGGCGGATTTCACCTTTATAGGGCTCATAGGCCCAAAAGCTGTGGTTGAGAATGCCGGTCCCGCGCGTGGCGGTCAAAAACTCGTTGTTGAAGCCGATCAGTCCCCGGGCCGGGACCAGGAATTCCAGGCGGGTATAGCCGTCGCTGCCGTTGCTCATGTTCTTGAGCTCGCCCTTGCGGGAACCGAACATCTCGATGACCACACCGGCGAACTCGTCGGCCACGTCGACCATGGCCTGCTCGACCGGTTCGCAGCGGATTCCGTCGATGACCTTCTCGATCACCCGCGGCGGAGTGACGGCGAATTCGTAACCTTCCCGACGCATGTTCTCGATCAGGATGGACAGCTGCAGGGCGCCACGCCCCTTGACCACGAACGAGCCTCTGATTTCCCCTTCTTCCAGGCGCAGGTTGACATTGGTCAGGATCTCTTTCTTCAAACGGTTCTCGAGATGACGTGAAGTGACGAATCGGCCTTCGTTGCCGGCGAAGGGGGAATCGTTGATGATGAAGGTCATGGCCATAGTCGGTTCGTCGATGTTCATGACCGGAATGGCTACCGGGAAATCCCGATGACAGATCGTCTCCCCGACATGAACGGCGGCGGCGCCGGCAACGGTGACGATGTCTCCGGCACTGGCCTGGTCGATTTCCTGACGTTTGAGGCCCTGGTAGGTGTACAGTTTGCTGACCTTGAAGTTTTCGCAGGCGCCGTCGCGGGTCATCAGGCTCACGGTCTCGCCGGCGCTGACCCGACCCTGGTTGATTTTCCCCGTGCCCAGCTGGCCCAGGTAGTTGTCGTAATCGATGGCCGAAACCAGCAGTTGCAGCGGAGCGTTCTCGTCTCCGCCGGGCTGGGGTACATGGGCGATGACGGCGTCGAGCAGCGGCACCATGTCATGGCTGTCATCTTCGATCTGCAGCTTGGCGATTCCGTCCCGGGCCGAAGTGTAGACGACCGGGAAATCGAGTTGTTCGTCGCTGGCGTTGAGCTCGACGAACAGATCGAAAACTGCGGTCAATACCTCGTGGGGTCTGGCATTGGGCCGGTCGATCTTGTTGATGACCACCAGCGGGCGCAGATCGAGCTGCAGCGATTTCTTGAGTACGTACTTGGTCTGGGGCATCGGGCCTTCGAAGGCATCGACGATCAAGAGGACCGAATCCACCATTTTGAGAATGCGCTGCACCTCGCCGCCGAAATCGGCATGACCGGGCGTATCGACGATGTTGACCTTGACCCCCTGGTATTCAAAGGCCGCGTTCTTGGAGAAGATGGTGATGCCGCGTTCCCGTTCCAGATCGTTGGAATCCATGACCCGCTCGGCCACCTGCTGGTTCTTGCGGAAAACCCCGGTCTGGCGCAGGATGGCGTCGACCAGAGTGGTTTTGCCGTGGTCGACGTGGGCGATGATGGCTATATTGCGGATGGATCCGGACATACTTCTTGCTCCTCGGTCTTGTTTCGGGTTTGTTTCGGCAGGCCCCAGAAGATTTCGTGTACGGCGCTATTGTACCACAGTTTCACGCCGGCGCCAACAGTCCGTACGTTTCAGATGGCTCCAGAGGGAGGGTCAGGGCTGCGGCAACGCGCTCAGCTGATCGAAGGACAGATCCATCAGGGGATACTTTTCCCAGTCCCGGTAATCGAAATGCCACCACTCGGTCGGGTAATGCCTGAAGCCGAACTTTTCCATGACCGTAAACAGGAATGTCCGGTTGTTGAGCACATCCTTGGGCAGGTCCGTGTAATCCGGGCGGGCCTTGTCGGAAAAGTCGTCGAAGCCGCTGGGCATGGGGAAATCCCTGCCGGTGCGCAGATCGTACAAGGTCAGGTCCACCGCGCAGCCGCGGTTGTGCCGGGAACCGAAACGGGGATCGGCCACGAAGTTCTTGTCCGGGTAGACCTGGTAGAAAAGGACGGTGGCCGCGTACGGCCGATAGGCGTCATATACCTTGATGCCGGCGTTGTGCTGGACGAGAAACTCGGCCACCCGATTCAATGCCTCGGCCACCGGCTTGCGCAGGTAGGCTTTGGCCTGGGTATATATGACCTGTTTGGTGAAATTGTCGGCACTGGCGTAGCGAATATCCAGAATCACATTCTTGACGCTTTTTTCAAGATCCACCAGTTCCATATCCGGATTTTCGGCCGTCTGACTGCGGTAAATTCCGATGTCGCTGATCACCTGGACGCCCTTGGCCGGAGCGTCCATTCTGACCTGTCTGGAGCCTTGGAAGCATGAGCCTGTCAGCAGCACGGCCAGAAGAACCGTCAGCGTGCAAAGTGTCCGGGTAACTTTCGCGTGGTACATCTGAACCTCCATTCACGAAGGCAAATGATACCATCGCCTCCCCCGGCTGACAACAGCACCGCACGATCAGCCGCGTCTCCAGACACAATCGACATCCCGGACTATACTGTGACGTTGTGACGTACCGTCCCCCAAGGAGTTTGTAAACCGTGAATCCTCCCGTACGTATTAAGAATTTCAGGAATAAAATTTGTGTCGCCAT
>CAYXHZ010000037.1:0-12048 GCA_964465065.1 uncultured Clostridia bacterium
TTCCAAGAACCGTCAAAGCCGATTGTAAACCCGGCTGGGGCGGGTGTCAATCCGGGAGCATTTTTTCGCGACGGCTGCTGAGAAGATCGGGTGCGAAAAATAGTTTATTGTACTATAACTATAAGAGAATGCAGTGCAGCCGATCGTCTGCCGAGGAGATCTTCATGAGCGTACGAATCGTTCGTCTGGGCAGTCCGCGTTCACCCGGGGAAGGCCTGCGGATCGGAACGGTCCGCCGTCCGCCCCGCGGTGTCCCCAAGGCCTTGTTTTCCCTGCAGAACTGGTACGATGTCTGGTTTCCCAACCTGGCCCCCGGCACCGAGACGATGAAACTGGGCCAGGCGGCGCAGAGCCAGGACCAGTGGCAGGAATTTGTCAGAAAGTATACGGAAGAACTGTCCACTCCGGCGGCGCAGCATGAGCTGAAACTATTGGCCGCACTCTCGCATTCCTGCAACTTTTCCATCGGTTGCTACTGCGAGCACGAGGAACGTTGTCACCGCTCGGTGTTGCGCCAGCTGCTCATCGACAACCATGCGGAAATCGACTAGGGGCAGACCGGGAATACACCCGGCCAGGGAGGACATGATGAGAGCATGCCGACTGATGTGGACAGTTGTCAGCGCCATTTTATGGCTTGGGTTGTTCGGCGGCTGCGATACGGTCACCGTATCCGCCCCGTTGAGCGATCCAGCCCTGCCGTCGGATCGGCAACGACTCGAAGGCGACTGGCGTGTCGACCGGGGGATCGTTTCCGTGAAATTTTCCGCGGACGGCATCGCCCACATCGCCGGAGTGGAATGGGACGGGGACAGGTTCAGCATGATGCAGGCCGAGATGGTCGTCAGCGAGGGGAATCCGGACAACTTCCTGTCGGTCCGCTTCCGCGAGGATGAGCGCTGGACGGAGCGATACCTGATCGTCCAGTACCGGTTCAGCGACAGCGGCGACCTGGTTCTCTGGCGTCCGAATGTGGCCGAATTCGAACGGGCTGTCCAGACCAGGCTGCTGAAAGGGGAGATTCGCAAGGAGAGTTACAGCAGCGAAGTGCTGATCGACGAAACGGCCGCCAGGATGCTGGCTTTTCTCAACGATCCGCAACGTCAGAACCTGTTCGTCTACCGGGAACCTGTCGTTCTGCACCGGCTCGATTGAGCTCGTCGGGGCCGGTGTAAAACCCTGCGACAATCTTTTGGCAACTCTTCCTTGTCCGTATTGACGCTGCGGACGGCGAGCTGCTACAATGGCCCTTCGCAGCTGCGATCCGATCATGAGCAAACTCACCGAGGAAAAGGTTCCGGCCACTCTGTTCCGCATGGCCTTTCCCATGCTGATGGGCACGGTCGCCATCAACACCTACACCCTGGTCGACACCTGGTACGTCTCCAAACTCGGCACGCTGCAGCTGGCGGCCATGGGCTTCACCTTTCCGGTGGTCATGCTGTTCACCTTCGTCGCCAGAGGCCTGGGTACCGGCATCACCGCCCTGAGTTCGCACGCCATGGGGCGGGGCGACAACCGGGCCGCCTCGCAGATCGTGAGTTACGGATCGATCCTGTCCGTCGTGGTTTCCATGGCGATCAGTGTACTCGGAATCATTTCCATCGATCCGATCCTGCGCCTGCTCGGCGCCAGGGGACAGGTTCTGGCCCAGGCCGGAGAATACATGATCGTCTGGTACGCCGGGGCGCTCACCATGGTCTTCCCGATGATGGGCAACGGCATCCTCATCTCGTTGGGGGATTCGAAGTCGGCCAGCCGGTTCATGCTGCTGGGGGCCGTGCTGAACTGCATCCTGGATCCGATCATGATCTTCGGCTGGCTGGGTTTTCCGGCCATGGGCATCTGGGGCGCCGCCTGGGCCACGGTTCTGTCCCAGGCCGCATCTTCCCTCTGGCTCGTCTACCTGCTGGGCGTCAAGTTTCCCTTGCTCGATTTCAGGCGATTCCGCCTGGCCGCTTTCCGGAAAACCAGCCGGGACATCCTGTCGTTCGCCATCCCCGGTTGTATCAGCCTGATGCTCATGCCGGTCTCGTCGGCGCTGATCACTTCGTTGATCAGCCGGCACGGAGTCGAGGCCGTCGCCGCCGTCGGTGCCGCCGGCCGCCTGGAAACGTTCGCCTTCATCATCCCCATGGCCCTGGGCATTTCCCTGGTGCCTTTCGTCAGTCAGAATCACGGCGCCGGCCAATGGGAACGGATCCGCCAGGCCATCCTGGTTTCCAATCGCTTCGCTCTGCTTTACGGCGCTTTCATCGCCCTGGTATTCTTCGCCCTGGCGCCCCATCTGGCCGCTTTTTTTTCCCAGGACACCCGGGTGATCCGGATATTCACCCAGTATATGCGCATCATCGCCTTCGGCTACGGCATGATGGAGGCACACCGCTACTGCGGATTCCTGTTCACCGGAATTCACCGTCCGTTGGCGGCGACAGTCAACAACGCAATCCGGGTGCTGGCTCTGCTGGTGCCCTTGTCTTACCTGGGTAATCACCTTATGGGAATTCTGGGGGTATTCTGGGCGCGTCTGCTCACCGACCTGATGTCGGGTGCAATCGGGCTGTGCTGGGTATCCATGGTTCTGCGCCGCCGCCGTCCGGCGTCCGTTTCACCGTCCTCGCAGGCGGCCGAGGCCCTGGCTGTCGATATCGCGGATGCGATGTGAACGGATAAAAGGTGACAATCGTGTACGGATTCGCCGTAAAAAGGAGCTGCGGATGAACAACGTCATACTGCTGGGGCTGGTCAGTTTCTTCGCCGATCTGAGCACCGAGATGGTTTACCCCCTGATCCCGATCTATCTGACCTCGGTCTTTGGCGCCACACCGGCGCTGGTCGGGATCATCGAGGGCATTGCCGAAAGCCTGGCCAGTCTGCTCAAGGTGTTCGGCGGTTATTATTCGGACAAATACCGCCGGAAAAAACCGATCGCTTTCCTGGGCTACGCCACCGGTTTGGTTTACAAACTGGCCCTTATCGTGGCCGGCTCCTGGCTGGGTATCCTGGCGGCGCGGGTGATCGACCGTTTCGGAAAAGGCGTACGCACCGCGCCCCGCGATGTCCTGGTCAGCGAAAGCGCCGATGCGGGCCGGCTCGGTCACTCCTTCGGCCTGCACAAGGCTCTGGACATGGCCGGTTCGGCGGTCGGTATCCTGCTCGCCTTTCTGATCATGAATTCCTGGCATGGCGCCTACGATTATAAAAAACTGTTCCTGCTCTCCTGCATCCCGGCCGTCATCGCCCTGCTGCTGTTCATTTTCATCCGCGAGACCGGCCGACCCGGCACCGGAAAAACCAGGCTGAGGGTTCTGAGCGCATGGAAAGGCCTGGACAGGCGCCTGAAACTCTACCTGCTGGTGACCTTCATCTTCACGCTCGGCAACTCTTCGAACACCTTTCTGCTGCTCCGGGCCGGCAGCGTCGGTTTCGATCCGGCAGCGGTCATACTGCTCTACTTCGTCTACAATGCCGTATCCTCGCTGCTGGCCCTGCCACTCGGCAAAACATCCGACCGCGTCGGGCGTCGGCGCGTCCTGGTGGCCGGTTATCTGACCTTCAGCCTGGTTTACGCCGCCTTCGCCTGGGCGGGCAATAAGCCGGTCATCGTAGCCGCTTTCGTGCTCTACGGTCTGTTCACGGCCCTGACCGCCGGCGTCGAACGGGCTTTCATCGCCGAGATCTCTCCCGGTGAGTTGAAGGGTACCATGCTCGGTCTGCATTCGACGGTGGTCGGATTCGCCCTGCTGCCGGCCAGCGTTCTGGCCGGATTTCTGTGGAAGGCCTTCGGACCGGTGCTGCCTTTCGCCTGCGGCGCCTTCCTGGCCTTGCTGTCGGCGCTTATCCTGGCTGTCGGGCTGCATGCGGATGCGGTCCGACCGGAGAGATCCTGATGGAAGAACAGAAAGAAAATTTCGATATCAAAGCTTTTTTCGCAGAACTGCGCCCCAGAGCCGCCGGATCCCTGGCCGCAACGGTCGCCAACGTCAAGGCCAGCTGTCAAAGACTGGTCTCTGCGCCGGATTGTCCGCTGGAGATCGATCTTGTGCGGCTTGCCGACTTCGTCGAGCGGCTTGATCTGCAACGACTCCGCTGCGCCAGCCACCTCATGGAAACCCGGGCGCAGCTGCCGGACCTGCCTGCGCAGGTCAGTTTTCATATCAGCCTGCACCTGTTCAACTTCGCCCACGGCTATCGACATGCCTTGCACCGGGTCTGCGGGCGCGGCGCCTGGCAGACGATGCAGGCGGGACTGGAAGCGCTTCAGGCGGACTGTCCCGCCGGGCTTATCGACGCCGCTGCCCTGGCGAGTCTGTCCGAAGCGGCGGTCGATCGCTGTTTCGCTTTACGCGACGCCGCGGAACTGGTTCCGCTGCGGATCATGATCTCCGCCGTGGCCCGCGCCAGCGCTCAGCGTCTGCGCGAGCTGGACTGCCGGTCATTTCATGAATTCGTTTGCCGGCAACGGTTGACCGACCAAGAGGGTAGACCATCGGCCTGCGCCCTGGTTCAGGCCCTGGCCGACAACTTCCCGGCCTTCGACGACCGCCGCCGCCTGCCCGACGGCAGCGAGGTGTTGTTCCTCAAGAAGGCGCAGCTGGCTGTGGCCGAGCTGTTCCAGAGACTGGCGCCGACCTGCCCCGAACTCTTCGGCTTTTCCGATATCGAAAATTTCACCGTGGCCTGCGACAACGTCCTGCCCTGCGTGCTGCGCAAACTCGGCATCATCCGTATCGATCCGGACCTGGAGCGCAGAATCGACCAGCGGCAAGCGCTGCCGGCAGGACTGGAAGAGGCGCAGCTCCGGGCCGCGGGCATCAGCGCCGCCGAGATGATGCTGCAAACCGGCGCCGGACGCTTCTGGGCCAAGCAGCTGGGCGATTACCTGTGGACTCTGGGCAAGGCGCCGGGCTTTCGCGAGCTCGAACGGCACGCCACTCCGGATACCTGCTTCTATTGAGCGGAAGCGATTCGTTGTTTCAGTTAAAAAAGTTTTTTGGCGAAACCCAGCAGGTCGTCGATCGGTGAACCGTCGCCGTCGGCGTCCAGGAGGGAAATCAGGCCGCCCATGGAGGATGGCGCGGCGGCTTTTTTGCCTTTGACCGTCTTGGGCAACACGCCGGAGCTGGATCCCTGTTTCTTCAGGGCGCCCATGGCCAGACCTGCCACCATCGGCAGTATTTTCTTGAGAATATCCAGGTTCAGACCCGTGCTCTGCGCCGTCCGGCTGGCCAGTTGCCGGCTGGTGTCCTTGCTTTTCAGCAGGTGTCCCAGAATGCCGTTGCCGTCCAGAATGGCCTGGTCCGAACCCAGGGCGGCCTCGTCGTCGAGGTAGCGTTCGTGCTTGCCCTTGTTCAGGGCGTCGAGCAGGCTGTCCAAACCGCCCTGCCGAGCGACGTTCTGCTTGATGCCGTTGGTCAGGGCGGGCAGGAATTGTTTGACCACTTGGGCGGTCTGATCCTCGGAAAGACCGAATTTTTTACTGATCTGCGACAGGGGAGAGGCGTTGGCACTCATGATCGCATCCATCAGGTTCATGTGGTCCTCCTGTCAAATCCGTTCGTCGACTTTGAAGGCCACTTTCAGGTTGGCCCGATATTCGGCAATCTTTCCGTTTTTGACCTTGGCGGTCTGGTTGAGGACTTCCAGCCCCGTAATCCCCTTGACGGTTTTGGCCGCTTCCTGGATGGCGTTGCTGGCGGCATCTTCCCAGCTTTTTTCTGACACTCCGAGCAGTTCGATGATTTTTATTACTGACATTGCATCCTCCTCCCTTTTGTCGGTAGCAAAGCTTCATCAAGGATTAGGCTATTCCTTTTTCCGATATTTAATAGATATGTATTTTTTTTCGAATTAAAACAACAATTATTTTTGCCAGTTAGCACTGATCTTCCGCTTTTTTGACCCCACTCCCTTCCCCCTCCCCTAAAGGGTTGGGGCTTGGATGAAAAGATCCATTTTCCTTATCTCTCACTCTCGAGAAAGGGGATAGAGTGAGACTGAATCGAGGCATTTTTTCCCTACGGAAGATTCGTTCTAATTTGTTTTTTTTGCCTGTAAGGAATCTTTTGCAGTCGGCAATCACGATGAAAGCATACCGTGAGATCCGATCGATTTGCTGCCGAAACCTCTGGCATTGTCAGGAGCCGGGGAAATGCGTCCGCATCCCCGCAGAGTTCTCTTTACATGATGTGGGCGGGAGGCGGGGTTTGACAACCCCGCCTCTGCTCCGATAGCGGGTGTTTATTTCTCGCCGAGGATTTCTTTGACCAGATTGTCGGCTTTGTAGATGTTTTTCAAGGCTTCGAGCATGCCGGCACTGTGCACGGCCACAGTACGGTTGGCGGTTTCGTCGTACTGGAAGCGACCGATCAGGCTTTCGACATTGCCGTCAAAGACCAGCCCGACCAGTTCGCCGGCGCGGTTGATCACCGGCGATCCCGAGTTGCCGCCGATGATGTCGCAACTGCAGACGAAATTGAGCGGGGTATTCATCTTGATCCTGTCGCGGGCGGCGGCTATGCTGGGAGCCGGGTCGAACGGGGGTTTGTTGTCGAAACCCTCCGCCCGGTCGAACAGACCGTGGTAGGTGGTTTTGTACGGGGCGATGGTGCCGTTCATGGGGTAACCTTTGACCGGGCCGAAGGAGAGGCGCAGGGTGAAGGTGGCGTCGGGGTAGGCATTCTTGCCGTAGGCGGCGAAGCGGGCCTGGCCGATTTTCTCGGAGGCCGGACGGGCGACGCTTTCGATCTCGTCCTCCTGCCATTTGCGCATCTCGCGGATCATGGGGTCGAGCTTACGGGCCAGCACGATGAAAGAATCGGTCGATTTTTCCACCGCCGCCGTACCGCCGTCCACCAGCTGCTTGCGAACGGCCGGGTCGGCCAGCTTGCTGCCGGCCAGCAGGGCCTTGGCGGACTCTTCCGGGCTTTTGCCGTCCAGGCAGATCTTGACGTACTCGTCCTGCGGGCCCAGTTCCTCCAGCATCTGCTGCAGGGTGTCGACGATCATGACCTCTTCCATGCCGGGATAGATGGGGGCGGGCGAAAACAGGCGCAGGCGCAGGGAATCGAGCTGAGAATCATGGTAGCCGTCCAGACGCTTGCCGTCGGGCTTTTTCAGTTCGGCCACCAGCTGGACGATCTGGGTGGCGATGCCGCCCAGGCGCATGCCGGGGATACGGCGGAAGGAGAGTTCTTTGATGCGGGCCTTCTGCTTGTCGATGGCCTGGGCGATCTGATCCCAGGCATCGGCGTAATCGGTCTTCCACTGGTCGTTGGTCTGGATCAGTTTGCGGAATTCAGCTTCGGCGGCAGCCTTCTTTTCCATGATGCCGGGTGCCTTGAGACCCTGGTACTCGTTGCTGGAGACCTTCATGCCGTTTTCGATGCCGAAGATCATGCCCATGGCCTGACGGGCCTCTTCCGGACCCCGGGTGGAATAGCTCCGGGCCACGTTCAGCATGCGCTGCATGGACTTGATACGCATGGGGTAGCTGAAATCGCGCTGGAACTGAAGCTGGGCCAGGGTCATCAGCCGGTTGGTCGATCCGGGGTGGCCGGACACGAAGACCAGTTCGTTATCGGCGGCGCCGGTGGGATTCCACTTCAGGTAATGGCTGATCTGGGCCGGTTTGCCCTTCTCGTAGGCCCGGAAGATGGTCATGTCCAGGTCGTGACGCGGGTAGGTGAAATTGTCGGGATCGCCGCCGAAGAAGGCGGCCTGCATCTCGGGGGCGAAGACCAGCTTCACTTCCGTGTATTTCTTGTAGCAGTACAGCCAGTATTCGCCGCCGTGGTACAGGGTGACCACATCCGAACGCAGTCCGGTCTTTTTCATGCTCTTGCTCTCGATGGCGGCGATGGCCGCTTTCTTGGCTTCCAGAGCCTTGGCTGGATTCATGCTTGGCTTGACGGCGGCCATGACTTTGGCGGTGACATTTTCCATGGAGATCAGGACGTTGAGCTCCAGGTCGGGGCAGGGCAGTTCCTCGGCGGCGCTGGCGGCGTAGAATCCGTCCTTGACGTAATCCTTTTGCGGCGAGGACAGCTTCTGCAGCTGGCCGCGGCCGACATGGTGGTTGGTCAGCACCAGGCCGTCGGGGCTGATGAAGGAACCCGAACCGCCGTCACCGACGCGCACCGATGCCAGACGGATATGCTCCAGCCAGGCAGCGGTCGGTTCGAAGCCGTATTTTTCCTTGAGTTGTTGGAGCGGCGGGTTGTCCAGGGTCCACATCCCTTCGTCGGCCGTGACCGGAACGCCGAGCAGCAGCGTCAGGATGGCGACAGCCGGAAGAATGTGGCCGGACATCTTTTGCAGCAGTTTTTTTTGCACGAAAACCTCCTAATTGGTATGGATACCTTAAAGTCTTTGTACGTGAGTTGGGACGAAAAGGTTAAAAGTCATGGTGAAAGACGTCAAATCCGGAGCGCCAGGCGTCAATTCATGGTTATGTACCACCAGCGCCGAGGCTGTCGCAGCGCGGCGACGATCCTTGAATCCTTGGCACCTTACATGGTAATATGATCCGCAAGAAGCACTGCAAAAGGTATGGGATACAGGCCATGAAGCTGATCATTGAACAGTTTTTACCCGCTTTTCACGACGGAGACGCCGTCGGCAATTCCACGTTGAGTTTTCACCGTTTCCTGCTCGGTCAGGGCATCGAGAGTCGGATCGTGGCCATGACCATCGACGATGCCCTGCGGGACCAGGCCGTCGATTTTCAGGATTACCGGCCCGATCCCGGCAGCGTCAAGATCCTGCACTTCGCGATTCCGTCGCCTCTGACCGACTATTTTCTGCAGTTGTCGGGCCGCAAGGGCATGATATACCACAACGTCACCCCGCCGGATTTTTTCATCGATTATTCACCGGACCTGGTCCGTTTCACCGACATGGGCCGCCAGCACCTGGTCCGGTTGAAGAACGCTTTCGATTTCTGTGTCGCTGATTCGCAGTACAATGCCGATGAATTGCTGGCACTCGGCTTTGGCCAGGTGTCGGTTTTTCCGATCATGATCGACCTGCAGGCCTATGCGGCACCCGCCAGCGAACCGTACCGCCGGCTGTTTCTCGACGAACGCCGCATCATGCTGTTCGTCGGCCGCATCACCCCCAACAAGGGCATCGAGGATCTGATCAAGCTCCTCTTTTTCTACAAGAAGTACCTGTCCGCCAATATCCGGCTGATCGTCGCCGGCAACACCCGTACCCTGCCCGCTTATTATCACGCCCTGCGCGACCTGGCCGCCCGCTTCCTGCTGACCGGTGACGACCTGGTTTTCACCGGCCATATCCCCTTCGGGGAATTGCTGTCCGTGTACCGGGCGGCCGATCTGTTCGTTTCGCTCAGCCGTCACGAGGGCTTCTGTCTGCCGCTGATCGAGAGCATGGCCATGGACGTGCCGATTCTGGCCCGGTCGGTGGGGGCGGTTCCGGAAACCCTGGGCGGGGCGGGGCTGCTGGTCGACGGCCAACGCGTCGATCAGGTCGCGGCCATGGCCGAGCGTATCGTCCAAGATCCGGCCTTGTCGTCCGATCTGAAACTACGCGGTCGGGACAGGCTGGCTGCGTACCGGCGTCAGGCCGATCCGGTCCGGCTGCTGGACATGATCCGCAAATCGGTGGACCATGCGTAAGGTGGCCTTTGTAGTTCAGCGTTACGGCGACGGGGTGTTGGGCGGGGCGGAAACCCTGGCCCGCGATCTGGCCGAACGGGCCAACGCCGGAGGGATCGACGTCAGTGTCATCACCACCACCGCCCAGGACTATATCAGCTGGAGCAACCATTTCCCCGCCGGCGAGAGCATACTGAAAGGCGTGCGTATCCTGCGCTTTCCGGTTGCAGACGAGCGCGATATCGAGTCTTTCAACCGCTTTTCGCAATCCTTCTTTGCCCAGCCGGTACAGGAGCGGGACGAAGAGGCCTGGTTCCGTCGGCAGGGACCGCATTCTCCGGCCTTGCTACAGGCCCTGGCCGACCTGGAATCCGAATTCGACCTGTTCGTTTTTTTCACTTACCTGTACGAACCGACAATCGACGGGGTGCTGCGCATCCGCAACAAACCGGTCGTTCTGTTTCCCACCGCCCACGACGAGCTTCCCATCTATCTGGCCAAGGTACGGCGCATGATGGAACGGATCGACGCCTTTTTCTTCCTGACCCGGGCAGAACAGGATCTGGTGAATCGGCTTTTCTCGCCCCGGTCACGGCAGACCCTGCTGAGAACGGGTATCCCGCGCAATTCCGCTGCGGCCGATATTTTTCGCAGGAATTACGGTATCATTCTGCCGTATATGCTCTACGCCGGTCGGATCGAACGCGGCAAGGGACTGGAAACGGTCATCGAGGCCTACCGGGATCTGCGCAAGAGGCGTCTGCTCGATTTCGTCCTGATCGGCAAGCAGCTGATGGACCTGCCGCAGGAAGAGGGGATCCGCTACCTGGGTTTTGTCAGCGAAACCGACAAACGTTCGGCATTCGCCGGTGCCCTGTTTTCGGTGCAGCCTTCTCCGGTCGAGAGTCTGTCGATCACCACCCTGGAATCCTTCGTGCAGAAGACGGCGATTTTGGCTAACGGGCATTGCGCCGTACTGCGGGAGCATACCGAACTGGGCAAGGCCGGCCTGATTTATCACGATGCCGCAGAGTTCGTCCGCAACGCCGAATACCTGATCGACAATCTGCGCGAGCGGCGGCGCATGGGGCGTAACGGCCTGGAATACGTGCAGAACTTTTTCGACTGGGACCGGGTGATGGAACTGCTGATCCGCGAACTGGATGCCATCGCCGTCAGCCGGCGCTGAACCGGGATGACCGGCATGACTCAGGAAAGCAACAGCTGTTCCCGCTGCGGATCCTGCCTGGGGGCCTGCGCGGTTTACCAGTTGCTGCTCGAAGAACCGGCTTCGCCCCGGGGCCGTCTGGCGACCCTGGCCGCCCTGCGCGAAGGCCGTCTGCCGGACACGCCGCAGAACCGCCGATTTATCGAGGCCTGCATGCTGTGCGGGCGGTGCGAGGCGGCTTGTCATAAAGGCGTCAAGGGGCGGGACGAGATTCTGGCCGTGCGTCTGCTCTGGCGGCAGGCCGGCAAAGGTGCCTGGTGGAAACGTCTGCTGACGCTTTTTTACGGGCGGCGGTTTCTGCGACTGGCCCGACCTTTTCTCACCCTGTTGGCCCAAACGCCGCTACGCCGCCATTTGCTTTTGCCACGAGCCGATGCGCGCGGTGCGAGGTCCCCAAAACCAAGCACTGCCGGGAACTCGGAAATTGCCCTGTTTCCCGGCTGTGTGCTGGGAGTTTTTTATCCTCGCCTGCTGCGGCAGATGGTAACCTTGCTGCAATGTTCCGGAGTCCGGGTACAGGTCCTGTGGGATGCCGACTGCTGCGGATTTCCCGCTCTCTCCCAGGGCGATCTGGCTTCTTTTGCACGCAAGAAGAAAAAAAACGAAAGACTGTTTCAGGAGCGGGGGGTGAAAACCCTGATCGTCCCTTGCGCCACCGGCGTGATGGCCATGCGAGCCCATTACCAGGGCGATTTCTCCGTCTGGGATTTGGGCACTTACCTGCTGACGAAGCTGCCTGAAATCACCATCCGGCATCCGGCTGTCGTCAACGCCGCCGACGGCTTCTGGCTCTTTCACCGACCCTGTCACCAGCCCAAACGGGACGAGTCGATCGGCTGGTTCAAAGAAATCGCCGCCTGCCCGAAGATCCGCATGCCGGCCCGTGAAGAGACCGATTGCTGCGGCTTCGGCGGTATGTTTTCCATCGGTTTTCCCAGCGTGTCCCGCGCCATATTGCACCGCCGTCAGGACTTGTGGCTCCGTCAGGGGATCGGCGGCATCGTCACCGATTGCCCGGGTTGTTACTTGCAGTTCCGCGCAGCCGGTACCATGCCGGTCCTGTTCCTGAGCGAACTGTTCGCGGCTCAGCCCGAGACGGTTGCGGAGTGACCGCCGTCGTAGCACCGTCCCGGGCGGGTCGGCCACCGCTCACTGCAGCAGGGACAGAACCAGCTGCGATGAGGCGTTGGCCTGGGACAG
>CAYXHZ010000037.1:12148-29766 GCA_964465065.1 uncultured Clostridia bacterium
CCGCTCACTGCAGCAGGGACAGAACCAGCTGCGATGAGGCGTTGGCCTGGGACAGGGAAGCCATGCCCGACTGCAGCAGGATCTGATACTTGGTCATGTTGACGATTTCTTCGGCCATGTTGGCGTCGCGGATGACCGATTCGGCAGCCTGCAGGTTCTGAGACTGCACCTGAATGATGGCCACCGAGTTGATCAGGCGGTTCTGCTGGGCGCCGAGCGCGCCGCGCCATTTGGAAACGGAAGCGATGGCTCCCTGCAGCAGTCCGAGCACGGTCTGGGCCTCGGCAACCGTGGTCAGGTTGGTTCCATCCAGGCCCATGGCCACCGTTCCGGCGCCGTTTGGGCCGGCGATGGATATGGTGATGAAGGACTGGAACTGAGTATCGCCGACGTAGATCTGCTTGGTGACGGCCTCGGTCGTGCTGAACAGCAGCTCGCCCCGGAAGTTGGCCACCGATACCACGCGGTTGATTTCGGTCATGAGCTGCTGGTACTCGACATCGATGATGCTGCGTTCGTTGTCGCCGACGGTCTCCGAAGCCGATTGCTCGGCCAGGGTGACGGCCCGGACCAGCAGATCGGTCAGCTTGGAGAGAGCGCCGTCGGCGATCTGCACCAGAGCCGTGCCGTCGTTGGCGTTGCGTACGGCCTGCTGCAGCGCCGTGGTGTCTGCCTTCAGGCCGTTGGCGATCGCCAGTCCGGCCGCGTCGTCTCCGGCATCCACAATACGGTATCCCGAAGACAGCCGTCCCAGTGTCTTGTTGAGCCCGATGTTCGAAAAATACAGGTTGCGCTGGGCATCGACCGACGCCAGGTTGTTGACGACTGAAAAACTTTGTCCTGCCATACTTTCCTCCTTGATGCGGCTCTCAACTGGAATCCTTTCCTGAGAACGGCTGTTTTAACCACCCGGCGCCGGTCGACCTCCGTGTCGACCGGCGCCTGATCCCTGGCTCGAATCGATCGTCAGGAACCAATCCGGGTTCGTTATCTTATCTCTTGAGTGACAGAGCTTCCTGAATGACTTCGTCCGAGGCGGTGATGATGCGCGAATTGGCCTGGTAGCCCCGTTCGAAGATGAGCATGTTGGTGAATTCGGTGGCGATGTCCACGTTGGACGATTCCAGGGCGCTGCCGGTGACGCTGCCGCGGCCACCGGTGTTGGCCGCCCCGATCGCCGGCGGACCGGAGGCGTTGGTTTCGGCGAACATGTTGTCGCCCAGGCGGATCAGACCCTGGTTGTTGTTGAAATTGGCCGTGGCCAGCTGGGCCATCTGTTCCACCTGGCCGTTGGAGAAAACGCCCTGGATCAGGCCGTCGCTGTTGATCATCAGCGAGGTCAGGTTGCCGGGTGGATAGCCGTCGGTGTTGGTGGAGCTGGTGGCCGAGGCGATCGGGTAGCCGGTCAGCGAAGACACGCCGTCGTCGTCGTACACGTTCCAGGTGAAGGCCAGCGGATCGGCGCCGTTGGAAAAGATCGGGGTGGTGAAATTGACGTTGGCCGCCGGAACGACCAGGGTCCCGCTGCCGTCGAACTCGATGGTGCCGGTACCCAGGATATAGGGAGTCGCTTGGGGCGGTTCGACATCGGCTCCGGGCAGCGAAGCGCTGTAGGTCCACTGATCGTTACCGCCGACCAGACCGTTATGGGTGAAGTCGATAGACACCGTATGCGGCGAGCCTTTGGAATCGTAGACGGTGACCGAGGAACTGTAGGTATCGCCGACATCGTCCTCGACATTGAGGTTGATGAACATCTGGATGAAGGAGGTCGGTGAGGGGGCGCTGACGGTGTTGGAGGGCAGAAAGATGCGATCCAGCGGTCCGGATGAGATGATTTCGCCGTTGGCGTCCAGTTCGGTGTAGCCGAGAACGTACTTGCCGGCCGGAGTGATCAGGTAGCCCTCGTTGTCGAACGAGAAATTGCCGGAACGGGTGTAGAAACGGTCGTTGGCCGAATCGCCGACGATGAAGAAGCCGTTGCCTTCCAGTGCGCAGTTGGTGGCCTGCGAACTGCTCTGGATCGAGCCCTGGGTGAAGATTCCGCTCAGGGAGTTGGGCAATACGCCCAGACCGATCTGCATGGGATTGCCGGCGGCGCTGGTGGCCGTTCCGCCGAAGGTGGCGGCGACCAGGTCCTCGAAGTTGATGAAAGAGGACTTGAAGGCCGTGGTGTTGATATTGGCCAGGTTGTTGCCGACGACGCTCAACGCGTTGGCGTAGGCGGAAAGGCCGGTTAAACCGGAATAAAACGATGTCATCATGTTGACCTCACTGTTCTTGGCTGTCGGAGCGGACTTCCAGGATGTCGGCCAGCTGGATCGACAGACCGCCGGCCTTCAAGATGGTGCTGTCGCTGCCGAAGGCGACGCTGTCCACCAGCAGGTTGCTGTAATATTCGATGTCCAGCTCGCTGTCGCTACCGTCGGCGGCCACGAATTTGTATTCGTACACGCCGCTGGACAAAGCCTGTCCCTGTTCATCCAGTCCGTCGAACTGGTAACGGTTGTAGCCGGTTGCCAATCCGGTCGGCTCGATGGTTCGGACCAGTTCGCCGTTCTGATTGTAGATATTGAGCTTGAGCGCCGGGCAATCTTCGGGTAGGGTGAAGCTCAGATCGACGGTTTTGCCCTGCTCGAGCGAGAAGGTGTTGCCGGGGTGAACGATACGTTTGCCGATGAGGGAAATCATCTGGCTGTTGGTGGCCGCGCTCTGACTGAGAGTCAAGAGCTCCATGGCGCCGGCGATGTTCTGCATCTGTTCCAGCGAGGAGAACTGGGCCATCTGTGAGAGGAATTGGGTGTTGTCCATCGGTTGAAGGGGGTCCTGGTTCTGGAGCTGGGTGACGAACAGGTTGAGGAAATCGTCCTTGCCGAGTTCGTCACTGGCGCCGTCGCTTTTGGCGACCGCGCTGCTGTTTGCGTACCCTACTGCCAAGTCTGTTGCGATCATGTCGACCTCCTGCCCTGTAACAGCAAAAGCGGTGCCAAAAACTACAAACATGGACGGCCACGACGTAAATTGCCTATAATAATAGATATTTATGTGTTTGATCGAACTGGTCCGTCAGCGGCCGATCACCCGACCGCATGACCATGCGGAAAAAAATGCCAGTCAAAAGAATTTTTACAGAAAAAATTTCAGCTTTTTCCCGAACGGACGAAATATAGGTCGGGCATGGAAGCCCGAAAGAAAAATTTTAATCAAGGAGGATTAAAATGGCTGGTGGACAGTTTTCAGTTATCAACAATCTGGCGTCGGTGGATGCCCAGAGGAACCTGTACTTTTCCAACATCGGACTCAACAAGACCCTGGGCCGGATGGCCTCGGGCTACCGCATCGTTGAGGCCGGAGACGACGCGGCCGGTCTGGCGATCGCCAACGGGTTGAGAGCCGACGTGACCGCCCTGCAACAGGCGACCCGCAACGCCAACGACGGTATCGCCCTGATCCAGATCGCCGACGGCGCTCTGTCGAAAATTTCCGACCTGCTGACCCGTGCGGTCACCCTGGCCGAGCAATCGGCTTCGGAAACGGTCGGTGCCGATGAAAGAGGCACGATCAACACCGAGTATCAGCAGATTCTGCAGGAAATCAACCGGGTGGTCTCGGTATCCAACTTCAAGGGCGAACGGTTGTTCAGCGAATCCGGAGCGGTCCAGAAGTCGATTTACGTCGGCGACACCCAGATGGCTTCGTTCATCACCGTGTCCATCGCCGGCAACAACGGCGCCGGCACCACGGCTCTGGGACTGGGAGCCTCGAACGTTTCCAGCGCGGCTTCGGCCATCAGCGCTCTCACCGAGCTGCAGACGGCTATCGCGTCCGTCTCCAAATGGAGAGGCGCTCTGGGTGCCCAGCAGAACCGGCTCACCAACTCGGTGGCCATCATCCAGGTGCAGTCTCAGAACCTGCAGGCGGCCGAATCGTCGATCCGCGACGCCAACATGGCTGAAGAGGTGGTCAACATGACCAAGTATCAGATCCTGCTTCAGTCCGGTATGGCCTCTCTGGCTCAGGCCAACGCCTCGGCCCAGTTGGTCTTGTCTCTGCTCCAGTAAGTGAGTAAAATCACGAACAGGCAGTGACCGGAGGTAGAAGATGATTGAACGGTTGGACGGATTAAGCCCGATCAACCCTCAGATATCCAATGGGGGAGTCTACGACTCCCCCGCTACCTCTTCTGAGCAAATCAACCTTTTTTCACAGACTGCCGACCCGAAAACTGAAGAAAGAGCGGTCAGCGATGTGTTCGATTCCAGTTTCGTTTCTCCCAAAGCCGTCCGGCAGCGGGAGAAAGAGCAGAGCGAGAAAGCGGACACACCGGTCCAGGAGGCAGAGAACCTGCAGCTGGACAAGATCATCGAACGGCTCAACGAGAAGATGAGTCTGGCCAACCGGCAGCTTCAGTTCAGGCTTGACGAGCGGATAGGGCGTAATTACATCAGTATCATCGATAAACAGACCCGGGAAACCATCAAGGAGTTTCCACCCGAGGAAATCCGGAATTTCATGGCTCAGGTGATCGAATTCGAAAAACAGATGATGTCGGGCGGCCAAGAGGAGAATGCGGGTGAACTGATGATCAATATCGAGGTGTAATATGGCTTTTACGCTTGGTTCGGCGAGCGAGTCGAGTTCCGGGTCCATCACCGGGCAGCTTGACGTTCAGTACATCGTAGAACAGATCATCTACGCCAAACAGGAACCCATCCGCGATCTGGAAGAATACCAGACTCTGTACGAGGCCAAAAAGACCGCCTTCCAGGAGCTCAACACCAAGCTGTCGGCCGTCGAGCGTTCGCTGTACGCCATGACCCGGACCGGATTCGACGCGAAAACGGTCAGTTCCAGCGACAGCTCCATCGTCAGCGCCAGCGCGGGCAGCACCGCCGATTCCGGCAATTACCAATTGACCGTCAAACAGCTGGCCAAAGCCCAGACCAGTGCCACGACCACTTTTTCTTCCGCTTCGAATTCCGTTCTCAGCGAAGGCAGCAGCATCACCATCACGCAGGGCGACCAATCGCTGGAAATCGACATCACCGGCGACACACGAAGTCTCAATGGCCTGAAAAACGCCATCAACTCTTCCGACCTCGACCTGACAGCCAGCGTCATCAACCAGGGCAGTTCCTATTATTTGCAGATCAGTTCCAACTCCACCGGTACCGACAACGGCTTTACCGTAAGCGATACCGGCGTGGGCAGCGCGATCACTTCCCGCCAGGCGGCCCAGGACGCCCAGTTCTATCTCAATACCGATCCAGTCGCCCATCCCGACGATTACATCACCCGGCAGAGCAATTCCATCACCGACGTCATCGAAGGCGTCACCCTGCAGCTCAAGAAAGTGGATTCCAGTGCCGTCGATCTGGCTGTGGCCACCGATACCGCGGGCATAGCCGATTCCGTCGACAATTTCATCGAGCAGTTCAACGCCGCCATCAATTACCTCAACGAACAGTTCACTTACGACGAGGCCGAAGAGAGAGCCGGCGTTTTGTCGGGCGAATCCACGGCCCGCAAGGCCCAGAGCGACCTGCTCGGCATCATCAGCTCGCGCGTCGCCGGCCTGACGGAAACCGACAAGTACAAGACCCTTTCGACCATCGGTATCGACATGGCCAACGACGGTACGCTCAGCGTCGATTCCAGCCGACTGACCAAGGCTTTGGAAGACGACCTGGACAACGTGATCCGGCTGTTCAAAAATCAGGGCGTCTCCAGCAATTCCGAGATTTCCTATTCCGGAAAGACCGCCGCGACGGTGGCCGGTACCTATGGCATCAACATCACCCGGGTGGCCGAACAGGCCAAACTGCTTGCCGACACCGAGATTGCCGCGACGCTGGGGAGCGATGCCTCCGACAACGAAACGCTGAGTTTCACCTGGCAGGGCAAGACGGCGACGGCTGCGCTGACTTTCGACATGAACCTCAGCCAGATCATTGCGACCGTCAACAGCGCTCTGGATGGCGCCGGCATCATGGCTTCGGCCACTCAGACCGGGAATTTCCTGTCGGTGCTGAGTACGGAATACGGCAGCAGCCAAAGCCTGTCGGTATCCTCGACGGGTTCGGGATTGTTTTCCACGAGCAAGAGCGCCACCGGGATCGATGTGGCCGGCAGCATCGGCGGCAACAGCGCCAAAGGCAGCGGACAGTTTCTGACCGGAACTACGGGAGACAGTACGGGGCTGATGGTGTTCGTCGAGAGTCAGACTGTGGGTGACAAGGGTGCGGTGAGCGTGACTTTCGGTGTGGGCGAGCAGCTGCGGCAGCGGATGTACGACCTGACCTTCCCCTATACCGGTCTGTTGGACAAGAATGTCGAAGCCCTGGACAAGCAGTTGGAGAACATCGACGACAAGATCGCCGAAATCAATCGTCGCCTGGTGGTGGAAGAGGATTTGCTGATCTCTCAGTACACCAAGGCAAACGAGGCGCTGGCGCAGTTGGAATACCTGCAGTCGACGCTCAGTAACAGCAGTACTAAAACTTAGCTCAGAAGAGACGATATATCTGTAGGAGCAGAGCCATGACTGATGATTTTTTCTATCTCAAGAGCAATGTGGAGGGGATGAGCGAGGACGAACGGATCCTGTTCATCTACACGGAATTGCTGAAAATCCTCGGTCGGGCTCAGATGCACATGCGGCGTGGCGAAATCGAACCACGGGTAACGGCCATCAACAAGGCCATCGATATCATTTTTACATTGAATTCCATTCTCAGCCTGGAAGGGGGCATCATTTCCGCCCAGTTCCGGGCCCTGTACATTTACGCCATCAACCAGCTGTCGACCGCCAATTCGCGCAAGAGCGAGAAGCATTTGGATGAGGTCATCAAGATATTCAGAGAACTTCAGGAAACCTGGTCTGAGAAAATCCGCAAAGACAAGAACGAGTTGACCAACCATGAACAAACTGTATCGGCCAATGAACAGCGGGCGTCCGTGCAAAGGCAGCTGGATGGAGTGGAACTGTATGGGTGATCGCGGCATAATCGACCATCTCATGGCCATTCTCAAGCACCTGGACTCGGTATCGCTGCATCTGGAAAAAAACGACTGGGATGCCATTGAAAGAGAGTTCGCGTCGGTGCTGACTCACCAGAAGGCCCTGAGCGACAGCGGCGGTCGCATCGAAGAATTGCTGCAGACCGATCCCAGTTTCAGCGATCTCTATCAGACTCAGAAAAATTTGCTGGCCAAAAAAATTACCGAAGTCAAACAGGCCATCGAAGCCTGGAAAAGTACCCAGCAGCAGAAAATCGCCAAATCGCAAAACCTGCTGCAGAATATTTCCAAGTATCAGCCCGACCAAAAAAAGGACAGCACGGCCAATTTCATCGACAAAACGATCGAATAAATCCGGCCGGTCCCGATTCGGTTGACAATTATGCGGATTTCCGCCATTGTAGTACAATACTTACAGCTATTATCAGGAGGAGCCAATGGCGTTAATCAGTTTGAAAGGTCAAACCATTCATACCAACGGCAATTTACCCGGTGTCGGACTGCTGGCACCCGATTTTGTGCTGACCGGATCGGATCTGAGCGATGTGAGTCTGGCTCAGTTCAAAGGAAAGCGTGTGGTACTCAATATCTTCCCCAGCCTGGATACACCGGTTTGCGCCAATTCGGTCCGTCGCTTCAACAAAGAGGTTTCCCAGATCCCCAATACGGTCCTGGTTTCAGTTTCCGCCGACCTGCCCTTCGCCCATGCCCGTTTCTGCGAGACCAACAATATAACCAATGTCGTCAACGCCTCGGTCTTCCGCAGTCCGGATTTCGCCAAAGAATACGGAGTCGGATTGGTCGACGGCCCTCTGCGCGGCCTGCTGGCCCGGGCGGTGCTGATCCTGGACGAGCGTCAGCACGTACTATACCATGAACTGGTCGCCGAGATCACTCAGGAGCCCGATTATATCAAGGCCTTGAAAGCGCTGAAGACTCCGTGAAGAAAACCCGCGGCCGGATTGATCCGTATACAATAGAATGATGCGTCCAATATCGTTTTGTCTGATCGCAATTCTGTTGATCGCAGGGGCAGGCGATATCAGGGCGCAGAAAATCGTTTATCCGGCCTCCCGGACGGCGAAAATCCCCGTCGAATTGTTCGACGGCATCGTCTATGTGAAGGTGTTGCTCAACGATGAATTCGAGGCCCGATTGATGCTGGACACCGGTACGGACAGCTTGTCGGTCGTTTCTACCGAATTGGCCGAATCCATGGGGGTCCTGAGCCCGGATGGCGACCGGAACCGCTTTCTGGGCAGCCGGCGCAAGGATGTGCCGCACCTGTACGGTACCCGGCTGAAAATCGAAGGGATCGAATTGTCCGGCTACGAGTTCATCGCCCTGCCCTTGCAGAAGCTGCAGGCATTCTGGGGCAGAAAGCTCGACGGGATACTCGGCGGCAATATCCTCAAGGAATTCGTCGTGACTATCGATTACCAGAACCGCCATGTCATACTGGCCGATCGGCTCGCTGACAAAAAAGGCAAGCCCAAAGGCTATTGTTTACCGATGTCGGTCATGGGCACTACGCCACTGGTTCAGGTCCATGTCGTCCGCCATGGCGATGCGACTCCAATCACAGGCCGGTTCATCGTCGATACCGGGGCGCGTCAATCCTTTTTCAACACTCCGTTCGTGCGTCGCCACGCACTGCTCAAACAGAGCGGACGCCTGATCGAAAACATCACCGGCTACGGCCTGGGCGGTTTGATCGTCGAAAAAGTGGGCCGGGTGGCCAGCATCGATCTGGGCGGTGCCCGCTTGCTGAATCCGGTCATGCAGATATCCGCCAACGACGATGGTCCCAATTCGTCCAGTCTGTTTGACGGAATCATCGGCGCCGATCTGTTGAGCCGTTTCACCGCGGTGTTCGATTTTTTCGGACAGAACCTCTACCTGGAACCGAATCGATCGTTTGCCGAGCCGTTTTTGTACGACATGAGCGGCATCTGCTTTTCCATCAACCAGACCGAACAGGGGGCTGCGCTGGTGCGGATCGTATACGTGGTCGCCGACAGCCCGGCCGCCGAGGCCGGTGTCCTGGAAGGCGATGTACTGGTCAGGGTCGACGGCAAGCCGGCCGCCGCCTTCACCATGCCGGAGCTCAAAGCCAAGTTCAAACGTGCCGGTGAAAAGGTCAACCT
Organism: uncultured Clostridia bacterium; assembly: GCA_964465065.1. Classification (GTDB taxonomy): domain Bacteria; phylum Acidobacteriota; class Aminicenantia; order UBA2199; family UBA2199; genus CAYMND01. Next base: position 21,316 of record CAYXHZ010000037.1, read on the forward strand.
GGATCTCGAACGCGACGGCAAAGCCGTGAAGCTGACCCTGGTGCTGACTCCGTACATCTGAGCCCCTGCACTCGATCGGAATGCGGCGACGAGCCGAAGTTCCGAATGCAAAGAGAGGGATAACATGAAAAAAATTCTGCTGACCGCCGCTTGGATCGTGTGCCTGCTCGCCGGACTGCCGGCCCAGACCGAAGAGCTGCTGGGGACGATTGTTGAACCGATCAAACCGCGTTTCATGGCCGTGGACGACGGACAGATCTACATCGCCGAACCGGCCACCGTGCACATTTACAGTCTGGCGAATTTTCGAAAGATCGCCCAGTTCGGCAAGCCCGGCGGCGGCCCGGAGGAATTCATTGCCCAGGGGGATGCCGCCACGCTGATGGTCATACCCCGGGGCGGGGAACTGGTGGTCAGCGCCATGGGGAAACTCAACACCTATACCCGGGCTGGACGTTTTCTGAAAACGACGAAAATCCAGGCCGGTATGTACAGTTTCATGTTTTACCCGCTGGACAAGGGCTTTGTCGGCACCAGCTTCAGCGGCGATGAAAAGAACGGCGCCGCCTTCTCGGTCAATATCTACGATGAGAAATTCACCCGGCTCAGCGAACTGAACCGCATGCCGATCAATGTGGGTGGCGGCAAGTTCAACCCCTTCGAAATGATGCGGCGCATGTCGTACACCGTGGACGGGAACCGGATCTTTGTGCTGGCCGATGACGACCTCAGTATGCTCGTCCGTTCCGCGACCGGCCAGCTGATCGGCAAGATCCCCCTGCTTCTCGAAAAAGTGCCCGTCACCCCGGACGATATCGAGACTATTCTCAAGGGCATGGTCCGGGGGCAGTCGGGGGCTCAGGCCGATCAGATCCGCAAGTTGATGGAATTCCCGGATCATTTCCCGCCTCTGCTGAACTGTATCGCCGACCAGGATCGTTTATACCTGGTCAGCTGGAAGAAAAAGAAGGAAGAGCATCTTTGCGCCGTTTACGACATACCTAGCGGCCGGAAACTGACAGAGGTCTGGCTGCCCATCCAGTTCGTTTCGGGCATGCAACCGTTCCCGTATACCTTCAAGCATGGCTATTTTTATCGTGTTCAGGAACTTGCCGACGCCGACGAGCCCGACGAAGTGGTTCTGCGGGTCGTACGCAAAAAACTGCTCTGATTCCGGACGGCTGGCGCAAGGCTTTACCTGGACAAGCGTGCCGGGGCCGGCAATTTTTTGAAAATTTTCTCGTAAATGTACGGAAAACGGACCGGCAATTTCGTATAATCGAATTTATGAGCATCAGCATTCAATACATGCCGACCCCTTACGGCGAGCTGATTCTGGGGTCTTACTTGGACCGGCTGTGCCTCTGTGACTGGCGTGAGCGCCCGCTGCGCCGCAGTATCGATGAACGGATCAAGAACGGGATCCAGGCTGTTTTCACCGAAGAGGAAAACCCGCTGAACAATCTGGCCCGGCAGCAGCTCGAGGAGTATTTCGCCGGCGTCAGACGCGTTTTCGATTTGCCGTTGCGGCTGGTGGGGACTCCGTTCCAGATCCGTGTCTGGGAAGAACTGCAACGTATTCCCTACGGTCAGACGGACACCTATCGTGGCTTGGCCATCAAGCTGGCCAACGAGATGGCGTTCCGGGCCGTCGCCAACGCCTGCGCCGGCAACGCCCTGTCGCTGTTCATCCCCTGCCACCGGGTCATCGGCAGCCAGGGGGAACTGGTCGGTTATGCGGGCGGCAAGGAAACCAAGGAAAAACTGCTGCAAATGGAAAGCCGCTGATTCAGATCAAACAGGCTCTGACCCGGACCTCGTCGAGCGGCCTGACGGTGTGTACGGTCTGACTGCCGTTTTGCAGCTGACGCACGGTCACGGTTTCGGCGTCGGGGGCGGTGTAACGGGCGACGATGCTCAGCGCGGTGTCGAGCGTTTCGTCGTCGAAACGGCCGATACCGAGAGCGGTCGGGCCCGGCAGGGATTCGGGTTCGATCAGACAGTCGCCGGTTTCGGCCAGTCCCCGTATGGATTCGTTGTCGGCCTGATTGTGGCCGACGATCAGAAAGAAGCTCTCGGACAGGCGGAAGTAGCGGCCGTGCTGGAGCAGCCGGCAGTTGCGCAGACTGGCGCTGCCGTGATCGATCAGATCGTGCAGACGGGCGCAGAAATGTTTCTCGGTCAGCAGGCAACCGCCGCCCGGGTTGGGAAAATCCACGATACCCCAGGCTGCGGCCAGGCGCATCTGTTCTTTGCGGCTGCGGCCGGTGATGGCGAACAGCTTACTCCTGTCGACCCAGCCCTTTTCCTCGGCCTCGGTCGGGGGGAGCTGCAATGCGGACAATGGCCGCAACAGACGTTTTTCCAGGCCCGCTTTGCGTTCGATTTCCTGCAGGGCCCAGAGATGCTGGGACATCGGCCGCTGGCCGAGGACTTCGCCGGTGAAGATGAAATCGGCCTGCAGACTGTCCAGCAGCCTTCTGGCCTCCAGGAGGAAAAAAATCTTGCAGTCGATGCAGGGGTTCAGATTGCGGCCGTGGCCGTGCGCTGGACTCATGACCATATCCAGGAAGGACTGGCCCAGAGAAATGATCTGCAGCTCGATGCCGAAGCGCTGGCAATTTCGCTGGAGCTGGGAATTGGCGACGGTCTGCGGGTTGCTGCGCATGAACGGCATCAGAAAATGGACGGGGATCACCGAAATGCCCTGCTCGAGCATGCATTTCACGGCCAATATGCTGTCCAGACCTCCGGACAGCAGACCGATTGCCCTGACGGATTCTTTACTCATCTTCACTTCCTGCCTCGATGACGGAATGCTGGCATGCTACCGGTTTTACAGCCGGCTTGTCAAGCGTTACGGGCCCTGGCCCGGGAGTTCACTGACTCAGCAGGAAGGTGTCGTAGATCAACGGCGTGTCCTGCAAGCTGCAGCCGAAATTGTAGTTGTTCTGGCCGGCATAGCGCTTGCGAACCCAGCGGATGATGCCCCGCAGCAGAAATTCCTGGCCGGAAACGTTGAGGATGATTTCCACGTACCTCCGGGTCGGTGCGGAATTGGACGATATCTGCATGCCGCCGTGTGAATAATCGTTGAGAATTCCGGACTTGCCGTCGATTTTTATCAATATCCGCGATCTGATTCGCTTCTCCTGCCTTTTGTCCATCTGATGCCCCACTATACATCTATTACTGAAAATATAAAGCAGCGCGGAACAATTTTCAACATTTTTTTCGTCGATGCGGTTCAGGGAAAGAAGGCTTGTGCGGATTCAGTACGGGTATGGTAGAATTTCAGATTCATGAAACTCGGAAACCTCGTACTGACTGCACTGGGCCTGACCTGCTTCGGCCTGGCCATGATCGGTGTCATCGTACCCGGCCTGCCCACTACCCCTTTTTTGTTGCTGGCTTCCGTGTTGTTTTGCAGGAGCCACCCCGGTCTGTACCGCTGGCTGATTTCCCATCCACGCTGGGGTGAGGGGATACGCCGCTTCAATGAACAGCGGGTGATCCCTCCGGCGGCCAAGCTGGCGGCTGTGGTGATGATGACGCTGATGATCCTGTTGTCCGTACTGCTGTTCATCGAGACTTTTTGGATCAAATTGTTGGTTGCGGCGGTCGGTGCCATCGGCATCGCTACCGTCCTGTCGTTCCGGTCCCGGCCTACTCCTTGATGCCCAACAACTCGGTGATGTTTTTCCAGGCGGCCTTGCGTTTTTCGGAAAAAATCTGAACGTGACTGGCGTTGCCGGTCTTGATGTAATTGCGGTAACCGGCGGCCTGGGCCGCCAGCAGGTTGAAGGTGTCGACCAGACCGTTGACGAAGCCGATGTCCTCATGGCCCAGAGCGCCGGACGAGAGCAGTTTGTTGAGCTGCTCGACCGAGCCGTTGCACAGGCTGATCGATTTGCTCAGCAGTTCGTCGGCGCTGGCGTTGTCGTACACCTCTTTGGCGTGACCGTCGGCGACAGTGCCGATGCTGATGTAGCTCAAATACAGAGTCTGGCCGCTGAAATGACCGATCGTCTCCAGCAGCAGGTTTTGCGAATCGTCACCATAACAGGGCTGGAAGGCGAACAGTACCAGTAAAGCGAGTGGCGCCAGACGGTGTCGGGAAGAATGGTTCATGTCGGACCTCGGTTTTTTTTTACCTCTAGAATGTACTGAAACGGCTTTCATTTCAAGTGCTACTTCGGCAAAAAGTGCATTGACCGGCATCGTTTTTTTGCCATTGCACATCGATTTCAGCTCGAACGGATAACCATATCGCATATTCCACGTATGTTTCTTATCAGGAGGTCTCCATCATGAACCGCACTATTTGCCTTGCCTGGATTCTACTGGGGTTTTGTTCCGTCATTTCCGGCCAAGCCACTGAAAACACAGCACTGAACGCAGCGAAAGCCGACGGCGGTTTCAGCGAGAACGAATTCAGGGGGCATTTCGAATTCCTGGCCCACGACCTGCTCGAAGGTCGGGCCACCGGCGATCGGGGTGCCGCTCTTGCGGCAAGCTATTTGGCGGCCCAGTTCAAGGCGCTCGGCTTGCAGCCGTTTTCACCGTCGCACGGCTATCTGCAGCCAGTCGGACTGCGGGGCTTTCGGACCGATTACTCCCAGCTGGCGTATTCCCTGATAGGCCAGGACGGCGAGCATAAACTGGAAGCCCTGCGGGAATTCTGCGTCAGCAGCGAACAGAGCCTGGATACGGTCCAGGTCGATGACGAGCTGCTGTTCGTCGGCTACGCCATTCAGGCTCCGGAATACAAATGGGACGATTTCAAGGGCGTCGATGTGGCGGGTAAAATTCTGGTGGCACTGGTCAACGATCCCGATCTGCAGCGAACCCGCTTCGGCAGTGAATCCATGACCTATTACGGGCGCTGGTCCTACAAGCTGGAGTCGGCCCGTCGACGCAAGGCCAAGGGGATGATCCTGATCCACCACGACCGTGAGGCGACCTACAACTGGTCGGTGGTGCGCAACAGCTGGGCGGGGGAGCGCCTGCTGTTTGCAGACTCCAAAGAATCTCCGCTGCTGCTTCAGTCCTGGATTTCCCACGAGGCGCTCGACCGGGCCCTGAAGACATCCGGTCTGGACTATGAAGGTCTGAAGAAGAAGGCGGACAGCAGGAGGTTCAAGCCGATGAAGCTGCCCTTGCGTCTGCGCGCTTCGTTCAGACAGACGGTGCGCCGTGCGGACTGTCACAACGTTATCGGTCTCATCCCCGGAACCGACCCGCAATTGAAAGACGAAGCGGTCATTTACACCGCTCATTTCGACCATTTCGGCATCGGCCTGCCCGACGAACGGGGCGACCGCATCTACAACGGCGCCATGGACAACGCCAGCGGTACGGCCGCGTTGGTCTGCCTGGCCCGGGCCTTCGCCAGCGCAGCGGTCAAACCGAAACGCACGGTGATCATCATGCCGGTGACCGGCGAAGAACTCGGCCTGCTCGGTTCGACCTGGTTCGTCGAACACGCGCCGATGGATCTCAAACGGATCGCCATGGTCATCAACAAGGATTGCATGAACCTGTACGGACGTTGCGACTCCTTTTCCGCCTTTCCCGTCGAGTTCAGCAACGCCGTGACCGAAGTGGCCGCGATCGGACTTGCCAAAGGACTCACGCTGCAGACCCGGACGGCCGATCCCTGGGGCGGTTCGTACCGCAGCGATCATTTCCCTTTTGCCGCCCGCGGCGTACCGGCCATGTCGGTCGGCATGTCCGGAAAACATCTGGATCGCAGCGAGGCGGAAGTCGAAAAAATCCGTGAGCAGATCGGTTTTACCTATCATCAACCCAGCGATCAGATCCATCCGGCTTGGGTGTACGACGGCGTGCTCCAGGAACTGGATTTGTTGTACAGCCTGGGACGGTACTGGGCCGACGGTGCACCGAAACCCGTGTTGAGCATCGATCGCGACAGTCCGTTCTGGAGCACCCGGGTCTGGTACGGCCTGTAGGAACCGGTTTCCAAATAGTCAATTTATCGACTCCAGTTTTTTATGCCCTTCCGGGATCCAATACCCGGAAGGGCTCATTGAAAAGGCTTCAGCCTTTTACTATAATCAATAGGCACTGCCAGTGACGCAGCGAATAATCGCGATGTCCCAACCCACGGCAATACTTTTAGGAGGCTATACAATGAATCGTGTACTGATTTCAATGGTTCTGCTGGCCTGTATTTTTATCGGCTGCGGAAAAAAAGACAAGGAGGCCGATGTGAATCCGGCAATGCAGGAAATCAATCCCTTGCTGAGCGAGTTCGACACGTCGTTTCAAGTGCCCCCGTTCGATCTGATCAAGACCGAGCACTATCTGCCCGCTTTCGAGAAGGCCATGGCCGATCACAAGCTGGAGATCGACGGCATCGCCGGCAACCCCGAGGCGCCTAACTTCCGTAATACCATGGAAGCTTATTTCAATTCCGGGGAATTGCTGAAGAAGGTGTCGGCGATCTTCTACAGTCAGGTGTCGGCCTGCGGCAGCGACGAGATGCTGAAAGCCCAGAGCCAGATCGATCCCAAAATGGCTGCCCATAACGACAGCATACTCCTCAACGATCGTCTGTTCGCCAGGATCAAGGCCGTTTACGAAAACCGGGTCAATGAAGGTCTCAATGCCGAACAACTGTTTCTGTTGGAAAACCAGTACAAGTCGTTCGTTCGCAACGGTGCCAATCTGGATGCCGAGCAGAAGAAAACCTTGTCCGGCATCAATCAGGAGCTGGCCGTTCTGGAAGCCAAGTTCGGCGAGAACCTGTTGGCCGAGAACCGGGCTTACCGGCTTGTCGTCGACAATCAGGACGATTTGGCCGGCCTGCCGGAAGGCGTGATCGCTGCAGCCGCCGCCGAGGCCAAGTCCGCCGGTCTGGACGGCAAGTGGGCATTCACCACCGACAAGCCCAGCATGCTGCCGTTTCTGACCTATTCTCCCAAACGCGAACTGCGCAATCAACTGTACGATGCCTACACCCACCGTGGCGAAAGAGGCAATGCCAACGACAACAAGGAGACCTTGGCCAATATCCTCAACCTGCGCGTCCGTAAGGCCAGGCTGCTTGGCTACGACCATTTCGCCAACTACATCCTGGAATCCAAGATGGCCAAGAATCTCGAAGGAGCCATGGGGCTGCTCAACCAGCTCTGGCCGCCGGCCCTGAAACTGGCCAAGAAAGAGGCCGCCGAGTTGCAGCAACTCATCGACCGCGAGAAAGGCGGTTTCAAGCTGGCCGCCGCCGACTGGTGGTATTACACCGAGAAACTGCGCAAGGAAAAATATGACCTGGACGACAACGCCCTGCGCCCGTATTTCAAGATGCAGAACGTGATCGACGGCGCCTTCATGGTCGCCGGAAAACTCTACGGCCTCAAGTTCGAGCCCCTGACTGCATTGCCGCTGCCGCATGGCGAGGCGCTGGCCTTCGAGGTCAAAGAGGCCGACGGCCGTCATGTCGGCGTTTTGTACATGGACAACTACCCCCGTCAGGGCAAACAGGTCGGCGCCTGGTGCGGTGCGTACCGGGATGCCTGTTACCAGGACGGGAAACGGGTGAATCCGGTGGTGAGCATGGTCTGCAACCTGACCCGACCCGCCGGTGACGCGCCGGCCCTGCTCAGCCTCGAAGAGGTGTCGACCCTGTTTCACGAATTCGGCCATGCCCTCGACGCCTTGTTGGCCGAAAACACCTACAGCACGACATTCGTAGCCACCGATTTCGTCGAACTTCCTTCCCAGATCATGGAACATTGGGCCACCGAGGCCGATGTTCTCCGCCAGTACGCCAAGCATTATCAGACCGGCGAGGTGATTCCGGACGGATTGATCGAAAAAATCGAAAAGAGCAGTCTGTTCAATCAAGGCTTCAGCAACGTCGAATTTTTGGCCGCTTGCCTGTTGGATCTGGAATACCATTCTCTTCGGGAAGAGAAAACCCTGGACGTCAACGCTCTGGAGACCGAGATCATGAACCGCATCGGTCTTATTCCTGAAATTCTGCCCCGCTACCGTTCGACCTATTTCGCCCATATCGCCGTCTGGGGCTATTCGGCCGGATATTACAGCTACATCTGGTCCGCCGTGCTCGACAACGATGCCTTCATGGCCTTCAAGGAGACCAGTTTGTTCGATCAGAACACGGCCCAGTCCTTCCGGAAGAACGTTCTGGAAAAGAACGGCACGCTGGACCCGGCGGAAATGTACCGCGCCTTCCGCGGCCGCGATCCCAAGATCGACGCCCTGCTGAAGAACCGTGGTTTGAATTGACAGATTGAGTTGAAGAAAGTGACTGAGCGGAGTCGAAATGGTCACTTCGGCTCCGCTCAGTGACCGCTAACTATGGCAACTACTTCGGCTCCGCTCGGTGACCGCGAACTATGGCAACTGCCTCGGCTCCGCTCGGTGACCGCGAGCTTGTTTAGATCATATGTGAAATCTCGATCC
>CAYXHZ010000038.1:0-29706 GCA_964465065.1 uncultured Clostridia bacterium
TTTTCTCTTGGAAATGAAGACCAGTCAGGCCGGAACGGGGACTGTCAAAAAAAAATGGCTGCTGAAAATGGCGACAGGGGTATCAGCGCCGACCGTAAAAACGGCATTGTAGGCCGGAGCGGTCGGGGTGGTCAAAGTTTGACTTGGCACTGCAATTCCGCTATGGTGAGACACTCGAAGGTACAGGAGAACAGAATGCCGGAACCATCCTATCGCCACAAGGTGGCCATCAAATACAACGATACATCCCTCAAGGAATTCTGTGCCATATGCGGGGAGATCACTCTTCCGGAGATACCGCTGGATCTTTTCATGAATGACAATCTCAAACCGGTCTGTGCCAAGTGCGGGATGAAATACGCCCCCGAATTGATCCGCCTTCTGGCCCACTATTACGAAAAACGCTAGACGGCCTACTCCTTTTCGTGGATCTTTTTCAATTTGACGTTGAGGGTCTGACGGGAGATGCCCAGCAGACGGGCGGCGATGCCCTGGTTGTCGCCGGCCCGGTGCATGGCCTCCGCAATCAGGTGATTTTCCACTTCTTTGACCGTCGGCAGGGGATCGCAGGCGCTGAACAGGTCCATATCGGCTCCGACGGCAGTTTTGTCCCCTGAAATGGCCGCTGCGGCGCATTGGTCGTGTCTCAAGGCTTCCCGGAAGGCGTCCAGCGACATGACTCCGGCGCGGTGACGGCTGCAGGCGTCGAAAACCATGGAACGCAACTCCCGGACATTGCCCGGAAAGTGGTAGGCGTTCAGCAGGGTGTACAACTCGTCCGGAACCGTGGGCACCGGGCGATTCATTTCGGCGGCGGCCTTTTTGAGAAACAGGTCGACCAGCAGCGGAATATCCTCGCGCCTCTGTTTGAGGGAGGGCAGACTGATGTGGTGAACGGACAGACGGTAGAAGAGGTCGCGGCGGAACTGGCCCGATTCCATCCGCTGCCGCAGGTCCAGGTTGGTGGCGACAACCATCCTCGCGTCCGATTTGCGTGGCAAATCCGAACCCAGCGGGTAGTATTCGTGCTCCTGTATCAGGCGCAGCAGCTTGACTTGGGACTGCAGGCTCAGATCGCCGATCTCGTCGAGGAAGAGAATGCCGCCGGCGGCCTGTTCCACCAGACCTTCCCGGTGCTGCACCGCATCGGTGAAGGCGCCGCGGTGGTGACCGAAAAGCGTGTCGGAAAACACCTGATCGTCCAGTCCGGCCACGTTGACGGCGATGAAGGGACCGCCGTATACGGCGTGCGCGGACCTGGCCAGCAGCTCTTTGCCGGTCCCGGTGGCGCCGGTGATCAGGATGGGTTCCCGGCTCGGGGCCAGGGCTTCGATATAGTGAAAGATGGCGCACATGCGGGGGCTGCGGGTGGTGATGGCCTCGAAGGCCTCGGGGTTCTTGAGGGCGGGTCCCATGAGCAGCTGCTGCTTGAGTTGATGATTCTGGCGTTTCAGCTCCTGCATTTCCACCACATGGCCGACGGCGGCGCCCAGGCGGCTGCGCTCCACCGGTTTGAGCAGGTAGTCGACCGCCCCCAGTTTCATGCATTGAACGGCAATTTTGACATCGTTGAGACCGGTTATCACGATCACCGGAATTTCCGGGTAGTCCTCGCGGATCTTTTCCAGGATGTCCGTTCCGGAGATATAGGGCATGGTCAGATCCAGAATCAACGTTTCGACCGGCTGTCGCTGCAGCAGGGGCAGCAGCTGCCGGCTGTCCTGAATGCAGATGACGTTGTCCCAGCCATGGCTGTTGAGGGCGAATTCGAAGCTCTTGAGAACCGAACTCTCGTCATCGACGACCACGATGGGCAGCTGTGGGTTACTGTTGGTCATGATTCGCCTCCGTATCGACCTTGTCTGGCTGGGCAGGAATCGAAACCGTCACCCGGGTTCCCTGACCGGGTTCGGATTGAATCTGCAGCTCACCGCCATGATCCTTGAGCAGGCTGAGGGAAACCGACAGCCCGAGCCCGGTTCCGCCCCGGTCGCGTTTGGTGGTGAAAAAAGGGTTCATGATCTGGTTCATATTCTCTTTGGGAATGCCGATGCCCTGATCGCTCACCTCGATGAGGACCATGCCGCTTTCCGCCTGATAGCTGGTGCTGACCGTGATGCCGTCGCTGCGGCTCTGCAGCGCGTGGCAGGCGTTCTGCAGCAGATTGACCACCACCTGCTCCAGGCGACGGAAGTTGCCGAAGACTGGTGGCAGGTCCGATGCATACCGGGTCGTGAAACGATCGGTGGTCTTGCTGATCTGATTGGAGATCAGTTTCACCGCCGAACGCACCACTTCGTTGATCATGACTCCGCTGTTCATATCCGCGTTGCCGGGGCGGGCAAAATCCTTGAGATCGTCGACGATGGCCTTGATGCGCCAGGCTCCCTGTTCGATATCCTCCAGCATCGTTGCCAGCGATTCCCGCAGCCGGGTGTAGGACATTCCGGCGATCTGAAAATCGCCGTTGCTTTCCCGGTAGGCTTAGAAAATGGGCCGGGCGTCGCGCCAGACTTCGGCCAGTATGGAAATATTGAGCAGGATGGCGTTGTTGGGGTTGTTGATCTCGTGGGCCACGCCGGAAACCAGGGTGCCCAGGGCGGCCAGTTTGTCGGTCTGGATCAACTGTTCGCGGTGATGACGCTCGGCCTCTTCGGCCAGCTTGCGCTGGGTGATGTCGCGGACGAAGATGAAATCGACCGCTCGACCATCGAAATCGACCAGGCCGGCATTCAGTTCCACCGCCAGTTCGGTCCCGCTACGGGTACGAAGACGGGTTTCGAAGATGGCGTTGCGTTGGGTTCCGTGCAGGCGGCTGTCGTAACTGTTCATGACCGCTTCCTGCTGGTCCGGCGCCACAATCAGGGACAATTCGCTGTTGATCAGACTCTGCCAAGGGCAGTCCAGCATTTCGACGATTTTCTTGTTGGCGAAAACGATGCGCTTGTCATCCACCAGCAGAATGCCGTCGTTGGCCCGTTCGACCAGACTGCGGTACTTGGTCTCGCTTTCCCTCAAGGCGGCGGCCACTTTCTCGGTGGCGTCGAACTGCTGCTGAAGCTTCTGGTGGGCGGCTTCCAGCTGCAGCGTCCTCTCCTTGACTTTCAAATCCAGTTCGTCGCGGTTGCGTCGCAGCTCCTGGCGGGAACGGATGCGCAAGGTGATGTCCCGCACAAAGCCCATAACTGCCAGTTCATCCCGACTCTCGATGAGAAAGAGGCGGAATTCCAGGTGCAGCTGTTCCCCTGATGGCCTGGTGATCGGGCTTTCCATCATGTGGTATTTGTCGCGCAGTACTTCGCGCAGCAGGGAGGAATAATCGGTGTTGATTCCGTCGCCGATGAGACGGGCCGCCGATTTTCCGATGACCTCGTAGTAGGGAAGCTGCAGCATCGATAAAAATTTACGGTTGACTTGGGAAAAGACTCCGGGCTGACCCAGTTTGTCGACTCCGTGGATAAAAATGCCGTCGTTGCCGCGGTTGAATATCAATTGGAAACGGGTCTTGCTGCGGCGCAGTTCCTCCATGGCCCGGGAGAGGCGGAAGACGTCCAGATAACCGACCACCAGCAGCAGGATGACCAGCAGGATCGTGCCCAGGACCAGAAACAGGTTGCGGATCTGAACCGCGCCTTGGATCAGTTCGGATTCGTTGATCATGGAATGAACGATCCAGCCGGACTGTTTCGATTGGCAGAAGGACATGAACTTGATGTGTCCGCGGAAATCGTAACGCAGAAAGCCGTTTTTCTCGCTGATCACCTTCTGCATCCAGGGTTCCGAAGACAGGTTCTCGAGGTTGAGGCTCTTGTCCAGATGGCCGATGTTGCGGCCGTTCAGGTCGGTGATGGCCACGTAACCCGTGTTGCCCACTTTGACCGGGAGCAGGAACTTGTCCAGAAAATCGTCCCATTCCAGGGATGTGCCCACGGCCCCCAACAGTTTGCCCTTGTCGTCGAAAACGCCTTCGATGATGACTGCCACCAGCCGGCCGGTCACCGGCGAACGTTCGATCTTGGGGCTGAACAACTGTTTGAATCCGCCTGCAGCGAAAACGGGCCAGTAGCCGCGCTGCTGCAGATTGATGCCGGAACCGGCCTTTCCCTGGTGGGTGTCGGCCAGGATGGTGCCCTCCCTGTCGGTAACGAAGATGGCCTCGTAGCCGCCCATGACCTCGAAATAATGGCGCAGGATGGGTTTGCAGGCGGACGGATCGTTCACCAGCATTTCCCGGATCAGGGGGGAGCTGGCCAGAAGGTGCACGCAGTTGCGCTTCTCCAGCAACCAGGCATCGACCGTTTCGGTCACGCCTTCGGTGATGGCCGTCAGGTACTTGCGCGCCATGTGGTTGGCGTCGCGGATACTCAGGTTGTAATGGGCCAGTGCCAGAGCCAACACCAGCACAAAGACGGCCAGGCTGATGATGATCATCAGTCTGCGGTTGAATAACTGGGCCTGCTTGGTTTTCATACTGCTGGGCAGGTGGGCGTCATGGCCGGAATCTAGAGAATCTTCGCGCCGAAACTGTACTGGAGGTTGAGGATGAATATATTGTTTCTCAGATTCAGCGGATCGCCGTCCAGGTCGCTTTCGTTGCGGAAGACGATGTTGGCCTGGAAACGCAGCGCGTCGCTGGCCTGGTAACTCAGCCCCAGGGTGATGTGATCGTAGCGGTTGACCTTGTACTTGTCGGTTTTACCGACCACCGGCGTATAACTGTCGTAGCGGAAGACGGGGCTGAAGCGCTCGATATGGTAACTGGCCGACAGCCAGAAGCCCCGCCATTCGGTCAGCTGATCGGTCAGACCGTACTCGCCGGCGATGTATTCCATTTTGACGAACAGGTTCTCCAGTTTGAAAAAAAGGTTGGCGCCGTACGAGGTGTTCTTGGTATCCTGGTGGTCGACCAGGCTGTTGCTGAAAAACGCCCCGATGTCCAGGCTGTCGATGGGCCGGGTTTCGATTCTGCCCCAGAATTTGAGTCCGCTCTGCGGGAACGAATAGACGGCCTGGCTGAGTTGATTGTCGAAGGGGTCCTCGCCGCTGCTGTTGGCGAACATGAGGTAGTAGCGGGCCCGTTCCTGCATGATGCTGCCGCTCATCATCAGCCCGATGTTGCGGTATACCCGTAACGAGGTGTTGCTGTTCCACCACTGGGTGATCATCGCCGGTTCGATGCAATCGAGCTGGTCAGCCGGGGTCAGTTCCCCGGAGATGGCGCCTGGAACCGGGAACAGACCGGCGCGCAGCGAAAAGCTCGGCGAGAAGGCGTAATCCAGGTATGCGTCCAGGATGTTGGCCTGCAGACGGTCCCAGGAGAAGCTGAGCCGCCAGCTCAGATTTTTGCTGAAGCTGCCGGTCGGATTGAGGCGTACCCGGGGCAGGCTGAAGCCGTAGACGCTGCTGGCCGAGTCGCTGTCCCGCTCGGGGTTTTCGGCCAGGGAAAACCAGGTCTGAACGAATGCGTTGAACTGAAGCGTCGGCTGGTTGCCGGTGCCGGTCGGTTCGTCGGCGCCCAGACTTGCGGTGTTCAGAAAGAGTATCAGAGGGAGCGCCATCGGGAAAGCGAACAGGAGAGAACGATGTTTCCGGGTCGGTGAATATACTGATTTCATGGGCATCCTCAATTCAGGATGGTATTATAAGTCACGGCCGCTGTCAAATTGAGCGTGAAAAAACCGAGGACGACGATCAGGCCCTTGCATTTCCAACCCGTTTCAGGGTAGAATGTCGATCTTAAAACTTGGAGAGGTGTCCGAGTGGTTTAAGGAGCACGCTTGGAAAGCGTGTGTACCGGTAACGGTACCGTGGGTTCGAATCCCACCCTCTCCGGATTACATTTGACATGATATTGAACTAATCGGGTCCAGGAACCTGACGGTTCAGGCCTGTGAACCGTGTCAGGACCGAAAGGTAGCAGCAATAAGCGGGTACCTGAAGGCGTTCAGGACCTCCTGGACCTTCTTTTTTTTCCATCCTGACCCCGGCCGGTTCAGGGAGGCGCCATGTATCTGGCTTTGGCCCGCAAGTATCGCCCGCAGCGGTTTTCCGACCTGATCGGGCAGCCCCATGTGACCCGAACCCTTCAGAACGCCATCATTCAGAAAAAGCTGTACCCGGCGCTGATCTTTTCCGGTGTCAAAGGGGTTGGCAAGACCTCGGCGGCGCGGATACTGGCCAAAATCCTCAACTGCTCCGATTTGCAGGACGGTGAGCCCTGCAACCATTGCGATATCTGTCAGGAGATCACCGCCGACCGTTCGCCGGATTACATCGAAATCGACGGCGCCTCCAACAACGGCGTGGAGGAGGTCCGCAACCTCCGCGAAAAAGTCCGCTACAAGCCTTTGAAGAACCCGTATCGGGTGGTGGTTATCGACGAAGTCCACATGCTGTCCAATTCAGCCTGGAACGCTCTGCTCAAGACCATCGAGGAACCGCCCGAGCATACCTACTTCATTCTGGCCACCACCGATTTTCACAAGATACCGGCCACCATCGTTTCCCGCTGCCAGCACTTCGAGTTCAAGACCATCGCCCTGGATGTGATCAAACAGCTGTTGCGGGAAATCTGCGACAAGGAAGGGGTGAAGATCACCGATTACGCTTTGTTCATGGTGGCCAAGTCGGCCGAAGGCAGCCTGCGTGACGCCAAGAAGGTCCTGGACCAGGCCATCGCGCTGGCCAAGGGCGAGGTCAAAGATCAGGATGTTGTGGATATCCTGGGCGTGGTCGAGGAAGAGGTGTTCATCGCTTTGACCGAGGCGGTGCTCAGGTCCGACCGGCCCGCGGTCATCCAGTCCATCCAGCACCTGTGCGAAGGCGGCATGGACCTGCGCGTTTTTTACACCGAATACCTCAAGTTCCTGCGTGACCTGATCATTTTCAAGACCGTGCCGCAGGGGGCGGGTCTGCACAACCTCAACCCCGCCAACCTCAAGCGGCTGCACGATGTGTTGGACGGGGTGGGCGAGGTCGAACTGCTGCGCCTCTTCCATACGGCCAAGGATCTCGAACAGACCATGCGCAACACCGAAAATCCCCGGATCATGCTCGAATACCTGTTCGTGAAATTGAGCTACTTCCCCCGGCTGGTACCCATCGAGGACGCCTTGGCCAGACTGGGTCAGCCGCGCGGCGGCGACGGCGGGTCGGCGCTCCGATCCGGAGCCGCCATGCAGCGGCAAGCCGCTCCATCCATGGATCCGCAAACTTTGGCGACGGAATTGCCGGCCTGTTTCCGCGGCAGTAAAAACCGCCTGGAGGCCGCCCTGAGTGCGGCCGACATCCATCTCGACGGCGACCTGGTACGCATCGTCTTGCAGGCGCAGGCCCTGGCCGGACAGCGGGTGATCCAAGACAACATCGCCGAGGTGCAAGCCAGGGCGTCGGCATTGCTGGGCAGACCGGTCCGGGTCAGCGTGCTCGCCGATCAGGAAACCGCCTTGCCCAGCGAAGCCGAAGTGGTCGATCAGATAAAAAAAGACGAAAGGATCTCCTCTCTGGCCGAGAAAATCAAAGGGCAGATCATTTCAATCGAACAGATAAAAGGAGAATGACCATGGCCAAGATACCCAACATGAACCAGATCATGAAGATGGCTCAGAATATGTCCCAGCAGATGGAAGAAAAGATGAGCTCGCTGAGCGTGGAAGGCAATGCCGGCGGAGGCATGGTCAAGCTGACCATGAACGGTCACAAGATGGTGAGCGATATCCGGATTTCGCCGGAGGTGGTCGATCCGGACGACGTCGAGATGCTTCAGGACCTGATCGTCGCGGCCCTCAACGACGCCATATCCCGGGTCGATGAAGAGATGAAGGGCAACCTGGGCGGTATGATGCCCGGCGGCATGCCCGGCGGCTTCCCCTTTCCAGGTTTCTAAATGAGTCAGATTTCGTCCGGTTCCGTTTTTCAACTGATCGAGGAATTGAAGCATCTGCCCGGACTGGGTCCCAAATCCGCTCAGCGAATCGCGTTTCACCTGCTGAAATCTCCGCTGGAACAGGTGCAGGCTTTGGCAGCCGCCATGCTCGCCGCCCGCCAGAACACCCGTCTGTGCGCCCGCTGTAACCTGATCAGTGACCAGGAACTGTGCCCGATCTGCCGCGACCCCAGGCGTGACGACAGTATCATCTGCGTCGTCGAAGAACCGTTCAATGTTTTTTCCATTGAAAAATCGGCCTCTTTCCAGGGTCGTTACCATGTCCTGCACGGCAACCTGTCTCCGCTTCGGGGTATCGGCCCGGACGAGTTGAAAATCGCCGGTTTGATCGAACGCCTGAAATCGCCGCAGCTCCGCGAGGTCATATTGGCCACCAGCCCGACCACGGAAGGCAACGCCACCGCCCATTACCTCTCGGAACTGATCCGGGGACACGGAAAACGGGTGAGCCGGATCGCGCTGGGCATACCGATCGGCGCCGACATGGACTACGTGGATTCGGTCACCATCGGCCGCGCTCTGGAAGGCCGGGTGTTTTTGCACGGTGAATAAAATCGAACCGATGAAAAAATACGCTATTGACTTTAAAAGCGCAATCTTGGTATCCTTTTCAATTCTGATGGGAATTTAGGCTAGATGCAGGAAAATTTTATTATATACAACGAAGAATATGTCCTGATAAAGAAAATTCTCGTTGATTTGAAACAGAACACCCGCTCGCAGAATGTATTCGTGACGGATTCGGAAGGACACTGCATCGCTTCGACCGGTGAAATGGAGGACTCGTATCTAAATTCCATCTCCTCCCTGATCGCCGGCAGCATCGCGGCGGTCAACAGCATCGCCCAGATGCTCAATACGGTCCAGTTCACAAATATTCTGACCGAATCCGAGGATAAACACCTGTACGTATCGCTGATCAATGACCGGACCATGCTGATCGTAGTTTTCGACAGCAGCGCCAATCTGGGCATCGTCCGTCTGCGGGTCAAGGCGGCTGTCATGGATCTGCAACGGGTTTTTGTAACCATCAACGAGAAATTGCGTAACAATGTATTCAGTCCGGAGGAATCTCCCTTCGAAGGGGTTTCCGATGCCGATATCGACGAGATTTTTGGAGATTAGACTTGTCCTTTCTTAATTATTCGACCAGGGAAATCAATTTCAAGATTGTGTACTACGGCCCGGGTCTGAGCGGAAAAACGACCAATATCAAGATCATCTACGACAAGATAAAGAGCGACAGCAAAGGCAAGCTGGTCAGTCTGGCCACCGAAACCGAGCGCACGCTGTTTTTTGACTTTTTTCCTCTCGATCTGGGCACCATCAAAGGCTACAAAGTGAAATTTCATCTGTACACCGTTCCGGGACAGATCTATTATTCCAGTTCCCGGAAACTGATCCTGAAAGGGGTTGACGGAGTGGTCTTCGTGGCCGACTCCCAGCGCGAGCGTTTCGAGGCCAACCTGGAAAGCATGAGCGACATGATGGAGAATCTGCGCGATTACAACATCGATTTCGAAATTCTTCCCTACGTGTTGCAGCTCAACAAACGGGATCTGCCCAACATCACCCCGGCCAGCGAACTGATCGCCGCGCTGCGGAAACGGGATGAACCGGTCGTCGAGGCGGTCGCCCTGAAAGGGGACGGCGTGGTGGAAACCTTGAAGAGCATCTCCAAGTTGATCATGATCGACGTCAAGCAGAAATTGAAATAGTTAAGGTATTGTTGGATTCCAAACGGAAAATTGGGCGATAGTATTGACTTTTTTGTTGAAATAAGGTAAATTTACTCATTCCAGAGGAGGAATTGGTTATGAACAAACACGAGTTGGCTGTCCAGATCAGTGATCGGGTCGGCACTACCCAGTCGGAAGCCCTGAATGTTGTTGATCTGCTGATTGAAACCGTGGTTGAGGAACTGGCTAAAGAGGACGGCAAGCTCACTCTGGTCGGTTTTGGAACCTTCAAATCGATGACCAAGCAGAAAAAAAAGGGCCGCAATCCTCGCACTGGAGCGGTGATTGTCATTCCAAAAAGACGTACGGTCAAATTTATCCCTGGAAAAAAACTGAAAGATCTGGTATTATAGAATTCTTGATAATTAAAAACAGGCGCGTAGCTCAGTTTTGGTTAGAGCGCTACCTTGACACGGTAGAGGTCAGCGGTTCGATCCCGCTCGCGCCTACCATTTTTTGGATTCTGTCGTAACTATGGAAACACAAAAAGATGCGGTATTGATAAAAGCAGGCGATGCTCTGAAGGATCTCGACTACATCCCGAAAGAAGGGGAGTCCGTCGAGTACCTCGGCATCGGAGATCCCCTGGTTTTGCCGGTTCTCCGGCACAGCTGCGCCCACCTGATGGCCCAGGCGGTTCTCGAGCTCTTTCCCGACGCCAAGATCGGCGTCGGTCCGGCTCTGGAGGATTCCTTCTACTACGATTTTCTGGTCGAACGTCCGTTCGCCCCGGAGGATCTGGAGGCCATTGCCAAGCGGATGCGGCACCTGGTCAAACAGAACGTTCCGGTCAAACACCTGGTTTGGAGCAAACGGCAGGCCATCGAATACTTTACCGGTCGCCAGCAAGCCCTCAAGGTGGAACTGATCAACGACAAGGTCGAGGGTGACGAGGTCTCGCTGTACCAGCAGGGCGATTTCATCGATTTATGCCGTGGTCCGCATCTCTCCTCTACGCGTCATCTGAAGCATTTCAAGCTGCTCAGCATCGCCGCCGCCTATTGGAAGGGTGATGAGAAAAGCCATTCCATGCAGCGCATATACGGAACGGTCTTTCCGGACGAGTCGTCGCTGGAGGCCCATCTCGACTTTTTGAAAGAAGCGGCGGCCCGCGATCACCGCAAACTGGGCAAAGACCTGGATCTGTTTTCGATCCAGAACGATGTCGGCGCCGGGATCGTCCTCTGGCATCCCAAGGGAGCCATGATCCGCCACCAGATAGAAAGCTACTGGAAAGACGCCCATCTGGACAACGGTTACGAACTGGTCAACACTCCGCATATCGCCAAGCTCGATCTGTGGGAAGTCAGCGGTCACAACGGCTTTTACCGCGAGAACATGTTTCCGACGATCGAGTTCGACAATATCGAATACCAGCTCAAGCCGATGAACTGTCCCTTTCACCTGGAAATCTTCAAATCACGCAACCGCAGCTACAAGGAAATGCCCTTCCGGTGGGCCGAGCTGGGGACGGTGTACCGCTACGAGCGCAGCGGCGTTCTGCATGGACTGATGAGGGTCAGAGGCTTCACGCAGGACGATGCCCACATCTTCTGCACGCCCCAGCAGCTGGAAGAAGAGATCGGCTCCTTGCTGATGTTCACGCTCGACATGCTCAAGACCTTCGGCTTCGACGACGTGGATGTCTTTCTGTCGACTCAGCCCGAACATTCCGTCGGCTCGCAGGACAAATGGGAGCTGGCCACCCAGGCTTTGCGCAACGCTCTGGACCGGCAGGGGGTCGCCTACCGGATCGATCCGGGCGAAGGGGTCTTTTACGGTCCCAAGATCGACATCAAGATCAAGGATATTCTCGGCCGTTCCTGGCAGTGTTCGACCATCCAGGTCGATTTCAACCTTCCGGAACGGTTCGCGTTGAAATATTCCGACGATCAGGGCACTCTGCAGCAGCCGATCATGATTCATCGGGCCTTGCTCGGCTCCTTGGAACGATTTTTCGGCATCCTGATCGAACACTATGCCGGCAGTTTTCCGTTGTGGCTGGCTCCGCTTCATGCCACAGTCCTGCCGGTGACCGACCGGGCAGCCGCATACGCCCGGGAAGTGACGGAAACGATGCGCAAAGAAGGCCTGCGCGTCGATATCGATGTGCGCAGCGAGGGGGTCGGCCGCAAAATTCGCGACGCGGAATTGCAGAAGGTCCCCTACATCGTCATTGTCGGCGACGAAGAGGCGGCCGGCCGCTACATTACCTATCGGATTCACAAGCAAGGAGATAAAGGTAAGATCAATATGGATCAATTTGTCAGTCTGTTAAAAAAGCGCATTGCAGCAAAGGACAGAGGATATGAAGATTAGGCCGCCCAGACCCGTTCGTCCGGTTGTGGTGAACAAGAAGAAAAATCTGCACAACATCAATCGCGACATCCGTGCCAAAGAGGTGCGCCTGATTGACGAGGACAAAAAGCAGTTGGGAATCTTGCCTTTGGAAGAGGCGTTGCAGATCGCCAGGGAGCATGAACTGGACCTGGTGGAGATTTCTCCCGAGGCCAACCCGCCGGTTTGCCGCCTGCTCGATTACGGCAAGTTTCTCTACGCTCTGCAGAAGAAGAGCCATGAAGCGCAGAAGCAGCAGCGCAAGATCCATATCAAGGAAATCAAGTTCACTCCGGCTATCGGCACCCATGACGTCGAAGTGAAGATGAAGAAGATCAAAGAGTTTCTCGACGAGGGCAACAAGGTCAAGCTGACCATCTGGCTCCGGGGGCGGCAGAAACGGAAGCCGGAAATGCTGGATCAGATGGCCGACAAGATCACGGCCCTGGTCAAAGAGTTTTGTGAAATCGAGTCCCTTCCCAAACGGGATAAATGGAGTTGTCATATTCTTATCGGACAGAAAAAAGGAGGATCCAAGGATGCCAAAACTGAAAACCCATAAAGGTGCGCAAAAAAGATTTCGTTTTACGGGTAGCGGCAAGATCAAACGGGATCATGCGTTTGCCTCGCACATTCTGACCAAGAAAGCGACCAAGCGCAAACGCCACCTGCGTCAGTCGGCCATTGTGGTGCCGGAAGAGTTCAAGAAAATCAAAGAGCTGTTGCCCTATGGGTGATGCCTGTAGAGTCGGAGGATACACATGTCACGTGTAAAAAGAGGAAACAACAAAGTACAGAGACGGAAAAAGATATTAGGCCTGGCGAAAGGCTTTTTCGGTACCAAGAGCACCAACTACCGTTCCGCCAAGGAATCGGTCGAACGGGCTCTGAGCTATTCGTACCGGGACCGCCGCTGCCGCAAACGCGATTTCCGCAAGCTATGGACCGTCCGCATCAACGCCGCAGTGCGTGAATACGGGATCAGTTATTCCGTGTTCATCAACGCCCTGGAAAAATCTCAGATCAGCCTGAACCGCAAAGTGTTGGCCAATCTGGCGGTTAATGAACCCGAAGTGTTCAAAACCATCGTTGAAAAGGCCAAAGCGGCCGTATGAACTGCAGGGCGTTGCGATTTGACGCCGGATGGGGAACTGAGGCGCGGCTGGCGGCCTGGCTGCTGAGGCGGATCGCTTCACTCCCCATTTCCCTCGTTCGAATCGGCGCTTCTGCAGTTTGAACAAGGAGGGACCATGCCCGTTTCAGATCTGGACCAGTTGGAAGAGAAGATAGAGCGGATCGTTTCCCAGATCAAAACATTGCAGGGAGAGAATCAGGCGTTGAAAACGAGGATCCAGCAACTTGAACAGGATACGCAGTCGATGAACTCGGAAAGCACGCAGATCCGTTCCAAGATTGAAACGATGATTCGTCTGATCGATTCAGTCGAAACATGACCTATTACGAGGTAGATGTAAGCCTGCTCGGTAAACCGTTCAGTTTTACTTTACCGGATAGTCTCGACAAACAGCGTTTCTTCGAAATCGTTGATTATACGGAAGCCAAGATAAAAAATATCCGTTCGGATATGGATAAACTGGATCATTTCAAGAGCGCCCTGTTGGCCGCGCTCAACATCAGCGAAGAACTGTTTGCCCTCAGGGACGAGAACCAGAAGCTCAAGGCTCTGCTTACGCGCATCGACAAAACGCTCGACGAGTGCGAGGCTCAGCAAAGCCCGGCCATTCGAATGGGGAGCGTCAAATGAAAGGAGGAAGGCAAGATGAATTTTATAATATATTTGGCATTGGTGATCATCGGCATCGGTATCGGCCTGGTGCTGATTTTTCCGCTCAAGAAGAAAATTCTCGCAGGTGATTACCAGAAACTGAAGATTCTGGAAGAGGATATCAAGGTCAAAGGGGAACGCGAGGCCGAAAAGCATCGCAAGCTGGTCGACAGCGAACTCAAAGCCGAGTTCCTCGAATGGCAGAACGAGTACAACCGTAAACAGAGCGCCAAGGTCAACCGACTCAACGAAATGGAGAAAAGACTCCTGCAGAAAGAGGAGAACCTGGACAAACGCTACATCAACCTGGACAACAAGGAAAAAGAGCTGAAAACCCAGGAAGCTTCCCTGATCGAGTGGAACGAAAAACTCGAGGACCGTTCTCATGAGGTCGATTCCCTGGTCGGCGAGCAGAAGAAGACTCTGGAACGCATATCCGGCATGACCGTAGCCGAAGCCAAGCAGGCGATGATGAGCCAGTATGAGAGTGAAGCCAAGCTGGAATCGGCGCAAAGATTGCGACAGGTCGAGGAAGAAACCAAGGAAAAGGGCGAGATGATGTCCAAGGAAATCATCTCGACGGCCATTCAGCGTATCGCCACCGAGCATGTCATGTCTTCGGCCGTGACGGTCATCGATTTGCCCAACGACGAGATGAAGGGGCGTATCATCGGGCGTGAAGGCCGGAACATCCGCGCCCTGGAAACCGCCTGCGAAGTCGATTTCATCGTCGACGACACGCCGGAAGCCATCATCGTATCCTCGTTTGATCCCATCAGAAGGGAGATCGCCAAGAAAACCCTGGAAACGCTCATCGCCGATGGCCGGATCCATCCGGCCCGGATCGAGGAAGTGGTCGATAAGGTGAAGAACAATTTCGATCGCTACCTCAAGGAAATCGGAGAGAACGCGGTGCTGGATCTGGGCATCCGCGACATGAACCCCGAGCTTTTTTATTACCTGGGCAAGCTGAAGTACCGTACATCTTACGGGCAAAACGTACTGCAGCATTCCAAGGAAGTGGCCATGATCGCAGCCATCATGGCCAAAGAATTGGGCGTCAACGCGGCCAATGCCCGGCGGGCGGCCATGCTGCACGACGTCGGCAAGTCCATCGACCGCGAAACCGAAGGCACCCACACGCAGTTGTCGGTCGAACTGGCCAAGAAGTACGGTGAGTCCAAAATCGTCCAGGAAGCCATCGCTTCCCACCACATGGACACCGATTTCACCTCCATAGAGGGGGTGTTGGTACAGGCGGCCGATGCCATGTCGGCGGCGCGTCCCGGTGCCCGGCGCGAGATTTTCGAAACCTACATCAAGCGTCTGGAAAAGCTGGAAGAGCTCAGCCGTTCCTTTGGCGGTGTCAACAAGGCCTACGCTTTGCGAGCGGGTCGCGAGGTCCGGGTCATCATCGATTCCAACGAGCTGGACGACAACCGGACATTCGTCATGAGCAAGGATATCGCCAAGAAGGTCCAGGAGGAGATGGAGTACCCCGGTCAGATCAAGATCACCGTCATCCGCGAGGTCAGGGCCACCGAGTATGCCAAATAAATTCCGCATCGTTTTCATCGGCGATGTCTGCGGCAAACCGGGTCGCAAGATGGTTCGCAAAGCTGTCCCCCTGTTCAAGGCCTTTCTGCAGCCGGACATCGTCATCGCCAACGGCGAGAACTCTGCCGGCGGCCTGGGCATCACCAAAATCACGGCCGATGAGCTGTTCGAGAGCGGGATCGATCTGATCAGCGGCGGAAATCACATGTGGGACAAGCGTGAAGGCATCGATCTGATCGAACAGGACATGCGCATCGTCCGCCCCGGCAATTATCCGGATGGTGTGCCGGGAAGGGGTTCGATCCTGGCGGCGCATCACAAGGCGCCGCTTCTGCTTGTCAATATCCAGGGCCGCGTGTTCATGGAGCCGGTGGTCGACAATCCCTTCACCCACATGACCAAGCTGCTTGAGGAGTACGAGGCCAAGATAATTGTAGTGGATTTCCATGCCGAGGCCACCGCCGAGAAACAGGCCATGGGGTATCATCTCGATGGCAAGGTCAGTGCCGTGCTGGGCACTCATACCCATGTTCCGACCGGTGACCTTCGCATACTCCGCAACGGGACGGCTTTTCAAAGCGACGTGGGCATGACCGGTTCATTGGACTCGGTCATCGGCATGCGCTATGAACCGGTTCTGAAACGTTTCCTGACCGGAATGTACCACAAGTTCGAAGTGGCCGGCGACAATCCGATTCTGGACTGCAGTCTGATCGACGTCGATATCCGCAGCGGCCGGGCCCTGTTCACCAAATCATTCCGCTTTTACGAAGAGACGATAGAGCTGCAGCTGGAAGAGTATACGTCTCGATAAGCGCTATTTCCGAAAAACTTGGCGAATCCGGATCCGGAATCGTTCTGAGGTATCGTTCAGGAAAACTTTTTTTGCGGCCGGCCGTAAAATGGGGATGGGAAAAAGTCTGAAAACAGTCCTCTTTTTCGCTCTGGTATCATTTTTTTTGTGTACGGACCGGCAGGATGCCGGCGATCGTTTGCTCCCGTACAGAACTGCGCATGCACCGGTGATCGACGGGCAGCTCGACGATTCGGTATGGCGTAACGCCCAGGCGCTGACAGGATTCCGCACCTTCATTCCCGACTTCGGCAAGGACATATCTGAAAAAACCACGGTCTACATGGCTTACGACGCGGAAAATCTCTATTTCGCTTTTGACTGTCATGACCGCGATCCACAACGGATTAAGGCCACTCTGGCCAATCGCGATACAATTTTCAGCGATGATTTCGTGTGCATCAACCTGGACAGTTTCAATGACCGGCAGGCTTTGTACGCCTTTTATGTCAATCCCTTGGGTGTCCAGGGCGACAGCCGTTTCGCTTCCAACCAGGAGGATTTCAGCGTGGATTTGGTCTGGACCAGTGCCGGTGCGCTCACTGGAAGCGGCTATGCGGTGGAAATGAAGATTCCGTTCAAGAGTATCCGCTACGCCGGAAAAGAACGGGTGGAAATGGCCATTTTTTTTGAACGGTACATCAGCCGCACCACAGAGCACGGATCGGTTCCGGAGCTGGACCCGGCTCGGGGCTACGCCTTCCTGTCCCAGATGCAGCCGCTGGAACTGCGGGACATCCGGCGTTACACTCTGATAGAGGTCCTTCCCGACTTCGTATTCAGCCAGCGTCACGAGCGGGACGAGCAAGGTCTGCTGCAGCGCAGCCAGTCAAGGGGTGAATTCGGTCTTACGGGTAAACTTGGCATCACTTCGCAGTTGATCCTGGATGCCGCCGTGAATCCGGATTTCAGTCAGGTCGAGTCGGATGCCGGGCAGGTGGACGCCAATCTGCGTTATGCCTTGTACTATGATGAAAAGCGCCCTTTTTTCCTCGAAGGGAGCGAGATCTTCAAATTGGCCGGAAGCAGTCCGTTTCAGGCGGCGGTGCATACCCGGCAGATCGTCGATCCGATTTTAGGCCTTAAGTTGTCGGGAAAACTCGGTAAAAAGGACAGTCTGGCCACCATTTTCGCCCTCGACGAAATGAACGAGAAATCGGATCCTTCCGACCGGGCCGGTTTCTTCCTTTTCCGATACAAAAGGGCGCTGACCGATGATGGCTATCTGGGGTTTTTCTACACGGGCCGGGAGCAGGGGGATAACTACAATCGATTGTCCGGCATCGATGGGCAAGTCCGTTTTTCCAAGGCGGCGATGTTGAACCTGAACGGTTTCGTTTCCTTTACCGGTAATCAGCTGAGCGAAGAGGTCACGGGGCATACCGTTGCCGTCAATTACGATTATTCCACACGCAACCTTGGCTACGGCGCCGGTGTTTACACAGTCAGCCCGGATTTTTGCAGTGACAGCGGCTACCTGACACGCAACGGAGTCATGGGCTTCGATGGGCATCTCGCCCCGATATTGTATCCGCAAGCGACATGGTTGAGGAAGGTCACTCCGCAGTTGACACTCTCGATCATTCGGGATCACGACAGCAAAATGTTGGAAATGAACAGCGGCGTAGTTGTGAATTTTCTGCTCAAAGGCAATACGACGCTCAGATTGGATCTGCTGTATGGCAGCGAGATATTTTTGGGGCAACGCTTCGATGTCAGCCTGTACCGGGCGGTGTTCCAGAGCTGGTTGAATAAAAAATTCTATGTCTATATCGGACTGCGGCGCGGCAATCTGATCCGTTATATCCAGGATCCGTACCAGGGATTCGGAAGCACGGTGTCACTGCAGTTTCGTTTTCTGCCCATGGAATACATCGTCTGGGAAACGCGCTTCGATTATGCGGACATGTTCGACAAGAGCGACGGGCAGAAGGTGTACGATTATACGATTCTGCGCAACAAACTAACCTTTCAGCTGAACAAAAACCTCTTTCTTCGCGGAATAATCGAATACAACAGCTACCGCAAGGAATTGATCACGGATCTTCTGGCATCGTTTACCTACATACCCGGTACTGTGCTCCAGCTCGGTTATGGATCCCTCTATGAGAGAACCGGATGGGAAGAGGCGAATGATCGTTCAAACGATCGCTTTCTGGAAATGCGGCGGGGATTGTTTTTCAAGGTTTCCTATCTGTGGCGCTTATAATCTGCGCCGTTGTTCAGTCGGCTCTGAGGCGAAACAGCTCGCCGATCTGGGCGGAAGTCAGTTTCTGACGGTAAAGGCGCAGTTCGTCGATGCGGCCGAGAAAAGGGTAGTTGCGCTGCTGCGGGTGGACGCTGAAGGTGTATTGGGCGCCCAGGTTGAGGGGACCTGAGCTGTTGCGGGCGGTTACGGCGAGGTTGTTCTGATTGTCCAGAACGCCGTCGATGTAGATGGCCATGCCGCCGGCGTTCCAGCCGACGGCGACATGAATCCAGCGATCGATGTCAGCGGCGGTCAAGCGCCGGATCGATTCGAGCATGAATACGGTTCCGGAAGCGTTAACCAGGTAGAAGCGAAGGCGGTTGCTGGCATGAAACACCAGGGAATAGGCCAGGTCGTTGTCGCTGGCCTGGTTGCCCTTGTGGATCAAACCGCCGGATTGCTGGTTGCTTTGCTCCGGGTTGATCCAGACTGACAGGGTTCCCGCTTCGGCGAGGTCCAGATCCTGGTGGTCGGGCAAAGTCAGGTAGTCGTTGCTGCCAAGCCGTAGGGCGGCGCCGTAGACCCCTGCAGTGGCGAGCCTGTCGGCACCGCTCAGGATGCCGTTCTGTTCGGGACCGTCGACCAGAAAACCGGAACCGAAGAAACGGTTGCCGTTCCCCTCTTCGAATGGCCACCAGACGATTTCACCGTTGGGCAGGGGCGGTATGGCGTAAACCACCACGTGGTGAAAGGCGGCTGCGCCGTTCCATACCTTGAATCCGGCCATGCCGCAAAGGCCGCCGCAGGGGAAGATCGGCTCGGTGTCGCTGGTGTCGATGACCACACTGCCATCCAGTTTCACGATGTGTCGTTCACCGACCACTGTGATGGATACATGGTGGGAATCGCTCCATATACGGGCTCCGAATCGGCTTTCGAACTGGGCGCGGCTGAAACGTACCCGGGCCAGAAACTGTCCGGAGGGCGGGAAATACTCCTCGTTGCCCAGGTAGACCCGGCGGATCACCAGCTCGATTCCGTTGCCGAAGGGGGAGTAGAGTCCGGGATCGAATTGGAACAGGTAGCCCGTAGTCTGGTACTCACCGTTGCTGCGGTAGTAGATGCCGTAGCCCAGAGAACCCGGCAGCAGGGTGACATCGGCCTCCAGACGGTAGTCCCTCCAGCTCGCCAGACCGAAAGCTACGTGGCCCCAGCTGGAGCTGAGGTCTCCCGCGGAAACGGTCCAGTCGCCGCGAACCTCTTCGAGTACAGCCGAAGTACCGGCTGGCCCCAGGTCGCCCGGATCGTCGAAGCTGTTGCGGAACAGGACGGCTTGCTGGGCGGTCTGGTCGCCGATGAGGTCGACCTTCATCAGCGGACCGCCGTTCAGTACGGCCAGTTGGGTTACCTGGATGTCTCTGGCTACCAGGCAGCGCAGGCCGATGGGAATTTTGCGGCTACCGGAGCTGACCGGGTCCGTCGCGCTGTCGTAGCGATTGGCATCGGCGGGAGTGATCAGGGTTTCGGCCAGCGTGGAGTCGCCATCCGGATAATAGATCCTGAGCTCGGTCTCGCTGAGGGGATACCGGAGACGATCCAGAAAGTTCCCGGTCACGGTGGTATGCCAGTCGTCTTCGTTGATTTCCAGGGCGATGTTGTCGGCTGCGCTGGCCATATCGGTGTCGGGCCCGGCCGAGACGATGGTGCATTCTAGGGCGTCGCTGTTGTACGAAAAAGGGGTTCCCCAAGCGTCGCGCAGCGCCAGGTAAGTCCCGGATCCGTCGCCGGTGCTGTCCAGATAGGGTCCGCGCCAGCCGAAACGGAGCTGCTGGTCGTAGTTGGAGGAGTAGGCTGGATAAGAGCCGATGGCAAGCAACTCATCGAGACTGGCAGGTAAAACGCCCAGATCGCCGACGAAACCGAAACTGTGCCGGAAGCGGCCGGGTTGGACATCCGGGTTGCCGACGATGGCGGTCCTGATGGCCTGCAGCCGCTCCAGTGTCAATTGCACCCGGGATAGCCGCGGCGCGTCGAGAAGCAGGGGGAGGGCAACCGTGGCCCCGATCGACAGGACGGCCAGCAGAACCATCAGCCCCAAAGCGGTGGCGCCCCGCTGCCGATCTGACGATTCCTGGCAGCTCAGGTACATGGACCGGGGGTCTTGAGATTGACGATGGTCGTCGGGCCGTTGTTGATGAAGACAAGCCTTTGATAGGAACCGAAACTGACATGGCGGACCCCGATCGGTATGGGTACGCTGCAGTGGTAAATGGGATTGGTCTGATCGGTGCTGGTGCTGAAATTGTCCAGACGGAACTGGTTGCTGCCGCTATCGAAGGTCGGGTAGCTGATGACGATCGAAAAGCCGGTACCGGCTCCGCAGGCGTCGGTGGTGTTGCCGCTGATCGACGAGAAGACCTCGTCGCTGCGGATGTCCAGACTCAGATCGTCGGCGCTGCCGCTGTTTCCGTCCGGGCCCATCGACCAGATGCGTCCGGCCAGAAAACCGACAGCGACGTTGCTGTACTGGTATTGCCGGCCCCAGGGGTCGATGATATCGCCGATGTACGGGCCCCGCCAGCCCCAGGTGATGCCGACGGCGCTGCTGCTGGACAGGGGAATCGGCAGCGCCGGATCGGCCGTGGCGCTCAGGAGATCGTCGAGGCTGCGCGGCAGGATACCGATATCGCCGACAAAGCCGAAACTGGTGCGGTTGCCGCTTTCCAGCAGCCTGGGGTCACCACATATGGCGATTTTCAGGTTGCCGAGTTCCTCGCGGCAGGCGTCGAAGCGTTTCTGGGTGATCTGGTTGACGGCCAGCGGCGTGATCAGGGCCGCCAGGATGGCGACGACGGCGATGACGATGACCATCTCGGCCAAGGTGAACCCGTCCGGGCGCGCAGTGATGTTTGCCTGTTTCACAATACTTATAATAAACGTTTTTTTACGCGCAACAACCGACGGTATCGGTATTGGCCGTTCAGTTCCCGACCAGCGCGACCCAGTACCCTGAATCCGAATACTTTTGCGATTTGGGTTTGCCGACCGAAATGGCGATTTCGCGGATCTGACCTCGACCGGCGTGTTCGAGGCGTTCGGCAGGATCGATGAGCCGGTCGATCAAGTCCGTCGGAACGCTGCCGATCTCATCCGTCCGGTAGGCGTAATACAGACGGAAGCCTTTGAGCGAAGAGATTTCGAGCGATTTCTTTTTCTGAAATTGG
Organism: uncultured Clostridia bacterium; assembly: GCA_964465065.1. Taxonomy (GTDB): domain Bacteria; phylum Acidobacteriota; class Aminicenantia; order UBA2199; family UBA2199; genus CAYMND01. Next base: position 21,630 of record CAYXHZ010000038.1, read on the forward strand.
CGCAACAATGTACGGGAATGAGTCAACAGCAGGCTGGACCAGATGAGCCTGGTCATGCTTTTTTGCTGCAGCGATTCGTTCAAACGCTCGAGTATGATTTTCTCCGATTCTGCCCAGTCTTTGTTTTTCAAAAATTTGATCAGGGTCACCGCGTAGCAGCCGTCGGGGTGGCTGGGAGAGCGACAGAAATCCACGCCCAGCATCCAGGCCGACGCGCCGGTTTCCAGAGCCGCCACCAGCTTGGGGACGACCTCGTTTTCATCGAGGAACGATTCGCTGAAGATATCGGCCCGGCCCCAGGACCAGGATTCGGGATCGGACAGCTTGTACTGTTCCATCAGGAAATCGTGGGCCCTTTTCCGGCAATAAATCAGCAGTTTGTCGTTTTTTTGATCAACGGGCTGCGGATGGACAGGCTCTGCTGAATTCGTTGTAATAACTGAAAACCGTTGTCCTATATACCTCGATTTCAAAAACTCGATTCATTTTGGGCAGCAGTGGTTTGGAATATGAATGAAGAATTGCTTGACGACTGAAATGTTCCTTCAAGATAAACCGTTTCTGGAAATGCGAGCGAATTCATGTTGCTTCGGGATGCCGGCTACGCAAACGAGAAATGAAGGTTTTGTAATTCAGACCCAACAATTCAGCGGCTCTGGCTTTGCTTTTCGTCCGTCCCAACGCTTGTTTGACCATTGATTCCTCTATGGTCTTCATATATCGGTCTAGATCCAATCCTTCTTCGGGCAAAACAGGGCAGGATTGATCTTCAATTCCAGTATGAAGTTGATTGATGATCAGGTCGTTTTCCGTCAGGATTTCCTTTTCGCTCCAGAGAGCGGCTCTTCTCAGAAGGTTGTTCAGCTCACGGATATTCCCAGGCCATTCTTGTTTTTTAATCCATTCCATAGCGTCTGCGGAAAGTTGCTTATCTTTGTAAACAAATGGGGGCGGGCAATCGGTTTTGAAATCGGTATTGATTTTTTTTATAAGGTGGAAACAAATATGCTCGAAGTCCCCCTGACGAACCCGTAGCGGAGGAAGTTCTATTACAGCCACAGCCAGTCTCTGAAACAGATCGCCGCGGAAATCGCCATGTTGCATCATACTGAGGAGTGGTTGATTGGTCGCGGCGATGATTCGGGCATCGCTTCGTTCTTCCTTCATGCTGCCCAGAGGGGTGAATGTTTTATCCTGCAAAACCCTCAGCAACTTAGACTGGATGGCCGGAGCCAACTCACCGACTTCATCCAGGAACAATGTGCCTTTATCACAGCGAGAAAATAAACCTTTACGATCATTCGTGGCGCCACTGAAAGCGCCTTTTTTGTGGCCAAAAAGTTCTGATTCTGCTAGTGTTACTGGAATGGCGGCACAGTTTATGGCCTGAAATTCCTCGTTTTTCCGATGAGAAGACTTATGGATGGCCTGAGCCAACATCTCTTTCCCTGTCCCGCTTTCTCCGAGAACTAGTATGGGGACGTCGAATAAGGCCGCCTTGGCAGCACGTGATTTCACGGTTTTCATTTCTTCCGATTGACCGATAATGGCATTGAATTCGGGGATTTCCTGCCAATGCGTAAGCATTTTTTCGGAAGATTCCCTGATAGCCTGGGGCAAGATGTTAAAATCGATGGAGAAGGGGATTTCAACCTTGGATACCTCCAGTATGTTTTCGTCGTTGATCCAGGTTCGGTAGAACTCTCCCGGGGTGTGGTTGTGGCCGACCAGCATCCACACGGAGACCATGGCTGATGTTCCGGGACTGAGGTGGTAGGCAAAACGCAGGGAGGGATCCTTTTTTTTGAGGTCGCTTAGCAGACGATCGACGACTTGATAAATTGAAAAATGATCCATGGGGTGCCTGATGGTACTGCGATGATGAACAATTTTCATGGGGCTGATCTTTTGGAGAATCGTCAGATACGATTCCACTTGTTCTCTTTTATAGCCACTGCTGAGAACGTGTGCCTCGGAAAACGAACGGCCGTAATGATGAGCCAGCAGTGAGGCAATGGGGCCACCCCGGCCGATGTTGCTCAGGTTTGAAATTTCTTCCAAATCGGTTTTGCCAATCCAGGCCAGCAATATTTTTTTCAAGGTAGCACCTCAGAATGGATTAATAATAATCAGTTAAATGATTAAAAACAATCCATTAATTTTTTTTTTGATTCTGCTTTGTGGCATAGTTCCGATAATTCTTGATAAACTCATTTTTTGGCTTTGGCAGGGTTTATGCTGTTGCTTTTGCGACAAATGGTCATTCAGGAGGAACAATGAATTGGTGCACAAAGGGTATGGTCCGAAGCCAAGCGCGGAGCGAGAGAGAATAAAGTGGGAAAAAATAAAATCTGTATCGTAAACCTTGAAATTGTGTTTTCGTTGGAGTACATAAAAACTTCAGTCGCCTTATCGGGCCAGGGGGCTGATGGCAAGGAGAAGTGATGTTTGTCGGCGATCGAATTGTCTATCATGTTTTGTCCGTGCGGCTGAAATTGGCTGTGCCGCTGCAATTTTTCCAGTTCCCGGGTTTTGTCCTGCACAGTGTTCTGGGACGTAAGCTGCACCAGTTCTCTTGCGCTCTCAAACGGCGGGACTGCGGGGACTGCCTGCTGCTGCGTCACTGTGCCTACGCTTATCTCTTCGTCAGCCCGAATCCCGATGGCAGCTCCATCCTGCCCGGGCGAGACCGCCTCCCTCACCCATGGCTCATCCGTGTACATCAGAATGACTGGGAGCGATCACCGGTAACGGACTTGCCCTTGACCCTGGTCCTGATGGGCGAGGCGGTCCGTTCAGCACCCATCCTGCTGTTGGCTCTGCGTGAAGCCGGTCGGGATGGTCTGCTGAACCCACGTATTCCCTTTGAGGTCCAGGACGTGACCCTCAACGGGCATGCTTTCGCCGGCGAATCCGATGGATTGGGAAGGATCGAAGCGGACGGGGTCTGCTGGACATTGACTGACAAACCCCTTTATCCCCCCATCGACGGTCTCCACCTGGTCACGCCGTTGCGTATCAAGGTCGGAGGGCAGTATCGGGACCGGTTGGCCCTGCAGGACATTCTCGATGCCGCTTCCTCCCGTTTGTCCGTCCTGTGCCGTTGTTACGGGCAACAGGCCGACCAGGGGACGGAGTGGTCGGCCAAGTCAGGTGAAACCAAGACGGACTGTACCAATCTGCATTGGCTCGATTACGGTCGCTGGTCTGCCCGCCAGAAGAGCGCAATGAAATTCGGCGGTGTGGTGGGAGAATTGCGCTTTCCAGCCGTGGAAGACCCGTTGATCCTGGCACTGCTGGAAGGGGCTCTGGCACTCGGGCTGGGCAAGAACACCTCTTTCGGGTTGGGTCATGTCACGCGGCTCGTTACGGAGAGTTCAGAGAGACTGTCATGAACGAAACACAGGAATTCAGCCCAGAATTGTGGCGCAGCCTGTTGAGCCAAGCCTGCGAGGAAAGCAGGCTTATCGGCTTGGCAGGCTCGAAGAGGCTGTCGACTGCGATGACAAGGCTAGGGCGAAAAGATCAAAAGACGAGAAGTGAAGAGTCATGAAGGAAGGAGTAGCGAAATGAACATCAATCTGACACGGTTCAGGGATCGGGTGACCCACACCTTTGAACTGGAGGTGGTGACACCCCTGTTTCTCGGAGGCGCCGAACGCCCGGGCACCGAGCTGCGCACGGCTTCGATCAAAGGCATGCTGCGGTTCTGGTGGCGGGCGGTTTGGGGGGCCGAATGTGTATCGGCACAGGCGTTGGCAGACAAGGAAGCCATTGTATGGGGAAATACGGAAAGACAAGCACCTATCACACTCCAAATTGTTGAAAAAAGAATTATTTCTAAAAAAGGCCCAGTTGGGAACGGCATTAATGATCCCTTGAGTTATTTTGCTTACGGACAAAGTGGAAAGGACGAACAAAGAAACAAGTTTGTAAGAGATTATATGGAAGGTGGATCATCATTTTCTCTGAAATTCATTCTATCCGAGGTTGCTCTGGCCGATCAGATTCTGGGGAGTGCTGCCGTTTGGATTCGCCATGGTGGCTTGGGCTTGAGGTCACGTAATGGATTTGGTTCTCTGCATTGCCCAGAAATCAATCAATTCTATCCAGAACAAAAGATAGCCGAGTTAAGAAAAAGTGGAAAAATGGCAAAAAACCTGGTTTTCTCCAGGACGACTTCGGAGTACGAGCATAAAAAGAATTTTCCTTCTGCTCAGGATGCGATGCGGAATATGGCCGAAGCGTACAAGTCGACAAAGGGACAGATCAAACAGGAAAAAGGTGTGAATCTGTTCCCCGGCTCCCGATACAGCAAGCCCCTTCACTTCCACGTGGATAGGATCGCGGATAACACATACGTTTGGCGATGCTTGCTGCTCGAGCCTGATGATCAAAAAGTGGCCGCAGATTGGAAAAGATTCTTCGATATGATGACGAAAAAGGTGACCCCATGAGCTCCTGGAAAAACAAAGAATATTGGGACGACAAGTTCTGCGCCTATCTCCACGACCCCATCGACAAGGCCATGTCCATTCCGGGACACGAGCGGAGGGCGGCAGAAATTCTGAATATCTTCGGACTCGAACCCCGACTCAAGGAATACTGGGACATGGCCGATCGCTTGGCCAGCGGCTTCGAACGGGGAGTTTTGCCGGGGTATGTCGAGAATAATCCTCGAAAAAACGGGGCGATCAATTTCTTGGAAAACCCTCAGATCACCCATCCCACCGGCAACGATGCGGCACTCGCATTCAATCTGGACGGGATCACCCATGAACGGGTTTATTCCGAACTCAAGTCCTTTTTGGAAGAAAAGATCGGCATGTTCGGAGGCCAAAAAGGCCTATCCAGCCTCAACACCGGCGATGCCGACACCTTTTCCCGCACCCGCTTCTTCTACCTCCACCTGGTGCTGCGCTTCATGCTGGCCGAGGGGAATGTCGGGGGGCTGGGGGCCCTCTGGCACCGGCTGCCCGCCGACACCCGCATTCCCAACCACTCCATCTGGCACCACAACGCCCTGACCTCGGCCCTCTACTCCTCCCGGGAACTGGCCGGCCATTGGGATCAAGTGGGCCTGGCGGTCTTCTCCCTGACTCCGGTCCAGGGCTTCATCGCCAAGGCCCGCAAGCTGCGGGACTACTGGCTGGGCTCGGTCATCCTCTCCTGGCTGGCCTTCGAAGGCATCTGCGAAATTATGGAGACCCTGGGCCCCGATCATATCCTCTATCCCTCGCTCCTTGACCAGCCCCTGGTGACGCAGTACCTCAAAGATAAGTGGATCGGGCGCCAGAGACACGATTTGCTCCCTGAGTCCTGGAAGCCAGAAAACACCACGGCAACCGGCCTGGCCACCTTTCCCAACAAGTTCCTGGCCCTGGTGCCCATCAACCTTCTCGGCGAGATCGCCGCAGCGGTGGAAACACGCATCCGCGAGAAATGGGCGGAGATCGGCCAGGGAGTCCTTAAGACATTGCTGTATGAAGCCAAAGATCTGGAGCCCGATGCGGCTCATCTCGAGCGGCTCTTCGATCGTCAGATGAACGGCCTGTGGCAGGTGCAGTGGGCAGCGGCCCGGCTGTGCTCCGTCAAGGACCAGGCTGAACTGGGAAAATTGCTGGATCCCCAGGCCCTGGCCGGGGTGAACGGGGTGATCGAGGAATTCAACAAGATTCTGGAGCATTTGAAATGGGATACTTCACATTACGGCCTGCACTATCCCCTGAGCCATCAGCTGGCCCAGAGCGCCCTGGCGGCCCAGAAGCTGCAGCGCCAGAGCCGGCGGGCCGACGAGCCGGGAGAGAAGTGCTCCCTCTGCGGCGAGTTCGAGGCCCTCTCGCTCCGCGATTACGAAGTCGAACGGGCTGGGGCCAAGGCCTACGGCGAGTCTCTCGATGAACTGGCCAGGACCTACCGTGAAGAATGGAAAGAAGACGCCGATGAGTCCGACGATGAACAACCCGATCTGAAGAAGCGTGGTGAAAAACTATGCGCCATCTGCCTGACCAAGCGCTGGCTCAAGCGCAAAGGTGTGTTGCCCGAGGGGCACATCCTGCAGCACATCGTCGGGCGGGCGGACTCCTTCCCTTCCACCGCCGAGATGGCCCTGGGGGCCTTGTTCAAACGGGAAGAGGAAAAGGGACGACGATTCGATGAAAAAGAAAAGAAAGCCTTGGCGCAAGCACTCTTTGAAACGAGTAAACTAAAAGAGGGAAACATCATGATCAGCGAGAGCGACAAGTACTACGCCCTGCTGGTCATGGACGGCGATCGCATGGGCCGGCTGGTCAACGGCGAGACCATATCGGCCACATGGAAGAGTGCCCTGCATCCCGAGTTGAGGGACCGACTTCTAAACAAGGCCCTGCTGTTTGATCCGCTCTTTCGAGAACCTTGGCAAGCCCTGATCCATGAAGAGGGTGAGAATAAAGCGGTCAAGCTCTCGGTCACCCCGGCCATTCATGCTGCCATCTCCGAGGCCCTGGGAGACTTCGCCCTCTACCAGGCGGCGCCCATCGTCGACAAGGCAGAGGGACGCTTGATCTACGCCGGCGGCGACGACGTGGTGGCCATCCTGCCGCTCCATTCTTCCCTAAAGGCCGCCCGGGACATTGCCAGGGCCTACACGATCTCCTATGCAATGAAGGAGGATGATAGCTGCGCCGAGGCCCTGGATAACCAGATAGTGGGTAAATGGAACCCCCGGCCGGGCAAGCTGTGCCTGGGACTCGGGAACGGCCCTGATATCTCCATCTCCGCCGCCATTTTGGTCTGTCATTATAAAGAGCCCCTGGGGGCCATGATCGAACGGGGGCACGAGCTCTTGAACGAGTTGGCCAAGAAGAAAGGGGGGCGCAAGGCTTTGGCCCTGGAGATCCGCCGCCGCAGCGGGGGGCCCCGGCATATGGTGGCCAAGTGGGATGATGCCCGCTGGGCAGCCTTCGACCGGGTGCTCTCGGCCATGAAGAAGGGCAGCGGCAGCGACCTCTCGCGCAGCTTCCTCTACAGTCTGAAGCAGTTTGAAGATGGATTCCAAGCCATCCTGGGCGGACATGGAGAACGGGAACAGGAACTGACCGCCCTGATGGCCCATCTGCTCAAGAAAACCCCCTTCAAGGGTGAAAAAAATATCGCTGACGATCTGATCCGTTTGCTGTTCAAGCACGATAAAGACAAGCAGAGCTGGACCTGGGCGGAAGGGGAGGCGGAGCACCGTTTCGACGCCCCCCTGATGGCCGCCTTTCTGGCCGACACCGTGCTGGGAGGAGAACAATGACACACTGGTTTAGTTATCGTCCCCTGGACACCATCACCCTCAAGGCTGCCGGCCGCTGGGGCGAGCGGGGGACCGCCGACTTCTTCCCCCTGCCGGCCCAGACCGTCTGCGGGGCCCTGCGCACGGCGGTATTGCGGGAACACGGCGTGGACCTGACCCGCGGGGCATCCTGGCCTGCTGAGGTCGTCGCTGCCATCGGCCAGCCCGGCAGTGAGGCTCCCTTCACCCTGACCGGCCCGATTTTACGGAAGGCCGGTCGATTGCTGGTTCCGGCGCCCCATCATTGGTATGTCCAAGTGGACGAGAGTGAGGGGAAAGTGAAGAAAAAGCGCTTGCTCAAGGCCTTCGAACTGAACTCGCCTCTGATCTTTTACTCGAGCGCCAAACCTCTGCGCTGGGTATCACGACTCAAGGCCGAAGCCCTGGCCGGGAAATGGATTTCCTTCGAAAGCCTGAAATTGAAAGACGGGGACGAGGTGACGGCCTGGGGCCGGGCTGATCTGGCCGATGACGACGAACTGCGTGTGGGGCTGGAGCTGGACCTGGTCAAGCGCAGTACCAAAAACGGAAAACTCTACAGTCTGCGTCACCTGCGCCTGCGGCCCGATGTCGAACTGGTCTGGGCCATAGACCGCGACCTGCCCCTGCCGCCCAGTGGACTCCTGCAGCTCGGCGGGGAGCGGCGCTATGGCCGCTACGAGCGCATCGCTTCGCCCCTGGGAGCTGACGATGGCCCCCTGCATCTGGCCCTGTCCATGGTCCGGGTGATTCCCGAAACGAAGGCTGCTCTGGTGGCGG